>JACPPG010000024.1:40453-248504 GCA_016191115.1 Planctomycetia bacterium | reverse complement strand
AACGGACTCACTCGTGGCTCAACCGTGCGCGGCGATTGCTGATCCGCTGGGAAAAGAAAGTCGCCAATTACCTGGGCTTCCTGCATCTTCAATTTGCCATCGTCGCTTTACGGACAGCAACAGTTCTCGGATAGGCTCTTACTCACCAGCGCCGAGGCGCAGCGCGCATTCGACATCAAGCGTGAGGATCCCCGAACGCGGGACCGCTACGGCCGCAACGCCTGGGGCCAGCAGTGCCTGATGGCCCGCCGCCTGGTCGAGGCGGGCGTGGAGCTCGTGACCACCACGTTCGACGGCCCGTTGTGCGGCCGCGTGGCCAACTGGGACGATCATGCGGTGAATCATCATGTGTTCGACGCGCTCGCCTTTCGCCTGCCCGTGTTCGATCAGGCCGTCACGGCCCTGGTCGAGGATATCTACGAGCGCGGCCTCGACAAGCGAGTGCTCGTGGTCGTTACGGGCGAGTTCGGCCGCACGCCGCGCATCTCCTACGTGGCCAGTAGCGGTGGCGGCGTCGCCAGCGGGCCGCAGGGAACCGTGCAGCCCGGGCGCGACCACTGGCCCGCGGCGAACAGCATGCTGTTCGCCGGAGGCGGTCTGCGCACCGGTCAGGTGATCGGCGCCACCGATCGCCGCGGGGAGGAAGTCGTGGAGCGCCGCGTGGGAGTAGGCGACTTCCTGGCGACGATTTACCGCCATCTGGGGATCGACGCCGAGCGGATCGCGATTCCGAACTTCTCCGGCCGGCCAGTGCCGATCGTCAGCGACGGACGCCCGATCGTCGAGTTGCAGTCCGCCTAACTAGTGCTCGTTCAAGAGAGTGTCGCTAGGCCCCAGCGGTGCGCTTCGACCGCTGGTCGGTGCGATACTACGGCCTCGAAAGCGCCCGCCGCAGCCCGTTCACCAGGCTCTCGACCTGGTCGCGGCGCAACAGCAGTGGATTGAGCGTCAACGTGCCTTCGTAAATCCGCGCTTGGCCGAGGTGGATCGGTGGTTCACCACCGCGGAGCTGCCGGCATACTTCAACGGCCGATCGGCCCAGGCGCGCTTCGTCGATCGCGATCTCCAGCCACGGCGATGACTCGCCGTCTCGGCTGTCATGCACTTGGCAACGCGCGGGACAGTCGGCCAGGCCGGCGGCAACGTCCTTGAGGATCGTACGGTGCTGAGTCGCATCGCCATCGAAGTCGCCGCGGCAGAACGTTTCCAACGCGGTCAAAAGTGCGACGATCTCCTCTTTCGACACTTTGTGACCCCGGCCGATGCCGTGCCGCGGCTGGCCGGGCACGCGGCTCTTGTCGATCAATTCGGCCGGCGGGTCCCACAGCGCGAAGTGGTCGTCCATGTCCAGCATCTGTAGCGCCGCCGAAGCGATCAGATCGCGGCGGCCGCACAGGATGCCGGTCGACTGGGGGCCGCGAATCGCCTTCCCGCCGCTGAACGCCACCAGATCGGCGCCGGTGGCCAGGATCGCCTGCAAGTTTTTACGCGGCGGCAACTCGCCGGCCGCGTCGACCAGCACCGGCAACCCGCGCTCGTGCGCGCAGGCGACGACCTCCACCAGCGGCGGCCGCGAATCGTCCGCCAATGCGTAGTACACGCCGGCCGTCCGCGGACTGAAGACGGCCGCGTACTCCCACGCCTCGACGCGCCGCACTCCGGCATTGGCCACGATCTCGTGAAAGCCTACTTCGACCAGCCGGGCGCCAGCCGCGCGCACGCCGTGGTCGTAGCCGTTGCGGTGCTCGCGGGCGACGACGATCTCATCGGGAAACGCGCCGTCGCAATGCGGCAGCCGCTCCATGCGACCGATGTCATACCCGCAAAGGATCGCGGCGGTGCCCAGCGTGAGGGCCGCGCAGGCGCCGGCGGTGACAAGTCCGGCTTCGGCTCCGGTGACGTCGGCAATCGCCCGTGAGGCGGCCGCTTGCAACTGGTCCAGGGGCACGCTTTCGCGGGCGGCCTCGCAAAACGCTTCCAACACCCCGGCAGGCATCCGGGCACCGCCCAGCCGGGTCACGGCGCCGGCGGCGTTGATGATCGGGCGAACCCCATATCGATCGTAGATGCTCACGGCTCTATCTCGCGCACGGCGAAGTTGGCTAGCCAAAAGACCATCCCCCCCGGAGCGAATTCTGCTATCGGGCGTGAAGTCCGCACCGGGCCATGATACCTTAGGATACTGCCTGGGCGGCAAGCGTTCGACAAGCCGCGGGCATACGAAAATGGCCGCCTTGATGGCGCGCCGCCAATCGCGGGTTAGCGGCATGGCGGACAAGGAAAGCATCGACGATCGGGCGACGTTCTCATACGCCGAAGAACGGTTGTGTGAGCTGCTTGTCCGATACGACGAGTCCCTGACCGAGGGGCACGAAAACGGTGCTGCCGCGGCGGACATAGACGTTCCCGGCGAGCTGGCCGACAATCTGCGCGAGTGCCAGGCCGTGCTTGCCCTCTTGCATCAGTGTCAGACTCCGCGTCCCTCCGCGGTTGTCCACGACGTGCCGGAGCCGCCCGCGGCGACGGACGAGGATCGAACGTATCCGCGGCAGCTCGGCAGGTTTCATCTGCAACGCGTGCTGGGCCGCGGCGGTCTGGCAACCGTGTTCCTGGCCTACGATCCGCAGCTCGAACGCACGGTGGCGCTCAAAGTCCCGTTGCGCGAAACGTGGCGATCGACCGATTTGCGGACCCGCTTCCTTCGCGAGGCTGAAGCGGCCGCGCGGTTGTGCCATCCCGGCGTCGTGGCCATCTACGAGGCGGGCGAGGCTGACTCGCTGTGCTACATCGCGCAGGAATACTGCCAAGGACCG
This sequence comes from Planctomycetia bacterium, assembly GCA_016191115.1. GTDB lineage: Bacteria > Planctomycetota > Planctomycetia > Pirellulales > JACPPG01 > JACPPG01. Next base: position 245,691 of record JACPPG010000024.1, on the reverse strand, counting down.
ACCCTGGCGACGTGGCTCGCCGCGCGGCGCGGGCCAGCGGGCATTCGCGAGGCGGCAAAGCTCGTCGCCGTGCTGGCTGACATTGTGCATCACGCGCATAGCCGCGGCGTCTTGCACCGCGACATCAAGCCGACCAACGTCCTGCTGGAACGTCGCCCTGGCGCCGCCGCGGGCTCGGCGGCGCTGGCGGATATGATGCCCAAGCTGAGCGACTTCGGCATGGCCAAGTTGCTGGAATGCAGCGACGAAGAGACGCAGGCGGGCACGATCATCGGCACGCCCGAATACATGTCCCCGGAACAGGCCCAGGGGCGCACGCAAGACCTGGATGCGACCACCGACGTGTACGCGCTGGGAGTGATCCTCTACCAGCTTCTTACGGGTACTTCGCCGTTTCGAGCCGCGACGCCAGCCGAGACGTTGCGAAGGGTCGTGTTCGAGGAGCCGGTCGCTCCTCATCGTTTGAGACGCGATACCCCGTCGGATTTGGAAGCGATCTGCCTGAAATGCCTCGCCAAGCTTCCCGAGGAGCGCTACGCCACGGCGCATGGTCTTGCCACGGATCTGGCGCAGTTCCTGGCCGGCAAGCCGACGCTCGCCCGCCCCTTGAGCACCTGGCAGCGAGCGACGCGGTGGGCGCGAAGGCATCCGGCGATTGCTACGCTCGGTGCGGCGCTCGTCTTCATGGGAGCGGTGCTTTTGGGCGTGGTGTTCGCCTACAACCGCCAACTGCGAACCTCGTACACGCAGGAAGCCGCGGCGCGGCAGGAGCTCGAGCGCCAGGTCGGCATCAACCGCCGGACGATTTGGGCGGCCGACCTGGCGAAGGCGTGGGAGGGCTTGCAGAAGAACCGCGGCGATGCCGTGCGGCAGTTCTTCGCCGCGTATGCCACGCCGTCGGACAAGGCTGCGATGAACACCTTCGCCGCGCGGCTTCTCCGGCGGCGTTTCGATGGAGGCGACCGCGTTGTTGGTCGGCACCACGGCGCCGTGTACGCCGCCGAGTTTTCCCCCAGCGGCCGGCAGATCGCCAGCGCCGGCGCCGACGGCATGGTTTACGTCCGCGACGCCGCGAGTGGACAGGTCGCGCCGATTCCGCGCAGCGGCCGCGCGCACGACATGGAAATCAACTGCCTCGTGTATTCGCCCGACGGGGCCTGTCTCGCGTCCGGCGGTGACGACGGGCTATTGCGCGTTTGGCATAGCGCTACCGGCGAACTTGTGAAGCAGGTCGACGGCGCAAGTACGGTTGCCACGGCGATCCTGGGCCTGGGCTATTCGGCCGACGGCGCGATCCTGGCCGCCGGATACCGGGATGGGGTTGTCCGCCTCTTTTCCACGGTCGACTTTAGCGAATCGGCCGCGTCCCCCTTGCGCCACCCTGGCGACGTCGAGGACCTGTACTTCTCCGCCGACGGGACGCTGCTGGCCACGGTGTGCAAGGATCTGCACGTCCGCGTGTGGAACATGCCCGAGGGAACCCTGCTGCGCGATTGGCATCCTGGCGTTCCGTCGATCGCGGGCGCCGTTGCTTTTGCCCACCGCGGCCAGTTGCTGGCGTCCGCGGACTTGCAGAGCTCTTCCGTCCGTTTCTGGGATCCGGTGCGGGACCGTCAAATCGAGAAACTTGATTTCGGCGACACGTGGATTCATTCCGTGGCTTTTTCGCACGACGATCGCTGGCTGGCTTTTTCCAACAAGGACGGCGCCGTCGGCACCGTCGATTTGCTCCGCGGCCGGCTTGGCCCGACGATCTTTACCGACGCCGGGTGCTTGTGGTCGGTTCGATTCTCGCCCGATGACCGACAGTTGCTGCTGGCCGGTGGAGACGGCACGGTTCGATTGGCATCGTTCGCGCGGTTGCTCGACGACGAAAACGAGCGCCGATTCGAGGCCGCCGTGACGCAGCTCGGATTTCAAGCAAACTCCGCCCAGTTGGCGATATCGTTGGGCGATGGGCGGCTTCAGTCGTGGAATCTTGCCACGGCCGATCTCGTGCACGAAGCCCACGTGCGTCCCGTGCCTCCGCCGCGCGCGCTTTTGGCGTTCGCGCCCGATTCGCCGGCCGCGGCCTACGGCGAGCGTGGGCCCGAACGGGGCCTCGTCGTTGACCTGGCGGTGGGGACCGAGCGCGCCGCGCTTACAGGTTTTTCCGCGGAGCTTATGAGCGTCGGCTACGCGCCCGACGGCACGCGTCTTGCCACCGGCCATGCCGGCGGTGAATTGAACGTCTGGGAGTCCACCGGCCGGCTCCTTGGGTCGACGCAAACCGACCAGCAATCGATCTACGCCGTGGGCTTCACGCCCGATGGCCGCCTGATCGCGACGGCCGGGAACAACCGTTTGCGGTTGTGGGACGCCGCGACCCTTCGGCCCGCTGCCGAGACAGTGATCCTTGTGCGGGAAGCCTACCGATTGGCCTTTCACCCTCACGGAAAACTGATCGCCTCGAACGACTACGACGATTTGCTCTTGTGGACGCCCGACACCGGCGATTTGCGGCGCCTGCCGGGTCATACGGGCGAAATCTATGCGATGGCGTTTTCGCCCGACGGACAGGTGCTGGCCACCGGCGACGCGCGTGGCACATTGCTCCTGTGGGACGTGGCGAGCGAACGGATCGTCGCGGCGCTGGCGAGCGGTGTGGGCATGGTGCCGAGCGTCGCGTTTTCGCCCGATGGAAACGCGTTGGCCGCCGCTTTGGTCTCGAACGGCGGACAGGCGCGCGTCAAGGTCTGGAACGTGGGAAGGGCCGACGACGGCTCCACCGATTTCAAGTTGGCCGTCGACCGGCTGCATGCCGGCTGCCCTCCGTCCGCCGGCGCACCACGGCCAGCCGACGAAACCGCAGCCAAGACGATCGTCTACTCGTCCGACTTTGATACGCCCGAAGAATCGGCCACCGGTGTGCGTGCCAGCTACTCGGGTGGTGAATCTTCCCCGGTCCAGGGCTTCGCCGGCCGCGGGGGGCCGGACAGTCGCGCCGGCGGACACCTGCGGCGCTGCGCCAACGATGAAACCTTTCGACTGGAGCTCGCCGGCTTGCCACCGCATGACCGGCTTGAGCTGAACTTCCTTCTGGCTGTGATTGATTCGTGGGACGGCTCGAATGAGCGAAGCGTCGGGCCCGATGTCTTCGAGGTTCGCGTCGATGGCGCCGCGGTGTTTCGTGAATCGCTATCGAACGAACCGAAGAAAGGCCAATTGTACGTGCCCCACGCTGACGTGCTCGTGGTGCCGCCAGGGCGGGAGAACCTGGGCTTTGGGCGGTATCAGGACAGCCTCTACGATATGCGGCGCGAAGGGGCATTCGGTCAAATCCCCCATTCGGCATCCACCGCGGTCGTCGAATGGCAGGCGATACGTCCCGCCCTTGAAGGGAACGCGGCCGAGAGCTGGGCCATCGACAACCTGGAAGTGGTCGTTCTCTCGACCGCAATTTTGGCCGAGAAAAGACCATGAGGCTCTCGCCTTCGTGAAAAAGAGCGCGTCGGGCGAGCCGCGCTATTCTTGCGTTGAAAGCGCGCAGCGTCGATAATCCTCATACGCGCGATTCGGCGTCCGTTCGGGCAGCCACATGCCGAAACACCGGTGAGCATGGATTCATCTACCCCGTCAAATCCTGACGCATGGGGACCGCTGATCAAGGCGGCGCGCGCCGGTTCGAATGAGGCGCTTGGGGATCTGTTCGTCGTTTGCCGCGACTATCTGCTGCTGGTGGCCAACACCGAGCTCGACCGCGACCTGCGGGCGAAAGTGGGGGCTTCCGACGTCGTGCAGGATGCCCTCGTCGAGGCGCAGTGCAGCTTCGACCGTTTTCATGGTGATGATCGGCTGCAATTGCTAGCGTGGCTTCGCGCCATCCTCTTGCACAAATTGTCGAATGCCCATCGGCACTATTCACGGACCTCGAAGCGCAACGTGGCTCGCGAAGTGTCCTGGGACGACCTTCCTGGCGATGGCGCATTGGACGTAGCGCTTGACGATAGTTCCCCCAGCAAACTGTTCAGAGTGGGCGAGGCCCAGGACGCGGTGCGGCATGTTCTGAACGGCCTGCCCGAGCCGTTGCGGCGCGTGATCGAGTTGCGGAATTGGGACCGCCGCACGTTCGCCGAGATTGGCCGGGAGCTGGGATACACGACCGAGGGTGCGCGGAAGCTCTGGTTTCGCGCGATCACCATTCTGCAGCGCCGGTACGTCGCGACCTATGGACGACTTTGACGGCCTGACGCGCCTCACGCCCGACGAAGAAGAGCTACTGAGACTTCTCGTTGAGTACGAGCAAGCCATCAGCGACGGCGATCCCACGCCGGGCGCATCGGAAGCGTCCGAGGACGTGTCGCCGGACCTGGCGGACCGATTGCGGGAGGGCAAGTCCCTGCTTGAGCTGCTCGCCGCCATGCGCGGCGTCGGCTGGCAAGTGCCTGTCGAGAACGCCGCCGACGTGCCCGCCGATGGCCTTGCTTCCCTGCCCAAACGACTGGGACGGTTTGTGGTCCTGCGGCAATTGGGGCATGGCGGACACGGCGTCGTGCTACTGGTTCACGATCCCGTCTTGAAGCGGCATGTTGCTCTGAAGCTGCCTCGTCCCGAGACGTTGCTCAATCCCTCGCTGCGGCGGCGATTCCTCCGCGAGTCGCAGGCGACGGCGCGGCTGACGCATCCCAACGTCGTTCCCGTGCTGGAGGTCGGGGAAATCGGGCCCGTTTGCTACATCGCATCGGCCTATTGCCCTGGACCGACCCTGGCCGAGTGGCTCCGCGACCGCGCGGACGCCGTGCCAGCGGAAATGGCCGCCAGCATCGTCGAGCAGTTGGCCCTGGCGGTTCACTACGCGCACGAGCAGGGCATCTTGCACCGGGACCTGAAGCCGAGCAACGTCCTTTTGGAGCCGCGCGGCATTCGCTTCGCCGCCGAAGCGGCGCCCTTGATCTCCAGCGGTGGCGTCCTCGATTTTGTGCCCAAGGTGACCGACTTCGGGCTGGCCAAGCTGATCGGCCAGGACGGCGAGACGCTCAGCACCAACGTGGGCGCGCTTTTGGGCACGCTGTCCTACATGGCGCCCGAGCAAGCGGCCGGCGATTCGGCCGACGTGGGGCCATGGACCGATGTCCACGCGTTGGGAGCCATGCTGTACGAATTGCTAGTCGGCCGCCCACCGTTCCGCGGCAGCACCGACCTCGACACGTGGCAAAAAGTGCGCGACGAAGAGCCGATCGCCCTGCACCGGCTGCGTCGCGACGTTCCGGCGGACCTCGAGGCGATCTGCGCGAGGTGCCTGGAGAAGCAGGGCCGATTGCGCTACGGTTCGTGCGCGGCGTTGGCCGCCGACCTGCGCCGTTTTCTGACGCTCAAACCAACGCAGGCCAGGCCGCTGTCGCGACGTCAGCGCGCGGAAAAGTGGGTTCGCCGGCACCCGGCCGTGGCGGCGCTCGTGGCCGTTAGCGCGCTGGCCGTAATGACCATCGGCGGCGGCTCGGCCCTGTTCATTCATAAGTTGTCCGAGGCGCTGGCCGTTAGCGACGCGCAGCGGGAGATCGCCGAGGGCGCCCGGCAAAAATCCGACGAGGACCGACAGGTTGCCCTCCGGCAGGAGGAAATCGCCAATGCGTACCTGTACGCTTCGCGCATGAAACTGGCATTTGACGCCTACCGCCACGGGGACGTCGAACAGGCGACCGCTTTGCTCGCCGAATACGAAGGCCGGTCGCCATGGTCGAGGCTGCGCGGGTTTGATTGGCACTATCTGAATCGTGCATTGCGGGAAGCGGACGTGACGCTCGTGGCCCACGACGAGGCATACTGCGTCGAGTTCTCGCCGGACGGTCGTCTGGTGGCGACCGGGGGGCAGGACGCTAAGTGCCGACTGTGGGATGTCGGCAGCGGCAGGCCCCTCGTGCCCTTCGCCGGTCATGCGGCGTGCGTCAATGGGGTCGCCTTCTTCCCCGATGGAAAGCGGCTTGCCACCGCCAGTTGCGATCAGACGGTGCGGATCTGGGAGACCGCCTCCGGCAACGAATCTCACGTTCTACGCGACCACCGAGACGAAGTGCATGCCGTGGCGATCTCGCCTGACGGAGAATTCCTGGCCTCGGGCGATCGTTCCGGGCAGGTCATTGTTTGGCGCGCGTCGACAGGCGAGAGTCAAAAAACGCTCAATGCGGGGCACGACTGCATTTTTTCCTTGTCGTGGAGCTCGGATGGCCGCCTGCTGGCGGTCACCGTCAATGCCCGTCCCCGAAGGCTCGTCGTGTACCACACGGACACGTGGGAGGAGGCATCTCGCCTGACGGCCGAAGCGGATGACATGACGTTCGTCGGCGCGCGTTCGATGATGGCCACCGCCGGCGCCGATGGGCAGGCAACCCTATGGGACGCCGCGACGCTCGAACCTGTGTTCAGGTTTCGTGGACATACCGAGGGGCTGTTGGCCGTGGCCGCGTCGCGCGACGGACAGTGTCTGGCGACGGGTGGCTATGATCGCATGGTGCGAGTCTGGAACATGGCCGCGACGTTGCCGCCGCCTCGTCCGACGAACTCCGGCGCGGCGCACCGGGAATCGGCCACACAGCAGCCTGGCGGGTCACATGAGAAACCGGCCACTGCAAGCGAGCACGGTCGCGCCGAACGAATGTTAGTCGGCCACACCGCGCGCATTCAGGACATAGCGTTTTCGCCTGACGGCAGCCGCCTCGCTTCGGCCAGTTACGACGGAACCGTGCGGATCTGGGGCCTCGCTGAACGTGGCGCCGGAAACGCCATCATTCGCTGTCACGTCGATCTTGGCAACAATTGTTTCGAGAGCTGCCGCGTGGCCCTGTCGTCCGACCTGAGCCGGATGGCCGTTTGCGCGGGCGACGCTTGCGTCGATCTTTGGGATACGGTTTCAGCGCAGCGCTGCGCGACCTTCGCCGGCGTGCAGCGCGTCTTTGGAATTTGGCTCGATGACGCGACGGGCATCCCCTTCTTTGCGACGTCCGATGCCCCGTCGGGGCAAACGTGCTGGGGAACGCTGGGCTCAGACGTTGGCTTGTCGAACGCCGTTGGCGTGACGCGATATCTCTGTTGCTCGGCGGATGGGATCGTGATCGCGGCCGCCGTGGACGGAGGGAATATCGTCGTGTGGGACCGTCGCACGGGTGAAGAGAAAGTATCCGTGAAGGTCCCTGGATGGACTTCCTCGGGCCATCGCTTTTACAGCACGCCGACGATGGCGTTGTCGCCCACCGGCCACCTGTTGCTGCACAGCGGGCCGGAAAAAACGCTTTGGCTGACCGACACCGAGGCGGGCACAGGGCGAGCCATCGACGTGCCCGATGGACCGGCACTACCTGCCGCATTCTCGGCGGACGGCTCGGTCCTGGCTGTTCCCACCAGTCACGGGGTCGAGGTATTGGACGTTCGCCGCAACCAGTCGCTGCATACGATCAGACCGGAAGGACAAGTGACGATGCTCGCCCTGTCGCCCGACGGCCGAACGTTGGCCACCGGCACGCAAGAAGGACTTGTGTCGCTGTGGTACGCGGCCACGGGTCAGGAGACGATCCGCTTCGACAATCTGTCAGGCTCCGTCGTCGCCATGCGCTTCTCCGAGGACGGGCGAACCCTGGCGGCGTTCTCAGTGACTGCCGCCACTGCCGCTGGCGAGTTGCGTTTGTGGTCGGCGGATCGGCAATAACCGCGTCGCCTCGCGCATGTGGGCGACTGACAGGGCCGTTCACAGATTTAAGCTTGCCGGCGGCGCACCGGCGGGAAAGTGGGACAGGCACCGAGACGCAACGTTGGTCTGACAGGACTTGCGCTGTTTATGCTCGGAGCCAGTCCCATTTTCCCGCCTCGCCATTTTGAAAAACAGAATGACCCTGGGGCGACTGAGTCACCGCTTGCCAGGTCGGCGGAGCCCGTCAACAATGAAGGGCTCGATAACCGCAAACGCGCCGCTTCGCCGTCTGCTTCCTCTGTTTCCTCTGTTGCAGGGTGCATCCGAGTGCTGGTCGAAACCCGATCCCTCACCAAGATCTACAGCCAAACGACCGCGCTCGATCATTGCGACCTGCGCGTTGAGCAGGGCGAGGTTTTCGGGCTGCTGGGGCCCAACGGCTCCGGCAAGACCACGCTTCTCCGGCTGCTGATGGGCTATCTGAGGCCCACCGCCGGTTCAGCCACGATCGACGGGCTGGACTGCTACCACCAAAGCGTGGCGGTTCACGAGCGGGTCGCGTATCTCCCGGGCGACGCGCGGTTGTTCTCGCAGATGCGTGGCCGCGACGTGCTGCGCTTCTTTTGCGACGTGCGCCGCGGCGCCGATTTGCGAAGGGCACTTGCCTTTGCCGACCGCCTGGCCCTGGACCTTTCCGGGCAGGTGTCTACATTTTCGACCGGCATGCGGCAAAAGCTGGCGCTGGCGGCCGTGTTGGCGGCCGACACGCCGCTCGTGGTGCTCGACGAGCCCACGGCCAACCTCGATCCGACGGTCCGCGGCGACGTTGTGGCGATCGTTCGTGAAGCGAAGCGGGCCGGCCGCACCGTGATTTTTTCGTCGCACGTGCTGGAAGAGGTCGAGGAGACGTGCGACCGGGTCTGCATTCTGCGCAAGGGCCGGCTGGTCCACACGCAAGTAATGGCCGAATTGCTTCGGCAGCACCGCATCAGTGCCCGGTTAACGGGAGAGATGCCGCCCGTTCCGGGCGCGCTCGAGCACGACATCCACATTCATCGCAACGGCCATGAATCGGTGCTGATCGAAACGCCTGGCGAGCTCGCGCCGCTTTTGGGATGGCTCGCCACGTTGCCGTTGGCCGAGGTCCGCGTCGAGCCGGTCCGGCTACGCGCGATTTACGACCGATACCACGCCGCCGGAGCGGAACGATGCTGAACAAAGCGCTTTGGCGCAAGGCCATCGGCGACGCCCGCGTGCTCCTTGTGTGCATGACGGCGCTCTTGTTCGGCTTCAACTGGCTGTTTGTGTATCTGTCGAGCTTGATCGAGCTGGGGCCGCTGGGCGTGTTTTTGCAGACATTGCCGCCGGCGTTCGAAAAACTCTCGGGCGTTCCTTTCGGTAGCGTCGCGACGCCCGTCGGCCGGATTTCCATGGCCTACGTCGATCCTGTCGTGATCTTCGCGACGACGATCTGGGCCGTCGGCCGGGGATCGGACGCCGTCAGCGGCGAAATCGGTCGCGGTACCATGGAAATGCTGCTCGCGCAGCCGGTGCGGCGCATCTCTGTCCTCTTCACGCAGGCCGTGACGACGCTGTCGGGCGCCGCCGTCATGGCTGCCGCCGCCCTGGCGGGGACGTGTGCCGGGCTGGCTACCGTCAGGCTGCACGAGTCGCTCGGCTGGATGACGTTTCTGCCCGGCGCGATCAATCTCTTCGCCGTCATGGTGTTTTTGGCCGGAGTCAGCACGGTCGTGTCATCGTGGGACAACTACCGCTGGCGAACGATCGGTATCATGGGCGGGTTCTACGTGATCGAGCTGGTGGTAAAGGTCGTCGGCCGACTGGTGGACCGCTTCCATTGGCTCCTCAACCTGTCGTTCCTAACGGCCTTCGAGCCGCAGGCCTTGATCGCCGAAGCTCCGGGAAGTTGGGCACTCTCTTGGCAGTACAACGGCGTGCTGATCGGCCTGGGCCTGGCGGGATACGCGGCGGCAGCCCTCGTTTTTTGCCGGCGCGATTTACCGGCCCCGCTGTAAGCGAAAGAGCTGCTGGCATTTAGGTCAACTGACTCGGATGGCGTCAAACGCCGATTGCGGCCATAATAGCCCTAGAGCACGCCCGAGGTGCGTGTGCCACGGAGGGCCACAGGGTTTGCCAAGGAAGTCGACAGGGAGTGATCCAATGCGTGTGCCATTCGCCGCCGCGACCGTCGGTTGCGTTCTTTTATTTGCCGCCCCGTGCTCCTGGGCCTCGGACAGCGCCGAGGGACAGGCGGACCTTGACCGCGCCATCGAGCTCAAGCTGACCGCGCGCAGCATCCGCGACTTGAACACCGTTGTAACCCTCTGCGAAGGTGCTCTCGACAAAGGGCTTGGCGAAAAGAATCAGGAGTTTGCCAAGCACGTGCTGGCTTCCGCGCTCGTGGAACGCGGAAGCAGCGTATCGGAAATGATCTTTGGCCGGGCCGCGGCGCCGCCGCAATGGCCCCAGATGCGTCAGATCGCTCTGGCGGACCTCGAAAGGGCCCTGCAGTACGATGCCACGTTGGTCGAGGCCCAATTGCTCGTGGCCCGGCTGCAGACCCTGCCCGGTGGTGATCGAAAACGCGCCGTCTCGGCGATTGACGAAGTCGTGCGACTGACGGCCGACGAGCCCGAGCGGCAAGCCGAGGCCCTGCTCTTGCGCGGCGGCATCCGTGAAACGCGAGAAGAGGGGCTGGCCGACCTCGACGAGGCCGTGCGTCTGGTGCCGCGCGATCCGAAGCCATTGCGGGCCCGTGGCGCCGTCAAGCTGGCCCTTAAGGACCAGGCCGGCGCGCTCGCTGATTTCGACGCCGCGCTGAAGCTCGAGCCTGACGACGCGGCCACGCACGAGGCGCGGGGCATGGTCCTGGCGTCCGAGGAAAAGTGGGACGAGGCGCGCGCCAGCTTTGGCCGCGCCGCCGAGCTTGCGCCTGAATCCGTCGGCGTGCTGCTCGAGCGCGGGCGGGTCAACGTGTTATCGGGCGACACCGCGGCGGGACTGGCCGACTTCAGCGAAGCCCTGCGCCTTGACCCGGAGAATCTGCCGGCGCTGTTGCTGCGGGCCGAGGTGGCGATCCCCGATCATCCCGAGCAGGCCCTTGAGGACTTGGACAAGGCGATCTCGCTGCGCCCCGGCCTGGTGCCGGCGCTGCGGCAGCGGGCCGCGCTATTGGCGGAAAGCAAGAAATTCGCGGCGGCAGCCAGCGACCTGCAACTGGTGCGGAAGTTGGAACCCAACGACGTGAGCGTCCCCTTGCAGCTTGCCGCGGTCCGCGTGTTGGAAGGCAAGCACGCCGAGGCCGTTCGCATCTATGATGAGGCCCTCGAAGCGGACGCGAAGAACTGGATGGCCTACCGCGGCCGCGGCGACGCCTACCTGAATCTAGGAAAGCAGCGCGAGGCGGTCGCCGACTACGAAGGGGCCCTGCGGGAGAAACCCGGGGATAGCGGCGTGCTCAACAACCTGGCGTGGGTGCTGGCGACCTCGCCGGACGAGGCAATTCGCGATGGAGGCCGTGCCATCGAGCTGGCCAAGCAGGCGTGCGAGGAAACCGAGTACAAGCAGCCGCATATCTTGAGCACGCTTGCGGCGGGCTACGCCGAAACGGGCGACTTCAACACCGCCATAGAATGGTCGAAGAAGGCCATCGCACTGGGCGACGACGCCCTCCGCCCTGCGCTCACTAAGGAACTGCAAAGCTACCAAGCCGCCAAGCCGTGGCGCGAGCTGCAAACGGCCGCCGCCGACACGAAACCCGCGGAAGCAACGCGCCGCTAGTCGCGACAGCCCGAGCGTTCGTCACGTTCGTGCGTCGCCAGCCGTGCATGATGCGGAATCAACCGCAAGCTCGCGGACCACAAACGCACGAATCGTGAACCGACCCGAAGCCTATCGACTCGTTTGCCAGTACACCGGCAGCGACAGCCTGCGAAAGCACATGCTGGCCGTCGAAGCGGCGATGCGGGCTTACGCCCGCCGCTTCGGCGAGGACGAGGAGACCTGGGGCATCGTCGGCCTGTTGCACGATTTCGACTACGAGCGGTGGCCGCATCCGCCGGACCATCCGCTCAAGGGCGCGGCTATTCTTGCCGAACACGGTTATCCGGCCGAAGTCATCCACGCGATCAAGTCCCACGCGGACTATCTGCCGGATTGCCCACGCCGCTCGCGCCTCGATAAGGCGCTCTATGCTTGCGATGAGCTGGCCGGATTCGTTACCGCGGTAGCGATGGTTCGCCCGGAGAGGCTGGCGGGCATGCAGGCCGCGAGCGTCCGCAAGAAGCTGAAGCAAAAGTCCTTCGCGGCGGCCGTCAATCGCGACGATATTCGCCGCGGAGCCGAAGACCTGGGAGTTGACCTGGACGAGCACATCCAGTTCGTGATCGACGCCATGCAGTCGATCGCCGGCGCGCTCGGCCTGGAAAGCCCGATGCCCGCGTAGTCCGCCGGGCGGATTGGAAGAGAGCGCCATGGAATCGTTTGACCTTCGTTGCCACGGCATTTCCGTTCGACGCGTGCTCCGCAACGCGCCGCCGGCCCGGCTTTACGAGGATGCCGTATTGCGCGATAAGGGGCTGATCGTCACGTCGGGCGCGCTATTGTCGCACTCTGGCGCGAAGACCGGGCGCAGTCCCAAGGACAAACGGATCGTCGATCATCCCGATAGCTCGCGCGACGTCTGGTGGGGAGACATCAATATCCAGTTGGACGAGCACACGTTCTTTGTGAACCATCAGCGCGCCATCGACTACCTCGACACGCGCGACATCCTGTACGTCGTGGACGGGTTTGCCGGCTGGGATCCCCGGTACCGCGTCAAGGTCCGCGTGATTTGCGCCCGACCCTATCATGCGATCTTCATGCACAACATGCTGATCCGTCCCACGCCGGCCGAGCTCGCGCTCTACGGCGAGCCGGACTTCATCATCTATAACGCAGGCGAGTTTCCCGCCAACGTGCTCACCTCGCGCATGACCTCGCGGACCAGCATCGACATCAGCTTCGAGCGCGGCGAAGTCGTCATCCTCGGCACCGAATACGCCGGTGAGATGAAAAAGGGCGTCTTCACCATCATGAACTACTTGATGCCCAAGCGAGGCGTGCTCTCGATGCACTGTTCGGCCAATGAAGGAAACGACGACGACGTGTCGCTGTTCTTTGGTCTGTCAGGCACCGGCAAAACGACGCTGTCGGCCGATCCTCGCCGCCGGTTGATCGGCGACGACGAACATTGCTGGACCGATCAGGGCGTCTTCAACATCGAAGGGGGCTGCTACGCCAAGTGCATCGGACTCTCGGCCGCCGAGGAGCCGGAAATCCATGAAGCCATCCGCTTCGGATCGGTCCTGGAAAACGTGGCCTACGACGAGGCCACGCGCGAGCCGAAGTACGACGATGCGAGCCTGACCGAGAACACCCGCGCTTGCTACCCAATCGAGTTCATTCCCAACGCCAAGATTCCTTGCCGCGGCGGCCATCCGTCGAATATCATCTTCCTCACCGCCGACGCCTTCGGCGTGCTGCCGCCGGTCAGCAAGCTCTCGACCGCGCAGGCCATGTACTACTTCATGAGTGGATATACGGCCAAGGTCGCGGGAACGGAACAAGGCGTCACCGAGCCGGTGGCCACGTTCTCGGCCTGCTTCGGCGCCGCATTCATGGTCTGGCACCCGACCAAGTACGCGACGCTACTGGCCGAGCGGATCCGCGCCCACCAGGCACAGGTCTGGCTGGTGAACACGGGCTGGTCGGGCGGAGCCTTTGGCGCCGGATTGCGCATCAAACTCGCGCACACCCGCGCGATTATCGACGCGATTCACTCCGGCGCGCTAACGCGCGTCGACACGACCACCGAGCCGCAATTCGGACTGGAAGTCCCGCTTTCCTGTCCCGGCGTGCCGGACAACATCCTGCAACCCAAGAACACGTGGGGCGACCCTGCGGCGTATCAACGAGCCGCCGGCAAGCTGGTGGGCTTGTTCCGCAAGAACTTCGCGCACTACGAAAAGCTTGCCGACGAGGAAGTCAAAAACGCCGGCCCCCGCGCGGGAGAAGCAGTCCGCGGCTGACGCAAGGGGATCTATCCGCAGATTGCGCAGAAACGAGGATGGCCAGACTGCCGTCGTGGGAACATCCTCGCTTTTGCATCCGCGGGCTGAGCGGGGTTCAAGGAAAGAGGCGCGTCGCGCTCTTCGCAACGCGCCTCCGCTTCTTCAAATCCGCGTCATCCGCGAAATCCGCGGATGACTTCCTACACCGCCGAGTGGTCCGTCTCGCCGGTGCGGATCCGCACCACGTCCGACAGGTCGCTGACGAAGATCTTGCCGTCGCCCACCTGACCCGTGCGGGCCTTGCTGATGATCGTGTCGATCACGCCCTTGGCGTCGGCGGCCGGCACGACCACCTCGACCTTGACCTTGGGGATGAAATCGACGGCGTACTCCGCCCCGCGGTACGTTTCGGTATGTCCCTTCTGGCGACCGAAACCACGCACCTCGGTGACCGTCATGCCGTGGACCCCCTTCTCGGTCAGGGCATTCTTCACGTCTTCCAATTTGAAGTGGCGAATGATCGCTTCAATCTTTTTCATGGCCGTTCGCTCGCTTTCCGTTGTCATTGATCGGGATCGGTTGTTGGCCGCCTTGGGCCGCAACTCGCGGGCTCCGATTGATGCACGATGCAAGCCTTGTGCCACGCTCGCGGAGGGTCGCCGGAAATGAGTGCCGGCGAACTCCGAAGTGGTTCCGGCTTAAAACGTTGCACAATCCCCTGGCGCGGGCGGACGTGGCCAAGAGCGACACCTTCAGATTCTCAGCCATGCGACACGCCAGCTACGTCGGTGCCGCGCAATCGCGCACCGCAAGGCGTGCCGCGGCAATGGGTAACCGCGACGCGCGACGGCCGATGCCTGCCAGTCACAACTCTGTGACTAACTCTATGCGGTCCGTGAGATTGCGCCCGCTACTCGCGGTACGCCCCTGGATCGAGCCCGTGGTTCTTCAATAGCCGGTACAGCGTGCCGCGCGGTAGCTGCGCTTCGAAAGCCGCCGCCTTCACGTCTCCGGCGTGGCGACGCAGAAGTTCGCCCAGATACTGCCGCTCGAAGCGCGCCATGTGCTCGTCGCGCAAGTGGAAATAGCCCGTCGCCCCGCTGGCTGTGGCGGCGTCTTCCCCCGCCGCGATCACCAGGGCATCGGGCAGATCGTCGAGGCCGATCATCGGATCGGTCGACAAAGCCAGCGCCCGACGGACGACGTTTTGCAGCTCCCGCACGTTGCCCGGCCAGCGATAGTGCGACAGGACCTGGTAGGCCTCGGGGGTGATGCCGGCCAGCGGCTTGTTCATCTCGCGGCTGTACTTGACGGCAAAGTATTCGGCCAAGAGCCCTAGATCGTCGCCGCGCGCCGCCAGCGGCGGCAGGTCGATGCGCACTACGTTGATCCGGTAGTAGAGGTCCTTTCGGAACTGTCCGGCCGCGGCCATTACATCCAAATCGCGCGCCGTGGCCGCCACGATCCGCACGTCGACGTCAATCTCCTGCCGCCCGCCGACCCGGCGAATCCGCCGTTCTTGCAGCGTCCGCAACAGCTTGGCCTGCATCAACAGCGGCAGCTCGCCCAGTTCGTCCAGAAAAAAAGTGCCGCCATCGGCGAATTCGAGCAACCCGATAGTACGTGTATCGGCGCCGGTGAATGCGCCTTTTTCATGGCCGAAGAATTCGGCCTCCAGCAGATTCTCGGGAATCGCACCGCAGTCGACCGGCACGAACGGACGTCCGGCGCGACGGCTGCGGCGATGGATGCTTCGGGCCACCAGCTCCTTGCCGGTTCCGGTTTCGCCGACGACGAGCACGTCGACGCCCGAATCGGCCACCTGCGCGATCGTCTCGAATACCTTCCGCATGGCTGGGCAAGTGCCCATGATGTCGTCGAAGGTGTAGGGGCGTTCGACCTGGCGGAGCAAGAGCTCCCGCTCGGCGCCAAGCCGGCGCTGCTCGACCAGCCGGCCGAGCGTCGCGGCGAGCGCCCCCTTGCCGAGCGGCGCCGCCAGATAGTCAGCCGCCCCCAAACGCAGCGCCGCCGTGGCGCTTTCGACGGTCGCCGGGTCGCTCACGACCACAGCCGGTGGCATGTCGTCCCGACCGCGAACGTGCGCGAGAAACCCTAGCGGCGACGTGTCCGGCGGCCGAATGGCAATGACGACGGCGTCGAAAGTCTCATCGGCCACGCGCCTCTCGGCGCCCTCCAGGCCGGCCTCGAACGCCACACTGCAGTTGGCAAAGCCGTCCAGGGCCTGTGCGTAAGCGGGGTGGGCCGCGGCATCGGCGTCGACGATCAATAGGCGGGCGTCTTTCACCCGGTGTTTCTCCCGGTCTGCTCCAAGCGAGCGCGAAATCCGCCGTCCGGCTCGCGGGAAGTGACTCCGTAAAGCATCCGCCAGTTGCCAGGCGCCGTCAACGGCTGACGGCCGGGTGCCGTGCCCCCGGCCTTTTCCCGGCAACGTGCAATTTTTCCTCGCCCCGTGCGTTGTTTACCTTAGTTAGTCATGGCCAACCCCACGCCGCACCACGAGCGCCTGACCGAGTGGGCCCGCGACCATGCGCGGGCCGTGCACGGCTATGTGCGGGCACTGGTGCGCGACCCGCACGCCGTCGACGACCTGGTGCAGGAGACGTTCTGCCGCGCATGGGAATCGCGCCACAGGTATGCCGAGGCGGGCAAGCCGAGGGCCTACCTCTTGCGGATCGCGGACCGGTTGGCGTGCGACCGGGCCCGCAAGCTCGGCCGCGAGCAACCGATCGACGAAATCCACTGGCAACAAATCGAGCCTGCATCAAGCGACGAGCAACCGCTGGCGGCACTTTTACTGACAGAGAACCGCCGGCAGTTGGACGAAGCGCTGGCCGCGCTCTCCGAAGCGCAGCGGAGGACGTTGTTGTTACGGTACTACGGCGAGCTGGACTATGGCGAGATCGCCCGCATCATGGACTGCCCGCTGAACACGGTGCTCAGTCATGCGCGGCGTGGGCTCTTGTCGTTGCGACGGCTATTGGTGGAGAAAACGGAATGAGCGACGAAGCATGTAACGACGTCGAGCGAACGACGCACGGCAGGCCGCTGATTGATGCGGATGCTGGCTGCGCGGACGATGCGGCACTTGCCGAGGTGTGGGCGGCATTTGCGCAGTTGCTGGCCGCGGCCGAGCCGCCGGTCGACAAACAGAGGCTCGTGGCGCGAATTGCGGAGCGCGTCGAGCAGCGTGCCAGGCGGCGGCGAACGCGCGCCAGTACATTCGCCTTGGCCGCGGCCGCCATGCTTCTGGTGGCCGTGGGCATCGCGTCTTGGCGCACCCGTGCGACGCCGCCCGAGGCGATCGCCTTGGCCGATCCGCCCGGCGAGGCCGTCGTTGCGCCGGCACCCGGCCAGGCCGCTCCGTGGATTGCTTGGGAAGACGACGTCGACCAGCAGGCGGCGCTACTGGCCATCGAGGCTTGCACGGCAGAGTATCGTTGGCAACATGGACCTGATAGCGAGGCGCTGTTGCAAGCGCGGGCTGACGAGTTACAGCAGGAAATGGCCGCCAGCCCACTGTGATACAAACACGCTCCATAACTTTCGAGGAGGCACTATGACCCTTCGCACGTTGACCGGCTTGGCATTCTGTTTTGCGATTTTCTCGAGCACTCATGGATGGGCACAGGCCCCGCAGCCGGAGGCTCCGGCCGCGACGGCCCAGCCGGCGAAGCCGCCGGCCCCCAGCCCGCCGCCCGCGATCGAGGCGGCGCCGGCAGCGCCCGCCGACGCTCCGCTCGGTCCGCAGGAACCGGCGCCCCCCGGTGCACCGCGCGCGATCCGGCGTTCTCCGCGTGCGAGCGGCACGCCGGCTGGGCTGCCGGCGGCCGCGCCGGACCCGACGCCGGGCCGCGAGGCGGTCCCTGCCGTCCCCCAGGTCCCAGGCGCGCCCTACGCCGCTCCTTACGCACCCGGAGCGCCGGGATACCACCAACCGCCTAGCGGGCCTAATCCTTACGGCCGCGCCAACGACCCCGAGATGCAGAAGTTCAACGCGGCGGAGAACGACATGGAGCGAAAATCGCACGCATTGGCGGAAGAATATCGACGTGCCAGCCCCGAAGACCGGGAGCGAATTCGCCAGGAGCTACTCGAAGTTGTGTCCGGACATTTCACCCTTCGACAGAAGCGCAGGGAGCTTGAGTTGCACCGGCTCGAGGACCAGCTCAAACGGCTCCGCGATGCCATCGAGAAGCGGACCGACGCCCGCGAATCGCTCATCCGCGCCCGGCTCTCGCAACTTTTGGGCGAAGAGCAAGACATCGGATTCTGATCGCCGATCTCGGAGATCTCAAATCTCAAATTTCAGATTGGGATTTCAGCTGTGTGCCACGGCTTCGCAGAAGCCGTGCGACGCCGTGATCGGCGCAATCGCCGGCTCGTCCGTGCTGCTGCACGGCTTGCCCTTGTCGGTCAAGCTGTGGCAGGCGGGAGGCTTGAGTCTCGGAGGGCCTCTACCGCATGCTGGTCGGCCGCCGCGCGATGGCCGACGGACGCACCATCAGCGACTCGGTCTCGCCGGTGGCCGTGGCCAATTCTTGCGGCACCGAGCCGGTCTGTACGCCCCCCATGCCCATGACGTTCCAATTCTTGTGGTCGCTGCGGGCGAGCGCATAGCCGGTGTTGATTACCGGCTGCTTGTTCTTCACGTCGTAGGCGATGACGTTCAACTTGGCTGTGCCCATCGCGCGGGTGCGGGAAAAGAACGCCAGCTTGGGAATGGCGATCGGCGAGGGAGGAGGCAACGGGATTTCCGGGATGCCCACGAACCATTCGGTGCGGTCGGTGCCGACGCCGCCGCTACCGACTTCGAGGACGACGTCCGCCTCCTCGGCCTTTTCCACCAGCGCGCAGCCGTGGGCCAAGAGCCGCTGGTGCAGCGACACGAGCACGTAGTTCTTGTCCACGCAGTCCAGATACTTGGTCTCCAGGTACACCTTGGCGCGGGCGATGGGCGCAAAGTCGATCTTGTCGAGCGCCCGATCCGTGGCGCTACTGATGAGCAACTGCTCGATGCCGGTCCGCGCGGTGTCCGACTCCTTCATCGTCATGCACCCGCACTGAAAAGCCAGGACGTAAGACACCGAGAGCGCGACCGCGCAGCGATGGGCGTGCATGGCGAATCATTCCCAAACTGGTGAATCGGCCGAACGGCGGGACGGACGAAGGCAGACGGGACCCGGATCAGAGGTGGGGCAAAATCGCGCGGGCCGGCCCGACGCGGTTTCGGATGCGCCCTCGGACGTGGCCTTCCATCTTTATCGGCCGCGGGCTTTTGGCTGATTGACGCCAAATGTGGCGCCGGAGTCGCCCGGAGCGGATGGCGCGAATTGACGACGCATGGGCATGCTGTCAGCGCTTCGCTAGCGGGGCGAGCCTGCGAGTTACGCCCCTCAAACGCACAGAGACACGCCTTGCTTTCGGGGGAGCGATTGCCCGTCCGAACCGGTTCCCTAAGGCGCACCCGCCGAAACGGTCGGCAGATTCGGAGGCCAAGCCCCCCGTCCAAACGCTGCAAAGGCGCTATGACCGCGCACGTCTCAACCCTCGTGGTAGGCTTCCGAAGGTCGAGGAAATAGGTCCCCGATGGATTTCCTATGAAGATCGGTATCGAGAACCGCAGCACGTCCCGCTTCGGCGTGCCCTTGGAGCACGAGGCGGCCGTGTTGCGCCTGGAAGGGGGCATGGTGCTGGCGCGCGTCGTCGAGCAGTCGGCCGGGGGGTTCACCGTGTGGGTCGAATCGCCGTGCGACGTCGCGGTGGGCGCGTCGGCGCAGCTCTGCTGGGTAGGCGGCTTTAGCCACGTGCGCGTGAAAAACCGAGTCGATCAGGAGAGCGATATCCGCCTGGGTCTGGAACGGGTCGAGGACATCGCTGCGGAATCGGAGATCGACCCGCAAGCGAGCGTTTGGTCCGCGCGGCGTCCGCGAATGCCCATGCCCCGCAGCAACGCGGCAGCCTGGGTCTACGGATCGCTGGTCGTGTTTGGCCTGTTGCTTTCGGCGGCGCTGTGGGCACTCATGCCGTATGCCGCGGGCGGGGGCCTGTTGCACGCCCCCGAATGGCGCGGCCGGCAAGCGACGGGTCTCGTAGGAAGCATGAAGCTTGGAAAGAAACACGCAGTCCTCAGCGCGACGGATACGCCTCAGGTGGCGGGGCAAAAGGCGCGCAGCGTGCGACCGTTCGCGGCCGGCGCGCTCACGTTGGCGGCCGAGGACTGGGTCAGCCAGCGCCTCGGCGCCGTCGGAAGAACGGCAAAGGACGTCGTCCGCGTGGTCCTCAGTCTTCCCCTCGACGCGCGCCGGTCGGCGGCGGCCGTCGAGCGGGTCGCCGGCTCGCTAGGGCAGGCCATGCACTTCGATGACTCGGTTGTGCTAACCTTGCCGAAATTCATCGACCATTTGGGATTTACCGACGTGCAGCGCGCGCAGGTCGAAGCGATCATTCAGTCCACCCGCGACGCCACGCAGGACATCTACCGGCAGGCCCGCCAATTGGGCACCGAAGCGGCGATGCGGCAGATCGAGCGCATCCGCCGCGAGGGGAGCGAGCAAGCGATGGCCGCCTTGACGCCCGACCAAATCGAGGAACTCAGGTCGCTGGTGTTAGGCAAGCGCGCGGCCAGAGAATCGCCGACGGCGTCCGAACCGACGAACAGTCCCTAGCTAGCGAGGGTGACGTGAGAAGTCCCTCGCTGGCGTTTCGGGCTAGTATCATTCTTCGAGGTTCTGATAGAGCGGCAGGTGCCGGTAGTAGACCTCGAGCATCAACAGGTGCATCGCCGTGACGTAGATTCGCCCGCCCGCTGCGCCCCAGCGGTCGGCCGCGGCCGGGCCCAGCGGGTCCCAGCTTCCGGCCAGGAGGCCCATCTCGACCTGCGTCGAAGTCAACAGCTCGCGCAGCCGGTTGTTCCACTCGTCCCAGTGGCCTCCCTGCATCTGGAACATCACCTGCGTCGCGTAGTACCAGTAGTAGGCGTCGCGTCGCGGACGAGTGCGGGTGCCGAACTCCGGCAAGTTCTCACGGAGGAAATCGGCGCCGGCGACAAGATTCGGGTTGTCGCGCTTCCAGCCGAGATATTGCCGCATCAAGAGGGCCTCGGCCGTCATGGCCTTGCTCACCTGGCGCTGGTGTGCCTGCTCGGCACGTGGGCGATACATGTAACGCGAGGGATCGGCCGGGCCGTGCGCCGCGTCCAGCCAGCGCTCGATTCGCGAGTAGCATTCCGGCGGCACCGCCAGGCCGGCCAGCTCGCCGCTCTTAAGCGCCATCAATTGCCAGCCGGAGACGCTGGTATCCGTGTCGCGGCCGGGGACGTAGCGCCAGCCGCCGTCGGTTGGGCTCTGTGCCGCCGCGATAAACTGTAGCGCCCGCTGCGCGGCGTCGCGAACGCCGGCGTCGCGCGTCATGCCGAACGCCTCGCACAGCGCGATCGACGCGATGCCGTGGCTGTATAGCCAGCAGTATTGCGAACCGCCGGCGAACAAATCGCCATCGGCCTTCTGGCTCTGGATCAGGTAGTCCAACCCGCGGCCCACGACGGCGCGATACTTGCCGTCGGTGTGCGTGTAGCCCGCCCCGAGAAATGCCAATAGCGCCAGGCCCGTGCCCGCCGTGTCGCTTTGCATTTGCGCCTGGCCGGCCTTCTCGTAGCCCGTGCGGCCCGCGGCGAAATTGTGCAGACTCCAGCTTCCGTTGGGCGACTGATGTCGGGCGAGGAAGTCGAGGCCACGCTCGACCGACCGCTCGGTGACCTCCGACCCGCCGCGGCTGGTGGCCATCTCCTCGCGGCCGCGGCTGTCGCGCTGCTTGAATCCAGGGACGGCCGTGTCCTGGACTCGGGCGTCGATCGCCAGCCGTCCGCCGCTCTTTTCAAGGATCAGCCGGCCGGTCGTCGCGCGAGCCACCTCGCTTTCAGGCCGCGCGTGCCGGCTGGGGAGACCCAGCTCCGGCGTGATGTTCGTGCTCGCGCGGTCCGATCCGGCCGGCGCCGCCATGGCGTGCGCGGGAACGCCGCCATCCAGCCGCGAGAGCCGCTCGAGCGGCGCGGTCGAGGCCGCCAGGTTTCCACCGCCACCGCCGCCGGTGCCTCCGCCACTGCCGGTACCCTGACCGGGTTGCGGGCCGGACGAGCCGACCGGAACGTCGATCGGACCAGCCCCGCCGGCCACGTCGACTGCCGGAGCTGCCAACGGTGCCCGGCCGCTAGCCCCACCGCCGCCCGATCCACTGCCAGGCGCGGTGCCCACCGGCGCACCGTCCGCGAGCGCCGCCCGACGTACGCCGCCGGCGCCTTGGGCGAGCGCGCCGGCGCCGCGACCCGTTCCGCTAGATCCGCTGCCAGGTCCGTTGCCTTCGGCTCCTGTCGCTTCGCCGTTGCCAGCCGGCAACCGCTGCGGCGAGCTGGCCCCGCCGCCGCTACCACTGCCAGTGGCGCCACCGGCGATTCGCGACGAGCCAAGCCCGGCCGAGGGGGCAGCCTCGATTCCACGTGACGCTGGCGCGGCCGCCGGCCCTGGCTCGCCCAGGTCGATCGGACCGGCTCCCGGCACACGGCTACCGACTGCTTCGGAGCGAGCGATACGCGACGCGTCTCCCGTGCCGGTCGCTGCCGGCCCGATCCCCGATGCGCCGGACGCGCCTTCGACGGAGGCGTTCGCCGCGCCGCGACTCGGCGTAGCAACGGCCGCCAGCGCAGAGCCCGGTGCGACGCGGCCCGCCGCGCCTGGCGCGACGCTCCGTTCGCCCGGGGCGGCGGCTTGCTGCCGCGTCGGCGCCATCTCGGAGGGTGCCAGGCTATTCGCTGCCGCCGCGGCACGCGCCACGGCTTGGGTCGCTGGCGTGCTGATCGCCATAGGCGGCGCCGGCCGCGCTTCGGCAACCTGTCGCTCCGAACGAGCGCCAGCCGTCGGCGGATCGATTGCATCGTGGCCGGTGCCAGCAGCGCGCGCGATCCGAGCGGCGGGAGCAACGTCGGGCCGTGACATTGCGGCATCGATCGACGGTCGCTCGGCCGTGACAGTCATCGCTTCTCGGCTCTGCTGCGCTATTTGGGCGTCAAAGCCCATTTGCGGCTTCTCGTCCACTTCCGGCGTTTCGACAGGCACCGGCGCGATCGGCTCGTCAAGGTGCTGCCGGCTCATGCGCTCGCCCGCCAGCGATTCGCCGCGGCGCGGCGCGCTTGGCTCGGCACGCTCGATCTCGGCCGGCGCCAGCGGCGGCGGCTCCGGCGACGTTGGCTCGGCGGCCGGCTGTTTCGCGACCTGCGCGTCGGCCACCGCCGCCCGCTCGATCATTGGAAGCGCCGGTTCAGAAGCCGTTGGCACGTCGGTCTCCACCGGTCGGACGAGCGGATCGTCGGCCGAAGGTTGCGCGGGCTCCTGGAAATGGAAGTCGGGTGTCTGCAACGGTTCCACGTCGCGAGGGGCCGTGTTCGTCTCGCCCACGCCGCCGGCTGCCACGCCCACGAGCGTTCGCGCTGACACAAACGAGAGTCCGACGTGCACCGCCAGGCTGACCAGCACGGCCAATTGCATGCGGCGCTGCATTCGCCCCTGCAGGAGCAGAACCACCAGCAAGAGGACAAAGGCGGTCGCCCCCAGCGCGAACAGATGGAACCAGGCATTCTGCCACCAGACGGTCGCGTCGAAGTCGCCGGTCCGCACGATCACCGCCGCCATGGCAGCGGCCAGCACGAACAACAGCAAATTCACCGGCCACAGCGAATCGTCGAACGCCGCCACCGTCGGACGCTCGATGGCTCGCACGGTGATGGGTTTGCTGGTCATAAGAAAGATGACTGTTGCTCAGTGGTCGGTGGACAGAACAGTGACCGCGCGCGAGTCGCCGCGATCTGCCCGGTCCTTCATTTGCCAAGCGCGGCCAGACGCTTCCGCGCCGGGCCAGCCTGGTCGCTTTGCGGGTGTTTGTCGACGACTTCCTGATACGATTTCTTGGCCTGGTCAAGCTTGTTCATCTCTTCGAAGCAGCGGCCCGCCTCGTAGTGCGCGGCGGCCTGCCACTGCGAATAGCCGTAGCCGAACGCCGCCTTGAAAAAGTTGCGGACCGCCGTGGCATGGTCTTTCTTCTGGAAGTAGATCTCGCCGATCATAAAGCGGGCTCGCGCGGCTACCTCGGCGTCGCTCTTGGCGGTAACGCTCTCGTAGAGCGCGAGCGCGTCGTCCAGCCGGTCGAGGTTCTGCTTCGCCCAACCCTGCTCGTAGAGCACTTCGGGCAAGAACTCGCTGTCCGGGAATTGCCGCGCCGCAGCGTTGAGCAACTCCAGGCTGCGGTCCCATTGCTTCAGTTGCGCGGCGGCCTGGCCGGCGTGCAGCAGGGCCAGCACGGCAAAATCCTTGCCTGCCGGGTTCTTCACCTGGGCGTAGGCATTGAGTGCGTCCTCGAACTTGTTTTGCTTGAAGAGGCATTCGGCCTGCATGAACGCCGCGTCAGCCGCTAGCCCGCCGGTGGGAAACGTCTTTCGCTCGTAATCGAACGTCTGCCGCGCCTTGTCGAACTCGCCCTGGCGGAAGTAGGCCCAGCCCAGCTTGTGCGCCGCTTTCTCGCCCAGCTCGTTCTTGCCCGCCTTGTGCATGGCGTCGTAGTAAGCGGCGGCCGCTTGCGGGTAGTTTTGCGCGCCGTACTGGAACTCGCCGACGTAGTACAGGCTCTCGGCCGCGTACGGGCTGTCGGCGCGCTCGCGGGCCAGCCGGAAGAACGACTCGGACGCCTCGGCCTTCTTGTTCTGCGCGTCGAGCGCCCACGACAACTCGTAGAGCACCTTGTCGGCGCCG
Organism: Planctomycetia bacterium; assembly: GCA_016191115.1. GTDB lineage: Bacteria > Planctomycetota > Planctomycetia > Pirellulales > JACPPG01 > JACPPG01. The sequence goes on along the minus strand of JACPPG010000024.1, from coordinate 221,143 downwards.
GCGTACTTCGGTTCGTCCAAGAGCAGCTTCCGCAGCGTGGCCTCGGCGTCGGCCGGTTTCCCCTCGCCCGCCTGGCACACGCCCAACAAGTACAGCGCCTCGGACCGCTCGGCCCGCGGCGGCGACGATTGCAAGAAGGCCTGCAAGTCCTCGATCGCCGCCGCGTAATGCTTGAGGTGCTGGCGGGCGAAAGCGCGGGCATAACGGGCCTTCCCGCTCAGCTCGCCTGCTTTGCGATCGGCCACCAGCGCGTCAAGCGTTTTGGCCGCGGCGGCGTGATCCTGCTGGCTGATCTGTGTCCAGGCCAAGCCGTAGATGGCTTGGGGCGCAAGCGCGCTCCGCGGCGAGCGCTCGATGACCGTTCGGTATTCACGATCCGCCGCGGACCAATCGGCAGCCGCGTACGCCAGCTCAGCGAGGTGAAAATGGACCCGATCCAAGGCCGTGCTCTCGGGGAACGACTTCGCAAGCTGTTCGAGCCGGGCCCGCGCCGCCGACGCGTCGCCTGAGCGCTCTAGCGCCACGGCGAGGGCGAGTAGCGTCTCGTCGGCCTGTTTCCACTTCGGATCGGCATCGAGCGACGCCGTTAGCGCCTTGCTGGCGGGACCGTACTGGTGAAGCTCATTTTGCGCGGCGCCAAGCAAGTAGAACGCCTCAGCCCGGCGTGGCTTGTCGGCCAGCGAACCGGCGACCGGCTCGAGCGCCGCCAGCACGTCGGCGTATTTCTTGTTCAGGAACAGCGCGAGCCCGCGGCGCACCTGCCACTGCTCGAGGTCGCGGTGCCGCGGATAGGCCTTCGCGAGCGCCGCGAATTGGCCCGCGGCCTCGGCGTAGTGCGCCAGTTGAAGCTGCGATTCCGCGCCCACGAACATCACGTCGGGCCGCAGCTCGTCCCGCGGATAGCGGCGCAGAAAATCGGCGACGTACGCACTCGCCGGCTCGTACTGTTGCTGCTTCAGTGACGCGAACCCGGCCATATAGAGCGCCTGCCGTGCCCCCGGATCGTCGGGGGACTCCTTGGCGATCGACGCGTAGGCGGCGATGGCCTCGCCCGCGCGCCCGGGCATCTCGACGAGCGCATCGGCCCGGGCGAGCCGCAACTGCGGCAGCCATGCCCCTTGTCCAGCGCGCGGGACGGCCCGCTCGGCCACCGCGAGCGCCTTGTCCGGTTGGCCCTCTTTGAGCCATGCGCGGGCGATCCAATAGCCGGCTTCGCCCGCCGGCTCGCCGCCGGCGGCCACGAGCGGCTCGAGCATCGCGCGGGCTTCGGCCGTCTTGCCGGCGAGATACTGACACTTGCCCAGCGCGAGCTCGGCAGCGGGCACAAGCTTCGACTGCGGGAACTTCTTCAGGAACGAAGCGTAGAGGGCCGCCGCCTCGGCGTGCTGTCCGCGTTCCGAGACCGCCGCGGCCTGCCGCAGGAGCGCCTGATCGGCAAGCGCGAAGTCCGGCCGCGCGGCCGCGGTTGCGAAGAGCTTCTCCGCCTGCTCGTATTTCTTTTGTGCCACGAGCGCCTCGCCGCGGCGCATCGTCACCTCGCCCACAAGCGCGTGCTGCGGAAACTGCCGCAAGAGCGCAGAGTACGAGGCGTCGGCCGCCGCGGCCTGGCCCAATTCCTCTTGCGCCACGCCCAGCGCGTAAAGCGCCTCGGGCAGTTGCGGGTCCTTGGGAAACTGCTTGACGATCTGTTCGTACAGCTTCGCGGCCTCGGCCTTGGAACCTTGCGCGTACAAAGACTCGCCGCGATAGAAGAGGGCCTGTGCGGCGTTTTTCGTGCGAGGGTATTTCTCCAGCAGGGCGCGGAATGTCGCGTCCGCCTTCGCGTACAGCTCCGGCTTGCCGGCGCGGGCCTGGTTGTATTGGGCAAGCCCAAGGTACAGGTAGCTCGGCTCGACGAGCGGCGAGCGCGGGAAATCGGCGATCGCGCGGCCGAACGCCGCGGCCGCCTGGTCGTACGTTTTGGTTTGCAGATGGCACAGGCCCAGGTAGTGCAGCGCCTTGTCCGCGCGCTCGTGTTTCGGATAGGCGGCAAGGAACTTGGTCCATTCCTCGATGGCCAGCTCGTACTGCTCGCGGTTCTGCAGCGCCGCGGCCGTGGCGTACTGCCGCGTGCCGGCGTCGGCGGCCGGATTTTCCTCCGCGGCAGCGGTCGACAATGGCAGTACGGCCGTCAGCGCAAGCGCCACAATCCGGCCGACCAAAAAACGCGCACGATTCCGCGGAGGGGCCTTCATCGCTTTTGAACCTCTTCCGGTTGTTCGCTTGCCGGTATTATTCCACTTGGGAAGTTCGTTTGCCAGCAACCGATCTTGACGGGTGCGTTCACGCGTCGCGATGGTGCATGTTCGGGAGGCCGAGGCTGGGCGAGGCTCCCGCCGAGCCGAACCAAGTTCCCCCCAAGGCGCGGCTCGGCAGGAGCCTCGCCGTCCCGAACTTCTTCCAGTGCAAAGAAAACCGGCGGCGGATCGCAAAAGCGCCGATCCACCGCCGGCTCGCACGGAGAAACCGACCCGAATCTGCCCCCTGCCCCGTTACTTTGTCACGCCGCGTGGCCGCGGCGGCTCAACGAACTCGCTGCCTACCGCCGACTGCCGGCCTCGCTCTGCCCCTGGCGAAAGCGAAGGCGCGGCAGGTGGGCGGTAGACCCCGGCCTGGTCGACCCCGTCGCCGTCCCAGTCGCCCACCGTCGGCAGGTCGCCGGCGCGGCCCAGCTTGAATTGCTTGTCGCCACGGTCGCGGCTGTGACTGTTGTTGGCGTCGATCAGCCACGTGCCGTTGCGGAAGATTCCGATCTGGTCGACGCCGTCGCCATCGAAATCGCCGACGATCGGCTGGTCGCCAGCCGCGCCGAACTGGAAGTCGAAATCCGCGTCGCTCGCCTGGCCGTCGCCATCGACGTCGACCCACCAGTGCCCGTCGCGAAAGATGGCGAGCGAATCGATGCCGTCGCCGTTGAAATCGCCTGCGACAGCCGTGCCCCCGTCGCCGTCGAACACAAAGACGTGGTCGACCGGATCGGCGCGGAAGCTGCCGTCGGCCGTGAGCTTCAAGGCCCGCAGCGGACGACTCGCGTCGCCGGTATCGGGCTCGCGCGCCGGGGCGTCGTTCTGGGCATCGGGCAAGCCGGCCTCATCAGCGGCGGCCGACGACCGATCGGGGCCAAATACCCCGATGTCGGCCTTGCCGTCGCCATCCCAATCGCCCGCCAGCGGCTGGTCCCCCTTGCCGCCCAGAACCGCGTACAGATCGCCCGCGTCCCAGGCGCCGTTGTCGTTGAGGTCGATGAACCACTCGCCGTCGACGAACAGGGCCGTCACGCTGCGACCGTCGCCGTTGAAATCGGCGGCGATCGGTCGACCATGGGCGGCCGCCTGTGGGCCGAAGGGCAATAGCGCGAGATCCTCGCCCTCGCGCAGTTGCGCGAACGGGTCGGGCCGGTCGGCCAATGCCTGCTCGACCTGCTCCTGCGCAAGGCCATTGCCGCGCGGCTGGCCGCCGTTGAGCACGCTCAGCTTGGCCGTGGAGCGGGGCTGGGCCGCCGCGTTCTCACGGGGAGCCGGCGAGTTGGCGTCGTCAGCCAAAAGCAAAATCGGCGCAGCAGCCACGAGCGCAGCGCACAGGCCGATGGCCAGGACATGTTGCGTGAGTTGGCTGAGTTGGCGGCGCAGCGCGAGCGCGTGCACCCTCCCAGGGACGTGCGATCCCATGACGTTTCTCCAGGTGCGATGACAAGATGCTGCGAAACGAGACAGGGCCGCATGAAGCGGCTTAGCCGGGAGCCCGGCTAAAAGAACTATAGTTCGGAAATCCCTAGGCGCGAAAATTCTCGCCGCGGCATTCCGATTGTGCGGGCTGTGCTTTGAATCCCATGCTGCGTTTCAATGAAGCGCAGCCGGCTGGCCCGAGCACCGCCGAAACCACCTGCGCAACAAGGCCGTGTCCCTCTTCGCGGCGATCAACGCCACGTAGAAATCAACAGCGTAGATCAATCCGTCGCCAGCCTGCATCGGCGACTCGTCCTCCACCAAAGCAATCGCGTCCCTCACCGGAACGAGCCACGCGACGACTGGGCAGCGGCGCCGGCCAACGAAGCCACGACCTCGGCGTCGTCATCCGCGGAAAGCGCGTCGAACTCGTGGTCGTTGACAATGGCGTCCACGGCATCCACGACGCGCGCCGTGACGAAGGGCGTGCTGTGCCCCGCGTCGTGTGAAAGGTAGCGGGTCGCCGTGCCGGGCGATGCGGTGTCGGTGGGTTTCGCGAGTGTGACGGATAGATCGCGCGCCGGCCGGTCGGTTCGATCGAGGGCCAGCGCGGCATCCGCCCACTGCGGCAATGAACCGGCATTGGGCCGTGTCAGCCAGACGGCAGCGGGCCGGGCGTCCGCGTGGTCGGTGAACGCAAGGTCGGTCTGCCCAACACTGGCGGCCAGCTTGTTCGCCAGCCGCTGGTTCTCCGACGCGGCGACGATCGTTACCTGGTTCGCGCCGCCGCCGGCGCCGCCGCCGCTATTGGCCTCGAGCCAGTGCGCGGCGATGATCTGGATGTCGGAAATATCAACCAGGTTGTCGCCGTTGCCGTCCGTCAGGGGATCGGATTGCAACCAGTGCGCGGCCACTTGTTGGATGTCCGAAACGTCCACCAGGTTGTCTTGGTTGTAATCGCCGGGCAGGACGCGGAAGTAGAAGTCGCCACCCGTTGGCCCCGGATCGGGGTGCAGCGTGAGCTGGTCGTTGGGGACCGGTTGCGCGAGGACCCACGTGGCGGTGAACGTCGCCGGATCGTAGCTGAAGCTAGTTACGCCGTATGTTGCGACGCTCGTACCGTTAACGGAAAGCTCGCCGGCCTGCACTTGCACGTCGCGATCGAATCGCAGCGATACGCGATCAACGTTTGCCCAGGGGAGCGCGCTGGCCGGCCCGGCCCCGCCCGGCACCGCGTAGCCGAGCGTGGCGTCCCCCAAGCCCGCCGTGGCCAGCGCCGCGCGGAACGCCGGGTTCCATGCGCTACTATCGACGAAGGCGCCCACGATCGCTGGCGGCGAGGCTTCGATCGACGTGTCCAGCATGTACTCCCCTTTGCCGGCCAAGGCGTCGACACGAATCCGGTACGTGCCGCCAGTGGCGGAAGTGAAGTGCAGCACCGCGTTCCTGCCGTCCGAGGCGGAATTGGCATCCGCGGCCACGACGATGCCATTTGAGTCCAGCAACTCGAGCGTCGGGTCGAGCGTGTTCAATGCCGCGGAGTTGGCCGCGTCGAACGGCGTTCGCGTGCTCGCGGTCAGGTATTCGCCGGGGGCCAGGGTGACCTGGTAGTAGTCGTCCGCGTCGATCGGGGGCGGCAGCACCAGGCTCGCCACGATCTGCCCAGTCAGGCGGATATTGACTTGCAGGCCGGTGTTGGGATCGATGAGCGAGTCGCTCCCCTCGATGGGAACCGTCAAGTACAGCACGCCGTTGACCTCTTGCAACGTGGCCGGCTGGGTCGACTGATTGTCCGTCGTGAGGCCAATGAGTGAGTACGTGCCGCCGCCGAGGGACCCGACCGTATAGACCAGGTCGCCCGCGCTGACCGCGGTTGTCACTTTGCCGGAATCGAACGTGCCGCCAGGACTGACGGCCAGGACGCCGCTCGTGGCATCGAACACCAGATTCTGGAAGATGCCGTAGATGGTCGTGCCTGGGAAAAGTTCGAGCTGCGCGGCATAGTCGGCCGGCACGTTGCCCGGCTGGAAGGGCCCCGGATGGGCGATAGCGTCGATCACGCTACTGCCGGTGAACTGAATGGTTCCGGGCTGGACCATGGCCACGAGCGAGCCCTGGTAATTCGTCACCAGGCTTCCCGGCGCTTGGGGCACGAAGGGCGTGCCTTCGATGTCCGCTTGCGTCTCGACCACGCTTTGCGCCTGGTCGATGGTAAACGTGACCGGGGTGGTAAAGAGCGGGCGATTGCGATCCAAGAAGCCCGCCGCGCGCTGGACGCTCGTCAGATCGACGAGCGAGCCGGCGGGCGAATCGTTCGACTCGGAATCGAACTCGCCGCCGCGGATCACCTGCAGGTTGTAGTCCACGTTGGCATCGCCGGTGACGCGGGCGAAATAAGTTCCCGTCGAGGGCGCGACGAATTGGTGGATCATCTCGTCCGCGTTGGTCGTTCCCGCGACGCCGGTGGCCACGTCGACCGCGCTCGGATTGGCCAACGCGAGATCGACGTTGCCGGTCGAGAGGCCCTTCAAAACCAAGGTGGCGCGCTCGCCGGCCGTGAGGTCGAAGGCGTACCAGTCCGTGGGCACCGAGGGCGCCGGCGGCGGGGTGGTCGTCGAGAGATACACGTCGGCGTTGTACGCGCCGGTCCCCGACTGCGGCTGAACGCGCACGTAATACGTGCCGGTCGTGGTAATGCGATAGGCGTACACCGTCGAATCGACGCCGGGCCCGACGCTCGTGCCGTCCTCCGCGGCGATCACCGTGCCCACCGAGTTCAGCAGGGTCACGCGGGCGTCGAGCGACGAGGTCGAATCGGCGACGACCGTCACCACGTCCCCGGCGGAGAGCGTGAACTTGTAGAAGTCCGAATCGCCCGAGGTGATTGTCCCCGTCGTGTGCGATCGGTAGCCGATGGCGCGCCACGAGGTCGAGGCGTTATTGGCCGTGGCCGCGGTGTTGTTGCTCTCGGTCTCGCTCGTTAGCGTTCCGCCGGTCGTGGGGGCCGTGTCGCTATTCTCCAGCCAGGCGGCCAACTGGTAGGTGCCGGTGCCGGTGCTAAAGGCTCGCGCCCGCAAGTAGTACGTGTCGCCCACGGAGACCGTGAAGCGGTAGATGAGGGAGTCCGAGCCTGGCCCGCTATCGTCGTCGCTGGTGACCAGGGTGGGGCTGGCGGCACTACCGCGATAAAGCTCGATGACCGGATTCACGAGCGTCCCGCGCGAGCTGGCCGAACCGGACAGCGAGACGGTGATCACGTCCGCGGCCTGCAGCGCGCCGATATTGAACCAATCGGCGTCGCCGCTGGGCGATATGGTGCCGCTCGCGGCCAACTGGTACAGGTTCGAGCTGTAGGACGCGAAGTTGTAGACGCCCGAGTTGGCGGTGCCGGTCGTGTTGTTCGACTCGATCTCAGCCGGCAAAGGCGCGTTCGGCTGCGGGTCGGTGCGGCCCAGCACGGCGGCGACCGTCGGCCCCGCCCCCACGGTCACGAAGCCGGCGTTCAGGTTCTGGGCGTTGCCGAAGGTGTCGTTGCCGGTCGGCGCGTCGTGCGATTCCAGCTCGGCCGCCGCATTCAGGATGACTTGCAAGGTATACGAGCCCGTGGTGCTGCCCGCGCCGGCGATCGTGATCTTGTAGGTGCCGCTCGTGGCCGCGGGAAGCGTTTGCAGGACGGCGTCCTTGCCGGCGGCGGTCGCGGTGGCCGAGGCCACGAGCACGCTCGATGGATCGTAAAGTGAAAGCGTCGGCAGCAGTCCGGCCGCGGGATCGGCGACAACCGTGAGGACCTGTCCCGCCAAAAGCTTGAGCGTGAAGCTGTCGGAATCTCCCACCACGCCGATCGAGCCGCCAGCGGTCGAGTCGTACACGAGCCCGCCGTTGGGAGCCACCGCCGCCAGCGGCGTGGGCAGCGGAAAGACGCCGTAATCGAGCGTGACGCTGCCGGAATAGGCGACCATCGGGTTGCCGTAAACGTCCGTCAGCGCGCCGGCCTTCATCGAGAGCGTGAGCGTCCCTTCGTTCGACAAGCCCGCGACGTTATATGTCACGGAGTTGCCGGCCAGACTGACGCCGGTGACCGTGCCCTGGTTGAGCGCCAAATCGTCGATGCCGACGGTGGCCGGATCGTAGGGCTCGTTGAGATTGACGGCGATCGCGGTCAAGGGAAGCGTCGCGGTCGTGCCGTTGGCCGGCACCGTGGACGTGACCGCCATCGGCAGTTGGTCGTAGCGGAAGGCGCCGCTATAGGCGTGCAGCGGCGCCGAGTCGCTCGCCCGCGTGATCGCCCCATCGGCAATCGCAACGGTCTGCAAGCCCTGCCCGACGATAGGCGTGGCGTTGTAGTGAAACGTGATCGTGTCGGCGTCGGTGAGCGTGAACGAGTCGGCCGGCGTGCCGTTGACCGTCAGGTCGCCGGCGTCGACGGAGCCGGCCACGTAGGCGTTCGAGAAGTTAACGACAAAGTCGGTCCGCGGATCGGTGATCACCGATCCCTTGGCGGGACTGGTGGACGTGACGCGCATTCCCAATTGGTCGAGCGCGCCGCGGGCGTTGAGCCGTCCGCCGGTGGCGGTGATGCCGTTCATCGACGGGATGGGATCGACGCCGCCGAAGATGGCGTCGCGGATCGTCTGGTAGCTGGCGGTGGGGGCGATGCTCCAGGCGAGCGCGGCGACGCCGGCCACGTGGGGCGTGGCCATCGAAGTGCCGCTGAAGTTGGCGTAGCCGCCGCCGGCGATGGTGCTGCGGACGCTCACGCCCGGCGCGCCCAGGTCGACCGTGGAGGCGCCAAAGTTGGAGAAGCCGGCCTTCTGGTCGTCGTCGTCGGTGGCGGCCACCGAGATGATGTTGTCCAGATCGTACGTGGCCGGATAGAACGGCACCGAGTCGTTGTCGTCGCCGATGCCGTCCGGGTCGCCGTTGCCGGCGGCGGCGATGAAGAGCATGTCCTGATCGCGGCTGGCGGCGATGGCGTTGTACAGCGATTGCGAAAACCCGCCGCCACCCCAACTGTTGCTCGTCAAGCGGACGTTGACGCCGTAATCGCGGCGCATCATCGTGGCGTAGTTCAGGGCCTCGACGGCGTTCGAGGTCGAGCCGTTCCCGTCGGCCCCCAGGTACTTGAGGGCCATGATCCGCACGTTCCAGTTGACGCCGACCACGCCGTTACTGTTGTTGCCGGCGGCGCCAATCGTGCCCGACACGTGCGTCCCGTGGTTGTTGTCGTCCATGGGGTCGTTGTCATCGTTGGCGAAGTCCCATCCGCGGATATCGTCGACGAAGCCGTTGTTGTCGTTGTCGATGCCATCGCCGGGAATCTCGCCCGGATTGGTCCAGATGTTGGCGGCCAGATCGCTGTGCGTGTAGTCCACGCCGGTGTCGATCACTCCCACGACGATGTCGGAGGAGCCGGTCGCAAGGTCCCAGGCCTCGGGCGCGTCGATGTCGGCATCGGCCGTGCCGCCGGTTTGGCCGGTGTTGTTCATGCCCCACAGGGTCGAGTACAGCGTGTCGTTGGGCGTGGTGACGGTGGTGGAGAGGACGAAGTCGGGCTCGACGTAGCGGAAGCCGGGCAGTTGGCTGAGCGCCGCCTGCCACTGGCCCACCGTGCTGTCCGCCGGCGCGTCGAGTTCGAAGAGCCGCTCGTTGCCAGCCGTGCCCAGCGAGCGCGACACCTTGAGCGCCGCCAGCGCGGCGCGGCCATCGAGCCAGCCGTCGACGGCCTGCACGGCCGGCGGCGCGAGCAGGTCTCCCTTCCCCAGCCCGGCAGCGCCTTGCGCGGCGACGGCGCCAGTGGCGGCCAAGAGGCTCTCGATCCCCGCGTCGTCGATGCCGACGATCCAGCGACCGGCATAAACGTCGACGTCCTGCCCCTTCCACAGCATGCGCTCGATGGGCGGGGCGTCGGCTGCCGCCGCGATCGACAGCATGGCCCGCACTTCCAGCGGTTCCGCGCCGCGGACGCGCGAGGGCTTTTGCCGCGCTTTCCGATAGTGGCCACCCCGCCAGGCGCGGTACGATCGGTTGCGCAACGGAGCCATAGTTGCCGTTCCTCTTCTCGTGAAGTCGGACGGGACGAAAACTAGCCCGCGGCTGCGGTCCGCCGCGCCGACGTCCGAGTTGGTAACGTACAAGTGGCTGCGAGTTTTTGCAAGGATTTGACTTGACAAAGGCCGGAACCAGAATCCTTAGTATTGCGACGTGATTGGCGAACTACTCGCCAATTGCGCTAGGGACACTGCGTGCCGTACATCCAAGTAAGCTCACTCAGCACCGCCATGACCGCAACTATCGCCTTGCTCGCCGCGCTTCTCTTGGGGACGACGGCGGAGATTCCACGGGGGTCGCAGCAGCTCACAGTCGACCTGGACGGCACCGAGCTTGAGCTCTTCACCTACAAGCCCGAGTCGTACCGCGACGGGCCGCTGATCCTGGTCTTTCACGGCGTGCTGCGCAACGCCGACGAGTATCGCGATCACGCCCGCGGCATGGGGGGCCGCTTCGGCGCGCTCGTGGTCGCGCCGCGGTTTCCGGAGGAGCGCTTCCCGTTCGAGAGTTATCAGCTTGGCGGGCTGGTGGTGAAAGGCGAGGTCCAACCTCGAAGTCACTGGACGTGGCGCTTTGTCTCGCGCATCGCCGAAGAGGTTCGCCGCCGCGAGGGCCGCGCGGACATGCCCTACTATCTGATCGGCCATTCCGGCGGCGGCCAGTTCCTGATCCGCTTGTCGGGATTCGTGGCGACGGACGCCAAACGGATCGTCGTCGCCAACCCCGGCACGCTCTTGTTCCCCGCCCGCGACGAGAAATACCCGTACGGCTTCGGCGGGCTGCCGGACGAGTTGAGCGATGACCAGGCGCTGCGCCGCTATCTGGCCCAGCCGATTACGCTTTACCTGGGCGAGAAGGACACCGAGCGCGACGAGCATCTCGACAAGCGGCCGGAGGCCGATCGGCAAGGCACAACGCGCTGGGAGCGCGGGCAGAACGCCTTTCGCGCCGCCGAGAAGCTCGCCCGCGACCGCGGCTGGACATTCAACTGGCGCTTGGTCGCCGTGCCAGAAGTCGGGCACGATCACGAAGCGATGTTCGACAACGAGCGATGCCGCGAGGCGCTCTTCGGGCCGGCCGCGGATAACGGAAAGTGAGAGATGGGGTGGCTGGGGCAAAGCGCAGCGTGCCCCAGCCACGCGATGCCATGTTTCGCGCTACAAGAGCCCCGCGATAACCTTGCCGGTGCTTAACTGATACGGCCGGCCCAGCGTGTCGTGGATCACACGCGCCGGGTCCAGGCCCAGGCAGTGGAGCATCGTGGCGTGGATGTCGACCGGGTCGACCGCGTTCGACGATGGAAACGCCCCGATGCGGTCCGACGCGCCGTAGACCTGGCCGCCGCGGATGCCGCCGCCGGCCAACAGCACCGACTGGCACGAGCCCCAGTGGTCGCGCCCCGCGGCGGCGTTGATCTTCGGCGTGCGGCCGAACTCGCCCATCATCACCACCAGCGTTTCGTCCAGCCGGCCGCGCTGGGCCAGGTCCGTCAGGAGTGCCGACAGACTCTGATCCACCATGGGAAGCAACTCGCTCTCAAGCGCCTCAAAATTCTTCGAGTGCGTGTCCCATCCGTCGCACATCGTCATCTCGTTAAAGTGGATGGCCGTCATCGGGACGCCGGCCCCGGACAAGCGGCGCGCGAGTAGCATCGCCCGGCCGAAGCGGTGATTGCCATACCGCTCCTTGAGCGTCTGCGGTTCGCCGTCGAGAGAAAAAGCCGCGGCCGAACCGCCGCCCGCGCCCGTCAGGGCGACCGCCTGCGTGCGCAAGTCGCGATAAGCGCCCGCATCCGGCGGCACCGGCCGCCGTGATTCGATAAGGGACAACAGCCGGGCCCGCTGCTCCTGCCGCTTCGCCGTCACGTCGTCCGGCCGCTCAAGCGCCGGCACCGCGGAGAGCGTCCCCGGATCGCCATCGACGCAGAGCGGATCGCAGAGCGGGCCCAAGAAACCGCCGCCGCCGCCGCGCAATAGCGCCCTGGCCCGCTTGAACTCGCCGGCCAGGCTGCTCCGCACGGCGACTTGCGGAATGGCGACGAAGCCGGGCAGCATCGCGGCTCCACCGCGCATGGCCGCGACCACGCTGCCGACGTGCGGGAAGTCGCTCCGCTGCGGCGGCCGGACGTCGTTGTCCACCCCCGGCTGCTCGACCTCTCGGCCCGTCAGGGTGTAGTAGATCATCGGAGTGTGGTTGTGATTGTGGTGGCTCACCGAGCGCACAATCGCGTAGCGGTCGGCAAGCTGCGCCAGTCGCGGCAAGTGCTCGCAGATCTGAAGTCCGGGCACAGTCGTGGCGATGGGCTTGAACGGCCCGCGGATTTCGGCCGGCGCCGCCGGCTTCAAGTCCCACATGTCCAAGTGCGGCGGTCCGCCCAGTAGGAACACGAAGATGCAGGACCGGGCCTTGGGCGACGCGCCCTCGTGGTCGGCCAGCGCGAACTGTGGCGCGATCGCGCCGCTGATGGCCAGCCCGCCGCCAATGCGCAGGAACCGCCGGCGAGCGATCGGGCCGTTCAGCGGTTGCATCAGTTCCTTGTTCATGGGGCCGTCATGTCTATAACGCGCTGCGCTTCGCCCCAGCCACCCGTCGTCTCTCCAATTCAGCAAAGCGTCACGCCAGGATCGCCTTCACGAGGTTGCCGTGCACGTCGGTCAGCCGCTGCTGGCGCCCCTGGAACTTGAACGTCAACCGCTCGTGGTCGATCCCCAGGGAATGGAGGATCGTGGCATTCAGGTCGTGTACGTGCACGGGGTTCTCGGTGATGTTGTAGCTGTGATCGTCGGTCGCCCCGTACGTCATGCCGCGGCGGATGCCGCCGCCGGTCAGCCAGACGGTGAAGCACCGCGGATGGTGGTCGCGCCCGTAGTTGTCGGCCGTGAGATTGCCCTGGCAATACACGGTCCGCCCGAACTCGCCCCCCCACACGACCAGCGTGTCGTCCAGCATGCCGCGCTGCTTCAAGTCCTCGACGAGCGCGGCCGACGGCTGGTCGGTGTCGTGGCACTGGCCGGCGATCTGCTTCGGCAGACTGTTGTGCTGGTCCCAGCCCATGTGAAATAGTTGGATGAACCGCACGCCGCGCTCGGCCAGCCGGCGGGCCAACAGGCAATTGGCGGCGAACGTGCCGGGCTTCTTGGCTTCCGGACCGTACAGATCGAAGACGTGCGCTGGCTCGTCGGAGGTGTCGGTCAACTCCGGCACCGACGTTTGCATCCGGTAAGCCAACTCGTACTGCGCGATCCGCGTGGCGATCTCCGGGTCGCCCACCGCGTCGTGCCGCAGCTCGTTCAGCCGCGCGATGTCGTCGAGCATCTGCCGCCGCGCCGCGGGGTCCACTCCCGGCGGGTTCGACAGGTACAACACCGGGTCGCCGACGCTGCGGAACTTCACGCCCTGGTAGTGCGACGGCAAGAAGCCGCTCCCCCACAACCTGTCGTAAAGCGGCTGGTCCTGCGGCCGGCCCGTCCCGCGCGAGATCATGGCCACGAACGCCGGCAGATCGTGGTTCTCGCTCCCCAAGCCGTACGACACCCAGGCCCCCATGCTCGGCCGTCCGGCTAGTTGCGCGCCGGTCATGATGAACGTCACGGCCGGGTCGTGGTTGATCGCCTCGGTGTGCAGCGATTTGACGAAGCACAGCTCGTCCGCCACGCCGGCGGTGTGCGGCAAGAGCTCGCTCAACCACGCGCCGCTTTTACCGTGCTGGGCAAACTTGAACATCGACGGCGCCAGCGGAAATTTTTTCTGTCCCGAGGTCATGCCCGTCAAACGCTGACCCATCCGCACCGAGTCGGGCAGGTCCTCGCCGCGGCGGTCCGCCAGCGCCGGCTTGTAGTCGAAAAGGTCGAGCTGCGAGGGGGCGCCCGACTGGAACAAGTAGATAACGCGCTTGGCCCGCGGCGCGAAGTGCGGCACGCCGGGGAGCCCGCTGGTGGCGGCGGGATCAGCGACGGCTGAATTGGCGGCGGCCGCCGCGTCATTATTTAATAGCGACGCCAGCGCGGCGGCGCCCACACTGACGCTCGCGCCGGCGAGAAAGTGCCGCCGCGTGAGCTGCCACTGTCGCTCGAGCCGCGGACGGTCGAGTGCGGAGGATGAGTTGTGCTGGGCCACCTGTCCTACTCCTTCGTAATGGCCTCGTCGAGGTTCAAGATAACACCCGCGACAGTCGTGTAGGCGGCCACCTCGGCCGGATTCAAAGTCTCGTTCGGCTTCGATTCGCCGAAGGCGATCAGCCGCTTGGCGGCGTCAGGCTCGGCGGCGTATCGCGCCAAATGCTTTTCCAAGCCGCGCGTGAGCACGGCCAGCTCGTCCCCCTGCGGCCGCCGCCCCGTCACCAGCCGGAAGGCCAGCGTGATCCGCTCGCGCGGCGTCGCGCCACCTTCCACGAGCATCCGCTGCGCCAGACCGCGGGCCGCCTCGACGTACGTCACGTCGTTCAATAGCGTCAGCGCCTGCAGCGGCGTGTTGGTCCGCCCAGAGCGGACCACGCACGTCTCGCGGCTGGACGAATCGAACTGCATCATGTTGGGCGGGGCGATCGTCCGCTTCCAGAACGTGTACATGCTGCGGCGATAGAGCCCTTCGCCCTCGTCCTGTTTGTAGCTGATCGCGGTCAGCTCTTCCCACAGGCCCGGCGGCTGGTACGGCTTGACCGAGGGGCCGCCAATCTTTTCCACCAACAGCCCGGAGGCCGCGAGAGCCGCGTCGCGGATGGTGCCGGCCGGCAAGCGAAAGCGCGGTCCCCGCGCCAATAGGCGATTCTCCGGATCGGCGGCCGCGAGATGCGCATCGACGCTTGACGATTGTCGATATGTCGCGCTCGTGACGATCAGCTTTTGCATGGCCTTCGTGTCCCAGCCGATGCGGATAAACTCGGTCGCCAGCCAGTCGAGCAGCTCAGGATGGCTGGGGGGCTGCCCCTGCGAGCCAAAATCCTCGGTCGTCTTCACCAGCCCCGTGCCGAAGTACAGTTGCCAATAGCGATTCACGGCCACGCGGGCCGAGAGCGGATTGGCCGGATCGACCAACCAGCGGGCAAAGCCAAGGCGATCGCGCGGCGCATCGGCCGCGAGCGGCGGCAGGCTGGCGGGCACGCCGCGCTCGACCCGCTCGCCCGGCTTGTCGTACTCGCCGCGCACCAGCACGAACGTCTCCTTAGGCGGCTCCAATTCCCGCATGACCATGACCGTCGGCGCCGCTTCATCCAATTGCCGCCGCTTGTGGCGCAGGTTCTTTACCCGATCGATGGCCTCGCGTGCCGCGTCGGGCGCGTGGTGTTTGAGATAGTACGTCCGTAGCTTGGCAAGCTGCGCGGTCGAGCGTTCGGCGACTGGAATGGCCGCGATTCGGTTGATCGCGTCGACGCTGGCTACGGCCGCGACTTCATCGGGCGTCAGGTCGTGATCGTAGAACCGCACGTCGTCGATCGAGCCCGTGAACCGGTCCCCCACGCCGCGCGAGCCGATCCGCATGGGCTCTTTCGTGCGGAAGGGATTGTTCGAGGTGTCGTTGCGGATCTCGACCGGCGCCGGCTCGCCGTCGACGTAAATGCGCACGCCCGCGGCCGCCTGCGAGCCGTCGTACGCGACCATCAAATGATGCCAGCGGTCGGGCGCGATCGGGTCGGCCGTTTCGACGCGAATCGAGTCATCCAGGAAGCGATTGCCCATGTAGACCTGCACGCGGCCATCGGTCAAAAGCAGGTCGTAGCCCTCGTACATCTTCTCGTCGTCCATCCGCGACAAGACCGGACCGCCTTGCCCCGGCTTGGCGAATACCCAGGCGCCGTAGGAGAACTTGTCTCGCTCGCCGTAGTCGGCGACATTGCCCGCCTCGATGTAGCGGCGGCCGTCGAACTGGGCGGCCTGCCCGGCCACACCGTCGGTGTACGCCGCCTCGCCGTCGGCGAATTTGCTCTCGGCCTTTTTGCCCTCTCCCTTCTTGTCCTCGTCCTTGACGGCGATTGCACTGGCCGGCGTGCCATCGAGCGTGAAGTGAACCACCAGTCCATCGGTGTACGACCAATCGATGTCCGTGCCGCGGTCGAGCGACTGCTCCCAAGCGGCCTGGGCCGCGGCGAGCCGCGGTTCCAGGTTCACCAGCTCCGCTTCCGCCGCGGCCAGCGCGCGCTCGGTCTCGGCCATCAGCCGCTGCTCGTCCGCGGTGGGGGCCTTGATGGTCGGCGGCGAGTTGCCTTGCTTGAGCGCCCGGCCTTGCTCGGGAATGTTGTTGAAGAAGGCGTAAAGCTGGTAGAACTCGCGAGAAGTGAAGGGGTCGAACTTGTGGTCGTGGCAGCGGGCGCAACCCACCGTCAGCCCCAACCATACCGTGGCGGTCGTATCGACGCGGTCGACGACGTATTCGACCAGGTACTCCTCCGGGATGATGCCCCCCTCGGAGTTGCCGCGGTGGTTGCGGTTGAACCCGGTGGCGATCTTCTGGTCCAAGGTCGCATCGGGCAACAGATCGCCGGCTAATTGCTCAATCGTGAATTGGTCGAAGGGCACGTTGCGGTTGAAGGCGTCGATTACCCAGTCGCGCCACCGCCACATGTGCCGCACGCCGTCGTCCTGATAGCCGTGCGTGTCGGCGTAGCGGGCCGCGTCGAGCCAAGGCACGGCCATCCGCTCGCCGTAACGCGGCGAAGCCAGCAGCCGATCGACGACGCGCTCGTACGCGTCCGGCCGGTTGTCGAGCACGAAGGCATCGATCTCGGCGATCGACGGCGGCAATCCTGTCAGGTCGAGCGTGACGCGGCGCAACAGCGTCTCGCGGTCCGCCTCGGCCGACGGCGGCAGGCCCTCGCGCTCCAGCCGCGCGAGCACAAAGCGATCGATCGGGTTGCGGGCCCACGCCTCGCGTTTCACCGGCTGCGGCTCCGCCCGGCGCGGGGCCATGAGCGACCAGTGCGGCAAGTATTCCGCCCCCTCGTCGATCCATTGCTTCAAGACGGCAATTTCACGGTCGGCAAGCGTTCGGCCGGAGGCCGGCGGCGGCATCCGCTCGTCTTCATCGGCCGACGCGATGCGCGACACCAGCGCGCTATCGGCCGCGCGGCCCGGCACGATCGCCGCGTAGCCGCCGCGGTCTTTCGTGGCCTCGGCGGCCACGTCCAGGCGCAGATCGCCCTTGCGAGCCCGTTCGTCCGGACCGTGGCAGAAGAAGCACTTCTCCGAAAGGATCGGGCGAACGTCACGGTTGAAGTCGAGCTTCGCTGCGGCTCGGGCCGGCTGCTGCTCGGCCGCCGGTGCAGGCTCGCCGGCCGCTGCGGACCAGACGAGCGGTGCGACGGCAAAGCAGCCGAGAGCCGCCGCGATCCCAACGGCGCACGCCGCGCGTGGTGGCATGCCCGTCGTCAGCCCGATTTTCGTTCGCCGTTGGACCCGCATATCACGCCTGCGGTGAAACGAGTGGAGCGTCTGGCATATCGTGGATTTTCACAAGGTAAGGCCGCCGCCCTGGCGTCGATTGTACATCCGAGGGACGTGCCCAACGAGGACGTTTCTGGGGCCAGCAAGAGGACTGCAAAGTCCGGGGAGAGGGGGTCAGGCACATTTTTCGGGCAACGTCTGGAGAAGGATTGAGAATCGTTCGCGCCGAAAAATGAGCCAGACCCCGGACTTTGCAGTTCTCCTGCTGGCCCCTGAAAGCCCTCAATCGGCCTTCACCGGTCCCGCCGCCGCAGCCGGCTGCCGCGCCGCAGGGCCTCGTTCCCAAAGCGTTCCTGGATGGCGTCGGCCACCGTGTCGAGCTGACCCTGCTTGCGATGGCCTTCATCGACAAACAGCTCCTGCTGCAAGCGGGCCTCGGCCGTCAGGCCACTTACGCCCATGCCGAGCAGCCTTACGGGCAAGTATCGCGGCGGCACCCGTTCATCGAGTAGCCTGGCGGCCGCCTGCCACAGTTCGTCGGTCACGTTCGTGGCCCGCGGCAGCGTGTGGGCGCGGGTGATCGTTTGAAAGTCGGCGGCGCGGACCTTGATATGCACGGTGCGGCCGCAAAGCTGGTGCCGCCGCAAGCGCCGCGCGACCTGTTCGGTCAGCTCCAAGAGCCAGGCCCGCAGGATCTCGATATCGGCAATGTCGGCGGCGAAGGTGGTCTCGTGCGAGATGACCTTGGCCTCGCGATCCGGCACGACGCGGCGGTCGTCGATGCCGTGGGCCAGGTTCCACAGGTGCGCGCCGGTGCGGCCGAAGAGACGCGCAAGCGTCGCCGCCGAAAGCTCGCGCAACTCGCCAATCGTCTCGATCCCCAGCCGCGCGAAGGCCGCGCCCGTGACTCGTCCGACGCCCCACAGCCGCCCGACGGGCAACGGATCGAGGAACGCCTGCACGCTATCCTCATCCTCGCGCACGACGACGAAGCCGTCCGGCTTCTCCAAGTCGCTGGCGATCTTGGCCAGGAACTTGTTGGGCGCGACGCCAACCGACGCGACCAGCCGCACCTCGCGGCGGACGTCATCCTTGATCCGCCGGCCGATTTCCTCGGCCGGACCGAACAGGCCCGCGCTACCGGTCACGTCGAGAAACGCCTCGTCCAGCGACAGCGGTTCGACGAGCGGCGTATAGCGCTCGAAGATCGCCCGAATCTCGCGCGACACAGCCGCGTAGTAATCCATCCGCGGCGGCAGCACGACGGCCTGCGGGCAGAGCCGGCGGGCGGTGGCCGAAGCAAGCGCGCTATGCACGCCAAACCGCCGCGCCTCGTAATTGGCCGCCGCCACCACGCCGCGCCCCTCCGGCGTTCCGCCGACGATCACTGGCCGGCCGACGAGGCGCGGATCGTCGCGCTCCTCGACCGAGGCATAAAAGGCATCCATGTCGACGTGCAGGATCATCGACGTGACCGCTCCTCGATTGCCGCAGCGTGATCGCGCCGCCGCGACCTTAGCCGGCCAGGATGTCGCGGATGGGCCGGCCGCCGTGCGCGATTTCCATCGGCCGGTTGCGATCGTGGACCACCATCGCCGGGTCGATGCCCAGGCATTCGTAGATCGTGGCGCAGATGTCGCCGGTGCTGACGGGCCGGTCCTTGACGAACGCCGCTTGCGAGTCCGACTGCCCGTAGACCGTTCCGCCGCGAATGCCGGCGCCGGCCAAGAGCACGGAGTAGCAATACGTCCAGTGGTCGCGGCCGGCGCGGGCGTTGATCTTGGGGGTCCGGCCCATATCGCTCATCACGACCACCAGCGTCTCGTCCAACAGGCCGCGATCGTGCAGGTCTTCCATCAGGGCGCTGAAGGTCAGATCGAAGTACGGCAGGTTGTAGTCGCGCAGGATCGCGCAGTTGCGTTCGTGCAGGTCCCAACACTCGAACTGCAGCTTCAACCGCTCCCAGTAGCAGTCCCAGGTGACGTTAACGAAGCGCACGCCCGTCTCGACGAGCCGCCGGGCGATGAGCGCGCACTGGCCAAACAGCGTCCGCCCGTAACGATCACGCAGTTTCGGGTCCTCGCTCTGGAGATCGAAGACGGCCTTCACCTCGGGTGAAGTGACAATGTCGAAGGCCCGCTGGCGGTGCCGATCGAAATGGGCCACCCCGCCCGCCGCGTCCAGATGCCGCACGGAATCGTCGATCTGATCCAAGAGCCGCCGCCGCGTGTTCAGCCGGTCGATCGTGATCTCGTCGGGCAGTGTGCCGTTCGGGAGGCGCGGATGACCGCGCAGCGGCTGCGCGTGGTAGGGCGTGTCGGGCGGATTGTCGACGTACGGCTCGCATTCGGTAAAGAGCGGGTCGCACTCTTTGCCCAGAAAGCCGGCGTAGGGGCCGGGGCGGCGGATCGATTGTCCCCAGCCGAGATAGCACGGCATGTAGACGTACGCCGGCTGACCGCGCGTGCCCAGTCCTAAATGCTCGCACACCGAGCCCATGCTGGGCGGATAGCTATCCTTACTCGCGACGAGATTGTCGAGCGTTCCCTCGTACCCCGTGTAGCTGGGGAGCGGATTGTGGCAGCCCGCCTTGTGGTTCACCGTGCGAACGATGGCCGCATGGTGCATCCAGCGGGCCGAGAGTGGCAAGGGCTCGCTGATCTCGATGCCGGGGGCCGAGGTGGCAATCGGCTGGAACTCGCCGCGGATGTCGGCCGGCGCATGGGGCTTCAAGTCCCACATGTCCTGCGTCGGCGCGCCACCGAGCAGGTACAGCACGATGACGCTCTTGGCCTTGCCCGGGCGAATTCTCGCGGCGGCGTTCGTGCGGGCCTGTGCTTCGGCGGCGAGCAGATTCGGCAGGTTGAGGCCGCCCAAAAGCGCCAAGCCGCCCGCGCGTAACGTCTCGCGCCGCGTCAGGCCGTCACAACAACGTCGCGGCGAACCGAGCAGGGTAAGCATGGGGACGCTCCTGGCCGTAGGCAGTTTCACAGGCACTTGAGCGAGCTTGGGGCGGGGGCGGACGCTTGGCTACGCCCGCGCGAAATGGTTCTACGGTTTTGAGCCGCTGGCGTCAAGGAATTTGGGATTCCTGCGGGCTACGACAGGGGCGTGCGCGATTCAGCCAGTGCTCAATACAGCGCAATCGCCCGGCCTGGCCCGCCGTGGCAACCGCGAATCTTCACTGGCGCGAAGATGAAGTACGCCTCCTTCGGCAGCCGATCGACGTTCGTGAGAAACTCGACGGCCACCATTCCCTTCGTCGCCAGCGCCCAGTAAGCCATGATCGCCCGCTTCGGCTCGGCGCCGCCTAATGTCGGGCCGTCGGTTGCCACGCAACGGATGCCGCGGCCGGCGAGATAGATAATCGCGTCCGGCCCCGGTGCCGGCCATCCTTCGCGCTTGCCGTTCAAGGGATCGGACATGAACGCCAGCCCTTGCGGTAGCGGTTTGAAGTGCGCGTCGGTGTAGCCGCTCTTGAAGATCACGATGTCGCCCGGCTTGAGCGGGCCGAGCTGCTTCTCGTACTGCTCGATGTCGGCCACGGTTATTTCGGGCGAGTTGGGCCAAGTCTTCGTGTCGGTCGTGCCGATGCGGTGCTTGACGTCGATCACCCGCGCCGGTCCGCACGTTTGCTGTAGCGGCACCTGCTCGGTGGTCACGCTGCTGGTGCCGCGTGGGCCGTACTTCTGCTCGTACTCGGCGAGCCACGCCTGCACTTCGGGCGCGTAGCGGCCGTTCTCGAAGCCCGGCGGCGGCAGCGCATAGGCCGGCGGCACGAGGTGCGTGCCGGCGTGCGCATCGAGCATGTGCGTCACGTGAAACGTCCCCAGATTCGGCGCGAAGAACAGCGGCACCTTCAAATACGGCTGGCGGTGGTTGCCTGCTCCGGGCCCCGGCCACGTCACGGGCAGATCGGTGGACAAAACGACGGAGAGGTCGACGACCTGCTTTTTGCGTGCCGATTCGATCAGCCGCCGGGCGAGCGGATCGCCCACGATGGCGATCGCCCGCCCCTCGCTGTACGCCCCGTCGGCGTGCTTGGGCGAGAGCATGCAATAAAACGCGCCGGTGGCCGGCAGCTTGTCGAGGCCGGTCGCCGACTCGGTCCAGATCATGCCGTACTTCAAGCCGGCCAGGTGCGTCGGCTCGGCCAAGTCCGGCAGCGGGCCCATGCTCGCGCTGTCGGTCGCGAGCGCCATCACCTTCCGGCTGGCCAGGTACTCCATGCAATCCGGATCGGGGTCGGGCCAGGCGGGCGTGCGCCCCGCGACCGGATCAGCCGCGAACCGGCGCCCCTCCGGCAGCGGCCGATAGAAGCGATCAGTGTAGCCGCTGCGCAAGAGCACCACGTCGCCGGTCGAGAGGGGCCGATGCTCGCGCTCCCACGCCGCGATCCGGTCCCTGGTCACGAGCGCGCTTGCTCCCGGCGCGGCCGACTCGACCAGGTCGCGGCAATCGACCACGCAGGCCTCGCCGCAGAACTGCCACGCCGGCACCTTGTCAGTGTACATCCGGCCGTAAGGGCCCGCGTTCGGCAGCTTCGAATCGGGATGCGGAACCGAGTGCGGCGGCACGTCGAGCTGCGTGCCCGTGTTGCCGTCGATCGCCAGGATGTCGCTGTTGTAAGGACTCAACGGTCCGATCCGCAGATAAGGATTCATGTGGAACGGCGGAAAGCCGGCGGCCGGCCAGGTGCAGGGGAATTCAGGGGCAACCAACAGCGACAGGTCGACGAACTGCGGCTCTTTGTCGCTTCCACCTTCAGCGGCGGCGATACCGGCAGGCTGTCTCGCGATCGCTAGCGCCAAGGTTAGAACGACCGCCAAGCCCGATTTGATACCGGGCACCCCCGCCGCGAATCGATCGCTATTCAAGTTGCACCTCCGCCTGCAAATGACGTCGCAAATGTGTACTTGTCATTGCGCAGCGGGAGGGCGAGGCTCCCGCCGAGCCTTCTTCGTTGACGCTGCGGCTCGGCGGGAGCCTCGCCCTCCCGCTGCGCCCCCACAGCATAGTTGCCGACCGCCCTGCAAGCCACTATTGTGGTCCTATCGGGCAACGCACTTTCGATCCCGCGAGTAAAACACATGAGCACCCGCACCGCTTATCTGCGTCGCGACCCGGCCGCGATCAAGCCCTGGGCCGAGACGTGCGGTCAGATCCGCTGTCTGGTCGAGGAAGCCGACGGGGCCGCGGCCGAGGTCCATCACGTCGAGATCGACGACGCCAGGCTGCACTATCACGAGCGGACCGATGAGTTCTACTACGTCATCGACGGCCAGGGAACCATGGTGCTGGACGACGACGTGATCGAGCTGCACAAGGGCGTGGTCGTGTACGTGCCGCGCGGCGTCAAGCACAAGGCCATCGGCAAGCTGACCGTGCTGACGGTCTGCATCCCCCGCGGCGTGCTGGCCGACGTGCACGAAGTCGAATAGGCGCTCTCCAAACAGGTGACGCATCGTGGCAGTTTCGTCTCAGAACCTGTGTTTCCATTTGGTGGAAGCGCGAGGACGGAAGGGCGAGGCTTCCGCCGAGCCTTCTCTTGGTTGGCGCCGCGGCTCGGCGGGAGCCTCGCCCTCCCGCGTGCTGGGTGCGCTCGTGCTGACGATCGCGATGATCGCCGCGCCCGCAACGCTCGCCGCCGATGAGCCCGCGTTGCCAAAACAGACCGTCGTCTACAAGACGGTCGGACCGACGAAGATCGAGGCCGACGTCTATCGCCGCAATGGCGACCAGGTCCGGCCGGCCGTGGTGTGGATTCACGGCGGCGCCCTTATCGGCGGCAGCCGCGACGGCGTGCCGCGCGACATCGCCGACCTTTGCCGGACGAACAACTACGTGCTCATCTCGCTCGACTATCGCCTGGCCCCCGAAGTGAAGCTTCCGGCGATCATCGACGACATCAAGGACGCGTTCACCTGGATCCGCACCGAAGGCGCCGCGCAACTCCATCTCGATCCGCAGCGGATCCTCGTCTCCGGCGGATCGGCCGGGGGCTATCTCACCATGATGGCCGGCATCTGCATCCAGCCGCGACCCAAGGCACTGGTGGCCTATTGGGGCTACGGCGACGTCGATGGGCCGTGGTACGTCGAGCCGTCGCCGCACTATCGCCAGCAGCCGCTGGTGGCCAAGGAAGACGCCTGTCGCGTCGTCGGCCGCGAGGTGCTGACCGGCAGCAGCAACCGCGACCGGTTCACCTATTATCTCTACCTGCGGCAGAACGGCCTGTGGACGCGCGAAGTGACCGGCTTCGATCCCAAGACCGAGCGGGCCAAGCTCGATCCCTACTGCCCCGTGCGCAATATCACGACCGAGTATCCGCCGATCCTTATGGTGCACGGCACGGCCGACACCGACGTGCCGTACCAGGAGTCGGCCGACATGGCCAAGGCGCTCGAAACGCGCGGCGTGTGGCACGAGCTGGTCTCTGTCGAGGGAGGCGGCCACGGCCTCGGCGGCGGCACGGCCGACAAGCAAGCCATCGCCGACGCCCACGCCCGGGCGATTGCGTTCATCCGCAAGCAATTGGGCGACTGATGCCTCGCCACGGCGTTCTCCGGTTTGCTCTTCTTCTTTCCTCTTCTTCGTGAACTTCGTGTCTTGGTGGCTCCGTTCTGGCAGCGGGCTAGTTGCGGTCGCGCAATAGCGCCACGATCAGCCGCAGCTCTTGCACGTCTTCGCGCAGTTGCTCGAGCTCGAACTGCACGTTCGATAGAGGCGACTCGCTGGCCAGGTGCCGCGCCTTCTCGACCCGGATCTTGGCAAGCTCGATGTCGGCCTTCAGCCGCGTCACTTCCTCTGGACCAACGACGCCGGGTCTCTGCTGATTGGCCGCGCTGGCTTTGCGCAGCGATTCCTCGGCGGCTTTCAGGTCGGCCTCGGCACTGGCGACGAAAATGTCGGCGTCGCTCTTCTCGTCCCCTTCGGCCAACTTGACCCGGTCCCGGGCGTCACGCACATTTTGCTGCAGCGCGGAAATCACACCGGAGCGGATCGTGTTGGGGCGTCGGCGGTTGACTTCCTGGTACTTCGCCAGGGTCGCTTCCACCAGGCGAAGGTACGCCTGGGCATAGCGCGCGTCCAGGTCCGACACGGCGGAATCCTGGCCCGCGGCGCCCGCATCACTCTTCGGCTGGGCGAATAACGGCGCCGCAACGTGTACCGCCAGCCAGCCGCACGCGGCCAGACTCGCCACGAATAGCAATCGTCGACGCGACATCATATCTACCTCGATTCGATTGAAAGTAAAGCGTCTAGAGCGATGCGCCGCAGCGTTTTCGGCGCGCACGCAACGACTATATCTTGCCGCCCCTTGCACAAACTTTCAACGATTGTTGCCCAATCCCTACTGCCACCCGCAGTCGCGCGTAGCTTGCCGAAATCGCGTCGAATTCGCGATTATCCGCCGGACAGCGAAATGGCGGCGTCCAAACCGTTGGCGTGGGCTACCTGTTGGCCGGACCCTGGATCGACATCAACGGTGACGGCATCATTGACTTCCAGGACACGCAACGACCCGCATACACGATCGCCAGCATCGAGAGGTTCGGCCCACTATTTGGAATCCCTTCCACACACAAACGAGGTCGTCACGATCGAAAGCGGCGTCGATGCGGTCGGCGCAAGCTATCTAGTCACCGGCGGCCAGGGTGCTGCCACAACGAGCGCATCCGCACCGCCCGACGCAGCCAACGACGAAGTCGAAGCGAGTTCCACCGTCAACGTGGTCGCGCTGCCCGTTCGTGCACCAACCGAAACCGCGGCTGCGCCCGACAACCTTGGCTTTGCTGCGCGAGATTTATCGATTGCCGCGTCGATCGCGCGGCCGATGTGCGCGCCTCTCACATGACTGATCGCGCCTTGTTCACTTCAAGCCCGCCCGCCAACGCTCGTACTCCGCCTGGCAGTCCTCCGGGCTGACGAACTTTTTCCACACGAGGCGGGCGCGGAAGCCGTATTCGCGGCCCGCCTCGACCCGGTGGATCACGTATTGCCAGTCCCAGGCCGGGCGCGGGTGGCGCGGCAGCTTGAACTTGAACAGGCTGAAGCGGATTTCGTCGGCGTCCGCGTGCCGCGGATCGAACATCATGATGAGCGCCATGTCGTGCGCGGCCCGGCCGTAGTACCACGGCTGCGTGAAGCGCGGATAGTCGTAGCTCCACAGGTTGAGCTTGAAGTTGTGATCGTCGTCGTAAGCAAGCGGTCGGGCCTCGCGGCCGCGGTACGTGCCGCCGCCGTTATAGTCCGCGTGGCCGGGCGGGGCGTCGGCGGCGATCCATTTTTCCTGGCCCCCCTCGGCGTCGATGCCGCGGAAATGGAGCGGCACGTCGGCCACGTCGTTCATGTAGTTGGCGAAGAAGAACACGGCGTAGCCTCGCTCGCGGAAGAGCGATGCACCGGTCGGCGTGCAGCGGAAGTCGACGTCGATATAGTGTGGCTCGACGACCGTGTAGGTCATCGTGGCGGCCGTTTTCCACGGATCGTCCTCCGCGCGCCGCGTGAGGCGCACGCCGGCGCCGCCCGGCAGCCGTTCGAGGTCGAATCGCCCCTGCCGCGGCGTGAAGGCGTTGTGGGGGCTCGCGTGGCCGCCGATGATGTGCTCGAAATTGAGCCCGGCCGAGGCCCCCTTGCCGTCGGGATCGAAGGCATCGAACTTCGCCGCCTGGCGGACGTTGAACAAGGCGTCCACGCCGCTGAGCAACCGCGGCGAATCGGAGTTGTCGCGAAACAGCACCGATAGCTCGCCCCGCTCGACGAGCGCCGTCGCGGCCGGCTCGTCAGCGGCGACGGCGGGCGCGACCATCGCGAGCAGCGCGGCGAGAAGCACGCAGGCAGCTTGTCGACGCGAATCGATTGTCATGGAGCGGCCGCCCGCGTTCAGAGGACGGATAGCCACCGAGGGCGCCGAGGCCACCGAGAGGAATGACGAATGACGAAAGTCAAATGTCTAAAAAAATCCAAAGCTCGAAACTCGAATGACTGAAAATGGCGGAGTGGCGTGCCGCTTCGCGGGTGCAGTCTTTCTTCTCTGCCCTCTGCCTACCGTCTTCCGCCTACTTTCCTTCCTCGGTGCCCTCGGAGCACTCGGCGGCCGATCTCTTGTCTTTCTCGTCGCGTAGCCCGCCGCGTGCGTGCGTTACTTCGCGCCGCCGGAAATCGCCAGGGCCGCAAGCGCCCACGCGCTTGCCGGCGTCGAGATGAATTGGTTCTTGCCGTGCGGGTCGCCGTTGTCGAAGTAGACCTGCACGGGCTTGGCGCGGGTCTCGACCAGCCATGAGCCGTCGTCGTGCTGGGCGTCGAGCAGGAACTTCACGCCGCGCTCATACGTCGTATCGCACGGCGTCATTCCGGTCGTATGCAAGACAAAAAGCGTCTGGCCGGTGGCGTAGGCGTCGCTGTGGCCATCGTCGGTTTGCGCCCAGCCGCCATCTTCGCGCTGCGCGGCGAGCACGGCCGCGCGCGCCGAGCGCTCTTCGTCAGCCAGGCTGCCGATCGCGTGCAGGCCCCACAGCTTTGCGGCGCGGTCCTCCTGATTCTCGGGCATGGCCGCGACGAGCCACGCCTTGGCCCGCGCGATCGCCGCGTCCACGTCGGCCTTCTGGACCTCGGTGGCGTACTTCCGCATGCCCGCCACGGCTAGCACCGTGCACGTGATCGACGATTCTTCCATGGGCGGCCGTTTCACTTGCGGTTTCCAGCGGCCGTCCTCCTGCTGAGTCTTGAGCAGGAACGTGACCATGGCCTCGGTGGTTTCGTCGGCCGCCGTGTCGGCGAGCGACAGTGCCCACAAACCATAGCCGACGGTGAGCGCCCTGCCGCCGATTCCTTCCCCTTTGCGCAAGTTGTCGATGTCCGCGTCGAACGACTTGTGCGTGAAGGCAGCCGGGGGGAGCAGATCGTGGTCGAAAGCGCCGCCGAAGTCGCGGATGGTGACCATGGCCAGCATAGGGAGCGTCTGGTGATGACAGGAGAAGCACTTGCGATGGTCGGGATAGTTGGCCGCCGCTTTCTTCACGGGCGGCAAACCGCGGTCGAGAGCCGCGGCGATGCGGTCCTTGGTGGCGGCCGGCGCTTCTTGTGGTGAGCCGGCTATGGACCGCGACGCGATGAAGCTTGTCAACAGACCACAAGCCAGCGCTCGTGCGAGATAGCGGCGATTCCCTCTTTTCGCCCGCTCACCCCGGCCCTCTCCCGCGAGGGGAGAGGGAGAATTGTTGGCATCGCGATCCGGTACCCGTGGCATCTTGCGACTCCTTTGTCACGATCGGCGCGCGCTACTCCAAAACCTTCTTCGCCTTCTTGGGGTCGTCCGAGATCACGGCCAGCTCGACCAGGTCCCCTTCGATGCCGGTCAGGTAGATCGCCTGCAGGTTCACGCCCGCGTCGCCGAGCTTTTGGGCGATGCTGGCCAGTTCGCCGGCCTTGTTTTCCAAGACCACGGTGACCACCTCGGCCTCCTCGAAGCGAATGTTGTTGTCCGATAGCGCGGACCGCGCCGCTTCCACGTCATCGGCGATGACCCGCAACAAAACCTGATGGCCGACCACCATCCCGGCGAGCGACTTGATGTTGACGTTCTTCCGCGACAGGGCATCGGCCACCCGCGCCAGCTCTCCGGCGCGGTGCGTCAATTGAATCGCGAAATCTCGCATACGCACCTCCACGGATTCACCTGCCAAGGGCGGCATGATCCACGGACCTCGATTACACCGCGCGCCGAGGGCGTTGAACAGAGGGCGATCTGGAATCATCCGCCTCCGCAAGCCACAATGGGCGGCAAGGAGAGCCAAATGACAAGCACCCTTCGCGCCGGCCTGGGCCGTCAGGCCCTGCGCCTCGCCGCGATCGCCTGCATCGCCGGTGGAACCGTCTCGCAGTCGCGGGCAACCGATGACACCGCATCGCCCGACATGCTTGTCGGATACTCCGAGGTTTCGACCGACCTCCCGGGCGGGCGCCATGCCAACACGGTCACGACCCGCGCAGTCGTTTCTCGCGCCGATGGCACGGGGCGTCGGCTCGTCGCCGAGGAGTTGGCGCGCGAGGCGAACTCCTGGACGCAATTCGCCGGCTGGTCGCCCGACGGGCGGACGGCCGTCGTCGGCCGCGGCTGGGAAAGCCCCGAGAACGCCCGCTGGGAAGAGGAGCACAAGGATTTCCGCTTCACGCCCGATGGTTGGCTGTATGATGTTTACCTGGTCGATATGGCCAAGGGCGCGGCGACCAACGTCACCGGCGTCGACCGCGTCAGCTTTTACAACTCGGGCGTGTTTTTCTGGCCGGGCGATGCGGCGCAACTGGGCTTCACCGCCCTGATCGACGGCAACTCCCACCCGTTCCGCATGGATCGCGACGGGCGGAACAAGCGCGACCTGACTGCCGGCTCGCGGGAGTTCACCTACGGGTTCAATGCCTCGCCCGACGGGCGTCGCGTCGCGTACCACAAGAACTACCAGGTGTTCGTGGCCGATGCCGACGGCACCAATGCACGGCACATCGAGACGGGTCAGCCGTTCAACTTCGCGCCGCAGTGGTCGGCCGACGGGCGGCACTTGTCGTTCGTCTCGGGCGAGCACTACAACTGCCACCCGTACGTGGTCGAGGCCGACGGCGGCAACTTGCGGAAGATCGCCGACCGCGGCGGCTACCGCGGCGTGATCGCGTTTCTGGACGTGCCCGACTTCCACGGCGGCAGCAGCGACATCCCGGCCTGGTCCACCGACGGCCGCTCGATCTATTACACGGCCAAAGTCGGCGACAGTGTCGAGCTGTTCGAGGTCACGCTCGACGGCCGTAGCGAGCGGCTCACGAACACACCGGCCGGCTCGCTGCACTACCACCCACAGCCCTCACCCGATGGGAAATGGCTGTCGTATGGCTCGCTGCGCGACGGCGTGCGGCAACTGTACGTGATGCGGCTATTGGATCGAGAAGAGCGGCGGATCACGAACCTGACGAAAGGTCGCGCCGCCATGTGGCTGCACTGGCAGCCAGTGGCGAAAGAGAAATAACCGACCGGCTATGCCACGCGTGTCACGGTGTGCCACTGCTTCGCAGAAGCAGTGCGACGCGCCGATCGACGTTGCACCGCGGGCCTGTGCTCCACTCCACGGCTTGCCCTAGTCGGTCAAGCCGTGGCACACCACTTCGTACCGCCGAAACCGATCGCACGCGGGCTGACGCGCTACGCCGCGGCCGCGCAGCTCACCCGCTCCATGAACGCTGCCGCGGCCCGCTCAAGCTGGCCGATGCCGGGCTCTTCGATCGGGAAATGGCCGCAGTTGTCGAGCATCACCAGCTCCTTCGGCCCCTTGATGCGGTCGAACACCGGCAGGCTCGCCTCGAGCGTCGTCCACGTATCGGCCGCCGGCTGCGCCAATAGCACCGGGCAGAGATCAAAGTCTTCCGGCTCGATCGCCGGCTGCATCGTGAACAGCGACCGCATGAATCGGACCGACACCAGGTTGCCACCGCCGCACGGGTCGCCATTGACCACTTTGGCGAGCTCCGGGTTGGCGGTGATGGCGTTCATGTTGGCGAACCACTTGATCGGCAGTCGCCATCCACCGACCAGCGCTTCGAGCTTCGGCATCAGCTTGACGCCGACGCCGGTCAATGAGGGAAACCGCGAGAACTGGTCCTGGACGATTCGCTCGCGCGCGTCGGCCAGCGTCGTGGCGATCACGCCCGACACCTTTCGGCTCTTGGCCGCGGCCTGATAGGCCAAAAACCCGCCCACGCTCATGCCCAGGAGCACGACCGGCTTGCCGGTCCACCGTAGCTCGGCATCCACGAGATCGACGATGCAGTCGACCCAATGGTCGTGAGTGAACATCTCCGGCGGCGTCACCGAGAGACCGTAGCCGGGCAAATCAGGGGCGACGACTTCGTAGCCCAATCGATTCATGGCGACGCCAAACGGCGAGAGCATGCGGCCGTAGCCACCGCCGCCGTGCAATACGATGACCGTTGCCGGGGGCGAAGGCGCGACGTAACGGTCCAGATGGATGTCAGCGCCGCGCCAGGGCCACCACTGCTCGACCGGGCCTCGGTCGGCCGGGAGCCGATACGCTTCGGGCAGGAACGCCTGATACTTGAGCCAGTAGGTTGTCCGCGCGTAGGTGCATTTCGTGCGGTTGGTCATGGGTGGATCCCTCACATCTGCGCTTTTGGCTGGTGGTGTGTATCCTTTTTTTCGAGGGTTGGCCCGCGCGCTGGTCCGTTTGGAGTAGCGAGGCACGGTACTAGCTAAAGCGCAGAGCGACCGCGGATGCTACCGGTAGGAACCAATGCCGATAGACAGTGGCATGTCGAAGGCGGACGAGAGACGGCGCAACCAACGGCGCCGCAAGGCATTTCCCCGCCCCGCGTCGAGCGGCCAGCCATGAAGGCCGCCTGCGCCGGCCGGTTCAGAAGAGTTCGCTGATGGGCTGGCGGTTTTCGTCCACCAGGTATCGCGGCCGCCCGTTCAGATCCGGGAGCGACGCGGTGTTCACGTCGATTCCCAGATTGCGGTAGAGCGTCGCAAAAACTTCCTGCACGTGGACGGGCCGATCCACCGGAGTGCCACCGGTACTGTCGGTGGCGCCGAGGACGCGACCCCCCTGGATGCCGCCACCCGCCAAGAGAACCGATTGCGTCGTGGGCCAGTGGTCCCGGCCCCCCTGTCGATTGATGCGCGGCGTCCGGCCGAACTCACCCCACACCACGACCGTGACCTTTTCCAGCAGTCCCCGCTCGCCCAGATCAGTCAAGAACACGCTCAAGGCGTGATCGAATACGGGGAGGTACTTCTTCGCGTGATGCTCGATGGTCCCTTCGCGCTCGGTGCCGTGCCAGTCCCACGCCCCAAAGGCGACCGTGACGCACCGCACACCGGCTTCCACGATCCGCCGGGCCAGCAACAAGTGCCGCGGGCTCTGGGGTGCCCCGCCGTAGGCCTTATGCGTCTCCTGCACGTCGCCGTACCGCTCGCGGACTTTGGGATCCTCTTTTTCGAGATCCAATGCCTCGGCCAGGCGGCTGCTAGTAAGGATGTCGAAGGCTTGCTGCTGAAATTTGTCGAGCCCGTCCAGGGGAAATCGACTCTGGCAACGATTCACCGCGGCCAACAGCGTCCGCCGGTCGTCGAGCTTCGCATGGTCGATGCCGTTGAGCACCAAGTCTGACTTCACGTCCCCTTCGAGCGTGAACGGACAATGTTGCGGTCCCGTAAAGCCGGGCCAGGAGACCTTGCCGCTGGCATCGTGCAGGCCGGTGTTGTTGTAAGGGCCATATCCCATTTTCGGGGCTGCATCGACGTACGGTGCGACGCCGTGCGCGCCTGGCCCGACTAACCTGGAGACGACGGAGCCAAACGACGGCCAACCGCCCGCCGGCTCGCTATCTTCGTTCCGGCCACCCGGACGTCCCGTATAGCACTGGTAGGACTCGTGCCGGTTGTGCATGCCCGTGAGCGTGCGCACGACCGAAAACGTGTGCGCGATGCGGGATAGCTTGGGCAGCAACTCGCAGAAACGCACGCCGGGGATGCTGGTGCCGGAAGCGCCAAAAGACCCGCGTATCTCGACCGGGGCGAGGGGCTTGGGATCGAACGTCTCGTGCTGCGTCGGTCCGCCCGGCAGGTAGACGATGATGACCGAGCCGTCACGGGCTGACTGGCCGGACTGAGCCCGCGCGCGGAGCAAGCCCGGCAGCGACAATCCGCCAAGCCCCAGCGCGCCGATCCGCAAGAAATGGCGGCGCGAGAGTCCGTCGCAGAACCGCTGCTGCCGATTTCCCAAGATCGTCAACACGTCAGGGTTTTCCTCGAGGCACGCTGTCCAAATTACGTCGGCTCCAAGCCGGGGCCTCAAAAAGCCGCAAGCGTGGAACCGAAGGGCAGGACGCGAACCCCCCCCTGTTTACCGCGAAAAGCCGCGGCTGGCAACCAAAGCGGCTCCAGAATCAGGGCCGTTCACAGATTTAAGCTGGCCGGCGGCGCACCGGCGGGAAAGTGGGACAGGCACCGAGACGCAACGTTCGTCTGAAAGGACTTGCGCTGTTTACGCTCGGAGCCAGTCCCATTTTCCCGCCTCGCCATTTTGAAAAACAGAATGACCCTGGCCCCAGAATCCGGCGTGCTTGTCACCGGACTTCCGAGCGCATCGGCATCAAGGTCAATACTTTGCGAATTGGTAGTCTGCCTACGATCTGTCGGACCTGAACGATGCCCTCGACAAGCTCTTTGTCGCGGACGCCAAAGTCGCGGAGACTCGTGAAACTGCGCCCAGAAGTCCGTCCGGGGTGGCCCGAGCACCAAAGGGCCTGCGAGCGGGTGCACCCTGAACGCGAGAAATAAGGAGAATGCTGATGCGAATCTCACTCCTCGCGACCCTCGGCCTGCTCGTCGCGGGCCTTGGCGCTTGGCGGCGTCGGCGGACGCGTCGTTTATTCCGGCCTTCCGGTCGGTAGCGGCACGTCTCGGAACGTGATCGCCAGGTCGCGCTGGCTTCGCAGCCGTGGATAGATGAACCGCAACTGCCGCGGCGTCGCCATTTCGCTCTCCGTGGCGAACGTGGCCTTCAGCGTCGCGCCGTGATCCGCGAGCGTGTTAGTCTGCCCTAGCTTGCGCAGCGGTTTTCCCTCGGCGTCGACCAGCTCCAGCTCGTGCTCCTGGAAGAGGATCTCCTGCGGCTCAGGGAGCACCAGGTCGCGCGTCACGCGGACGGTGGTCTCGTAGCGTCCGCCGCTGGTAGCCTGGAAGCTTTCCACCACCAGCTCGACGTCATCCTGAAAATGGGGGTCTTGCGACGCGGTATCGTCGATCGCCAAGGTGGCCATGTCCCCCACGGCGATCAGGCCCCAGGTGAGCTTAAGCACGTCGAGCCGCGTTGCCGCGGCCGGCGGCGGTTGCAGCCGCAGGTTCATCGTGAGTTGCCGCGTGCCGGCGCCGGCCACGTTCCAGCCCCCGGCGGACGCCTGCGCGCTCGACAGCCGCTCACCCGAGTCGGTGACGGCATCGACCACTTCCGGCTGGGAGCGATAGGCCACGAGCTTGAAGCGGTCCTCCCACGTCATCTCCAGATTGAGCTGAAACGTGTGCGTCTTGTCGGACCGCGCGTCCTCGTAGTTCAACTCCTCGACGAACATGCGGCGGGCCGTGGTGATCCGCCCCCGCACGGGACCCGCGTAGGCCAGCGGCTGCCGCCCCGGCGCACCGGCGACCACGACGACGCCGGGCGTGCGGCTGTCGTAGTGGGGCCGGCAGTGATTGCCGCTCTGCCGGCAGACATCGTCGAGCACGGCCCAATATTCGTTCGAGGCACTTTCGAGCTTCACTTCGGAATCGTGGAACGTGCCGAATTGATCGCCGACCAACAGATGATTGCCTGTCTGCTCGCCCAACAGTCGCAGGATTTGCGAGGCCGCAACCGGCGCATCCGGGCGCGCAAACCGGCCCGGTGCCCACAAATCGTGTACCTTGATCGCCAGGAGCAGGTCCTTCGCGCGCAAGCGCACTTCGGGATCGTCGTTGTGCGTGGCCTCCTCGACGGCGCGGCGCGCCGCGGGGCCCAGCCGAGCCAACTCCTCGGTGGCCGTCTTGCGAACGGCAAATGAGTCGGCGCCCAGTTCGCGCACCAGCCGGGCGACGCGAAACTCGTCCGACGGAGGTGCCTGGGCCGAGAGCAAACCGGGACCGGCCAACGCCGCGAGGACCGCGCAAGATGCGGCGGCGGATGAGAGCATCCTTGCCATGACCGAGGCCCTTTGCCGGGGGCTGCGAGTCCCTTCGCCCGGTCCGTCCGGCGTCCAGCCGAACGTCCTATTCGGGGCGGCAAACTACAAAAACCGGGCAAATGGGTCAAGGGCGGAATAGGCTAGAGGCGAACTGACCAGAGGAAACAGGTTACGAATCCGGCGGGCAACCCTTTGCGTCGTTGGCCTCCCCACCCTCGGGCTGCTCTTCCTGCTTCCCACCGCACATTGTCGTCAGTACAAACTGTTCACTGACTTCGCCAACCACTGACCACTGTTCACTGACCGCTTTCCATGAGCATCGACTGTCTCAGCGTCGGCATCCTGGTCGCGGATCATGGCTGCGCACCGGTCGACCACGTGCCGGCGGCGGGTGAGCTGGTCCTGGCCGATCGGCTCGAGTTGGCGATCGGCGGCTGCGCCAGCAACACGGCCGTTGACCTTGCGCGCGTCGGCGTCCAGGTGGCCGTGGTCGGGTGCGTCGGCGACGACGTGCTGGGCCGCTTCGTCACCGACACGCTCGACGCCGCCGGCGTCGACACCGGGAGCGTCCGCCGGCTCTTGGGCGTCGGCACGTCGGCCACGCTGATCGTCAATGTCGCCGGCCAGGACCGGCGCTTCATTCACACCGTTGGCGCCAACGGGCGCTTCACGGCGGCCGACATACCCATCGACCGCCTTCGCGCCGCCAAGGTGCTGTACGTCGGCGGGTACTTGCTCATGCCGGCCCTGGATGCGAA
Source organism: Planctomycetia bacterium (assembly GCA_016191115.1). Classification (GTDB taxonomy): domain Bacteria; phylum Planctomycetota; class Planctomycetia; order Pirellulales; family JACPPG01; genus JACPPG01. Next base: position 186,529 of record JACPPG010000024.1, on the reverse strand, counting down.
GGAATTGGCCGACGTGTTTCGGCAGGCGCGGCGCTTGGGGGTCAAGACCGTACTGGATATCGTGCTGCCCGGGCCGGGTGACCATTGGCCGCGGCTGGCGCCGGTGCTTCCGGAGACCGATATCTTCTTGCCGAACGCCGACGAGGCGGCCGCGATCACCGGCCTGGCGGACCCACGAGCCCAAGCTGAGCACTTTCTGGCCGCCGGCGCGGGCGCTGCTGTGATCACTTGCGGCGGGCAGGGCACGGTGCTCGCCACCCGTATCGGAGTACGGCTTTCGGCCGGCGTCTACCCGACCAACTATGTCGGCGGCACCGGCGCCGGCGACGCCTTCGACGCCGGATACATCGCAGGGCTATTGGCCGGCCACGACGAACGCGGCTGCCTGGCCTGGGGCAGCGCGCTAGGGGCCAGTTGCGTCCGCTCGATCAGCGCCACCGAAGGCGTCTTTACGCGCCGCGAGGCGGAGGCGTTCCTCCGCGAGCAGCGATTGAAGATCGAAGAGTGGTAGACCTCGAATCTGGGCGCAAGTCTAGCAATCGCCTAGGTTTCCTCGCTGTCCCCCGTTGACATCGGCATGGTGCCGGCGCTATACTGCGCGCCACGCCTTAAGCTGCGTATGTCGCTGCGCGCTGGTCGGACCACGTTCACGCGCCTGCCGTCACGCGCCCCACCCAAACAACGCGATGAGGAGTCGGCCATGCTGGTCATTCCCGGATGTGCAGGCAAGGACACGTGCGACGGAGTGACACGTCGCGAATTGTTGCGCGTCGGCGGCTCGGCCATGCTCGGTCTCTCGCTGGCCGACATCTTCCGCGCCCAGCGCACCGCGTCCGGCGCCGAAGCCATCACGGGCGGTGGACCCGGCTGGGGAAAGGCCAAGAGCGTCATCCTCATGTTCCTGCAGGGCGGTCCTAGCCACCTCGATCTGTGGGACCCCAAGCCCAACGTGCCCGACAACGTCAGGAGCATCTTCAAACCCATCGACACCAAGACGCCCGGATTGCAAGTCACGGAGCTGATGCCGAAGCTGGCCGCGATCAGCGACAAGCTGACCTTGATCCGCTCGGTGAGCTACACGCCCAACGGCTTGTTCAACCACACGGCCGCCATCTATCAAATGCTGACCGGCTACACGACCGACCGCGTGAGCGCCTCGGGTCAGTTGGAGCCGCCGAGCCCGAAGGATTTCCCGAACTTCGGCTCGAACATCATCCGGCTGAAGCCGACCACGGTGCCGATGCTGCCGTTCGTGATGATGCCCCGCCCGCTGCAGGAGAGCAACGTGGTGGGCAAGGCGGGCACGGCCGGCTTCCTGGGCCGCGCGTTCGATCCGTATTACCTCTATCCGGCCGGCGACGACATGGACATGGCCAAGATGTCGCGCATCAAGATAGACGACTTGCAGTTGCGGCCCGAAGTGTCGTCCACACGGCTCGAGCGGCGGGCCAGGCTGCGCGATGTGATCGCCAGCGGCATGCCGGCCATCGAACGCGCCACGGCCCGCTACGACCTGGACGAATACTACGACAAGGCGTTGAGCCTGGTGATTTCCGGCCGGGCCCGCGACGCGTTTGACCTGGGGCGCGAATCGCAGCAGACCCGCGAGCGATACGGCAACACCACTTTCGGACAAAGCTGCCTGTTGGCCCGCCGACTGGTCGAGGCGGGCACGCGCGTCGTCGAGGTCAATTGGCCCAAGGTCGCCAACAGCGACAACCATTCCTTCGACGTGCACGTCGGCCTGTCCGGCCGCATGAAGAACCAATGCGCGCCAATGCTCGACGCCGGGCTGTCGGCCCTGATCGCCGATCTCGACGAACGCGGCATGCTGGACGAGACCCTGATCCTGGCCATCGGCGAGTTCGGCCGCAGCCCCAAACGCGGCGTGAGCACGTCGGGTAACTCGAACAGCGACGACGGCCGCGACCACTGGCCGTACTGCTACACGGCCTGCATGGCCGGCGCCGGCATCAAGCGCGGCAGCGTGTACGGCAAGTCGGACGCCACCGGCAGCGGGCCGCTGGAGAACCCCGTGCACCCGGCCGAGATCCTGGCCACGATCTATCACTCGGTCGGCATCGACCCCGCCACGATCGTCTACAACCACCTCAACCAGCCGCGCGAGCTGGTGAAAGGCGAGATCGTCCGCGGGCTGCTGGCTTAATCGCTTCGCTTTCACGCCGCGCGCGGCTGTGCTTTGCGCGCACCGACCGACGATTTCCCATCCAGCAAGGTTGGCCACAGAGGGCTCCGAGGACACCGAGGAGGACGGAATATCGACAGTGACAATCTCGGCCACCTGGCGATGGATGAATCGAATTCCTCGGCGCTGTCGGTGGCCCTTCATGTCAGTGGACCGCTTGCAGATTCACAGGAGCCAACCATGCCCGACCCCAATCGCAGGGACTTTTTGAAGGATACCACGCTGGGGCTCGCTGGCGCGGCTGCGCTCTCCGCGACCGCCACAACCGCACGCGCCGCGGCCGCGAGCGACCGGATGGTCGTCGGCGTGATCGGGCCGGGCGGGATGGGAACCGCGCACCTCAAGCAGCTTGTCGCCAACCCGGACGTGCAGGTCGCTTATGTCTGCGATCCCGACGCCGAGCGGCTGGACAAGGCCGCGAAGCTGGTCGAGTCCGCGGCTGGCACGATGCCCAAGGCGGTCAAGGACCTGCGGCACGTGCTCGACGATAAGTCGGTCGATGCCGTGTTCGTGGCCACGCCCGACCATTGGCACGCCCCGGCCACGATCCTGGCGTGCGACGCCGGCAAGCACGTGTACGTCGAGAAGCCCTGCTCGCACAATATCCGCGAGGGGCGGCTGATGGTCGAGGCGGCCCGCCGCAATAACCGCGTCGTGCAGGTCGGCACGCAAAGCCGATCGAGCGAGCACGTCGTCCGCGCCATGCAACTATTGCGCGACGGCGCGATTGGCGACATCCTGGCCGCCAAAGTCTGGAACAGCCAGCGCCGCCGCAACATCGGGCATGCCGCGCCCAGTGACCCGCCCGCCACGCTCGACTACGATCTGTGGACCGGGCCGGCGCCAATGCGGCCCTATCAGACGAACCTGCTGCCGGGTATCTGGCGGTGGTGGTTCGATTTCGGTTGCGGCGACATGGGCAATGACGGCGTACACAATATCGACATCGCCGGCTGGGGGCTCGGCCTCGATACGCACCCCAGCTCCATCGCCGCCTTGGGAGGCAAGTACTTCTTCGACGACGATCAGCAATTCCCCGACACGCAGTACGTCGTTTTCGAGTATCCCGGCAACGGGCAGGTCGGCCACAAGAAGCAGTTCGTCTTCGAGCAGCGCACCTGGTCCCCCTACACGCAAGAAGGCTACGAGAACGGAAACGCCTTCTATGGCACCAAGGGCGTGCTCATTCTGGGTCACACCGTAGGCTGGAAGCTTTTTGGCGAGCGCGACAAGCTCGTGGACTCGATGACGGGCAAGCCCGACCTGCCGGCCCATCACCAGAATTTCTTCGATTGCATCCGCTCGGGCGCCCGGCCGGCAGCCGACGTCGAAGTGGGGCACCGCGCGGCGGCGCTATGCCACCTGGGCAATATCGCCACACGATTGGGACGGGTCATTCACTTCGATCCTGTGAAGGAGCAGATCGTGGACGACCCGCAGGCCGCGCCGCTCGCCGGCCGCACCTACCGCGATGGCCATTGGGCGGTGCCGAAAGGGGCGTGACGGGAGCGCAAGCTTCCCGGGCATCGATGTGCCCTCAATCTTTACCATCTCCTCACAAGCCAACCCGGCGCGTGGGTGGTGGGGTGATTAGTGACCCCACTTACCGGCGCGTACAATTGCTTGACGATCGCTTCTGGCCCGCTCATCATGCAGGTTCCTGCCGCGACCTCTTGCCTGGCGGAGCCTGCCCATGCCGCGATTCCTTGCCGTCGCCGTCGTCATTCTGACACTGGCATCAACCCAAGGCATACGCTGCGAAGAGCAACCGACATCCGCTGCACCGGCAGCCCCCTCACAGGCTCCCGCGACCGCGCCTGCGACGGGATCCGCCGCGACTTCGGCCGACACGAAGAAACCATCGGGCTTGGCCGCCGCGATCGCTGCCAAAGCCCAGGCGCAAGCCCCCGGCGAGCGGATGCCCGGTCACTCGGCCCACGGCGAGGCCTTCGACGAGGGCCCGCGCCAGAGTGCCTACCTGATGGAAGGCACCGGCCGGGTCCACCTCGCCGTCACGAGTAGCGTCCCGGGCGTGCAGCAGTTTTTCGACCAGGGCGTGGGGCAACTGCACGGATTCTGGTACTTCGAGGCCGAACGCTCCTTCCGCCAATGCGCGGCGCTCGATCCCAAGTGCGCCATGGCCTACTGGGGCATGGCCATGGCCAACGTCAATAACGACAAGCGGGCCAAGAAGTTCATCCAGAAAGCGGTCGAGCAGAAGGCCGCGGCCAGCCCGCGCGAGGCGCTGTGGATCGACAGTCTGGCAGCGTTCTACGCGGCCGAGCCCAAAGAGGAAAAAAGCCGGCGCCGGGCGCTGGTGCGGAACCTGGAGAAGATCATCCACGAGTATCCCGACGATTTGGAGGCCAAGGCGTTTCTGGCCGTGCAGATTTGGTTCAATAGCAGCAAGGACTTGCCGATCACCAGTCACCAGGCGGTCGATGCGCTATTGTCCGAGGTGTTCTCGGCCGAGCCCTTGCACCCGGCGCACCACTACCGCATCCACCTGTGGGACAAGGAAAAGGCCGAGCGGGCCCTTCAAGCGGCGGCGATGTGCGGGCGCTCCGCCCCGGCGATCGCCCACATGTGGCACATGCCGGGGCACATCTATTCGGGGCTGCACCGTTACGCGGAGGCGGCCTGGCAGCAAGAAGCCTCGGCCCGCGTCGATCACGCCCGCATGATCCGCGACCGCATCCTGCCCGACCAGATCCACAACTACGCGCACAATAACGAATGGCTGATTCGCGACCTGCTGTTCGTCGGCCGTGTGCACGACGCCGTCGCGCTGGCGAAGAACATGATCGAGCTGCCGCGCCATCCGACGTACAACGTGCTCACGAAAACCAGCAGCTCGCAGTACGGGCGGCTGCGGCTGTTCGAGGTGCTTTCGCGCTACGAGCTGTGGGACGAGCTGGTGGCGTTGGCCGACACGCCGTACCTGGAGCCCACCGAAATCCCGGCCGAGCAAGTGAAGCGGTTGCGGCTGCTGGGCGCCGCCCATTTCGGCCGCGGCGACGTGCTGGCCGGCAAGGCGCAGATCGCGGCGCTATCGGACATGCTCGCCAAGATCAAAACCGCGCAGCAGGCGGCCGGCGAGGACGCCGAGAAAAAAGCCCGCGACCAAAAGAATCCCGACGACCAGATCGCGAAGGCGAAGAACGACGCGATCGTGGCGGCCGCCGGCGAAACCTCGCGGATCGAAACCGCGCTTGCCGAACTGAACGGCCGGCTAGCGCTCGCGGGCGGACAATTCGCCGCGGCCAAGACCGAATTCGACAAGGCCGGCGATCTGTCGAAGGAGTTCTTGTCGCAGGTGGCGCTCACCTCCGGCGACCCGGCCCGCGCCGAGCAGCTTGCCCGCGAGGCGGCCGAGGCGGCGACGGCGCAAGTGCAGCCGCTGGCCAACTACGTCGACATCCTGGTCCGCTGCGGCAAGACGCAGGAAGCAAAAACGCACTTCGAGAAGCTGCGGGCCGCCGGCGCGCAGCTCGACCTCGACGTGCCGGTCTTCCGCCGACTGAGCCCGCTGGCGCGGGAGATGGGCTTGCCGGACGACTGGCGCGTGCCGGCCACGACGGCGGCCGATTTCGGCGAGCGGCCACCCTTGGATTCGCTTGGCCCGCTCCGCTGGCACCCCTACGCGGCGGAGGACTGGTCGCTAGCGGACGCTGACGGCCGGCCGGTCTCGCTTCACGACTATCGCGGCAAGCCCGTGATTGTGGTTTTCTACCTCGGCTTCGGCTGCTTGCACTGCGTCGAGCAAGTGCGGGCATTGGCGCCCATGGCGGGTGAGTTGGCCGACGCAGGCATCTCGATCGTCGCCATAAGCACGGAGTCGGCCGAGCAGTTGAAGTCGGCCTTAGCCATCCGGCCGGCGGCGGATGGTCCACTCACGTTCCCCATCGTCGCCGATCCGGGGATGCAAGCATTCCACCAGTATCGCGCGTTCGACGATTTCGAGGGGATACCGCTGCACGGCGCCTTTCTGGTGGACGGCGCAGGGCTTGTTCGCTGGCAGGATATCGGGCCCGAACCCTTCATGGACCTGAAGTTCCTGTTGGGTGAATCGAAGCGTCTGCTGGCTCTGCCGGGTCAATGATTTCCTCAACGGCAGGAGAACTGTAAAGTCCTGACAGGGGGTCAGGCACATTTTTCGGCCGAAGGTCCTTCGGAAGAATTGCGAACCGCATATGCCGAAAAATGAGCCAGACCCCGGACTTTGCAGCTCTCCTGTCCTCAACGGCCCGTGCCTGGACAGGTTGCCTATCTTGCCAATCGTGGCGCCCCGCCTCTCGCCCGGCTGACGTAGCGTCAGCGCCGGAGTTTCTCTATGATCCCGCCGCAATTTGCCCGGTTCGGCTTCGCGCCGCGTTGCAGCGGCCGGTTGGTTGCGCCGTGCGATAGCTTTTCTTAGTCGCCGCCATGCCTTGCGGCGAGACTCGCGTTCGCCGTTTCCGTCGCGCCATCAGCAAACGTGTCAAGGAGGACACCGGTGCAGTTTTTCAAGACGATTCTGATCGTCGCCATCCTGTCGGGCGTGGCGTACGGCGTGTATATGGCGCTGACGGGCACGCGCGACGTGGCGCCTCCCCCTGGCGCTGCCGAAGACGATTGGAAGCAGGGAGCGCCGCAAATCGAACTGCCGTCGGTCGAGACGCCACCGACGGCAGTCACGCCAGGCGTCGCGCCGTCGGCCGGCGGTCCACCCGCCGCTCCGCACGTCGTGCAACCGCAGCCGGTCGCGCCCGCCGAGGCGCCACGATATGGCACCGAGGCGGCTCACCAGGATGCCGGCGCTGCGCCCCCCTTCGTAGCGCCTGGTGTCGGGCCAAGCACCGATAGCGCGCCACCGGTGGCGGGGCCACCCACCACCCGCGTCGACGCAATGCAGGAAGAGAGGTACGTCAACCGCGGTGCCGTTGCGCCGGACCAACCTCCGTTGGCAGGCCCGGCTGTAAGCGTGCCGCAATCGCCGGCCGCAGCCAGCGTTCCACCGGCGGCAACGATCCCTCCGCCATCGGCAGGACCAGATGCGGGCGCCACGTTCCAGGGTGACTATGCCGCCGCGCAGGGGCTATTGCACGAGCACCGGTTGGACGACGCACTCGTGCTCCTTTCGCGCTGGTACGACGACCCGCGCCTGGCCGAGCAGGATCAGCAACCCCTGCTGGACCTGCTCAATCAACTTGCCGGAACAGTGATCTACTCGCGCGAGCATCTACTGGTGCCCGGATACGAAGTGCAGGCCGGCGACACCCTCGACCGCATCGCACAGCATTATCGGGTGCCTTGGCAGCTATTGGCCAAGATCAACGGCATTCAGGACCCCAACCGGCTTCGCGCGGGCGAAAAGCTCAAGGTCGTGCAAGGCCCCTTCGATGCCACGGTCAATCTCCGCAACCGCTACCTGACGCTGTTCTTGGGCAATCGCTTCGCGGGTCGCTTCCCGGTCGGCGTCGGCGCGGATCAAACGACGCCGGAAGGGGAATACCCGGTCAAGGAGAAGACCACCAACCCCACCTACTACGGCGAGCGCGCCATCGAGGCCAGCGACCCCGCCAATCCGTTTGGGAAGTATTGGATCGGCCTGGGCAATCAACTGGGGATCCACGGCACGAACGATCCCCAAAGCATCGGCCAGGCTGAATCGCGCGGTTGTATCCGTCTGCACCCCCGCGATATCGAGGACGTCTACGACATGATGACCGTCGAGTCGCGGGTGAAAATCCTCCGCTGAACGCTCGTCCGGCCGTCCGCTTTGGCGGACTTCGCGGCCGACGCGCGCCTACTCCTTCGCGAAGAACACGCGTTCGACGTTGCCGCGGAGCACCTGGCGGCCCAAGTCGATCGCCCGCTCCTCGCTCCAGCCGCGGTCGATGCAGAAGCGCTCGGCCAGAATCTTGGCCAGGATCCGCTTGTACATGCGGAATTTCGGCAGCGCGAATTCCAGCTTGTACATGTCGCTGTAGTAGCCGATCTGCTTCGTCCGCGGCACCGCCTCCAGCCGCGCGGCCGCGTCGTGCTCGATGAACGTGGGCGTGTTCGAGTACCACCAGTGGCCGTGCGTGACCACGTTGGGGAAGATCCAGGCGTAGCTCGCCAGCTCCTGGTTCGTGACGCTGGCCAACACCGAAATCGGGAAGACGACTTGCGGAAAGGCGTTCAACAGCTCGCGATACTGGATCAGCGACACGCGGCTGTCGTACAAGTCCTGGCCCTGGTACACGCCGCCCGCGTACACCGCGCGGTTGACGCCGATCATCAGGTCAAACGGCAGGCGGAAGTCGGCACAGAATTCGGCCAGCGTCCAGAAGACGAAGTTGGCCGCGTCGCGCCGCTCGGCCGCTGCCCCCGTGCCGTCGCGGACGAGCGCTTCGTACGCCGCGACCGCCGCCGCGGGCGACACCCTCGCGGGCGCGAAGTCGGGCGGCAGCGAGATCGCGCACGCCCGCGCACCGTGCTTGACAAAATGCTCGAACAACCGGCCGATCGCCGTCCGTACGTCGGCCGCTGAACCGAGCGAAACGCCGGAGGCTTTTTCCAGTCGCCCGCGGACCTCGGGCTTGGCCAGGTGGAACACCAGGTCGTCGGTCCGCAGGCAGGGGATGTAGAGCTTCGTGTCGAAGCCGGCGAGCGGATCGTCGAAGTCGTTCGTGAGGAAGACCGCCTCGAGGCCGCTCTTCTTAAGCACCTCGCGGGCCCAGCCGGGCGAGCGCATCCGCGCCGCGGCCGCGTCGTACAACGATTCCCAGTTGGCCACGGTCACGCGGTCGTCGGCGAAGCCGAACAGTTCTTGGGCCATCTCGACCAGCCAACTGTACTGGATCGTGTTGTCCAAGGGCGCGAGATACTCGACCAGCCGGCGGACTTTTTCCTTCGGGTCAAGCCCCGGCTCCTCGATCCGCGCCTTGGGCATGCCGGCCGAGTGCGCGAGCTCCGTGTAGTAGTGGTAGCCCAGCACGTCGGCGAGCGTGGCCGCGGCCGGCGCGTACGGGTTAATGTGCGTATGCGGATCGATCAGTATCAGCCGATCGAGCTCGTCAAACAGCCGCTGGCGGAGTGCGAGAGACATGGGAGCGTGTCGGCGGAGCAGCAAAGAAGGTCAAGAAAACGGCACGGCCTCGCGGATGCCTTGCCCGGCGCCGTGGCTCAGCACAATGTCGAGTTGCTTTTCGACACCGTCAACGCCGACAATCAGCTTCGCCGCGGTTCCGGGAGGACACTCGCAGGGATCGCGGAGAACGAAGGTGCCCTTGCCGACCCGTTCGACACGGTATCGCTCGCCGTCGATTTCCAAGAAGACCTCGACGGTCGATGAATAGCCATCGGCCCAATGGAACCCCATGTCGCACTCCGAGTTGGAACAGCGTGCCGGTGGCTATGCGGCCGAGCGCTCCGGCAAGATCGAGCGTCGGCTGGGCCAGGGGCAAGACGGAATCGTGTGGCTTTCCGACCGCACCACGGCGATTAAGGTGTTTGAACGTCAGGAGAATTACCTCCGCGAATTGCGATGCTACCAAAGGCTCCAGAGTCATTCAATTACAGTGCTCGGAGGATTTACTATCCCCGCCCTCATCGCGCACTCCGACACGTTGATGGTGGTCGAAATGGAGCTAGTCACGCCGCCCTACTTGTTGGATTTCGGCAAGGCATATCTCGACCAAACGCCGGACTTTTCGGCCGAAGTGTGGAATGACTGGGAAGCCGAGCGGCGGGAGTTATTCGAGGATCGCTGGCCGCAGGTGCGGGCTCTGTTGGCGGGTCTGCGCGTTCATGGCATCCATTATCTGGATGCGAAACCGGGGAACATCATGTTTGGGGATGAGCAGCCATCACAGTGATTGCACGAACCGGACTTTTTTTCGGGAATATCCCATGTCACCAAGCGATTTGTTTGGCGTCACCGTCCGCACGATCGCGCTGGCCACCGTTGCCGGCGCAGTGGCGGCCATGCTGGCCGGCCAGTTGGGGCCATTGTCGCCGTTGCTCGTTGGCGTTGTGCTCTTTCTAGGAGCCCGGCACCTCGTGGCTCTCGCGTACGGCGGACGCCGCGATGCCGCGGAGCCCTCGCGGTAGGCCCGTTCACAGATTCGAGCTGGATGGCGGCGCACCGGCGGGAAAGTGGGACAGGCACCGAGACGCAACGTTGGTCTGAAAGGACTTGCGCTGTTTATGCTCGGAGCCAGTCCCATTTTCCCGCCTCGCCATTTTGAAAAACAGAATGGCCCTGGCGGCCTCATCCCTTTTCTTGACACCCCTCGGGGCGGGTGGTGAAATGAGGGGCTGCCTGCCTGAAACCGCGCGGGAACGAACATTCGGACCGCGCGCCTCCCTGACGTGGACCGAGGGCTGCCGTTTCGATGCGCTACCCGTTGGTCTGGATATTCGCTCTGTGCCTGGCATCGCTAGCGGCCGCCCCTTCGCGCGCCGCCGATGGCGAGAAGTCTGCGCCGGCCGCGCCTCAGCCGGCGCCCGCGACAAAGCCAGAGCTGCCGCCGCCGGCCGATCGCGAGGTCGATTTCGCCGGCGACATCCAGCCGCTGTTGGCCCGAAGCTGCTACTCGTGCCACGGACCGGACAAGTCGGAATCGAGCCTGCGGCTGGACCGCAAGGCCGACGCGCTGGCCGGCGGCGCCAGCGGCCCGATCTTCGAGCCGGGCAAGAGCGCCGAGAGCCGCCTGGTGGCCTACATCGCCGGCGTCAATGACGAAGGCACCGTCATGCCGCCCGAGGGGCAACGACTGTCGGCGGCCGAGATCGCGCTGGTGCGGGCGTGGATCGATCAAGGCGCCCGCTGGCCGGACGGCGACGCGACCGACAGCGCGGCCAAGCACTGGTCGTTCCAGCCGATCCGCGCCGCCGCGCCGCCCCCCGTCGCCCGCGCGGCCTGGGTCCGCAACGGCATCGACGCCTTCGTGCTCGCGCGGCTCGAAGCCGAGGGCATCGATCCCTCGCCCGAGGCGGATCGCCCGACGTTGATCCGCCGGCTGCACCTGGACCTGCTGGGCTTGCCGCCGTCGCCGGCCGACGTCGAGGAATTTATCCGCGACAACCGGCCGGACGCCTACGAGCAATTGGTCGAGCGGCTATTGGCCTCGCCGCACTACGGCGAGCGGTGGGCCCGCCACTGGCTCGATCTGGCCCGCTACGCCGACAGCGACGGCTACGAAAAAGACTCACCCCGCCCGCACGCCTGGCGATTCCGCAACTGGGTGATCGACGCCTTGAATCGCGACCTGCCGTTTGACCGCTTCACGATCCAGCAATTGGCGGGCGATCTTCTGCCCGATGCCGATCTCGACACGCGCGTGGCGACCGGCTTTCACCGCAACACGCTCTTGAACAAGGAAGGGGGCGTCGACCAGGAGGAGTTCCGCGTCGCCGCCACCATCGACCGCGTCAACACCACCGGCACGGTGTGGCTCGGGCTGACGATCGGCTGCGCCCAGTGCCACACCCACAAATACGATCCGATCCCGCAGCGCGAATACTATGGGCTGTTCGCGTTCTTCAACAGCCTGTCCGACGTCGACTTGCCCGCTCCGCTTCCCGAGCAGGTGGCCGAGTACCAAAAGGCTAAGGCGAGCTACGATGTTGAGCATGCGAAACTCGAAACGGCGGTCCGCGAGTACGAGAGTAACTCGCTGCCCGCGCGGCAGGCCGAGTGGGAAAAAACGGCCGACCCCGCACGGATCGTCACGTGGACGGACGTGAAGATCGCGTCGGCGACATCGGCGGGTGGCGCCGCGCTCGAAGCCAGGCCCGACGGTTCGGTGCTGGCCAGCAGCACGAGCCCGGCGACGGACACGTACACGATTGTCGCTGACGTCGATCTCGCAACGATCACCGGCCTGCGGCTGGAAGCGCTCGCGGATGAGAGCTTGCCGGCGAACGGTCCGGGTCGTGCGAAACACGGCAACTTCGTGCTCTCCGAGCTGCGCGTCACGGTAGTGCCATCAGGCGCGGATGCATCCGCGGCGGCCGACCGCCAGCAAGTGAAATTCCGAAAGGCCGTCGTCGACTTCACGCAAAAGGACTTCGGGCCGGCCAAGACGTTTGACGGCGATACGCGGACCGGCTGGGCGGTCGCGCCGCAACTGGGCCGCGATCACACGATTGTCTTCGCACTTGCCGAACGGATCTCGGGCCCGGTGCGGTTGGTTGTCACGCTCGATCAGCAGCGCGGCGAGCAGCACACGCTGGGCCGGTTCCGCCTGTCGGTGACGTCGGCGGAAAAGCCGCTCAACCTGCAAGGCCTGGCGGCGACCGCCGCGGCGGAGCTCGCCAAGCCGGCCGCCGAGCGGTCCCCTGAAGCCCGCGAGGCCATTGCCGCCTACTATCGCCAGCTCGATCCCGAATTGGACAAGCTCGACGACGCCGTTAGTGACCATGCCAAGCAGGCGCCCGTCGACCCGGCCACCACGATCAAGGCGCAGGCCTTCTCGGAGATCGCCGAACCGCGCAAGACGCACGTGCTGGTGAAAGGTGATTTCCTGCGGCTTGGCGCGGACGTGGCGCCGCACACGCTTTCGGTGCTGCCGCCGTTGACGCCGCGCGGCGAGCGGCCCGACCGGCTGGACTTGGCCCGCTGGTTGGTCGACCCGGTCAATCCGCTTACCGGGCGCGTGACGGTGAACCGCGTGTGGCAGCGCTATTTCGGTCGGGGATTAGTGGCGACGAGCAACGATTTCGGCACGCAAGGAGAAAAGCCGACCCACCCCGAACTTTTGGACTGGCTCGCGCGCGAATTCATGCGGCTCGGTTGGAGTCAGAAGGCGCTCGACCGGCTGATCGTCACGTCGGCCACGTACCGGCAATCGTCGGCCTCGCGGCCGGAGCTTGCGGAGCACGATCCTTATAACACGCTCTTGGCACGGCAGAACCGCAATCGCGTCGAGGCCGAGGTGGTGCGCGACCTGGCTTTGGCCGCTAGCGGGATATTGAATCCGGCGATCGGCGGACCGAGTGTCCGTCCCGTGCAGCCGGCCGGCATCGCCGAGCTGATCTATGCCGGCAGCGGCAAGTGGGAACCCAGCAAGGGCACCGATCGCCACCGCCGCGGGCTGTACACGTTTTTCCAGCGAACGGCGCCGTATCCGATGCTGATGACGTTCGACGCGCCGGACTCGAACACGACGTGTACTCGGCGGGAACGATCCAATACGCCGCTGCAGGCGTTGACGCTGTTGAACGACCCGGTGTTCGTCGAGTGCGCGCAAGGGCTCGCGCGGCGAATCGTCCGCGAGACGACCGATCCGGCGGGCACGCCGGGCGACACAGCGCGGCGCGTCCGCTACGCCTTCCTGCTTTGCCTGGGGCGCGAGCCGACCGCGAGCGAAGTGGCGGCCATTTCGCAGCTTTATGAAAGCCAACGGAAGCTCTGCCAGGCCGACGCCGGGGAGGCCGGTAAACTGACAGACGCCGACAAGCCGGCCGAGAGTGCCGGTACGCCGGAGTTGGCCGCCTGGGTCGTGGTCGGCCGGACCCTCATGAATACCGACGAGTTCATCACGCGGGAGTAAGCGATGGACCCCCGACAATTCGCCGCGCAACTTGCCCGGCGCGAGTTTCTCACGACCTTTGCCAATGGCGTGGGGGCACTGGCTGTCGCGTCGCTATTAAAGGACGACGGGGTCCTGGCCGCCGAGGCCGCTGGCGGGTTCGCCGCCGCGCCGGCCAACCCCTTGGCCCTTCGCCCGCCACATTTCGCCCCCAAGGCCAAGGCCTGCATCTTCATCTTCCTCGAGGGCGCGCCGAGCCAGATCGACCTGTTTGATCCCAAGCCCAAGCTCAACGAGCTCCACGGCCAGAAGCTGCCCGACTCGATGACCAAGAACGTCCGCTTCGCGTTCATCCAGAAAGAGTCGGCGGTGCTGATGGGTAGCTCGCGCAAGTTCCAGAAGCACGGTCCCTCGGGCATGGACATCTCGGACTTGCTGCCGAACATCGCAAGCCGTGCGGACGACATCGCCTTCATCCGCTCGATGCACACCGAGGCGTTCAACCATCATCCTGGCCAATTGATGATGAACACCGGCGTGCCCACGTTCGGCCGGCCCAGCATTGGCGCGTGGTTGAATTACGGACTGGGAAGCGCATCGAGCGATCTGCCCGGCTACGTGGTGCTTACGGCGGGCCGCGGCACCAGTGGCGGCGCGTCGAACTGGACGAGCGGCTTCATGCCCTCCACCTATCAGGGCGTCCTCTTCCGCAACCAGGGAGAGCCGGTGCTGAACCTGAACAACCCAGCCGGCCTGTCGCGCCAGATGCAGCGTGAGAGCCTGGATGCGCTCGCGCGGTTGAATCAGGAGCGGTACCAGAAGCTGGGCGACCCGGAGATCGAGAGCCGCATTGCCAGCTACGAGCTGGCGTTCCGCATGCAATCCTCGGCGCCCGAGCTGATCGACCTGTCGGGCGAGACCGCCGAGACGCTGGAAGCGTACGGGGTCAATCGCGAGGACGAGCCGGGGAAGGGAAAGCAGCGCGGCGGCGCGCCAGGCGTGATGCGGGCGTTTGCCACCAACTGCCTGTTGGCCCGCCGGCTCGTCGAGCGGGGCGTGCGCTATGTCAACCTCTACCACGCCTCGTGGGACCACCACAGCAACCTCGACAAGGAGCTCCCCTTCAACTGCCGCATGGCCGACCAGCCAGTCGCCGCGCTACTGAAGGACCTGAAGCAGCGGGGGCTGTTGGATTCGACGTTGGTCGTGTGGGCGGGCGAGTTCGGCCGCACGCCATTGGGCGAGAACCGCGCCGGCGACCGCGCGCAAAATACGGGCCGCGACCATCACCCGTTCGCCTTCACGATCTGGATGGCCGGCGGCGGCGTCCGCGGCGGCACGGTGATCGGCAAGACCGACGATATCGGCTGGAACATCGTGGAGGATCCCGTTCACATCAACGACTTCCACGCGACGCTCTTGCACCTCTTTGGCCTTAACCACCTGAAGCTGACCTACCGCTTCCAGGGGCGCGACTTCCGGCTCACGGACGTGGCGGGCAACGTGGTGACGAAGCTGTTGGCGTGAGTCGGTTGCCGAATTCGGGAGGGGCGCGCCTCGCCCTCCGCAACGCCGCGTAATTGCCGGCGCCGCTGCGCTGTCGGTGGCACGAAAGCCCGTCAATGCGCCGACCACCCGATGGACCGTCGTTTTGAGATCGCTGGCGCCACGGGAAATCGGTTGCTTCAGCGGGGCGGGGCCGCCTCACTCCTTCGCCCGTTCCAGGTACTCGCCGGTCCGCGTGTCGATCTTGATCGACTGGCCGGATTCGACGAAGGCCGGCACGAGGATTTCCGCGCCGGTCTCCAGCTTCACCGGCTTGGTCAGGTTCGTGGCCGTGTTGCCCCGCACGGCCGGCTCGGCGTACTCGACCTTCAGCACTACGTGATTCGGCGGCGTCACCGTGATGGGGTTATTGTTAAAGAGCACCATGCTGCAAATCATCCCTTCCTTGATCCACTTCCACGTCTCGTCGACCTGCGCGGCCGAGAGCTCGTACTGCTCGTAGCTGGCGTTGTCCATGAAAACGAAGTTCTCGCCCTGCCGGTAGAGGTACTGCGCCTGGATCTCCGTGACGTCGGCCGCTTCGAGCGAGTCGCCCCCCTTGTAGGTCCGCTCCAGCATGGTGTTGCGGATCAGGTTCTTCATCTTGCACTTGTACAGGGCGTTCCCCTTGCCCGGCTTGACGAAGTTGCATTCGACCATGATGTACGGGTCGCCGTCGATCTGGATCTTGAGACCTTTTTTGAATTCGCTTGTGGAGTAGCTGGCCACGATTGCTGTCCTGTCTTGCTGCTAGCGGTGAGGGGGTTATGCTACGGTGTTCCGGTCTGCCACAGCGGGGAAAGCCGTGTGCTCGGCCGACGAGAAGCCATACTGGGGGGGAAATGACCATCTTAGCGACAAAGACCGATCCTGTCCGCCCCACCCGCGCGGCAGACCGCCGGGATAAACCCGGTGGCTCGCCCGGCGATTTGCCGTCGAGCGAGCCCACGTGGCAAGACGAACTGCGCCGCGCGGTGCGCGACCCGCGCGAGCTGTGCCGGCTGCTCGCGCTGCCGCGCGAGTTCGAGGAAAGGGCCGTCCGCGCCGCGCCGCGCTTTCCCCTTCTGGTCCCGCGCGGCTACGTGGCGCGGATGAAGCCAGGCGACCCGGCCGATCCGCTGCTGCGCCAGGTGTTGCCGCTTGTGGACGAGGATGCCGGCGTGCCCGGGTATGTCGCCGATCCGGTCGACGACGCCGCCGCGCGGCGGGTGCCGGGCATGCTGCAGAAGTACCACGGCCGCGCGCTATTGATCGCCACCGGCGCCTGCGCCGTCCATTGCCGCTACTGCTTTCGCCGGCACTATCCGTACGCCGAGGGCCCCAAATCGCTCTCCGGGTGGGAGCCGGCGCTCGGCGAGATCGCGGCCGATGCATCGCTCACGGAAATCCTGCTCAGTGGCGGAGATCCCTTGGTGCTTGCGGATGATTTTCTCGCCAAGCTTGTCGAGCGATTGACGGCGATCCCGCACGTCCGCCGGCTGCGCGTGCACACGCGGCTGCCGATCGTGATCCCCGAGCGCGTCTGCGACGAGCTATTGGCATGGCTCACCGGCGCCCGGCTCGTGCCAATCGTGGTGGTGCACGCCAATCACGCCGCCGAGCTCGACGAGTCTGTCGCGCGGGCATTGGCCAGGCTGACCGACGCTGGTGTGACCGTGCTCAATCAATCCGTGCTTTTGCAGGGCGTCAACGACTCGGAAGACGCGCTCGCGGAGCTCTGCGAGCGGCTCGTCGAATTGCGAGTGATGCCATACTATCTGCACCAGCTCGATCGCGTCGCGGGCGCCGCGCACTTCGACGTGCCGGAGCTCCGCGGACAGGAGCTCATCGAGCGATTGCGGGGCCGGCTTCCCGGCTATGCCGTGCCACGCTATGTCCGCGAGTTGCCCGGCATGCCGAGCAAGCTAGTATTGGCGTGACGCGACGGTACCGCCGGCGTGGGCAAAACAACAGTCGATCGAAATTGAGGAGTCGCACATGAAGGTCTTGATCGGCGTGGACGGGTCGGCGGGCGGATTCACCGCCGTGCGACAGGCGGGCCGTCTGATGGACCCGACAAAGGACCGGGCCGCCTTCTACTACACGCCGCCGGAGCTGCGCGCCCGTGGCGCCGACGACGATCTCTGCGCGCGGGCACGGACGGCGCTGGCTGACGCGATCTTCGACGAGGCGCGGACGCATTTGCCGGCCGCGCTGCAAGCTTCGGCGTCAACGATCCTGGGCGAAAAAAATCCCCGTCAGGGCGTTTTGCTCGCGGCCGAGGAATCGAAGGCGGACCTGATCGCCATCGGTGCCCGCGGCGCCGGCACGATGCCGCGGCTGCTCTTGGGGAGCGTCGCCAACACCGTCGTCCGCAACGCGCACGTGCCGGTGCTCGTGGCCCGCGATCCGGAGGCGGACACGCCCCAGGCGCCGCTGCGCGTGCTGTTGGCGTGGGACGGCTCGCCGTCGAGCTGCGCCGCGGCGACGTTCGCGGCCGGACTGCACTGGCCGCCTGACACCCGCGCCGTGACATTGACCGTGGTCGAGTCGATGTTGGCCGGCGCCGTGCCGGCGTGGCTCGAGGAGCGGGCCCGCTCCGCCGATGCCGACGCCATGGCACAGGCTTGGATCAAGGAACACGAGGCGGACAAGCAACAGAAGCAGGCCGAATTGACCCGCTTTTGCCAGAGTCTGCCGGGCCTGTTCCGATCGGCCGCGGGAATCGTTTCCGAGGGGCACGCCGCCGAGCAGATTCTGCACACGATTGCCGCGGAGCGGATCGACGTGGTCGTCCTGGGAGCGCATGGATTGGGGGCGATCGAGCGGCTGCTGATCGGCAGCACTTCCGAGAAAGTCATGGCGCACGCGCCCTGCTCGGTGCTAGTCGTGCGGCAGCATCCGCACCCTTAGCGCGGTAGGAAAAAGGGGACAGGTCCAATATTGGACGGTTCGCGAATTCGTGTTGGGAGCTGTCGGCCGCCGTCCAATATTGGACCTGTCCCCTTTGTCCCCTTTGTCCCCTTTTTCCCGCCCGTTCACCATGCCGCAGCGACCTGCAACACTGCCCGACGAGCACACGCCGGCCGCCATCCACCGGCGGCTGCGGGCGGCGACGCAGCACAGCTATTTGCGCGATTTCGTCCTGGGCGCGATGGACGGCACCGTCACCACCTTTGCCGTCGTGGCCGGGGCGGCCGGCGCCGGCCTGTCGAGCGGCGTGGCTATCGTGCTCGGCATGGCCAACCTGCTGGCCGACGGTTTCAGCATGGCGGCCGGCAACTACATGAGCGCCAAGACCGATCGCCAGCTTGTCGAGCGCGCCCGGCGGATCGAGGAGATGCACGTCGACCGTATTCCCGAGGGAGAGCGCGAGGAAGTGCGGCAGATCTTCGCCGCCAAAGGTTTCGATGGGACCGTCCTCGACGAAATCGTCACCGTCATCACCACCGATCGCCGCCGTTGGGTCGATACCATGTTGACCGAGGAGCTGGGCATGAGGCTCGATACGCCAAGCGCCCTGCGGGCCGCCGCGAGCACGTTCGTGGCCTTCGTTCTAATCGGCCTCGTGCCGCTTGTGCCTCTGTTGTTCGGCCTTAGCCACGATCCATGGACGCTATTTCGCCTTAGCGCCGCGGCGACCGGGGTGGCGTTCCTGTTGGTCGGAATCGCCCGCGGCGCCGTGCTCGGCGAATCGCTGCTGCATTCGGGCTTGGAGACGCTATTGATCGGCGGCGTGGCGGCCGCGTTGAGCTATGCCGTTGGTTCGGCCCTTGCAGGCATGGGTGTGGCCTGACAATGACCGCACAAGCAACCAAGCGCGTCGTGTGGCTAACGGATCTACACTTCAATTTCCTCACGCCTGAGCAGGTCGACGCGTTTTTGACCCCTGTCGCCGATTGCCGCGCGGACGCCGTGCTCTTTTCGGGCGATATCGCGGAGGCGAAGACCGTGGCGGGCTATCTCCGCGACATGGAGGACCGGCTGGGTGTACCGATCTATTTCGTGCTGGGCAATCACGATTTCTACCACGGCTCGATCCGCCAGGTGCGGCAGCACATTGCAGAACTTACGCGCCATGACCCTCGGCTGGTGTGGCTGAACGCCGCCGGCGTCGTCGAACTTGCGCGGCACGTCGGCCTGGTCGGGCACGACGGTTGGGCCGACGCCCGTTTGGGCGACTACGAGCGGTCGCTCGTGATGATGAACGACTATCGTCTGATCGAGGAATTCGCCGGTCTGTCGAAGGAGGACCGCTGGCCAAGGCTCAAGGCGCATGCGGATGAAGCGGCGGAGCACATCCGGCGGGTTCTGCCGGAAGCCCTTGCGCGGTATCCTCGGGTGTTTCTGGTGACGCACGTGCCGCCGTTCCGCGAGGCCTGCTGGCACGACGGAAAGATCTCCAACGACGAGTGGTTGCCGCATTTTGCTTCCCGCGCGATGGGCGAGGCCTTGCGGGCGGTGATGGGGGGCTTCCCCGACCGCGAGCTGATCGTGTTGTGCGGCCACACCCACGGGCGCGGCGAGGCGCGCCCGGCCGACAATATCCTGGTCCTCACCGGCGGCGCGGAGTACGGGGCACCGGAAATTCAGCGCGTGTTTGAGTTGTCCTGAGGTGGCCCCATGTCGAGTCACGACGAACGCCGCCCGCCCATCGGGTCCTCTTCCACGGGCCGTGGTGAGTCTCCGGCCGACGAGGGGTCCGATTGGCGGCCCACAGCGACTTGGGAGCTGCTACGGAAGCGGGTCGCGCTATTGCACGAGCTGCGCGCTTTCTTTGATGGCCGCGGTTTCCTCGAGGTTGACACGCCGATCCTTTCGACCGACACGGTCGTCGATCGGCATATCGATCCGTTCGCGGTGCCGCTCGGCCACGGCGCGGCGGGCGAACAGATGCTCGCGTGGCTGCAAACGTCGCCCGAGTTCGCGATGAAGCGGCTCATGGCCGCCGGCGGTGAGGCCATCTATCAAGTGACGCACGCCTTCCGCCGCCATGAGGCGGGCACGCTGCACAACCCCGAGTTCACGATCGTCGAATGGTACCGGCGCGGGGATGCCATGGCCGACGGCATGCGGCTTTTGTCCGAGTTTTGCCAGTCGTTGCTCGGCACGCCGCCGGCTGTGCCGCTTGCCTATCGCGCGGCGTTCGATCGTTATGCCAGCGTCGACCCGGTGTTCGCGACGCTCGGCGAGCTCGCCGACGCGGCACATCACCATGGCGTGGCTGTGCCGGCAAGCATGGCCGCGGCGGATCGCGACACGTGGCTGGATCTGCTCCTTGTGTCGCTCGTTGAGCCGCGGCTGGGGCAGGACGCCCCGGTCATTCTGCACGACTATCCGCAGTCGCAGGCGGCCCTGGCAGTAGTGCGGCCTGAGCATCCGCCGGTTGCCGAGCGTTTCGAGCTCTACGTCCGGGGCATCGAGCTAGCCAACGGCTATCACGAGCTTTTGGACGCCGAAGTGTTGCGGGCGAGAATCCATGCCAACAACGCGGCCCGTGCCACCGCCGGCAAGTCGCGACTTCCGGAAGAGAGCCGGCTGCTGGCGGCGATGGAGCACGGCCTGCCGGGCTGCACGGGGGTGGCACTCGGCTTCGATCGGCTGGTGATGCTGGCCACCGGCGCCAAGAATCTGGCCGAGGTGATGGCGTTCCCGTTCGATCGGGCGTGAAGAGGCCACTTCGCGCACAATCCCTACTTCACGCTATCCCCGACCTGCCGGTGCACTTCCCGTAGAATCGTCTCCTCGACGGCCGGGGACCAGACCGTCGGCAAGCCGTAGTAGAGCATCGCGCCGCCCCCTTCGTAGCCTCCCTCGGCCAGGACGCGGCGCGACGGAATATAGGCCATCACGTCGTTCGTGTAGCCGGCTACCCACGTGCGGCCGGGCACCAGCTCGCTCTTGATCCGCAACGAGTAGTCGACGACGACTTCCCCGCCGAGCGTCACCCAAATCGGGCCATCTCCCAGCCGCCACACCTCCACGGGATACGGGTATGCCGGACTGAGCGGCCTGCCGCCGTCGATTTGCGCTAGCAGCATCTTGGCGCGGGCCGCCTCGTACTTATTGCTCGATTGCGACTGCGTCGTCAATTCGTCGCGCGTGGGCAACCGGTCGAGCGGCAGGTCGATCTCGGCGTAACTCGTCTCCAGCCGGCCGGCAATCGGCGACATCTCATTGATAAGCACCCGCTCGATTGCCTCGGCCAGCGCCAGGCCGTATTTTTTCGCGAGCGCCACCTCGCGCCGCGGCAGCGGGTTCTGATCGCCACCGCAGCCCGCCCAGAATAGCGCCACCGCCCCGGGGTGGATTGCTTCCACATCGATCTGGGCGAAGCCCGCGTAGTCGCCCGACCACTGGTAGAACGATAACACCGTGGCGTGGCAGGCGTAGCCACAGGCCACGGCCACGAGTTTGTCGGTCGCGTCATGAACAGCCAGCACCGGCACATCGTGATCGACCGGGCCGCGCAGCGCCCCGTCCTCCATTAGTTTCGGCACGTCGGCCTCGACATTATTGCGACGATTAACCGCGAAGGTGGCCCGCCCGGTGCCCCACGTGAGCTGCGCGGGCTTCAGCTTCTCGACGGCCTCGCCCACGACCGCGACGATCTTCCGTTCCAGGCCGTCGGTGTACTCGTCGACGAGCTTGCTTTGCTGGTCATCCAGGAAGTACATCGCCCGCAGATTGCGGCCGACGACGGGTCCTGTGTGCGTGTGCGAGCAGCACAGCGCGATTTGACTGCGGTCGAACTTGTAGCGCTTTTCGAGCTCGTCGCGCACCGCAAGGGCAAACGTGCGATCGATGCCCACCAGGTCGAGCGTGACGAGGACGGCGCGTTTTCCCGCTGCGTCTTCGAGCACCAGGGCCTTGGCCCACAGGTCGTGCAGCTTGCCTTCGGCGGCGTGATCGCGGCCGGCATAACCACTCATCCACATCAGTTTTTCGGGAGTGATCGGCACTTTGGCGGCACCGGCCTTCCAGCCGGCGTCGTCAGCCGCGAGCGCCTGGGTGGCGGGCGCGAAAGACATCAGCGCCGCCAGACCGGCTACGATCAGCCAATTGGCGTGACAGCGGATTGCCGTCGATGAATTCATGGCACGCTCATGAGGTATGCGATCAGATCGGCCATCGCTTCCTTGTCGAGCTGTTGCTCTAGCCCTTCGGGCATGATCGACAGGCCGCTGGCCACTTTTTCGACGATGTTGACCCGCAAGATAGTGTCGGTCGCGCCTTCGGCTCGTTTTAGGGTGACGCTGGTGGCGGTCTCGCCATCGATCATGCCGGTGACGGTCCGACCGTCGTCGGTCGAGAGCACGTAGTTTACGTACTGCGGATTCACTTCGCGATTGGGATCGAGGACGTTGGTCAGGATGGCCTCCGGCCCACGGTTCTTGAACGTGGCCAGGTTGGCGCCGATTTCGTAGCCGACCCCCTCAACGCGATGGCAGGCGGCACAGACCTTCTGGAAATGCTGCTTCCCCTTGGCCGGATCGCCCTTCAGTTCCAGGGCTGGGCGATAGGCGTCAACGACGTCGGCCCGGCGCCCCGGCTTCGAGGCGGCCAGCAGCCCACCGGCGCGACGGCGGAGCTTCTTGTCAGGATGGGCGAGAAGCCGCTGCACGCGGGCCGGCTCCAGGTCGCTGGCCTTGAAGCGGTCGGCCTCGATCGCGTCCAAAAGTGCCTGCAAGCGGTCGACGCGGGCGAAAAGCGCCTCGGCCGCTTGCGAGCGCAATCGCGGGCTGAGCGACGGCCAGGCGTTGAGAACGATCGAAGCGACCTCGCCTTCCGCGCGGTGGCCCAATGCGGCCAACGAGGCCAACTGCACTTCGGGTGGCTGGCGATCGCCCAAGAGTGATTCGAGTGCGCGCAGTGTTTCGTCAGTCGGTCCCAGCGCCAATACGGCCACGGCGCGAGCCCGCGCGGCGGCCGGGCGTTCTTCGTCGATCGCGGTCTCGCGCGCGGCGGCCAGCAGCCGCACAAACGCTTCCGCCGCCTTGCTCGACGAACGGCCGGCCAACAGCTTGTCGAGCGAGCCGCCATGGCGGGCAAGACCTTCGCTCAGCCCGCGGACCAACTCGCCGGCCAGGGTGTTTTCGGCTGTCGGCAGCGATTCCACGGCCACCAGCACCGCGCTTATGTCGGCGTCTCGTCCCGCGGCGCCGGCCTGCGATGCCATTATGGCCAAGAGCTGGGCGCCGGCGTCGGTCGCGCGAAACGGCTCGTCGTTCGCCAGCTCGGTAAACACGTCGGCCGTGCCGTCGGCCAGCGAGCTCAATAGCGCCAGTCGCACCCAGCGATCCTGCCCGTCGCGCCGCGCGAGCGTCGCCAGTGCCGGACTTCGTTCCGACGCACGGACCTCGCCCAGGCTGAAAAGCAACTGGTAGCGAACCAGCGGGTCAGGCTCGCTCTCGGCCATGGCGAACAACTGCTGCCGAATCTCGCCAGAGCCGTTCGCCAGACCCTCAGCCAGCCGTACGGCGTGCTGACGAACGTGCGGGTCGGCATCGTCGAGTCGCGCAAGCACAACCTCTGGCCGCAGGGCGTTCAACCCCGCCAGCGCATGGAGGGCGTGCATCCGTCCCTCGGGAGAGGAGCTATGCGCGGATAGCTTTTCAAGCGGGGCGATGGCTGCCCGGTCCTGCCGTTCGTACAGCAATCGCGCCGCGGTGTCTCGGTGCCAGCCGTTGCCGCGCGCCAACGTGGCCACCAACTCCGCCGTGCTGGCGTCCGCCGGGTTCGCTGGCTTTTCCTGCTTGAAACCCGCCGGAACGATGCGGTAAATACGTCCGCGGTCCCGCCCGCTCGTCAGGTCGAGATGCTTCTTGATCAACGGCGGCAGCGACAGCGGATGCTCGATCACCTCGCGATACATGTCCGCGACGTAAAGCGTGCCGTCGGGCGCGTTGGCGAACTGCACGGGCCGGAACCAGATGTCGCGCGAGGCCACGAATTCGCTCCGCTCGTCGATCCGTCGGGCGACCAGCTCCAGGCCCTTGGGGTCCAGCCGCTTGCGATGCACGAGATTGCTGCCCACGTCGCCGACGATCGCCACGCCGGCCATCTCGGCGGGCCAGGCGTTGCCGCGATAGATCGTAATTCCGGTGGCGCTCGTGAAGTAGCCGCTGGCGCGGCCGCCACCTTCGATCGGTCCCGGCACTTCGCCCGCCACGCGCAGGCGCGTGCGGACCAGCCGCCACGGTTCGACCGGGCTGATGCGGTACACCTCAGCCTGCGGGCCGTCGGCCGCGATGCTCAGCCGCGCGCTCGGCGCGGTGAGATACGGATTGCGAGCGATGTAGCGATCCTCGAACATCACCAGTTGGATGTGATCGCTGTTGGAACAGACGAACTTGCGCCCCCAGTTGTCGAAGCTCATACCGTGCTGGGCGCCGCCACTGGTGGCTTCGAAATCGAGCGTGCGGGGATCGAAGGCGAAGTCCCGACCCGAAAGCGACACCTCGCGGGCCTTCTCGTCGTCGGCCCGGCGGACGACTCCGCCTGCGCTACTGGTGGCGCCGTGGATGCGGTTGTCGAGCCCCCACGCGAAGCTGTTAACGAGCCCCTGCACGTTGCCGCGGCTGAAGCCGGTGAACACCTTGCGCGTCACATCGGCGCGGCCGTCGCCGTCGGTGTCCTTCAGATACAAGATGTCCGGCGCGGCGCCGACGAAGATGCCGTCGTCGTAGCAGATCACGGCCGTCGGCCAAGAGAGCCCTTCGGCGAAGAGGCTGCTCGTGTCAAAGTGTCCATCGCCGTCCGTGTCGGCCAACAGCCGCACGCGACCGAGATGGCCCTCGGCGTCCTCGGAATAGTCGCGCATCTCGACGACGTAAAGCCGCGACCGCGCGTCGAACGCCATCGCCACGGGGCTTGTGACCAAGGGCTCAGCCGCGACCTGTTCGATGGCGAAGCCGGGCTTCACCTCGATCGTGGCAACCGCCTCGGCCGCCTCGACTGGCGCCACCCGCGGCAGCTCGGCCGAAAGGTCCGGCTCGTCGCCGCGGGCCGGTCGGGCGATGGAAGCGACGGCACACAAGAGTACGGCCACGGCGCTGCCTGTCGTACAGCGTTTGTCCGTGAAGGGAATACGGCAATACATGGGAAAGCGACCCTCCATTAAGCGCAATGTCCCGAGGACTGTGCGCCAAAATGCGGTGGGACAGGAGGGCGAGGCACCACAAACTGCCTCATGCCGCCGCGGGCAGGAAATCGACGCCATTGATGGTAATCGGCGGGGGAGCGCGCTTCAAGCGGGCGGAAAGCCCTGCCGGGCCATTCTGTTTTTCAAAATGGCGAGGCGGGAAAATGGGACTGGCTCCGAGCATAAACAGCGCAAGTCCCTTCAGACCAACGTTGCGTCTCGGTGCCTGTCCCACTTTCCCGCCGGTGCGCCGCCGGCAAGCTTGAATCTGTGAATGGCCCTGCTACTCGGCCGGATTCGTCGCTGCCGCCGGCTGCGTGCTCGCGCAGGATGCGCATCATTTCGGCCACCACTTCCGGGGCCTGCCGCAACTCGGAATGGCGCACCGGCACAAACAGTTCGCTCGTCACGCCCGGGTGCCTGGCGCTGGTGACGGGGACGACGCCGTCGCCCGGTTCCTTCGAAGGCGGGCCGCCGGTGCCGATGATCGAGTGCAATTGCACCTTGGGCGATAGCGGCATCTGCCGCAACGCCGCCAGAATCGGGCTGTCGGGCTCGAGCAAGTCGACGCTCGTGGGGCGCGAGTTCCAAAGATAGGAATAAAAGACATCGCGGTTCGCGTCCATTAGCGCGCGATACTGCTGGTCTTCCTCGGCGGTGAATCGCACCAGGTCCGCCGAAACCCGGCCGATCACCCGTTGGCTCATTTCCGATCCGCGGTGCGGCGTGCCGATGAAGACGACGCGCGTGATCGAGGGCTCCGGCTCGAAGAACAGCATCCGCCGCAAACGCTCGATCTGGATGGGGCCGGCGCGGACCGATTCAATCGGCGCGCGGGCCACTTGCCGCCACAGGATGTCGTACGAATGCGCGACCTGCATTTTGGAGACCAGTCCGCCCATGCTGTGCCCGACCAGGACCATGCGATCGAGCGCGCGGTCGCTGTGCGTCGGGTCGGACGATTCGCGGACCAATTGCAGCAGATCGCGAAAGTCCGCCACGGAAGCCAACAGCTCGCCCCCCGTCGGGTAGCGAAACGCCCAGAATTGAAACTGCTGGTACAAGTCGGGCTGGGCGCGCAACTGGTTGGTTAGGCCGGCCCAGTCAAGCGCGTCCGACAGCAGGCCGTGCACGAACACGACGGGTATCTTGCCGCGCTGGTACGGCTCCATCATCAAGAGCTTGGCTTTGACGTTCGCATCGCCGGGCGACAGATAGCCTTCGAGGAACTGCCGCGGCGAGTCGTCATACACGAATTCCAGGGGCGCGGTCAGATCGCGCTCGATGGCAAAGTCGATCCCTCCGATGCTCGTGCGGTCGAACACGTGGGGATTGTAGAACTCCAACACAAAGTCCGCCGCGTCCGCCGGGCCGGCGCGATCCGGCGCAGGGCGCAAAAGCGCGGAGACGGCGAAAGGATGCCGGGGGCGAAAGAACAGATCGTTTGGCCGCGCGACGCGGACCGCGACGAGCGAAGCGCCCAGCCCTGGCGTGAAGTAATGGGGCGAAACCTCGTGGCGTCGGGAAAGCGTCGCGGGGACCAGGAAGTCAAAATCCTCCGGCTGCCAGGCGAAACCGTGATAGGAGACAGGGACGCGCGCGGGGCCGCCGGCCGTGTAGATCAAGAGCTCGCGCCGCGAAACGATGCGCCGATGCTGCTGCGCGGCGGCAATCAGTCGCTCGATGCTCGCGCGATAAATGACCGCCGACGACGGCTGCCCGGGCAGTGACGCGCCCGCTTCCAACTCGGCCTCGAGCGATCGCCAGGCCAGGACGGCGGCCCCGTAGTAGATGTCGACGCACTCCGGTCGGCCCGCCTCCTGCAGGTCCCCGGCCCAGGCATAGGCGGCAGCCGCTTCGCCGGGACCCGCCGGCGCCGGCGCGCGCTGGACGCGCAGCGAGACGAGCGAGCTGTGCGCGCCATCATGGCCCGCCCCAAGCGTCGTTCGATGCGCGACGGCGCCGTTTGTCGGCGGTGGCGCCACGATCTCGGCGCGCCGCGACGAGAGTCCCTGGCATCCCGACACCACGACGACACAGAAGATAGCCGCGGCGCGCAGCGGCGCACTTCGACAATGCGAGCGCCAGGAACCGATCGGTTCGTCCGTGATAGCGGAGGGCATCTGTCGCGTGCGGCCGCACGCCCTTTTCCAGGATCAACAAACATACCACCGTGCGAGAGATGGGCTGGTGGGCAGCGATGCGGCCTGGCGGGAATGGCCGACCATTCGGCCAACCGCTGGCAAGATAGCGAAGCTGTTGCGCCGCGCTGCCGCGCGAGCGAGGTCCGATTGTGGCGCAGGTGCGGCGGACGCGCTTCACGTTGAGTTGCGCGGCGAGCGCTATGCCAGTAAGGCGTCGATCACCTGACCGTGCACGTTGGTGAGTCGTCGGCGAATGCCGTTGTGATAGTACGTGAGCCGCTCGTGGTCGATGCCCAGCAAACGGAGCACCGTCGCGTGAAAATCGTGCCAGTGGACCGGTTTGTCGACGGCCCGATAACCGACGTCGTCAGTGGCTCCGAAAGCAATGCCGTGCCGCAGACCCGCGCCCGCCATCCACACGGTGAAGCCGTTTTGGTTGTGGTCGCGCCCCTTGCCCACCACGTCGGCGGCCGATTGAGTGAACGGAGTCCGCCCGAATTCCGTCGTGAACAGCACGAGGGTGTCGTCCAGCATGCCCCGCCGGCGCAGGTCCTTTAGCAATGCGGCCACCGGCTGGTCGATGCGCAGGGCCTCTTGCCCGTGATTCTGCGCCATGTCCTCGTGTCCGTCCCAGTTGCGCCGCGGGCTGCCGAACGTCCCGCCGGAGAAAAGCTGCACGAATCGCACCCCGCGTTCCAACAGCCTGCGAGCCATCAGGCAGGCGCGGCCGAAATCGGCGGTCTCTTTTCGCTGCAAGCCGTACAGGGCCTGGGTCTGGGCCGTTTCGGCCGCGAGATCGGCCACGCCTGGCACGGCTAACTGCATCCGCGCGGCCATTTCGTAGGCCTGCACGCGCGCGGTCAGCGGATCGGCCGGGCCGCGCTCGGCCAGATGCCGGGCATTCATCGACGCCAATAGGTCGCGCGTGGCGCGCTCGGCCTCCGGACCGATCGACGCGGGAGCGAGCAAGTCGTCGATCGGGTTGCCGCGGGCCCGCATCACAACTCCCTGATGCCGGGCCGGCAGAAAACCGTTGCTCCAGTTGATCGAGCCGCCAGCGGGAAACTCGCGCGCGTCGGGTATGACGATGAAAGCCGGCAGGTTATCGGTCTCGCAGCCCAGCCCGTACGACAGCCAACTGCCGAGCACGGGAAAGCCGTTCAGGCGAAAACCGGTGTTCTCCTGGAACGTGGCCGGCGTGTGGTTCGACGTCTCGGCGAACATCGAGTGGATGATCGTCAGCTCGTCGACGACTTGGGCAACATGCGGAAACAGGTCGCTGACCCAAAGGCCGTTTTGGCCATGCTGCCGGAACGGCCAATCCGGCGCCCGCAGCAATCCGACCTGGCCGAAAAACACGTCGGGCCGCTCGTCGGTCACCAACGACTTGCCGTGCAGCCGGACCAGCGCGGGCTTGTAATCGAACGTGTCCACCTGGCTCATGGCGCCGCACAGGCAGATGTGGATCGCGCGGCGGGCCTTGGGCAGAAAATGCGGAGGCGGGTCGGCGGCCTCGCCCGACACGGGGGCGGCGCGTAGTGATCCATCGCCGAGCATCAGGCTGGCAAGCGCCGCGCTCGATAGCCCGTTTTTCACCCACGAAAGGAACGCGCGGCGATCGCCGTCCGTCGCTTCGCGAGCCATGCCGCCCGGCAACTGCTTATTAGTCCACATAGAGAAACTCGTTGCTGTTCAACAGCGCTCGAGTGAGAACGCCCAGCCCGCGTTGACTGACGATACGCGAGGCGGCGTCGCGCTCGTCGTCCCTGGGGAGCCGTCCATAGGCAAGCTGGTAGGCGCGCGCGACCTGGTTCGTCGGCTCGCTGCCCGCTTCGCGCGCGACGCGCTCGGCAAGCTTGTCCGCCACGTGCAACACAAAGGGATTGTTCAATAGCGCGAGCGCCTGCAGCGGCGTGGTGGTCACCGCCCGCCTGGGAGAAGTGGTGGAAGGATCGGGGCAATCGAACACGTCCAACAGCGCGCTGCGGCCGCTGCGCGCCCAGACCCGGTATAGCGTTCGCCGTTTGAAGATCGCGCGCGTCGGGTCGTCAGGTGCGTAGAGATAGGTGTTGGTTCCCGGTGCGATGCTGATCTTCATTTCCTGGAAGCCGGGACCGTCCATCGCCAGATCGAGGACGCCTGCCACCTGAAGCATGCAGTCGCGCACGGCTTCCGCTTCCAGCCGCTGCGGCGTTTTCCGCCACAGCAGGCGATTGTCGGCGTCCACCTGCGCGGCAGCGGCGGCATATCGCGAACCCTGCCGGTACGCGGCCGAGGTGACAATCAAGCGATGGATGGCTTTGAGACGGTAGCCGCTAGCCACTAACTCGGCCGCCAGCCAGTCGAGCAGGGCTCGATTCGACGGCCGGCCGCCGTTGAAACCAAAATCGTTGGGCGTGTCGACCAGGCCGGTCCCAAAGTGGTAGTGCCAGAGCCGGTTCACGATGACGCGCGCGAAGAGCGGGTTGCGCGCATCAGTGATCCACGCGGCCAGCCGCTGGCGGCGTTCTCCTTCGGCGCCGTCCGGGGCGAGGCCAAAGTCGGCCGGCAACGCGCTTAGCGATCCGATGCCGCAAGGCGAAATGACGTCCTTCGGCTTTGCCGGGTCGCCACGCTCGAGCAAACGAGTTGGCTCGGGTGCCCGCGGTTTGATGGCGTACACCTGCGACGGTTGCAAAACGGCAATCAACGCCGCGAGCCGCGCGAGCTCTTCGTGGAGGGCGTCGAAACGCGCCCGCTGATCGGGGGCGAGCTTCGCGCGGATCATGGCGCTCGTAACGTGCCGCCCGGACGAGGCCGCGACCTCTTCGGCCGTCAGTGCGCGATCGTACAGTCGCGCCCGCTCGATTGTGCCCGCCAGCAGCTTGCCAGGACCAGCGGGGCTGTGGCGGAGACCGAAGACGACTTGCGTCTGGCCGGCGGCGAATGTGGCAATACCGGAGGCTCGATAGGCCTGGCCATACGGCCTTCCGTCGCGATAGGCCGTGATCGTGCCATCGTCGGCGTAGGTGATGCAGACGTGGATTGCCGTGTCATTCGTCTCCGTCTCGTCCGGCCCTGAAAAACTCCTCGTGCGGACGAAATTCTCGCTGCCGGCCAGCCAGCGCCGGGGCTCGCGCTCGCCGAACACCATCGCATCGAACTCTGTCCCATCGAGCGATTGCACGCCCAGGACAGCGCCGCCCCGTTGTTCGACGTTGGCCAAGCGCACCCATGCCTCGAGAGTCTTGGCCCGCAGCTCCTTGAGCAACGTGCCGCACGTCGCATAAGCCGTTTCGCCGTCGAGAGCGAGACCGTCGGCGGTTATCCGCGCCGAGCCATGCAACGCCAGTTCCCATCCGGCCGGCTGGCCCTCGACGCCGCGCGCGAAATCCCACGCGGCCAGCGGCCGGAGATCGGCTTGCGGCTGCGATCGTTGCGACAAGATTTGCTCGCGCACCGGTTGCTCGAGGATGGCCAGCTCACCCGACAGTTCCGCATGGCGCGATCGACTTGTCGCCCCTTGTTCGGCCCGCGCCGCCGTCGGTTCCAGACCGGTCAACTCGCGATTGCCCTGTCGCACGCCGGACAGCGCCGCGACGAGTCCGTAGTACTCCTTCTGACGTATCGGATCGAATTTATGATCGTGGCAGCGGGCACAATTGACGGTCAAGGCGAGGAAAGTTTGCGACACGGTGCCGACGAGATCTTCCATCTCGTCCTGCCGCACGACGGCCCGCATCGCCGCGCTTTGCTGTCCCTGGCCGGCCGTGTCATAAGCCCCCGCGGCCAGGAAGCCCGTGGCAATCGCGGCGTCCAACTGGCCCGGTCGCACCACGTCGCCGGCAATCTGGAGCCGGGCGAACTCGTCGTAGGGCAGATCGTCGTTCAGGGCCCGGACGACCCAATCGCGATAGGGCCAGGCATTCTGGCGGAATTCATCGAACTCGAAGCCGTTACTTTCGCCGAAACGTACCACGTCCAGCCAATGCCGCGCCCAGCGGACGCCATATTGGGGCGACGCAAGAAGACGCTCGACGACGCGCTCGTAAGCATCG
The DNA here is from genome assembly GCA_016191115.1 of Planctomycetia bacterium. GTDB lineage: Bacteria > Planctomycetota > Planctomycetia > Pirellulales > JACPPG01 > JACPPG01. The sequence goes on along the minus strand of JACPPG010000024.1, from coordinate 154,970 downwards.
GGGCGTTCATCGGCAACGAACGCGGCGACTTCCTCCGGCTCCGGAGGCAAGCCCACAAGATCGAACGACAACCGGCGAATGAGCGTACGGCGGTCGGCTTCGCGCGACGGTTGCAGGTCGCGCCGACGAAGCTCGCCGTAAACGAAACGATCGATGGCGTTGCGCGACCACTGGTCTTCGGGCATCGCTGGTACAGCGGGCCGCGCAAGCGGCTGCAGCGACCACCAGTCGTATCCCGCGCGGGTTTCGGTCGAATACCGAAAGCGATCGATCTCGCCCGAGCCCCAAACGGCCCCGTTGTCGATCCAATCGCGAAGCACTTTTCGTTCGGCCGGGGGCAAGGGATGCTTCGGCGGCATCTCGTCCGCGTCGATGCGGGCCCACAAAAGGCTCTTATCGGCCGCACGCGGTTCGATCGCCGTGCCGCTATCGCCGCCGGCGAACGCTTTTTCCGCGGCCGTGAGATCCAAGCCTCCTTTGAGATCGGCAGGATTGTGGCAATCAAGGCAACGTCGGGCGATCAAGGGAGCCACGACCTCGTCGAAATGCCGCGCCGCCTCGTTCGCCGTCGACGACTCCTCGGATGCCGCGCGCCGTGTCGGTGCGGCGACCAGTACCCAACTGCATAGTAGCCACACTAGGCCGACGAAGACCTTGGCCTTCATTTGATGATTGCGATCACACATCGGTCAACGGGTTCTGGTGCTTCCGTGGGTTGGTCAGGTGTCCATAATACCCCCCGCAAGCCGGCGCAAGGAGGTCCCTGCAACGGAGTAAATGTGACGTGGACGGCCGACACTTGGCCTTCCTCGGGTATTTTCGTGGCTGTCCGGCCCGTGAACGCTGATCCCTTTGTGCTCACCGGGACCGCTTTGTCATCAGACAGGGAAGGCGGACATTGACAGATTTGCACCGCGCGCGATTTTCCAGTTGTTGAACAACCTACGCACAGTTCGTCACAAGAGGCTTTGGCACGCCATGTGCGACCCTGCCGAAATGACTTTCTCCAGCACAAAGCTGGGCCAAAAGATTTGCCATTTCAGGAGCTACTCTATGACCGCCGTCGTCCTTGCATCGTCACCCGTACTCGTCGCCGCCGCCGGTTATTCGCTTGTGTACTTGCTTGCGGGCGGCGGATTAGGCGGGGCCGTCCTCATCTTTATCGTGGCCAAGATGCTCGGGCGATAGTCGCGCCCGCTCAGCGGTTCGGGAAGCGGTCCTGGCGGCTAGCGCACGCTGCTTGCCAAGGCCAAACCGGCGAGGGAACGTGTTACCGGAGAACTGCAAAGTCCTGGGAGAGGGGGTCAGGCACATTTGTCGGCCGAAGGTCCTTCGGAAGAATTGAGCACCGCATGTGCCGACAAAATGAGCCAGACCGCGGGCTTTGCGACCCCGGACTTTGCAGTTCTCCTGGGGGCGCGCTACAGGCAGATTTTGCTTGCACGAGGCACCTCACTGGTGTTCTCGTGGCCGCAATTTCAAGCCCGCCAGGTCATTTTTCAGGATCATGTCGATCAATTCGCTGACTCCTGCGCCATGGTCTCCGACGGTCACCAGGTCCGCCCGCTGCTTGAGCGCGGGGAGCGCGTTGGCCACGGCGGCCGCGACCTCGCACACTTCGAGATACGCGTGATCGTTCTCTGCGTCCCCTACGCCGACCACGTCGTGCGGGGACATGCCCAGCTCGTCGAGAGCCGCCAGGAGACCAGTCGCCTTGTTGACGCCCGACGGCAAGACCATGACCGCCCCCTTGTTGAAAACGACCTGCAATTCCAAGCCGAGGTCGCGGATCGTGCGCAGGACGATCTCCTCGTGAGGGTGCCAGGTGGCGACGATTGCGTGCCCCACCTCGAGCGGCGCGACGCCGCGCGCGACGAGCATCCGGACGAACGCTTCGTTCGGTGGCTCGGTGAGGACGCGCATCGCGCCCGTCGGGGGCCGATAGACTAGAGCCCCGTTTTCGCCCACGACACTCTCGAAGAGATCGAGTCGGGGGCAGACGTCCTGTAACTCTTCGAGCCGCCGGCCGGTAACCAACAACAGCTTCCGACCCGCATCGCGACACCGCTCGAGCGCGGCGATGGTTTTGCGATCGATCTGGCCGTCGGTGGCGACAGTTCCATCGTAGTCGCACGCCAGCGCCCGGTACCGCATTGCGAATCGTTCCGATTTCAAGGACCGCCCAATCGGCCTGGCTGTCACGATTGCGCGCGCGGGTCCGACATCATCGGCACGTCCGCGATCGATCGCTTTCGGTGAGGCATCGATCGAGCGAAGCCAATAAGTCGCGCAACGCGTCCACGCTGACGGGTTTGACCAGATGGTAGTCGAACCCGGCTTCCTGCGTGTGCTGGCGATCACTTTCCTGCCCGTAGCCTGTCAGCGCCACCAGGACGACCCCGTCAAGCTCAGGCCTGTTCCGCAGTTGCCGCGCCAGCGCATACCCGTCCATGCCTGGCATGCCCAGGTCGGAGATCACGAGGTCAGGCACGTCGGCTTCGATGCTCCGCAGTGCAGTGGCAGCGCTGTGGGCCGTTCGCACTTCCTGTCCCAAAGCTTCGAGCAACTTGCTGAGGACATACACGGCGTCGGCCGTGTCGTCCACGATCAGGATTCGGTGTGTCTCTAGCGGCCGGGAATGATGATTGGCCGACGCGGACGCCGTGATCCCGTCAACATGGTTCGGTAAGGGAAGACTCACAATGAACTCGCTTCCCTTATTTGGGCCTTCGCTACGAGCTTCGATGCGACCGCCATGCCGCTCCACGAGCGTTCGAGCCAGGGTCAGTCCGATTCCCAGGCCGCCCCGCGCGTCCCCCGTTCTGGTGTCTCCCTGCGCAAACATATCGAAGATGCGCCGCAACATGTCGGGCGGAATGCCGATGCCGGCGTCCCGCACCGAGATAACCAGTTGATCGCCTTCGGTGTGCGCGGAAAGCCAGATCCGTCCCTTCTTCGCCATGAACTTGACGGCGTTGTTGAGCAGATTGCTTATGACTTGGGCCAGGCGGACGGGATCAGCGTCCAGCAAGACAGGCTCGGTCGGGATATCCACGTCCAGTTGGTGCCCCGCTTCTTCGATCAGGGGGCGACTCGTTTCGACCGCCGTGCGAATGGCGGTCGCCAGTTCGAGCCGTTCCTTGCGCAACTCCAACTTGCCGCGGCTGATCCGCGACATGTCCAACAGGTCGTCAACCAGCCGGACCATTTGATTGACTTGACGTTCCATGATTTCGCGCAACTGCCTGGCTTCCGGGCTAAGGACATCCACAAGGCCGAGCGTGTGGACGGAGTTGCTCAGCGGCGCCAAAGGATTGCGCAACTCGTGCGCCAGCGTCGCCATGAACTCTTCCTTACGCTGATCGGCCTCGCGGACCTGCTGGTAGAGCCGCGCGTTTTCGATGTAGTCAACCGCCTGGCGAGCGCAAAGATCGACAAGGTGCATCTCCTGATCTGACGGGCGATGCGGCGCGCGAAAATGCGTGCACAAGGCCCCTATGATCTTACCCGTCCGCGCGACTAAGGGCGTATGGTGGAGCGCACGAAATCCAGCCCGCCGCGCGACATCGCGGTAAGGGACGAAGGCCGGGCAGACTTCCACGTCTTCCACGACGAGGCGGCATGGCTCTTGACAGCTCACCCCGTAAGGCCCGTCGTCGAACGGCATGTGCGCTACGGCCGCGAGGAACGGGTTCTCAAAGCCGAGGCTGGCGCCGATTTCCAGACGATTATCTTCGCATAGCAGCAACACTCCCATCTCGGTTCCCTCGATGACCGCCGCCGTCCGCAAGGTCTCCTCGAGCATCGGCTTCAATTCGAGAGTCGTGGACAAACGCGTGCTCATCTCGTGCAGCCGCCGCAGGTCGGCCAATTGCGTGGCGAGCTCGTCCTTGAGAACGACGATCGCCGCCTCGGCGCGCTTTCGGGCGGTAATGTCCCGAGCAACCTTCGACGCGCCCACGATATTCCCGCGGCTGTCGCGCACCGGCGAAATCGTCAACGAAATGTCGATCCGCCGGCCTTCCTTGGACACGCGGATCGTCTCGTAGTGATCGATGCGCTCGCCCCGGCACAGCCGCGCGAGAATCAATTGCTCTTCGTCTCTCCGTTCTGGCGGAATGATGAGCATTATCGATTGACCGATCGCTTCCCGCGCAGTGTAGCCAAAAAGCCGCTCGGCGCCCGTGTTCCAGGACACGATGCGCCCGTCGAGCGTCTTGCTGATGATCGCATCGTCGGAGGACTCGACGATCGCCGCCAGTCGCGCCTGAGTCTCCTCGACATGTCTCTGGTCGCTGATGTCGACCAGGATGTTCACGGCACCTACGAGATTGCCGGTGTCGTCGTAGATCGGATTGGCGTGGGCCAATACCGTGCGACGACTGCCATCCGGCCGCTCGATGACGATTTCTTGCCCCTCGTACTTCTCGGCGCGCTCGAGCGCCAGCGCCATCCAGCATTCGTCGTGGGCGATCGGCGATCCATCCGCCGCGTACAGTTTGAACGACCCACAGAAGCGATCGGCCGCGTCGTTCAGCTTGGGGGCACGCCCCCATAGCTCGGACGCGTAGCGATTGAAGTAGTTTATGAGCCCTTGCGGATCGCACGTGTAGGCGGCCACCGGTAGATAGTCGAGCCAACGGCGAAGACCAACGCCGTTGTGCAGCGACGTCCCGGGGCGATCTTCTTTCTGAACTGGTTGCATGGTCTTTCTGGATACCCCCAAGTGCGGGAACTGCCAGCTTTATGCACGCACTGTGCCACTCGTGACTTTCGGAAGCCTCTCACAGCGGCACCCTGTGCACCGGCGGCCGCGAGGCAACTACCTCAACCTATAGCAAGGCGCCGGCGAAAGCCATCCATGGGCCAACATGCTTCGGGCGCTGCCAACCTGGTCGATACACGTTCACTCCTTGCTTACCGCATTCTTCGACGGCTGCACGGCATGGCAATTGCTGGCTGCGTTAGGCGACTGTCCGCCGACTTTCGTGCCCGCAGACCGCAAAAGGGAGGCGGCTCTTTTCCCCTGGGGCCCGGCCGTTCGGGCGGAAGTAAGACCGCCCTCAGCGGCGTAGGCTGGAATGGCGTTGGAACGCATCGCAACACGCCGACTGCGCCTACTTGGCCCTCCGAGCCGTTCGCTGAGTACAGCGCTGATCTTCGACCCGACACTGGAGCGCTTTCAGTGGCACTCAAGAACGAAAGCACGGGGCCGGTGAACGTTCTTGTCATCGACGTGGGCGGAACGAACGTGAAATTGTGGCGCACCGGTGAAGCCGACAAGGTCAAGTTCCCCTCCGGCCCGGAAATGACGCCGGCCAAGATGGTGGACGAAGCCAATCACCACTTGGACGGCTGGCAGTTTGACCGCGTCTCGCTGGGCTATCCGGGAGAGGTTGCGAACGGTCATCCTTCCAAGGAGCCGTACAATCTGGCGGAAGGGTGGGTAAACTTCGACTATCCCCAGGCATTCGGTGCGCCGGTCAAAATCATGAACGACGCGTGCATGCAAGCCTTGGGAAGTTACGAGGGGGGCCGGATGCTCTATATCGGTCTGGGAACCGGTATGGGAACCGTCTACATTTTCGAGGGCGCGATCGCCCCGCTGGCTTTGGGGCATCTGAAGTTCTATCGAGGAGAGTCATTCGACCACTATCTCAGCCGTAAGGGACTTGAGCTGCACGGCCCGAAACGGTGGCGGCGGGCCGTGAGTGAGGCCGCCATCACGCTCAAAGCGGCCTTCTTGGCGGACTATGTCGTCCTGGGCGGAGGCAACGCCAAGCATCTCAAGGAACTTCCCGAAGGGTGCCGGCGCGGCGGCAACCACAATGCTTACTTCGGCGGTCTGAAAATCTGGGAACCGGAGCGGGTGAATGCGCCGAGCCTGACCCTCGTGTCTGACTCGATCAAGGGAGCGGTCTGAGGCATCCGGGCCGTTCACAGATTCAAGCTTGCCGGCGGCGCACCGGCGGGAAAGTGGGACAGGCACCGAGACGCAACGTTGGTCTGAAAGGGCTTGCGCTGTTTATGCTCGGAGCCAGTCCCATTTTCCCGCCTCGCCATTTTGAAAAACAGAATGGCGCTGCCCTCCTGGCGGCAAAGATGGCGGGACGCACGCCCGAAGCCGAGGTTTCCCGCTCGCTTGTCGTTTTGCCTGGCAGAGCGACGGGCAGGAGCGGCACGCAAACCATTTATCACGGCTACGTGGCAAGCCAGGCGGACGTGAAGCCCGCCACCAAGGAAATCTGGTCGCAAGGCGAAAAGGAGCTGATCGATCATTTCCAAGCGAATCATCCGCTGCGTGAGGTTACGCCGGGCGATGCGGATCGATACTCCTTTGCGACACGTCGCGTGAAATTGCGAAAACAAAAAACGGATGGGGAGGGATTCGAACCCCCGGGGCACTTGCGCGCCCAGCGGTTTTCAAGACCGCCGCCTTAGACCACTCGGCCACCCATCCGATCTTCACGTGCGACGGCCTTCGCCGCTTGGCCCCGGCGTCGCCAAGACCAAGTCTATCGCGCCCCTGGCGACTGGCAAACGGACGGCCGCGCGTTTCAAAATGGCGAGGCGGGAAAATGGGACTGGCTCCGAGCATAAACAGCGCAAGTCCTTTCAGACCAACGTTGCGTCTCGGTGCCTGTCCCACTTTCCCGCCGGTGCGCCGCCGGCAAGCTTGAATCTGTGAACGGCCCTCCGCGCGCCGGACGGCCAGGGCCCGTGCGAAGCGGTTGACGTCGCGGCCGTTCGGGGCTCTTGTCTGGCAACGAGCCGCACTTATCCACGGGCTTGCGCCCGTGGCTACGATCCGTCGCCGCTGGCGCGGCTTCAGGCGCGAGAGACAGGGTTACCACGGCCCGCGCGGAACGCCGGACGCGTCAACCGCTCGACAGCATGCCAACCGCTTGACAGCATACCAACCAGTTGGTATGTTCGGTGGCATGGTCAAGACGAAGGCGGCCAATGCTCGAGATAAGACGGCCCGGGACAAGAATGCCCCAGAGCAGGGAGCCCGGGACAAGCTCGTCGAGTCGGCGACCGATTTGTTGCGGCGGCAAGGCTACGTCGCCACGACCGTGGACCAAATCTGCGCCCAGGCCGGCGTGACGAAGGGAGCCTTCTTTCACTACTTCGAAAGCAAAGAAGCGCTGGCGCACGCCTGTCTCGAGCGATGGGGACGCCAGGGCGAGGCCATGGACGCGGCGGCGCCCTACCGGGCCATCGAGGAGCCTGTCGAGCGGGCGTTGGCGTGCATCGAGTTCTACGCCGCCTTTTTTTCCAATCCCCGGCTCGTAAAGTCGTGCCTGGCCGGCACCACCGTGCAGGAAGTGGCCGAGACAAACCCGGCGCTGCGCGACGCGGCCCAGGCCTGCTTCGTCGACGCGGAAAAGCGCTTCAAGTCGCTGCTCGACGAGGCCTTCAAGAGCCGTCGCCGCCGCCGGGCCGACACGGCGTCGTTGGCCACGCTGTGGATGTCGACGATCCAGGGATCGCTGCTGTTGTCGAAGGCCTCAAGAGACGCCTCGATCATCCGGAAAAACTTCGCCCACCTGCACGCGTACATCAAGGGGCTGCTGGGGGAATAGTAGGCGCAGGGCGGTAGGCCGTTAATGACGAATGTCGAAATCCGAATGTCTAACTAAAGAAATCCGAAGCTCGACGACGCGAAGCGAGGTCGCGACGGCCTTCGTTCAGGCATTCGTGCTTTCGTCATTCGTGCTTGGTTTTAGACATTCGGATTTCGACATTGGACATTCTCACTCATCATCGGGAGCCCTTGCATGGACACGCGACAAGCGATCGCCTCGAGTCTCACGAACGCCGACTTTCTCGTGCAGACGTACCTTGCCGACCTTAAGCCCGAGGAGTTGCTGGCGCGGTCGTTGCCGGGCACCAATCACATTGCCTGGCAGTTGGGGCATCTGATCAGCGCCGAGTGCTTCCTGGTGGGCAAGGCACTGCCCGGCAAGGGGCCGACGGTGCCAGCGGGCTTCGGGGAGAAGCACAAAAAGCAAACGGCCGCGAGCGACAACCCGGCCGACTTCCTCACGAAGGAAGAGTATTTGCGGATGGCGAAGGAGGTGCGCAGCGGCACGCTGCGGCTGGTCGACGAGCTGCCGGCCGAGGAGTTCGACCGCGCGGTGGAAGTGCCGCCGCCGGTAGTGAAGACGGTCGGCCAGACGTTCCTGTTCGTCGGCGCGCATTGGCTGATGCACGCCGGGCAATGGGCCATCATCCGCCGCAAGCTGGGCCGGCCGCCGCTCTTTTAGTGATGAATGATGAATGCGGAATGATGAATGACGAGCGCGGCCGGCGCCACTGCTGGCTTGTCCAGCAGTGCGATGCTCAACTAACACAACACCGTTCGCTTCACAGAACTTCAAGTAGGAGACAAAACCATGGCCATCGCTGACGCCTTGCTCGCCGAATTTGAAAACGAGGTCCGCACCACGCGAAAATTCCTCGAGAACGTTCCCGAGGACAAGCTGACGTGGAAGCCGCACGAAAAGAGCATGACGGCCGGGCAGCTCGCCATGCACATCGCCACGATCCCCGGCGGCGTGATCCGCTTTGCCGTGGAAGACACGAATCCGGCCCCCGACTTTGGCCGCGGCAACCCGCAGCCCAAGAGCGTGGGCGAAGTGCTGGCGGCGCTCGACGAGAGCGTCAAGACGGTCCGCCAGATCCTGCCGACGTTCGACGACGCCCGCATGATGGCAACCTGGCAAATGACCAAGGACGGCAAGCCGCTCCTCTCGGTGCCCCGCGCGGCGCTGGTGCGCAACATCATGCTGAACCATTGGTACCACCATCGCGGCCAGCTCGGCGTGTATCTGCGCCTGTGCGGCGCCAAGGTGCCGTCGAGCTACGGCCCCAGCGGCGACGAGCTGCCGGATTTCATGCAGCGCAAGTAGCAGGCGCCGTGCGGCAATTTCAAATCATCGAAGATATCCGCAGATTTCGCAGATGACGCAGATTGGTTGAAGAAAACGGGCGCCCGCGCACAGTTGCTTTCGCGTGCCTTCCCGACGCTGTTCTTACTTCCGCGGAATCCGCGCCATCCGCGGATCCTTGGTCTTTATCCAAAGCGGGCAGCGGGAATTCGGGCGAAGGCGCGTGCTGGGCACGCTGGATTCCTTCGACGCGGGCAACGACGGCCGGGTGCTCGGCCGAGACGTCTGTCGTTTCGCCGGGGTCTGTCGAGATGTTGTAGAGCTCGACGGCGCTACCGCGGTCGTCGGCTCATTCCAGCGCTTGCCACACGGCGATGCCCCCCGATTCGCGCGGCGGCAGGCCGACAAGCTCCGGGTGCAAGAGCCCGGCGAGGATCTCCAGACTGTCGACGATGCGTGGGCCAGACCGGTTGAACCAGGCGTTGCCGTCGACGGCATAAACTCGGTTCGCGCGGACGGCTGCCAGGTCGCGCCAACCCACGAGCTTGCCGAGCGCGGCCGCCTCCGCGACGGCGCGAGCCAGGTCGAACCCGCAGGGCATCACGATTACAACTTGCGGATCGTAGTCGAGCACGGCGCGCCACTCGTTGTATTTGCTGTGCCGGCCGCCCTCGACGGGTTGTACGCCGCCGGCCCATGTGACAAGCTCCGGCATCCAGTTGGCCGCCAGCATCAAGGGCTCGATCCATTCGATGCACGCGGTCCGCGGCCGCTCGGCGGCCGGCAAGAGCGCGGTCCGCGATCGCACCGTTTCGACGCGCCGGCGCAGCCCGGCCACGCAGTCGCGGGCCGCTTCCCTTCGGCCGGTTGCGTCTCCCACGCGAAGAATGTCGCCGAAGATGTCGGCGAGCGTCGCCGGATTCAACGCGACCACGCGCGTATGTCGCAGGGCCGGCTGCTCGCGAACAAGCGCCAGCACGTCTTCGTACTTCACCGCGCACACGTCGCACTGCGCCTGGGTGACGATCAGATCGGGGGCAAGGGCGGCGAGAGTGGCCGCGTCGATGCCGTAGAGCGGCTGGCCGTCGGCCAGGATCGTGCGGACCTGGGCGTCGATCTGGCCGCTGGTGGGCGCGGCGACGTTGCTTACGGTCACGCGCGGCTTGTTTGTGGCATCAGCCGGGTAGTCGCACTCGTGACTCACGGCCACCACGCGCTCGCCCAGGCCCAGCGCGTACAATATCTCGGTGCCGCTGGCCAAGAGCGACGCGATCCGCCGCGGTGCGGTTTGTGATTGGTTCATGGTGGCGTCACGCGCGTGCGTCCGACGGCGATTGATCCCAGGGGCCGCCACCGCTGGGCTTCGCAAGCGGATGGTGGGCGCCGCTCTCCGCGCGGCGTCCCCCGCGCACAATGATCGCATTCGGCCGCGATGGGAGCTAGTCTCGGCGCGTGGCCCGCGGGGCACCCAGGGAGAACTGCAAAGTCCTGGGAGAGGGGGTCAGGCACATTTTTCGGCCGAAGGTCCTTCGGAAGAATTGAAAACCGCGTGCGCCGAAAAATGAGCCAGACCCCGGACTTTGCAGTTCTCCTAGCGGGGCAGCCAGGGCCGTTCACAGATTCAAGCTTGCCGGCGGCGCGCCGGCGGGAAAGTGGGACAGGCACCGAGACGCAACGTTGGTCTGAAAGGGCTTGCGCTGTTTATGCTCGGAGCCAGTCCCATTTCCCGCCTCGCCATTTTGAAAAACAGAATGGCCCTGGCGGGGCACCCGCCGACGTTGACCCTTCCGGCGGGCTGCCATATATTCGGTTGCTTTCTTCACGGTGGCTGCAGGAGAACTGCAAAGTCCTGGGAGAGGGGGTCAGACGCATTTTTCGGCCGAACGTCCGTCGGAAGGATTGAAGACCGCGTGTGCCGAAAAATGAGCCAGACCCCGGACTTTGCAGTTCCCCTGACGGTGGCTGTAGCTCAGTTGGTTAGAGCACCGGATTGTGGTTCCGGGGGTCGAGGGTTCGAGTCCCTTCAGCCACCCTTTTCCTGCCCATCTTCAGGTCGGTCCCGGCGCGTCGCACGTCGGTGGGCAAGGCGCGACGGTCCTCGGTCCGCGGTAGTTCGGCAAACCCGCTTGTCTCTCCGGCCAGGGTATTGCAAGGGCCCATCCTTCCGGCGACCCTGGTAACGAGCGGATTTGGTCGCACCGCCAGAGACGGATCGGCGCCTCTCTTTCTTGCGCCCACAGGAAGCGTCCTCATGCACCCTCGATCTTCACTCCTGACGACGGTCGCAATCGTGATCGCCCTCCGTGGGTTGGGGATGGGAGCAGGGGCGGCCCACGGCGCCGACAAGCCGTACGGGATCGAGACGCGGGTGCCCTGGACGACCTCGCGCATTAAAGGGTCGCCCGACCCGCCGCCGCCGTACCGCACGGAGCAGGCCTTCCCGAAGCTGAAGTTTGCCGAGCCCTTGGACATGGCTGCCGCGCCGCGCGCGGACCGGCTGTTTGTCGTCGAGCGGTACGGGAAGATTTTTTCGTTTCCGAACGATGCGCAGGTGTCACAGGCCGAGCTGTTCCTTGACCTGAAGAAGGTCGCCTACGGATTCGCCCTGCACCCGAAGTTCGACGAAAACGGCTTCTGTTACGTCACCTATATCATCGACCCGAAAGAAGAGCTGCCGCTGGGCACGCGCGTGTCGCGCTTTCGCGCAAGTCCCGACAACCCGTGGCGCTGCGATCCAAGCACCGAGCAAGTCGTGATCGAGTGGCCTTCGGGCGGGCACAACGGCGGCTGCCTGATGTTCGGCCCGGACGGCTGCCTGTACATCGCCACGGGGGACTCAAGCGGCATCGCCGACGAATACCTTACCGGGCAGAACTTGTCTGTGCTGCCAGGCAAGATTCTCCGCATCGACGTCGATCACCCTGACGCAGGCCGGGCCTACGGCATTCCCAAGGACAACCCGTTCGTGGGCCAGGAAGGATGCCGGGCGGAAATCTGGGCGTACGGTCTGCGGCAACCATGGAAATTGAGCTTCGATCGCGCGACCGGCGAACTGTGGACGGGCAACGTCGGGCAGGATTTGTGGGAGCAGATCTATCGCGTCGAGTGCGGCGCCAACTACGGCTGGAGCCTGATGGAAGGGAGCCACCCGTTTAGGCCCGAGCGCAAGCGCGGGCCGACGCCGATTCAAATGCCCATCCTCGAGCACAGCCACGCGGACTTCCGATCGGTGACCGGCGGCTACGTCTATCACGGTTCGCGCTTAAAGGAGCTCGTCGGGGCGTACATCTACGGCGACTACGATACGGGCCGCATCTGGATGCTTCGCTACGACGGCCAGAAGGTCACGGAAAACCGCGAGCTGGTGGATTCCAGCCTGCGGCTGGTGGGCCTCGCGGAAGATCGCGCCGGCGAGTTGTTCCTGGTCGATCATATGGGTGGCGGCATCCACCGGCTGGCCGCCAATCCACCGTCGACGACGGCCGCCGATTTTCCCCGCAAGCTGAGCGAGACGGGCCTTTTCGCGTCGGTGCAAGATCACAAGCCGGCGGCGGGCCTGATCCCGTTCTCAGTCGTCGCGCCGATGTGGGCCGACGGCGCGGAAAAGGAGTGGTACCTGGCGCTACCGGGCATGTCGCAAATCGAATTCGAGGCGATGGAATTCCCCCAGCCGGCCCCCGGAGCGCGGCACGGCTGGAAATTCCCCGACGGCACCGTGCTCGTCGAGACCCTCTCGCTGCCGCTTGCCAAGGACGACATCGCCCGCCGGCACCGCGTCGAGACGCGCATCTTGCACTTCGAGCAACTCAGCGGAACCGAGGAAGTCGGCGATCAGTACACGCACGGATACACCTACATTTGGAACGACGAGCAGACCGACGCCACGCTCGTCGAAGACCCGCAAGGGCTCGACCGCACGTACACAGTTCGCGACCCGGCGGCGCCCGGCGGCACGCGGCAGCAGACCTGGCACGTCCCGAGCCGGGCCGAATGCACGGTGTGCCACAATATGGCGGCCAAGTACGCCCTGGGCCTGACGACGCTCACGATGAACAAGGACCACGACTACGGCCGCGTGGTCGACAACCAGTTGCACACGCTCGAGCACCTGGGCATTTTCACCAGGCCGCTTCCGCAACCGCCGGAGGTGCTTCCACGGTTGGTCGATCCGCACGACGAGAAGCAACCATTGGACGCGCGGGCCCGCTCCTATCTGCATGCCAACTGCTCGTTCTGCCATCGCAAATGGGGCGGGGGCAATGCCGAGTTCATTCTGCTCTATCCGCTGGCGGCGCCGGAGACAAAGGCGGTCGGCGTGAGGCCCGGCCAGGGCAGCTTCTACATACCCGACGCGCAAGTGATCGCCCCCGGCGATCCGTACCGCTCGGTGCTGCTCTACCGGGTGTCGAAGCTCGGGCCGGGCCGGATGCCCCGTTCCGGGTCGAACGAAGTCGACGCGCGTGGCGTACGACTGCTGCACGACTGGATCGCGAGCATGCCCCGCGCCGGCGATACCGCTAATGTCGCGACGGGGGGCGACGATCGTCGACGCCATGGCTCAATCGCTCTTTTGCGGAAGCTCCCTGCCGACGGAGATTCCGCGAGCGCGCCAGCCGCAGCGATCGATCGACTTTTGGGCTCGACCACTGGCGCGCTAGCGCTTGCTCACGCCATCGATAGTCGCTCGCTTCCGGGGCCAGTCGCCCAAGAAGCGATCGCACGCGGCGCCGCGCACCAAGACGCCCACGTGCGAGATCTCTTCGAGCGATTCGTCCCCCAAGAGCAGAGGCCGAAGCGTCTGGGCACCGCCATTAAGCCGGAAGAGATCCTTGCTCTCTCGGGCAACGCGGAGCGCGGCCGGCGGATCTTCGCTGAAACACAAGGCGTCGCCTGCCGCACCTGCCATCGAATCGCCGGGCAGGGTGGCGAGGTCGGTCCCGACCTGAGCCAGATTGGCAAGAAGCTCAGCCCGGCGCAGATTCTCGACAGCATCCTGCAGCCGTCGAAGGAAATCGACCAGAAGTATCAGGCCTACCTGGTCGCGACCAAGGACGGCCTGGTCAAGAGCGGCGTGCTCGCAGAGCGGTCGGCCGACGCGGTCGTGCTTCGCGACGCGCAGGACAAGCTGGTCCGTATCGCGGCGGCCGAGGTAGAGCAGTTGGTCCCGCAGCAGCAGTCGATCATGCCGGAGCTGCTATTGCGCGATATGACGATCGAGCAGGTCGCGGACTTGACCGCGTTTCTTGGCTCGCTCAAGTAGTCCCTCGAACCACACTCGCTGTGGCCCGTTTGTCCCAAGAACCGTCCACGATGAGCGAACACGTCAGAGGGGCCAATGCACTCAGCTCGTGAGAACGAGAATCCTATGAGCATTCGCGCCGCGTTTCGTCAGGTCCTGAGCGTGGGCCTCTTTGCCGCCGTTGTCTCGATCGTCGCGGCTGCAAGGGCCACCGGCCTTCCGGCCACGATCGACGAGCGGATCGCCGCCGTTGAAACGCATCTGACGCAGACGGTGCGCGTCAAAGGCCAGACCACGCCGTGGAGCATCGCCGAGCGGATGGCCCAGCATCACGTGCCGGGCGTCAGCGTGGCCGTGATTCACGACTACAAGATCGACTGGGCCAAGGGCTATGGCGTGGCCGACGCCGAGGCCGGGACGCCAGTCACGCCCGACACCTTGTTTCAGGCCGCCAGCATCAGCAAGCCCGTGACGGCCGTGGCCACTTTAAAGCTGGTCGACGCGGGCGTGCTCGACCTGGACCGCGACGTCAACAAGGACTTGAAATCGTGGAAGGTGCCCGAGAACGAGTTCACCGCCAAGCACGCCGTCGATCTGCGCGGCATCCTAAGCCATACGGCCGGCTTGACGATACACGGTTTTCCGGGCTACGCGACTGACGCCGCGCTACCGACGGTGCCGCAAATCCTCGACGGCGCATCGCCGGCGAACACCAAGCCGGTCCGCGTCGACAAGGAACCGGGGCACGGCTTTCGCTATTCGGGCGGCGGAACCACGGTCGAGCAGCTTCTGCTCAGCGACGTCACGGGCCGACCGTTTCCCGAGTTGATGCGCGACACGGTGCTTGGGCCTGTGGGGATGGCGGCCAGCACTTACGAGCAGCCCCTGCCGCCCGGGCGGCGCGGGCAGGCCGCGACGGCGCACGACGGAAGCGGAAAGCCGATCGCCGGCAAGTGGAACGTCTATCCCGAAATGGGCGCGGCGGGCCTGTGGACCACGCCGTCTGACCTGGCGCGGTACGCGATCGAGATTCAACTGGCACGCCAGGGCAAGCCGCAAAAGGTCCTCGGTCAGAAGATGGTCGAGCAGATGCTCACGCCACAGAACGGAGGCGCGGTCGGACTGGGCCCGTTCATCGCTGGCGAGGGCAATGCGCGACGCTTTTCGCATGGCGGTCAGAACCGGGGCTTCTCGTGCCTGCTCGTGGCGCTCTTCGACGGCGGCCAAGGCGCCGCGGTCATGACCAACGGCGATGCCGGCGGCCGGCTCGCGGCTGAGATCACCAACGGCATCGCCGTGATCTACGGCTGGCCCGACTACTTGCCGCCCGAGCGCGAAGCGGCCCAGGTCGATACGGCGACGCTCGATCGCTACGTCGGCCAGTATGTGTTGGGTCCCGTCGACGCGCTGACAATTGCGCGGCGGGAAGACCATTTGGTGGCGCGACCTGTGCGCGGCCCCGAAATCGACATCTACCCCGAGTCGGCCACGGCGTTTTTCACGAACGATCCGGGCATGACCGGCCGCTTCGTCCTCGACGACGCCGGGCAGGTCGCCGAAATCGTCGTCAATACGGACGGCGGCCGAGCAGTCCGCGCCAAGAAGAAGCCGTGAGGCGAGACTTCAAAATGGCGAGGCGGGAAAATGGGACTGGCTCCGAGCACAAACAGCGCAAGC
Organism: Planctomycetia bacterium; assembly: GCA_016191115.1. GTDB lineage: Bacteria > Planctomycetota > Planctomycetia > Pirellulales > JACPPG01 > JACPPG01. Next base: position 139,160 of record JACPPG010000024.1, on the reverse strand, counting down.
CCTTTCATACCAACGTTGCGTCTCGGTGCCTGTCCCACTTTCCCGCCGGTGCGCCGCCGGCAAGCTTGAATCTGTGAACGGCCCTGCCTCACTGGCAAGCCGTGCGGGTTGTGGCGCGCGAGGCGCGCATAGGGGTGGCGCGCCAGCAGCCTGCGCACTCGTTGCCATCGTCCCGAGCGCTCGGCGAGAGAGAATCCGCGCGCGTGGATTGCGAGGCAGGGTGGGTTCTGCCCGGCGCCACGCGATTTTCGCGCTCGCGACCGTGCGGGCGGTAGCGGTGGGAGGGCGCCGCCGGGGGGAAAAGTTTTTTGACCTCCTTGTAAACGTGGCCTATATTCAACATGGCTGCCGCACTTGACCCACGGTCGGTGGCAGAACAATCCGCAGCTTGGTTATTACCCGCGCCCGTGTCTCCCTCCTTCGTAGCACTTCGACCGACGCCTTCCGCCGGAGCGTCGCTACCGGCTTTATCCGCGAGGATGGGGCACTCCAGGATCTGAACATGCACCGACGGGTCTCGCTCGTCTTCTCCACGCTTTTCGTTTTGTTCGTCTCCGCGCTGGGCCTGCCGATGGCGGGCGTCGCGCAAGTCGCGTTCGTCGCGCCGCAGGTGGCCGAAGGGCAACCGCGCGACGACGTGCCCGACTCGGCCCGCGTGCTGGAACGCGGCCAATCGCTCGAAGGCGAGCGCCGGTGGGGCGAAGCGCTGACGCATTACGAAGACGCGCTACGCCGCTATCCGCGCGATGCGGCGCTCGAGCAGCGGCTCGACTTGTGCCGCATCCACTACGAGCTCGGCCGCCGCTACAGCGACAGCAGCTTCAAGCGCAGCCTCGCCACCATGTCGGAGCGCGAGGCCTTGGACCTGTACGCCGAGGTGTTGTTGAAAATCCAGTCGCACTACGTCGACGCGCCCCAGTGGAAGCAGTTGGTCGACCATAGCACCGGGGCATACCAGGTGGCGCTGGCGGACCCCGTGTTCGTCGAGCACAATCTGCCGCGACTGTCGCAGGCCCAGATCGATCGCTTCCGACGCGAGGTCAACGAGCGCGTGGCCGCCTGGCAGATCGCCAACCGCCACGTCGCCCGCGACGCTGTTGCTTACATCGCGCGGCTGGGCCGCGAGCGCCTTGGGCTCTCCAGCACGGTGTCGATTCTCGAATACACGTGCGCCGCCACGACTGGCCTCGACCCGTATTCCACCTTCCTCACCGCCGACCAGTTGAACGAAGTCTACTCGCAGATCGAGGGCAACTTCGTCGGATTGGGCATTGAGCTGAAGGCCAGCGAGGGGTCGCTCTTGATCGTGAAAGCGATTGCCGGCAGCCCCGCAGAGAAGGCGGGCATTCGCGCCGGCGACCGTATCGTCGCCGTCGACGGCCGCTCGACACAGGACCTGTCGACCGATCAGGCCGCGAACCTGCTGCAAGGCAAGGAGGGCACGTACGTCGAAGTGGGCGTGCTGTCGCCCAACGGCGCGACGCGTCCCTTGCGCGTCCGCCGCGAGCAAGTCGACGTGCCTAGCGTCGACGGCGGACGGATCGTCGACGCCGACCTGGGCATCGCTTATCTGCGGCTAACCTGTTTCCAGAAAACGACCGCCCGCGATCTCGACCGCGAGTTGTGGCGGCTGCACTCGCTGGGCATGAAGAGCTTGATCCTCGATCTCCGCGGCAACCCGGGCGGGCTGTTGGCCGTCAGCGTCGAGGTGGTCGATAAGTTCGTCGATACCGGCCTGATCGTGTCCACCAAGGGGCGTGGGCCTCAGGAAGATTACCGCTACAACGCCCAGTCGCCCGGCACGTGGCGGATGCCGCTAGTCGTGTTGATCGACGGCGAAAGCGCGAGCGCCAGCGAGATCTTCGCCGGCGCCATTCGCGACCATCGCCGCGGTGTCATCGTCGGCAGCCGCAGCTACGGCAAAGGCTCGGTGCAGGGCATCTTCCCACTGAACCTGGCCGGCTCCGGCCTGCGATTGACCACGGCCAAGTTCTATTCGCCCTTGAATCAGCCGTACAGCGGCGTGGGCGTCGAGCCCGACGTGAAGGTCGGCGCGGCGCACACGGCCGCCAAGCCGCTGGTGAACGAGGCGGGCGACGTGGTCGGCCTCCCCCCGACCGAGCAGCAGCCCGACGCGGTCCTCGACGCGGCTGTGCAAACGGCGAAGAACCAGTTGGCCAAGCGATAGGGTCGGGGTTGGGGGCTAGGGTTAACGCGCGACAGCCAACGTCGCGGGTCCGCCACATTTCCCGGCCAACTTCTCATTGGGTCGCGCGCTCTTACAGCCCTCTTGGCCTCGGGGACCGCGAATGTCAACGGATTGAACGCCGCTGGGCTTCCAAATTGCTCTTCATCTTCCGCGGCTCAGTACCAGATAAAGCGCTCGTCCGTTGCAAAGCGACGCACCTTTTTCATCGCCGCCTTGTCTTGGCGATATTTCGCGTGCTTGCCGATCGGATAGCCCATGATGTTTTCCGAGATCGCGACCGCCGTGTTGCCTTTCATCGTGACGGTGCTCTTTTTAGTTCCTTCGCCCAGGCTGTTGATGCCGATGTGGCCGAGGTCGATCGCAAACGGCTCGAGATTGCCGGCTGAACTGGATTGTGGGGTGACGTTTTTCCAGGCGGCACTCGCCGGGTCCTTGTCGCCGCCATCCTGGTAGAACCAGGTGACGTCGCCTTTGGCGTCCTTCTTGATCATCAGGCCCTGGGGCCGCTCGGACTTGATTGCCACGCCGGTCTCTTCGTCGGTCTTGGCGGATTCGTACAGGTTGCTGACGTAGAGCTTGTTGTCCTTGATCTTGAACAGGCGTTGCCCTTTGGGTCGTTCGCCGCCGTCCCATGTCAGATCGCGAATGAAACCCATGGCCACGTCCCCTGCGCCGCTCTTCTGGAAAATCGCGACAAACGTGGCGTCCTGCCCGCCGAGGACGAAGGGGGGCATGGTGACCGTGTCGATGTATTGATTCCAGTTGCCGGTCACCGGCAGCTCGAGCGCGCCTTGGCCGTCGAGCGCGGGCGCAGCCATGCCGGCGTTCCACCGCCAGGTCATCCCGCCGGCGCCGGTGTTGTTGCCGGCGCCGGGGGCGTCCAGCTTGCCGGCCGCGCGGCCCGTGAAGTCGTCGGCCACTTTCGAGACGGCCAGATAATCGATCTTGAGTGTGCCCAGTCGGTTGCCTCCGGCGACTGTCATCCGCGTTTCCTTGGTCGTCTCGTGGACAGGGAAGGCAAGCTGAATCTCTTCGCCGCCTCTCATCGGGCCTGCGTTGAGGTAATCCTTGTCGGCCCAGCCCGGCTGGATTTCTCGGCCGTCAACTGTGCAGACGAGCTGCGTTCTATCGACCCACCGCGGAATGCGTAGAAGGACCTGCTTCATGGGCTTTTTCATCTTGATAACGGCTTTACCCTCGCACGGAACCCAGCTTGTCACGTCGGCCCAGGGCGAGGCGCGGTTCAAGAGCAGGTTCACCGTCAACTGTTCGTCCCGGGCCTCGAGGATGCTGTCCCAGCACAGGTAACAGGCGCGGGTCAGGTTGCCCTGGCAGCAGCCGGCGCCGCCGCAGGCGCCGCGGACCCGCTCGTTGCCGTCGTCGGGCTGCAGCAGATGCGGCCAATCCCGGTTGAGCGGCAATTCGCCCTTCACCCAATAGGCCATGCTGTTGAGCGTGGCGGTCGTTTTCGGATCGCCCATCCGCGTGACGGGCCGGTTGTTCATCCCGTCCACGTCCGCCTGCGTGATCTGGCGCCAATCGAAACCGTTGCGTATCCACCGGTCGAGGTCCTCCCAGTAGTCGCCGTGGCCCGCGCGACTGAGCATGCACATCACCTGCATCATGTCGGCGTAATCGCAGGCGTGCATGGTCATCATGCCCGTGCGGTCGGGGTCGTTGTGCTCGAGGAATTGATCGAGCCCCAGCTTCACCCAGTCGATCATCTCCTTGTCGTCGGCCACGAGCGCGTAGGAGCAGATCGAGTTCATGGCGTGCGTGAAGAAGGTGCCGTAGTTGTGGAACTTGCCCTTGGCGCGATCGAAGAAGACTTCATCCTCGTACAAGTACCGGGCCAGCCCGCGGGCCAGCCGCAGCGCGTCGGTGTTTCCCGTGACGCGATACCAGGTCACGGCGGCCTGCGGCATCCAGCAGATCATGTTGGCCGCCGCGTCCCCGGTCAGGTTGTCGAAGACCTGCCCGACGTCGCCCAGCGCGGCGACCGGCCCTTCGCCCGTCTCCACGTACCAGGGCGAGTAGCCGCGGGCGAGCTTGAAGTACAACGTATCGCCCTTTTTGATGGCGAGCTCGGCGAGGCGTTTGACCTTGCGGTCGGCGATCTTCTTCCACAGCGGGTTCTTGTCGTGCTCGTACCACGTGGCCAGGGCGCGCAACTGGCGGCCCTCGGCAAAGGCGTCGGCAAATGGCTTGCCGGCCTTCTGCGTGACCGGGTCGATGTAGGCCCACGGGCGATCCTTCACGGGCACATAAAACAAGCCGTCGGGACCGGTGAAGCGAACCAGCGAAGCCATCAGCTTCCGGTCGCCATCGATGTTCCAGTCGCTGCCGGTAACGGCCCGCATCAGCTCGACCGACTCGGCCCATTTGGCGTTCTGGTTTTGATTGGAGCCGTGGCCGATTTCGAAGATGCACGGGTTGAACTGCCCGTGCATCAGATGAAAGATGCAATAGTCCTTGGATTCGGGTGCGATGCAGCGGGTGAGGAAATTGAGCGCCTCGGTGGCGTGATAGGCCAGGTCCAGCGTGTCGGGGACCTCGGCCTCGTAGCGCTCGCCGTCAAAGGGCTTGATCGGGATATCGCCGGGGCTTTGCGGCAGCGAGCGATCGTAGTAGTCCTCGTCGGGATGCTCGGCGGCGGAAGCCGCGCTGCCGGCCATGAGCGCCAGAAAGAGCCCCATCATTTGCAGGAATCGTCGCGTCACGAAAGCCCTCCCATCGCGACGCAATACAAGGGAGATGGTGGCGTGGTCCATCCCCTTCGCGCGTGCGTGCTCGATGAATTGCGAAAGGTTGTCGCTCATGATCGAGCGCGGTCGCCGCACGAAGGTACCTTCACCCCATCATCATCCGCCCGCCGGAGGCCACGATCGTTTGCCCGGTCATGTAGCTCGACTCGTCGCTCAAGAGGAAGCGGATCACGTTGGCCAGCTCGTCGGGCTGGCCGATCCGTTGCATCGGCGTGGCCGCGATCACCTCGGCCTTGCGGTCCGGCGGCAGCACGTCGGCCATTTCCGTTTCCACCAGGCCTGGCGCCACGCAGTTGATCCGTACGTTGTGCGGCGCGAACGCCTCGGCGCAGCAGCGGGTCAGGGCCGTCACCCCGGCTTTCGATGCCGAGTAGTGGATCTGCATCTTCCGCGGCAGTAGCGCGGCGATCGACGAGACGGTTACGATCCGGCCAAAGCCGCGGGCGATCATCTCGTCCTTGACGGCGAACACGGCGTTGTACGTGCCGGTCAGGTTCACGTCGATCATTTCTCGCCACAGATCGTAGGACAGCTCCTTGTGATCGGCCAGGTTGCTGATCGCGCCGCAATGGGCCAGAAAGGCGATCGGCCCCAGCTCACGGCGGGACCGGTCCGCCAGCCGCGCGACCTCTTCGGGTTCGGCGACGTTACAGCGTTCGGCGACGACCTTGCGCCCCATCGCGCGGATCGCCTCGACGGTTTCCTGGGCGGCGTCGCGGCGCGAGGCAAAACTGATGGCGACGTTGGCCCCTTCGCTCGCCAGCCTCAGGGCGACGGCGCGGCCGATCCCCCGCGACCCGCCGGTCACAATCGCCACGCGGTCATGAAATTCAGCAGTCAATTGGTAACTCCGCCTGGTAGTGCGTTGCCGATTGCCGAAGCCATGTATCGCCGAGGCCAGTGTAGCCGGGAATTTCCTGCGCGTCACGGAGCAGGGGTTGGGGATCAGGGCCGTTCACAGATGCAAGCTTGCCGGCGGCGCACCGGCGGGAAAGTGGGACAGGCACCGAGACGCAACGTTGGTCTGAAAGGGCTTGCGCTGTTTATGCTCGGAGCCAGTCCCATTTTCCCGCCTCGCCATTTTGAAAAACAGAATGGCCCTGGGTTGGGGATTGGGGGTTAGGGGTTGGGGAACGGGCTTGAGGGTTGCATTGCCGCCTTATGGCGGACCCGCGGACTCGCAAGTCGGACTGGCCGCGCGCATCTGAAATCTCAAGTCTGAAATCTCAGATCTCAGATAATCTCAGATCTCAGATAATCTCAGATATCAGATGCCGACCTTTAACCCGCATCGCTCCGCGCGGATGCATCCCGGTCCACCACCATTACCCGCAGGTCGCAGACGTTGGTGTGCGTCGGGCCGGTTTTGATGAGGGCGCCCAGCGGCTCGAAGAAGCGATAGGCATCGTTGTGGGCAAGCGCGGCGGCCGCGGCGAGCCCGCTGCGCCGGGCCGCTTCGATCACGCTTTCGTCAATCGTGGCGCCGGCGGCATCGGTCGGTCCGTCCTCGCCGTCGGTCCCGCCCGAGAGAAGCGCGAAGGCGGTTGCGTTTGCGTCAGCGAGCGCGATGAGCGCGGCCAAGGCAAGCTGTTGGTTGCGGCCACCCAGTCCGCGCTCGGCCGGGCTGGCGAGTTCGACGACCGGCTCGCCGCCGCTGATCGTGCAGTCGGGACCGGCGCCGCATCGCATCGCGAGAGTGATGTCCGCCAGTCGCCGGCCCACGTCGTCGGCCGTTCCTTCGCGCGGGTCGGCCGGTAGGATCGAGGGCGTGTAGCCCAGCCGCCGCGCTTCGCGCGCCGCCGCTTCGACTGCCGTGGCGTTGTTGCCGATGACGATGTTGCTCACCGCCGCCGTGATGCGAGCGGGCGGCGCGCCCGTTCGTGAGCGCAGATAGTCGAACACCGCGGGCGAGATTCCTGCCTCGCGAGCCCGGAATTGATCGAGGACTGCCAGGGCGTCAGCGGCTGCCGACGTGTCCTCGACCGTCGGCCCGGAGGCGATCACGTCCAACGGATCGCCGATGACGTCGGAGATCACCAGCGCCACGAGGCGGCCCGCGCGGCAGGCCCGCGCGAGTCCGCCCCCTTTGATGCGGCTAAGCTGCTTGCGAACGGTGTTGAGCTGCCGGATGTCGGCGCCCGCGGCGCTCAGATGGCGGGTGACCGCCAGCTTGTCGGCCAGCGTTATGTCCGGCACGGGCGCGGGGAGTAGCGCGCTCCCTCCGCCGGAGATGAGCGCCACGCACAAGTCGTCCGACCCAGCCGCCCCAACGAGGCGAAGGATCTCTTCGGCCCCGGCGACGCCCGCCTCGGTCGGCTCGTTCTGCCCGGCGGGCCGGGCCGCGTGCAGATGGATGGCCGCCAGCGGCCGCACGCAGTCGGCCGGGACGTTGATCCAGCCAGTGACTTGCTTGTCGTCCAGCACTTGCGGCGTGAGGGCCTCTACCAAGCCCTCGGCCATGCCAGCCCCCGCCTTGCCAGTGCCGACGACGATGATTCGGCGAACGCGCCGCAGGTCGAACGCCTCCCAGTCGATCGTAAGCCGGTCCCCTTCCACGCGCACGGCCGCGCGGACGAGACGCCGCGAATCGACCGCCGCCAGGCCGGCCCGCCAGATGGTCAGGGCGTCATTGCGAAGCTGGCCGGCGGTTCGGGGCACGGGAGGCTCGCGCTAAAAAGGGTGTGTCAGCCCCAAGCGGCTTGGCAGCTTGGCCGGTTGCTCGCGCTAGCATGCCCACGCCAGCATGGCACCACAAGTGTCGATGCCCCGGAGGACCTCCGGGATCGGAGGCTCGCGGCCCGGCAAGATTGCACCGCCCCGGCTCTGCTAATTGCTAATCGCTAGTTGCTCGTTTGATTGTACCGGTTACGCGGAGTTTGCCGATATTACCAAGTGCATGGGCTCTTACCACGTCCACACGAAGTGCGAGTGTGGGCCGGCTGGTCACGCGCGCGGCCAGCCGCCAGCCATTCCGCGCGCGCGTCGGGAGGGCGAGGCTCCCGCCGAGCCGCGCGCACCGCAAGTCCGCACGCCCCGGCTCGTCGTCCTCGCGCTGGCGGTCTTCCTCGCCGCCTCGGCCGGCTGCACGCCGTGGGGCGAGTACATTCGCAACGGGTTCAAGGTCGGGCCGAACTATCGCCGGCCGCCCGTGCCCGTGGCGCAAGATTGGATTGACGCCACCGACCAGCGTCTGCGCCGCGATGAGGACGTCGATTTCGCGCACTGGTGGACCGTGCTCAAGGACCCGGTGCTCGACCGGCTGGTGGCCGACTCGTACCGGCAGAACCTCACGCTACGCGAAGCCGGTTTCCGCATCCTGCAAAACCGCGCGCTATTGGGTATCGCCATCGGCAGCTTCTTCCCGCAGCAGCAATACGCGCAAGGGGACTACTTCCGCAACGCCATCAGCACCGAGGCGGCCAACCGTCCGTTCGTGCTCGAGCGCTTCTACAGCCAGTACGACCTGGGCTTCGCGCTGGCGTGGGAGTTGGATTTTTGGGGTCGGTTCCGCCGGGCGATCGAGGCGGCCGACGCCGACTTGGACGCCTCGGTCGAGGACTACGACGACGTGCTGGTAACGCTCCTGGGCGACGTCGCCACCGCCTACGTGCAGATGCGCATCCTCGAAGCGCAGATCGCCTACACGCAGGCCAACGTCGCGCTGCAGAAGCAGACGCTCACGATCGCCAAGGCGCGGTTCGCCGGCGGCCTGGTCACCGAGGTCGACGTCGACCAGGCTCAAAGCATCCTCTCGCAGACCGAGGCACAAATCCCGCAGCTCGAAATCGGCCTCCGCCAGGTCAACAACCGCTTGTGCGTGCTGTTGGGCGTTCCACCGGAGGAACTGCGAGCGCGGATGGGGCCGGCGCCCATTCCCACCTGCCCGGCGGAAGTGGCCCTGGGCATCCCGGCGGACTTGGTGCGGCGGCGACCGGACGTGCGCCGCGCCGAGCGGTTGGCGGCGGGGCAGGCGGCGCGGATCGGCATCGCCGAGTCGGACTTCTACCCGCACATTACGCTCAACGGCGGCTTCGTCTACTCGGCGCAGCAGTTCCGCGACGTCTTCAATCAACGCGCGCTGCAAGGAGCGGTCGGGCCGTCGTTCCAGTGGAACCTGCTCAACTATGGCCGGATCATCAACCGCGTGCGCTTCGAGGACGCCACGTTCCAGCAACTGGTCGTAAGCTACCAGCAGACTGTGCTGGTGGCCGCGCAGGAAACGGAAGATGGCATCGTCACATTCCTGCAATCGCAGCGACAGTCGCGATTCATGGCCGAAAGCGTAACGGCCGCCCAGAAGGCCGTCGACATCGCGATCGCCCAGTACAAGGGGGGCCTGGTCGATTTCAATCGCGTGTCGCTCTTGGAGCAGAACCTGGTAACGCAGCAGAACCTGTACGCGCAGGCCTTCGGCTCGATCGCGCTGGGCCTGGTCCAGACGTATCGGGCGCTGGGTGGCGGCTGGCAGATCCGGCTCGACGCGGCGGCGGCCGGCGCGCCCGGTCTGGGCCCGCCGTCAGGCGACCGCGGACCGGACATTATTCCTGCCCCGGCGCCCGTGCCGGTGCCTGCGCCGGGCGCGGCGCCACCGGCCAAAGCGGCCGCTTCGCGTGGCGAGGTGCGAGCGTCCGGCATTTCGCCGGTCCTCGCGCCGCGATCGCCGCCGGTGCGTGCCGCGGCGAATGGACCCGCTCAGCCGATCGTGCCGGCCGAGGCCGTGCCCATGATGCGCGGCGCCGCCGCCGTGCCACCCTGGGCAAGACCGGCGACCAGCATGCCGCGCGTGGCGCCGACGGGTGTCGCGGCGGGCGTGCAACCGGCGGCATGGCTGATGCCAACGCCGCGATAGGGGGATTCAGATCAACCGGTAGGACGCGACGGATGAGAGCGACCGATTTCGCAGCGGGCCTGGCGATCGCCGTTTGTTGTGCTACGGCGGCCGACGCCGGCGGGCCGGTTGGGTGTTGCGCGGTGTGCGGGGCGCCGCCGGGCGTCTGCCGGTGCTGGTGCGCGGATGACTATTGCCGCAAACCTCTACCATGCTGCCCACCGATCCCTTGCCTGTGGTGCTGCGACGACTACTGCCGCAAACCGCTTCCTTGCCCGCCGCCGTGCGCCTGTTGCGGCGGGCCGAACGATTATTGCCGGAAGCTCTTTCCCTGCCCTCCGCGGAATTGTGAGCCGTGGTACCGGTGCGCGCCGTACTGCCCCGTGCGACGGTGACAAGCTTGCCGGCGGCGCACCGGCGGGAAAGTGGGACAGGCACCGAGACGCAACGTTGGTCTGAAAGGACTTGCGCTGTTTATGCTCGGAGCCAGTCCCACTTTCCCGCCTCGCCATTTTGAAAAACAGAATGACCCTGGCCACGGAGTAGCCACAGAGGACTCCGAGGACACCGAGACGTTATGCTTAGAGTTCTGCCGGTTGGGAATGGTCAGTCCATGAATTGCGTGCCGGCGTGGAAATGATTCTCTCGGTGGTCCCTGAGCCCTCTGTGGCAATCTCCGGCAATCTCCAATGACTCAACAGACCTCCGGGATAAACCCGGAGGCTCGCCATTTGTTATGGATTCTTGTTCGGCTCTCCGTTGATCACCGACCCCTGATCACCGCCCACTTTCGTCCGCGGTGGTTTGCCGAAGCGCTGGATCGTGTCGTAGAAGACAGGCGTCAGGAAAATACCAAAGAGGGTCACGCCCAGCATGCCGCTGAAGACGGCCAGGCCGAGCGTGCGGCGCATTTCGGCGCCGGCGCCTTCGGCGATCACCAATGGCACGACGCCCAGGATGAAGGCAAAGGAGGTCATAAGGATCGGCCGCAATCGCAGCCGGCAGGCCGCCAGTGCCGCCTCGCGACGCGGCACGCCCGCCTCTTGCTGCTGCTTGGCGAACTCGACGATCAAAATGGCGTTCTTGCTCGCCAGGCCCACCAGCACCACCAGCCCGATCTGCGTGAAGATGTCGACGTCGAGTTGTGCGAGCCGGACGCCGACGACCGAGCACAACAGGCACATCGGCACGACCAGGATCACGGCCATCGGCAGCTTCCAGCTTTCGTACTGCGCGGCCAGCACCAGGAACACGAACACGACCGCCAGCGCGAATACATAGATCGCCGTGTTGCCGGCCTGCAACTGCATATAAGTCAGCTCGGTCCAGTCGAAAGCCATCGATCGCGGCAGCGCGCGGTTGGCGATCGATTCCACGAGTCCGATGGCCTGGCCCGAGCTGGTGTGCGGCGCCAGGTTGCCGTTGATGGCCGTGGCGGCGTACATGTTGTAGCGCATCACGGCGACCGGACCGCTTGAATCGCGGACGTCAAGCACGGTCGAGAGTGGCACCATCTGGCCCGCCTTGTTGCGGACCTTCAATTGCTTCACGTCTTCGATGCGATCGCGGAACCGCCGGTCGGCCATGACGTTCACCTGCCACGACCGGCCGAACTCGTTGAAGTTGTTGACGTAGTACGAGCCCACGTAGATCTCCAGCGTGTCGAAGACGTCTTTCACCGACAGCCCGAGGGCCATGCATTTTGTGCGGTCGATGTCGAGGTACAGCCAGGGGGTGTCGACGCTGGTGCTGTTGAAGAGTCCCTCCAGGCCGGGCGTGCGATTCCCTTCGTCAACGATCCGGTCGGCGGCCTGTTCGAGCGCTGCCAGCCCCAGGTTGCCGCGGTCCTCGACGATCAGCTTGAAGCCGCCAGTGGTGCCCAGCCCGTCGATCGGCGGGGCGCCGAAGATGCTGACCAGGGCTTCGCGGACTTCGGCGCGGAACCGCTTGCGCAGCTCGCCGGCGACGTCATCGGCCGAGAGGCGGCGGCGCTCGTTGAACTCCTTGAGCATCACGTACATCGATCCCAGGTTCGGCGCATTGGCGCCCAGCAAGAGCGACTGGCCGGAGATGCCCACCGTATGCGCGACGCCCTTGGTGGCGTGGGCGATCTTGTCGATCTGGGCCATCACCTCTTCGGTCCGTTCGACCGAGGCCGAGTCGGGCAGCTCGACGTTCACCAGCAGATAGCCCTTGTCCTGCTGCGGCACGAAGCCGGTGGGCGCCCGGCTGAACTCGACGTACGTCAGTCCCAACAGGCCGCCGTAGATCGCTAGCACGATCAGGCTGCCGCGCAGCAGATAGCCCACCGCGCCGGTGTAGTACGTCGTGCTGACGCCGAAGACCTTGTTGAACAGCTTGAAGAACCATCCCAGCGCGAAGTCCAGCACTCGGGTCAGCGGGTCTCGCACCTGCTGGCGCGGCTTGAGGATCAACGCCGCCAGCGCCGGGCTTAACGTCAGCGAATTGAAGGCCGAAATGACCGTGCTCGTGGCGATCGTCACGGCGAACTGGCGAAAAAATTCCCCCGTGATGCCGCTGATGAACGCGCACGGCACGAACACGGCGCACAGCACCAGGGCCACGGCGACGACAGGACTGGTGACCTCGTCCATCGCCTTGCGCGCGGCGTCGCGCGGCGACAGACCCTCCTCCAGCCATCGCTCGACGTTTTCCACGACCACGATGGCGTCGTCGACCACGATGCCGATCGCCAGCACCAGGCCAAAGAGCGACAGGTTGTTGAGCGAGAAGCCCAACCCCGCCATCACGGCGAAGGTGCCGACGATCGCCACCGGCACGGCCACGAGCGGAATGAGCGCGGCCCGCCAGTTCTGCAAGAACACGAGGACCACGATCGCCACCAAGATGATCGCGTCGCGCAAGGTCTTGAAGACCTCGAAGATCGATTCCTTGATGAAGGGAGTCGTGTCGTAGACGATTCTGTATTCAAGTCCGTCGGGGAACCGCTCGGCCAGTTCCTTCATCTTGTCGTACACGCCGCGGGCCGTTTGCAAGGCGTTTGATCCGGGAAGCTGGTAGATCGACAGGGCGACTGACGGCTTCCCATCGAGCGTGCACGACTGGTCGTATTGCTGCGAGCCCAGCTCGATCGTCGCCACGTCGCGCAGCCGCACGATGCCGCTCGACTGGCCGAGCGGGCTGGCATTTCCCACCTTGACGATGATGTCGGCGAACTGCGCGGGCTCGACCAGCCGGCCGAGCGTGTTGATGGTCAATTGAAACTGTTGCCCGCGCGGCACGGGCTGCTGGCCGATCTGGCCGGCCGCGACTTGCAGGTTCTGCTCCTCGATGGCCGTGACGACGTCGTCGGCCGAAAGGTTCAGGGCGGCGAGCTTCTCGGGGTCGAGCCAGGCCCGCATGCTGTAGTCGCGCTCGCCGAGATAGGCGACGTTGGCAACGCCCGGCAATCGCCCCAGCTCGTCCTTGATCTGGATCGTGGCGTAGTTCGACAGGAAAATGTTGTCGTAGCGGCCGTCGGGCGAGATGAGATTGACGATCATCATCGTGTTGGGCGACATCTTTTTCACGTTGATGCCCTCGCGCTGCACGAGGTCCGGCACCACCGGCAAGGCCAGCGACACGCGGTTCTGCACCAGCACCTGGGCCATGTCGGAATCCATCCCCAGCTTGAACGTGACCAACAGCGAATAGGCGCCGTCGTTGGTGCACAGCGACGACATGTAGATCATGTTCTCGACGCCGCTCACCTGCTGCTCGATGGGCGCGGCCACCGTGTCGCGCACGGTCTGGGCGTTCGCGCCCGGGTAGATGGCCGTGACCAGCACGGTGGGCGGCGTGACGTCGGGGTACTGCGCCACGGGCAGCGTGAAGACGGCCACCGCGCCCGCAAGCGTGACGACGATCGACAGGACCGAGGCGAAGATCGGACGGTCGATGAAGAAGCGAGAGATCATGAGTGGGGGTTGGGGGTTTGGGGTTGAGGGTTAGGGGGCAATCGCGGCCCAGCATCGGGCAACCTCACCGTGCGTTGCCGCCCTAACCTCGTGACGAGCGCGGCGCTCACCACGCCGACAATGGCGCCTATCACTAGCGCGCCAGGCCAGCCGACGTGGCCCATCGCGTGCAGCACGATTGCCACGACCACGCCGGCGACGCCGCTCCACGCCGCCGAGCCGAAGCGCCGCGCGACGGGACTGGCGAACACACGCGTCTCGCCGATCCACTCGATCACGTAGAAGAAGACCGGCGTCAGGAAGACGCCAAACAAGGTCACGCCCACCATCCCGCTGAACACGGCCGTGCCCAGCGCCCTTCGCATTTCGGCGCCGGCCCCCTCGGCCACCACCAGCGGCACCACGCCCAGGATGAACGCCATCGAGGTCATCAGGATCGGGCGGAGGCGCATGCGGCAGGCCTCGCGCGTGGCGTCGCGCAAGGCCTGCCCCTCAGCGCGCAGTTGCTTCGCGAACTCGACGATCAGGATCGCGTTTTTGCAGGCCAGGCCCACCAGCACGACCAGGCCGATCTCGACGAAGATGTTCACCGTCATGTGCGAAAGGGCCACGCCGATCACGGAGGACAGAAGGCACATCGGCACCACCAGGATCACGGCCAAGGGCAGCCCCCAGCTTTCGTACAAGGCCGCGAGCGCCAAGAACACGAACACCACGGCCAGCGCGAAGACGTACATGGCCGTGTTACCCGCGCGGATCTGCATCAGCGTCAACTCGGTCCACTCGGTCTTCATCGAGCGCGGCAGCGTGGCCACGGCCTCGCGGTCGATCGTGGCGATCGCCTCGCCCGAGCTCATCGTGGGGAAGACGATTCCGTTGACCGGCGCGGCGCTGTACAAGTTGTAGCGCGTGACCATGACTGGGCCGTTCACGTCGCGGATGTCGATCAATGTGCTCAAGGGGACCATCTGGCCACGGTTGTTGCGGACCTTGAGCAAGTGGACGTCGGTCGTCTGGTTGCGGAACACGCCGTCGGCCATGATGTTGACCTGCCAGGAACGGCCGAACTCGTTGAAGTTGCTGACGTACAGCGATCCCATGTAGATTTGCAGCGTCTTGTTCAAGTCGTCCAGCGTGACGCCCATCGAGCGGACCTTGCTGCGGTCGATGTCCATGTAGAGCTGCGGCGTGTTGGATCGAAAGAGCGTGAACACGCCGAGCAGCCCGGGCGTCTGCGAGAGCTTCGCGACCAGGGCATCGGTGTACTTCGAGAGCGACGCCGGGCCCAGCGATCCGCGGTCCTCGACCATCAGCTTGAAGCCGCTGGCCACGCCGATTCCGGGCACCGGCGGCGCGCCGAACACGTTCAGCACCGCGTCATTGACCTCGCGCGCGAACTCACCGCGGAGCCGGGCCATGATCGCCTCGCCGTGCAGATCGGCCGGCCGCCGCCGCTCGAATGGGTCGAGCACCACGAACATCGAGCCGAAATTGGCGCTATTAGCCGTTAAAAGCACCGACATCCCGGAAATCGCCAGCGTGTCCGACACGCCGGGCGTCTGCTGGGCGATCTTTTGCACCCGCCGCATCACGTCGCGCGTCCGCTCGACCGAAGCCGAATCGGGCAATTGCACGTTCACCAGCAACCACCCCTGGTCCTGCTGCGGAATGAAGCCGGTCGGCATTTTCTGGAACGCAAAGTACGTCAGGCCCAGCAGGCCGACGTAAACGGCGAGCACGACGATCGACAGCCGAAGGGCCCAGCTCACCAGGCGCGCGTAAATGTTCGTGCCGAAGCTGAAGGCTCGTTCGAAGAGCCGGAAAAACCACCCCAGTGTAAAGTTGAGTACCCGCGCCAAGGGGTCGCGGCGGGCCCCGGCCGGCTTGAGCAATAGCGCCGCCAGTGCCGGACTCAACGTCAGCGAGTTGAACGCCGAGATCACGGTCGACACGGCGATCGTCACCGCGAACTGCCGGAAAAACTGGCCCGAGATGCCGCTAATGAACGCGCACGGCACAAAGACCGCGCACAGCACCACCGCCACGGCCACCACGGGGCTGGTGACTTCATCCATGGCGCGGCGGGCCGCTTCCCTCGAGGACAAGCCTCGCTCCAGCCACCGCTCGACGTTCTCGACGACCACGATGGCGTCGTCCACGACGATACCGATCGCCAGCACCAGCCCGAAGAGCGAGATGTTGTTCACGCTGAAACCCAACACCTTCATCACGGCGAAGGTGCCGACGATCGCCACGGGCACCGCCACCAGCGGGATCATCGTGGCCCGCCAATTCTGCAGGAACAACAGAACGACGATGGCCACCAGCGCCACGGCCTCGAACAGCGTGCGGACCACGTCGGTGATCGACCCGCTGATAAACGGCGTGGTGTCGTAGGCGATCTTATAGGCGACGCCCTCGGGAAAACGCGTGGCCAGCTCGCGCATCTTCGCCTTCACGCGGTCGGCCACGTCCAGGGCGTTCGTGCCCGGCAACTGGTAGATGGCCAGGCCCACCGAGGGCTGCCCGTTGAACGCGCAGCTCTGGTCGTAGGACTGCGCGCCCAGCTCGAGGCGCGACACGTCGGCCAACCGCACGACCTGCGGCGTGGCCGAAAACGGCGCGGCGTCGACCGATTTGATGATGATGTCGCCGAATTGCTCGGGCGCCGTCAACCGCCCCAGCGTGTCAAACGATTGCTGAAGCGCGGCCGGCGAGCTGGACGGCGGCTGGCCGAGCTGGCCGGGCGCCGCCGCCAGGTTCTGGTTTTGGATCGCGTCCGACACTTCGGAGGCCGTGATATTGCGCGAGGCAAGCTGCTCGGGGTCGAGCCAGGCGCGGATGCTGTAGTCGCGCTCGCCCAGGTAGCTGATGTCGGCCACGCCCTCCAGCCGGAACAGCTCATCCTTGACGTGGATCGTGGCGTAGTTACTCAGGTACAGGTCGTCGTACCGGCCGTCGGGCGAGTAGAAGTTCACCGCCAGCAGGATGTTGGGCATCTTCTTCTTGATGGTCATGCCCTGCTGCTGCACGGTTCCGGGCAACTGCGGCGTGGCCAGCGAGACACGGTTTTGCACCATCACCAGGGCCGTGTTCAGGTCGGTGCCCAGGTCGAAGGTGACGGTCAGGTTGTAGGAGCCGTCGTTGCCCGACTGGCTCGACATGTAGAGCATCCCCTCGACGCCGTTGACCTGCTGTTCGATGGGGGCGGCGACGGTGTCGGCCACGACCTGGGCGCTGGCGCCGGGGTAGTTGACTGACACCTGGACGGTCGGTGGCGTGATGTCGGGATACTGCGCGATCGGAAGCGCGAACATGGCGATCGCGCCGGCGAGCGTGATCACGATCGACAACACCGAGGCGAAGATCGGCCGGTCGATGAAGAATCGCGAGATCACGGTAGGAGTTGGGGGTTAGGGCAGGGGAAATGATGAATGCGGAATGGTGAATGATGATTGGGCTCGCGTCCGCCGCATCCTCGTCCGAGGCCACCTCTCACATTCATCATTCCGCATTCATCATTCATCATTGACTTCCTCCCAATCCCTAATCCCTACTTCTGGTCCGCCTCCGCCACGGGCACCGGCATTTCGACGCGCTCCGGCGACACGACCATCTTCGGACGCACTTGTTGCAGCCCGGCCACCACGACCCAATCGTCGGATTTAAGGCCCTCGGTCACGACGCGCAGGCCGTCGTCCTGTAGCGCGCCGAGCGTGACGCGGCGGTACTGCACCGTGTTGTCGGCGTCGACGACGTAAATGAATTTCAGCCCCTGATCGGTGCCGATCGCGCGATCGGTCACCAGTAGCGCCGGGTGCGGCTCGCCCAGCGGTAGCCGGATCCGCACGAACAGGCCCGCCGACAATAGCCGCACGCCGGTCTCGGGCTTGGGATTGGCGAACACGCCGCGGAGCGTGATCGTGCCGGTGAACGGGTCGACCTTGTTGTTGACGAAGTTCACGACGCCCTGGTGCGGATAGCCTTCCTCGCCTTGCAAGCCCATCAAGACGGCGATCTCTTCAGTGTCGCGGACGGGCTTGAGCTTGCCCGCGTTGATGGCGTTGCGGACGCGCAACAGCGTCCGCTCGTCGACGTCGAAGTAGGCGTACATCGGGTCGAGCGAGACGACGGTCGTTAGCAACGTCTGGTCCTGGTTCACCAGGTTGCCGAGCGTGAAGAAGTACCGGCTCACCAGGCCGTCGATCGGCGAGATCACCTCGCAGAAATCGAGGTTCAGCTTGTACGTTTCGAGGTTGGCGGTCGCCGCGGCCACTTCGGCCATGGCTTCTTCCTCGGCCGCCTCGTACTTGTCGAGGTCCTGCTTGCTGATCGCGCCGGGCGTCTGGGCGATGACTTTGGCGCGGGCGTTGTCGGCCTTGGCCAGCTTCAGCCGCGCCTTGGCCAGCTCGAGCTGCCCCTCGGCCTGGTCGAGCTGCGCCTTGTAGGGGCGCGGGTCGACCTCGAACAGCAGGTCGTTCTTCTTGACCTCGGAGCCCTCCTTGAACGGCATTTTCACCAGGTAGCCGGTGACGCGGGCACGGACGTCGACCGTGTTCACGGAGTCGGTGCGGCCGGTGTAATCGATGTAGTCGGTCACGTCGCGCTTCACTGGCTGGCTGACCGTGACCACCGGCGGCGGCGCTTCGCCCTGGTCAAGCGCGCTATGCCGGCAGCCGGCCGCTAAAAGCGGCGCAAGCCACACCATCGCAAGCAAAGTGCGCGTGAACATGGCGGGCGGACCCAGGGGCGTGGCGGGAATACAGTCGGGCGGCTTCGGGCGCGGGCGCGATGCGGGCCTCCGGGTTTACCCCGAAGGAAAAGGCGCATCAGGAAAATATAGCCCCCGGTTAGAGGCGCCGCCGGCCGACTTTGC
The DNA here is from genome assembly GCA_016191115.1 of Planctomycetia bacterium. Lineage (GTDB taxonomy): Bacteria > Planctomycetota > Planctomycetia > Pirellulales > JACPPG01 > JACPPG01. The sequence continues at coordinate 120,544 of JACPPG010000024.1, read as the reverse complement.
TGGGTTTTCCGCAAAGTGAGGGGCTAATGCGGAATGATGAATGATGAATGCAGGAGGACGAAGAAACGGCCCTCTTCCCATTCATCATTCCGCATTCATCATTCATCATTGCGCCACTACGGCGCGCTCAAGCGCCGCGTCTACCCGACCGGCCGCCGGCGCGGCTTCTTTTGCGTGCTGCACACGTCGATGATCTTGCCCGATTCGTCGATCGCCATGTGGAACTTTTGTTCCCCCTCCAGCCGGTGCAGCGTCATGTGATACGTTTCACTCGTGGCTGCCAGGTAGGGCCGGGCGTCGGGCTTGGCCGGCGCGCGCAGCTTCCCCCACGAGCCATCGCCCAGGTACAGGATGCCTTGCTTTTCGTCGATGTGGCCGTCCTTCATCGGGTACGTGCGCTTGAAGGCGTGGTCGTGGTGTTCGAGCACGACGTCGACGTTGTACTTCTCGAACAAGGGCACCCACGACTTGCGATTCTCCGACCCGGTGCCCAGCCCTTCGGTGAACGGCCGGACGGACGGATAGGCGGGCACGTGATTGGCCACGATCAGGTTGGCGCGTTCGGCTCGCTCGGCCAGCGTCTTGTCGAGCCAATCGGCCTGCTCGCCGCCGATGGGCGATACGTGGCCCGTGTCCAACAGCACCAGGCTCAGGTAGTCGCCGAAGTCGAGGGCCGCGTAGCTGTGGTCGGCAAAGAGCCCGTCGTGCAGGGCGAAATAGAAGGGCGCGTCGGTTCTCGGCTTGCCGTAGCCGCCGTTCACTTCGTGGTTGCCGATGCACACGACCATCGGCACCAGCCGGCCCTGCGTATCGACCATGTGCTGGCTATAGTTGCGCATGAAGTCGAGGCTCGTCTTCAGGTCGCGGCCGTTGTCGTAGCCCAGGTCCCCGCCCACGAGCGCGAACATCGGGTCCTGCCGGGCGGCGATCATGTTGTTCGCCACGGCGTGATTGTTGGTGCCGCAGTCGCCGCCGGAGACGAAGCTGAAGGAGTCGGTCGCCTTGGCCGGCATCGAGCGGAAGCGATGATGATTCGGCTGATTGCCGAGGCGGAACTTGTACTCCGTGCCCGGTGAAAGCCCGGTCAGCTCCGCGCGGAACACGGTCAGGTCGCTCATCGGGTAGGGCTTCTTCCGCGGCGCGACCAACTGCCACTCGTCCTTGTCCAAGAGCGAATACGAGATCGTCGGGTCGGCCAGGGCGTTTTCGCCGCCGATCCACTGGACGCTCATCGTCGTCGTCGGGTCGCGCTGCCAGGTGAGAAAGAGCGTGTCGGGCCGGCCCTTGGGATCAGCGGGCGGGGCGTCAGCCGCGCAGCCGAACGAGGCGGTGCTCAGGGCGGCCAGCCCGCCGAGGCTGGTGCCGAGGAAGGTGCGACGATCGAGGCGGTTCATGGCGTGTCCCTTAGTCAAATGATGAATGATGAATGCGGAATGATGAATGGGCGAGCGTCGAGGGGGGCGGGCATCCTGCCCGCCTTCGCGAAAAGGCAGCACGCTCCCCAAATCATCCGCATCAAGTTCTCACAGGGCGAGAGTTTATCGGCGGCCGGGGGTTGAGTATACACGGACGCTCGTCGGGCGTCATCGAGCGTTCTCGTCTCGAACGGGTGGTGCCCGCTGTAACAAAAATCCGCCGCAGCGATGTTGAATCGCCGTCGAGAGTTGCGACACAAAGCGCGCGGCGGGTTATTCACGGCCGAACACACCTGCGTATAGTCATGGCGTGTAGCCTAATGCCGCGTCGCCAGACGCGTGCAGCGGGGGACCCAAACAGGAGTCCGCTCGAAAACGGGGCGGATTCCTCGGGGCGCAGGTTGGTTTGCTGCGTCCTGCACGCCGCCGAAATGAAGACCGCCGGATGAATCCGGCGGCTCGCTGAGGTTGGAGTCGAATCGTTTGACTCTGGCGGACGTGCAGCAAACGCGACAAGCCGGCCAGGGTACTTTCAAGCCCTAGCCCGTCAGCTAACCTCGTCGGCCGGCCGGGACGCGTGTTCCCGGCCAGAAGTTGAAAGGGCACTCTCGTCGGCTCTTGCGCACGACGTCGAGCGGACCCGCAGGGTTCTGGCGTGTGACCAACAACTGGCTGCGCGCCCAACAAAGGCGACAGGATCGTAGCGCTATCTAGCAAGTGAACGACCGGCGGATGCCGGGTCACGAGCGGCCGAGGAATCCCGAGCTTTGGCAAGCACCCGGGCGAGCCTGCGGGTTTATCCCGTAAGTCTTCCCCGTGGCCTAAGCTTCAGAACCGGGCGATTCCGCGGAAGACCTACGGAGGAGGACCTCCGGGACAAACCCGGAGGCTCGCCGGAAGAAATCCGCCGACTCGCAGAGCGGGTACGCGCCTGCTGTCAGACAAGCGTGCAGCTCGAGAGGGATCGAAACATGTCAGCGACGTTCGTCAGTGCAGTGGTGCTAATGGGGGCGACCCCGAGCGCGCAATGGTTGTCCCGGTTGGGGATCGACGCGATGGTGCTGATCGGCGTGCCGGTCGGGCTATTGGTCGTGGCCTGGCTTACGGTCCGCTACATCCCCAACGACTACGTGGGCGTCGTGGAGAAGCTATGGAGCGCCTCGGGCTCGGTCGGCGAAGGCCGGATTATCGCCCTGTGGGGCGAGGCGGGTTATCAGGCCGAGCTGTTGCGCGGCGGCATGCACTTCGGCCTCTGGCGGTGGCAGTACCGCGTCCATAAGGCGCGGCTGGTGACGATCGCCCAGGGCAAGATCGGCTACGTGTACGCCCGCGACGGCGAGCCCCTGCCCAGTGGCCAGACGCTGGGCCGTGTCGTGCCGTGCAGCAACTTCGAGGATGCCCGGCAATTCCTCGCCGGCGACGTCGCCCAGGGTAGCGTGCGCGGGCAGCGCGGTCGCCAGCGGGCGATCTTGCGCGAGGGCGTTTACGCCATTAACCCGGCGGTGTTTGTCCTCATCACCGAGAACCGTGTGTACGCGCTTCCCCAGTTGATCGACAAGCAGGAGACGCAAACGCTGCTCCAATGGCGTCAGGAGCTGCAGGAGCGCGACGGGTTCGATCCGGTGATCGTGGGCGGTCTCGTGCCGGCGGCCGATCCGTTGGACCCCGAGCACGTACACGAGGTCGACAGCATCGCCATCGTCACGGTGCACGACGGTCCGTCGTTGCCCCCGGGCGAGATCATTGCTCCGGGCGTGGGAACCGACTCGGCGGGCGAGAATTTTCACAACAACTTCCAGGACCCCGAAGCATTCCTCCGCGCCGGCGGTCGCCGCGGCCGCCAGTACGTGCCCCTGACCGACGGCACGTACTTCATCAACCGCTGGTTCGCTTCGGTCGAGCTATTGCCGAAGATCGTCGTGCCGATCGGCTACGTCGGCGTGGTTGTGAGCTACTACGGCCGCTTCGGCGCGGACGTCTCCGGCGTGGCCTTCCGCCACGGCGAGCGCGTGGCCGAGGGGGAGCGCGGCGTGTGGGAGCGGCCGCTGGGACCCGGAAAGTACCCGTTCAACATTTTCGCCGGCAATATCGTGCTCGTGCCGACCACCAACTTCGTGCTGCACTGGATCACAGGCAAGACCGAAGCGCATCGTTACGACGAGAGCCTGCGGTCGATCGACCTGGTGACGCGCGACGCTTACGAGCCCTTGTTGCCGCTGTCGGTGGTGGTGCACATCGACTATCAGCGGGCGCCCAGCGTCATCCAGCGGTTCGGCGACGTGAAGAAGCTGATCACGCAAACGCTCGACCCGATGTTGTCGGCGTACTTCCGCGACGTGGCGCACAAGAAGACGATGCTGGAGTTGTTGCAGGATCGCGACGCGATCCAGGCCGAGGCCCGCGACACGCTGCGCAAAAAGTTCCGCGACTTCGACATCGAGTGCGTCGAAGTGCTGATCGGCAAGCCCGACTCGGCCGAAGGCGACCTGAAGATCGAGACGTTGCTCGAGCAGTTGCGGCAGCGGCAGCTTTCGGTCGAGCAGGTCGAGACGTACGACCGCCAGCGGACGGCGGTCGAGAAGCAACGGATCCTCAACGAGGCGCAGGCGCAAGCCGCGATGCAGGCCGAGCTGACCAACTCGCGCGTGCAAATCCAGATCTCCGAAAGCCACGGCGAGGCCGACCTGGCCCGGGCCCGCAAACAGGCCGAGCAGACCGTGGTCGTGGCCGAGGCCGACCTGGCGCGATCGCGCCGGCAGGCCGAGCAAACCGTGGTCTTGGCCGAGGCCAACAGCCGCGAGCGCGAGCTGGCCGGCCGCGGCGAGGCGCAGCGGATCGCGCAAGTCGGCCTGTCCGAGGCGGCCGTGCTGTACCGGCGGATCGCCTCCTATCGCGACCCGCGGCTGTACGCCCTGGCGGTGCTGGCCGATCAATTGTCGAAAAGCACGCAACCGCTCGTGCCGGAGCGCGTCTTTGTCGCCGGTGGCGGCGACGGCGCCGGGCGCTCGCCCGGCGAGCACACGGCCGGCCTGTTCGGCCAGTTGATCAGCCTGCTGGTGGCCGAGAAATCGGGCTTCCAGGCCGAGGCCGATCCGGAGCTAGCCGAGCTCAAGGACTTCGCCGACCGGATGAGCAAGCACGTCATCCAATCGGTGGAGGAAGGCGCGGCGAAGAAGGAGTAGATTCGTCATGTGCGCGCGGCCCGGCAGGACGCGCGCTCGGATAGCGAGCCTACGGGTTCATCCCGTAGGCTCGTCCTGGATGTTCGCCCGTGCAGCCCCGCGACCCATCGTAAGTGAGCCGATCGCCGGTGCGGTTCGCAGTTGCTACCGACCGATCAAGTCCTCCGCGTACTCCGCTTCCGATTCGTGATTGTGCGCGCGCTGAAGCTCATCCATCAAGGCGAGCTTCTCCGCGAGAAGTGGTGCATCCTCGTCGGCACAGAATTGGCTTGCCAGCAGTGCGTTCAGTAGCTGCCTTACCGAGTGATAGAACCAATTCTTTTGGACTAGGGCATCGATTCCCCCTAGCCAGGACAATAGTGCCTTTACGATCACGTTGTGATTCGGGCCGCCAACGGTCTTTGCCGCGGTGTTCAGCGCCTCGCGCAGGCGGAAATTGCCGCGCGACTTTGGCGTGCCGTCGGGGGACAAGACCCCATATCCGAACTTAATCGCTGGCGTGACAACCCGTTCATATTGTGCCGCTTCCAGGTATATTCCGAGGGTGGTCATCAGCGTCAGGAACTCTATTCTCGCGGCCTCCAGGCGCCGGTCGTCATCCGCCACGACGGTGAGGCACTTCTGCAACACGAGCAGACGTTGTCCCGCTTTCATCGCCATGAAGTCGGCGGGCGTCATTTCGCGAATCGTCGCTGCGATCTCATGCAGTCTGCCCACTCCCCAGAATCTCGGAGAGGGTTCGATGACCGTGCAGGGCGGTTTTCAATAGCGCCCGAAACTCGGCCGCCGAGTTCAGACGCTGGGGTTTGGGCGCGATGCAGCGCTGTACCAGGTTGTCGATCCCGGGAGGGATCAACTCGTTAATGGTATTCAGAGGCTGGTAGTCGCCCTGCTGGATTCGATGGCCACAGAGCGCCTCGTACAGGCAACCTCCCAGTACGTAGAGATCGTCGCTTGAATCAAGGTCCTTGCCTTCCTCCTGCTAAGGCGCCATATAACCGGGCGTACCGATCCAGTTGTCCGAGCCCGTAAGGCGTTGAATCTCTTCCTGCGAAAGTGCAATCCCGAAGTCAACGAGGTAACAGTGCTTTTGGTCCGGCGAAACGATCATGTTCTCAGGTTTGACGTCGCGGTGAATGATCCCGCGCTCGTGCGCGTGCTGGAGCGCGGACGCCAACTGGTCGAACCACGTTTTGCACTCCTGCACACCGACAGACCCTTCCGTTAGGATTGATCGAAGCGTACTGCCTTCAACAAATTGAAAGACAATCTCAAATCGTTCGTCCGTGTACACAACGACGTAGATGGCCGGGATGTTGGGATGGTTGAGCTTCGCCAGCGTCCGTGCCTCGCGCTTAAAGCGCTCCTTGTCCTCATCATCGGCAGCGGCCCAGACAGGATCGAGAGTCTTGACTGCGATCTTTCGTTGCAAGATCTTGTCCTCGCCCTGACGAACTTTCCCGTACCCGCCAGTGCCGATCGCGATCGTGTCTAGCACGTACCGTTCTTCGACGTCCGACGAATTCACGAGACCAACTGGTGTGGTTGCCATCGCAATACCTTCGCAATTGCCGGCAAAGTGTCGATATCAAATGGGTGCTCGGCCTTTTCCCAGTGATACCAAGTTTGGACGTTGACGGACCTGCCGATAATTCGTCCGACCTGTTCGGCGGCGTCCTCGGCACGCAGCTGCAACTCCAAGCGCCGCGTCCGCATTCGGTCGGCTACTTTGTGTCGAAAGCTGTCGCCGACCACTTTTGACGGCTTCCGCCCCTTCCCCGAAAGCGTGTTGGCCATCCGTTTGCCTCCTTCAAACTTGCACCCTCCGTATTCTATCGCATGGCGATAGAATTGCAAGCGAAATCCACCCGGAAATTCTTGCAGCGGAAACCAATGCCGTGCTCATTGCCATGTCGCGCATGGCGGGAACGTCGTGCGGCCCAGCGCTCGACCAATCGCGTCACAAGAGCTCGTCGTAGAAGGCGCGCGGGGTGAGAATGGGAATGGTCTTGTATTGACCGAGGCTCACGAGGTCGCCATCGCCCGTGACAAGGTAGTCCGCTTCGCCGGCCACGGCCGTCCCCAACACCGCGCGGTCGTCCGGGTCGCGGCATGCTTTTGCCGGAACGGACGCGGGAACAACAATACGGGCGTGCTCGCGCAAGAACTTCACGATCTCTTGAACGCGGGCCTGCGGCATTTTGAACTTGCCGGCGAGATGCCTGGCGACCTCGCCCAGGATCAGTTCAGAGAGAACGACCTGGTGGTGGTCCAGGCAGACGACCATGACTGCCTCGCACAATCCACGCGTGGCAAAGGCGGCCAAAAGGACGTTCGTGTCCAGCACGACCTTCACGAAATGGCCTTGAAAACATCCTCGTCAGTGAGAAAGCCCGCGGCCTCCGCAAACGGGAGCGTCTTTTTCCGTAGCGCCGCGAACCTTTGCGCGGCTACGTATCGCCTCAACGAGTCGCGGACGACGTCGCTAAGCGGGCGGTTCTCCTGCCGGGACAGCTTTTCCAACTGGCGACGCAGAGGATCGGGGATTCGGATAGTAAGCGTGCTCATGCTGTAAGGCATTGTAACACGGGTACGTCATTCCGCAACCCAGCCGTCCATAGTGCCGCCTACTTCGCCGGCGGCCGGCAATAAGACAGCGTCAAAAGCGCGTAGCCGGTTACCAGGCTCGGGTCTCCTTCCAGCCAGCGGCTGTTGGTGTTGATCCACGAGCCGTCGGGGCGCTGCCGGCGGGCGAGTTCGGCCGCGAGCTCCGCCCGCCAATCGTGCGATTGGCCTTTGTCGTCGGTCAAGGTCGGCTGGCCGAGGGCGTCGAGCGCCTTGGCAAAGAGGTGATAATAGTAGTACAGCCCACCGTCACCCAGGCCGGGGTTCTCGGTCAACGAATAGTGCTTCTGCGCCCATGCGATGGCCGCTTTCACGCGCGGGTCGTTGGCCGTGACCCCGGCGAAGATCATGCTCTTCAGTCCCGCGTAGCTCATCGAGCCGTAGCTGCGCAGGCCACCTTCGGGCGTTTTGCCGGCCGGGCTGCCGCCGGCGCCAACGGGAGTGTAGTAGAAGCCGCCGTCGGGATTCTTGGCCGGGAAGGGCGTCGTGTTGTATTCGCTTTCCAGGTTCTGGCAGCGGGAGACGAAGATCAGGGCCCGCTTCACGGCCTCGTCATCCTGTCCATCACCGGCCGCCTCGAGCGCGTCCATCAGAAAGTGCGTGTTCGAGAGATCGGGCCGCTCGAAGCCCGAGTACCCGACGCCGCCGTAAGCCACGTCGGCGGGCGTCCGCCCGTCCCCTTCGCTGAATTGCAGCCCTTTGAGGAACTTGTCGCCGTTCTTCAAGATCGCGTCATAGCGGCCGTCGCGATTGGCCTCCTTGAAGCACAGCATGCCCAGGCACGTCTCATAGTTGCGCAGCCGCGAGTTGGGGGCATAGATGCCGCCGTCGGCCTGCACGAACCCTTCGAGATACTTGAGGCTCTTGGCCACGGCCGGGTCGCTGGGCGAGCGGCCGTTGCGAAGAATGCTGGTGACGACGATGGCCGTGATGCCCGGCCCGTTGGCCGCGCTGTAGGAGCCGTCATCGGCCTGCGCCTTCGTGCGGAGGTAGTCGATCCCCTTTTGGACGGCCTGGTCGAGGGCTTGGCTGTCGACGGCGGGTGCGGCGCTCTCAGCGCGGGCGGCAAGTGAAGACCAGGGCGACAAGAGGACGGCGACCGCCGCGGCCCACAGAGCTGACGAGGTTATCGGCGACATGGCACGCCTCCTTGGATTCAAGAGTGGAACGACCCTTGGAATTGTAGGCTTTCGTGGCGCCCGAGCGAGCCTACATAAGTGTCACTTCGCGGCTTGGTTTTCCGTCGGGGGCTTCGCTTCGGCCGGGCTCAGCAATCCATCACCGTCACGGTCCAGCCGGCGGAATTCGCTTGTGGGCCCGAGGAACTCGCGGACCGACACGTCGCCGTCGCCGTTGCGGTCCATGGCCACGAACCAGTCGGGGCCGGCGCCCCGCGCGGTCGGCAATGCCGACCGCGGATGGCCGCGGCTGACGGTGGCGATCAACTGCCGCGGCAGCTTGTGGGCATCGAAATACCCGTCGGTCACGCAGCCGGTATCCTTGATACGGTGCCAGGCGCTGCGAAGCTCGCGTATCGAGAGGCCGCCGCTGTGATCGGCGTCCAATAGCTCGAACAAGCCGCTTCCGTGGTCGAGCACCGTCAACAGCACGTGCCCGGCGATCAGGTCCTGCTGGAGATCGAGCCAGCGGATCAGCTCCTGCTCGGTCAGTTGCCCGTCGCCATCGTCATCGGCGGCGGCGATCAATTGCCCCAGGTCCTCGCGGCTGCGCTCGCTCGCTTCCTTAGCCACAAGTGACTTGTCGCCATCGGCGTCGGCCTGGGCAAAGCGAGCGAGGAACCGCGCGCGCGCCGCGGATGCGTCGGCCGGCAGCTTTCCTTCGTCGACGCGCAACGACAGCCATAGCCGGCCGGCTTCGAGCGCCAACGGGGGCGCAGCAGGAGTGTGCTGCGGGCTGGACAAGCTTTGCCCGAGCGTTTGCCGCGGGCTCGGCTTGCCCAGCCTCACAACCCAGCGGACGTCCGGCCCGAGCTTTCGCCAGCCGGCCAGCTCATCGGCCATGAGCCGGCCATCGGCGTCGGCGTCAAGTACTCCGAACGTTCGCGATTCCCACCCCACCTCGCTAGCGGTAAGGCGACCGTCTCCGTCCCGGTCGCGACTGTGGATGATCTGTGCGGCCCACCGTGTGTCGCTCGGCACGGCGGGCAAGACGATAAATGGCGACACGGCTGAACCCGACCCCGGCACTTCCGTCGCGCTGGCGCTAACAAGCGTGGTGCCGGCAGCGCCTGGGTACGTGGCGTTCGGCACAAGCTCGCTCGCTCCCACGAGCTCGTCGTCGTTGCGATCCCAGCGGCCGAGCAACTGCTCGGCCGCCTTGAATTCCGCTTCGCCCACGCGGCGATCGCCGTGGGCATCGAGCGCGGCGACGAGGGCCTCGGTCAGGGCGTGCGTGGCGGGCGGAATGCCGACACCGACAAATACGCCGCGGACGCCGGCTCGGCGATAGAGCGCCGCCAGCTCGTCGCCGTCGACTTTCCCGTTCTTGTCTGAATCGAGCGCTTCGAACGGCGGCGGCGTGCCGCCCGATGTCGCCAACGGATGCCACAGCAGTTGACGCACCGCGAACGGCGATGGCAGCCGCGACGCCTCTCGGGCATCGAGCGTACGATCGCCGTCGCGGTCGCGCGAGGTGAGGAGCCTTCGGAACAGCACTTCCGTGCCCCACAATTCCTCCACGGGCCGGCCGTCGACTTCCACGACGATCTCGATCCGGACGAGCTTCGCATCATCGATCAAAACGATTTCGAGGCCGGCACAGTCGCGCAATGCCGTGGTGCTCGCCACGAGCAGAATCGCGAACGTACATGCGCGCCAGCGCCCGCTCATAGCAGCTCCTCAATCGGTCGCGCCGTCTTGTCGACGATGCGAATGGGCCGGTTGACGTTCGACAGGTTCTGCTTCAAGGGATCAATGCCCGCCGCGCGGCAGATCGTGGCCAAGAGGTCGGGGATCGTGACTGGCCGCTCTTCGACAGTCGTTCCGTCGGCGCTCGTGCGGCCGACGACCGTGCCACCCAGGACGCCACCGCCGGTCATGGCCACGCTCCAGGCGGCCGGATAGTGGTCGCGCCCAGCGTTGCCGTTGATCTTCGGCGTGCGGCCGAACTCGCCCATGCCAATCACTAGCGTCGAATCCAACAGGCCGCGGTTACTCAGATCGTCGAGCAGGGCCGACCAGCCGTCGTCGAGCGTGTGCGCCAGCGCGGCCACCTGGTCGAAGTTGTTCTGATGCGTGTCCCAGCCGTCGAGCGCGACCTCGACGAACGGCACGCCGCGCTCGACGAGGCGCCGGGCCAGCAGGCAGCCCTGGCCAAACACGGTTCGCCCATAGGCGTCGCGCGCGGCGGCCGTCTCGTCGGCGAGATTGAAGGTCCGTGAAGCGCGGTCGTCCATCAGGCGCACGGCGCGGCCGAACGCCGCGCGGTGGCCGGCCGTGGCGTCGTCGGGGCGGGTGCCAGCAAAGAGACCGTCGGCTTTCCTGGCGAGCGCTACGCGGCGGGCGAACTGCTCGTCGCCAACCGTGCCCGGCCGCGACAGGTTGGCCACGTAGAGCAGCCGCTCCGGGTCGGCGCCCGGGTTGTTGTACGTGCCGTTTTCGCCAATCAACAGCGGCGCATACTCGGATCCAAGGAAGCCGGCCGAATGGGCGTCCAAGTCGGGATTCCGCCGCGGGGCAATGCACACGGCCGGTCGCAGCTCGGTCGCCGCGTCGCCCAGCTCCTTGGCCACGAGCGACCCGAACGTGGGAAAACGGATGGCGCCCTGCGGCGGCACGCCCGTGTGCGCCACGTACGACGCCCGGCCGTGGTCGCCTTCCTTGGTCGACATCGAGCGGACCAGCGCCAAGTGTTTGCCGCGGGCGGCCAGCTTCGGCAGATGCTCGCTGATTTGCACGCCCGGCGCCGTCGTGTCGATCTGGCTGAACGTGCCGCCGTTCTCGTGGCCCGGTTTGAGGTCCCACAGGTCGATCGTGGCCGGCCCGCCGTTCATCCACAAGAGAATGACGGACTTATTGCGTTGCGGGTGATTGGCCACTTCGGCGGCCAGGGCCTCGAGCCAACCACACGAGCTGGCGCCCGCGAGGCCCAGGCCAACGACGCGGAACCAGTCGCGGCGCGAGGCGGCGACTTTCAGTGTCATTGCCATATTTCGCGGTCCTCCTGCTCGGCGGATCAGTGATTCAAGGCAAACTCGGCGCTGTTGATGAGCACCCACAACACGTCGGCGAGCTGGTCCTGGTTGTCGCCGCTGGCGGCCAGGTGCTTGCCCATCAAGCGTGCTTCCTCCGCGGACGGCGAGCGCGAGAGCGCGGCCAGATACAGAAGCTCGATCCGCTTCGCGCTGTCGAGAAAAGGGGCTTCGCCGGCAGCGCGCAACGTCGCGCCGGCGGCGCTTGTGGCCTCGTCGGTCAGCCGGCCGTTCATCCGCAAGAGGGCCTCTAGAACCGATGAATCGGGCGCCGGCCGCCGTTCATTGCGGCGGAATCGCGACAAAAAATCGCGACGGTCGACCTCCGAAGGCTCCGCGACGCCAGTGGCCAGCAGGAAGCTGTCGAGCAACTGTTCGGCCGACAGCACGCGAACGGGCATCCGGGCAAACCACCGCGGGTCGTCGGCCCGCGAGCCCGCGATTGCGCTCGTAAGTTGGTAGGTCCGACTGGCCGTGATCGCACGGATCAATAGCGGCAAGTCGTAGCCGCTGGCAGCGAACGCCCGTGCTAATTCGTCGAGCAACTCGGGATGACTCGGTTCGATCGCACCGCTTAAGTCGTCGAGCGGCTCCACCAGGCCCGTGCCGAGGAAGTAGGCCCACAAGCGGTTGACCGCGTTCCGCGCAAAATAGGGATTGCCCTCGGCGGTCATCCAATCGACGAGCTTGCCGCGGGCGTCGTCGCCGGGCTGCCACGGGGGTTCTTGGCCGCCGGGAAAGCGGGCTAGCGCGATCTTTTCGATTCCTGGGATCGCGATTCGCGCTGCGTCCTCCGATCCGGCCCCCTGCACGTCGGCGTAGAACGCGGCGAACTGCCAGAACTGCTGCTGCGTCCACCGCGCGAACGGGTGGTTGTGGCATTGCGCGCATTCCAGGTTCAAACCGACAAACTGGCGGGCACTGTTGGCGGCCAGGTTCTCCGGCTTGAAGTCGTTGGCCACGAGATAGCCGCGGGCCGCCGCCGAGGCGGGCTGTCCTGGCTGCGGCCGCACCGGAGCGGTCAATAGCTCGCGGACCATCTTGTCATAGGGCGCGTGGGCGCGCAATCGCTCTTCGATCCAGGCGCGGAAGCTCTCTGCCACCGGCTCGCTCGCTTGCGGCACCCAATCGGCCGCAAGGACGGCCGACCAATGCCGCGCGAACGCGGCGCGGTCGAGCAGGCGGTCGATCAGGCGGCGGCGCTTGTCGGCAGTCGCGTCGTCCAGAAAGGCCCACACGTCGGCCGCCGCAGGGATATGGCCCGCCAGATCGAGCGTCAAGCGGCGCACGAATTCGGCGTCGTCCGCCATCGGCGCCGGCCGGGCGTCGACCAGTTCCCAGCGAAGCGACACATGATGGTCGATGCGGGCCGCCAGGTCGGCAGCCGGATCGGCGGCCGCCAAAAGGCCGCATAGAGTTACAAGTGGCAGCACGGCGGTCGTTCCTTGTCATGCCTGAAGGTTTCGTGGATCGCGGTTACGTCGCGCCGGTGCTCACAGACCGCCCGACGCGTCACAGATCGTCGGTGGACACGAGCTCTTCGCCCGCCCGGCTCAGGAGGGCAAAGAGCACCGTCGGCTCGGCCGTTTCAGGCAGGAATCGGACCGAGCCGTCCATGAACACGACGTTGGCCCCGCCGTCGTGAAAGCTGTAGATGCCAAAGCCGTTGTTGCAGTTGATCATGCAGCGGGTGACGCCCTTGTACTCGCGCGCGCCGTCCTCGGAGCCGCAGCGGGCCCAGTTCGAGCCCCAGCCGGCCCAAGGGCCGATGAAACCCGCGTGGAAGATCTTCGAGGGGTCCTCCTGCTTGACGCGCTTGATATAGTAGTCGGGGCGGCCTCCTTGCTCGGCGAGCATGATGCTCGTCGACGTGCCATCCGTGACGAGGCTCATCCGCGGGATGATGTTGCTGCACACGCGGTCGGCGCCGTCGTTCGACAGGCCCATGAGCGCGCTGGGGACACGGTTATCGACCCGCGGCTTGCGATATTCCATGTAGCCGCGGGGGATGTTGTAGTCGCTCGTGGCGGCGCGGCGATCGGCCCACGTCTCGTTGGTCTGAATGTTCGTCAGGCCGACCATGATGCGGTCGGCCGGCGCCGCGGGGCATTGAAAGACCGAAAGCGGCGTGGTGATGACCGGCTGGTTGACGGGATCGTAGTAGTGATGTCGCCACGAGTATTTGGCGTACAACTCCATCTGCCCCAAATGCGGCAAGAGCCGCGTTCCCCAGCCTGAATAAAGCGACGGATTGTCGGCCGAGAAGTTCGGCCCGTACCAGGCGTTGGGCAGTTCGCCATGCGCATTCTCGAACTCGAGCACCGCCTGGCCGAGCTGCCGCATGTTGTCGGCACATCGCGTGACCGCGGAATCTTCCCGGCTGCGCGCCAAAAGCGGAATCGCCACGCTGAAGAAGACCAAGGCCACAATGGCGGCGATGGTCGCATCGACAAACGTGAAGGCGGTACGGGGCGATCGACCGTTCATGGCGCAGGATCCTCCTGAAACCTTCATTTGAGTTGAAATGGCGGAAGCTCGTTCGTCCCCGCGTTGATGCTCGCGGTGAGCCCGCTGCGGGCGGGGTCGGCGTAACGCCCCTTGAGCCGGTCGACCGAGGGGCGGTCGTCGGAATCATTCGCGGTGGTCCACACGGCCGTGACGGTGTACTCGCCTTCCGGGGCACCGTCCCCGGGGCCGAATGTTCCGACTTCAAACGAGCCGTCGGCTTGCGTGGTCGCGGTGGGCACAAATGCGGTGCCGCCGGCAGCGGACTTTGTCGCCGCCGCAGGAAGAAAGTTGATTGTCACGCCCGCGGCCGGTTGCCCGGCGACCGTCAAGCGGCCGCTGACCGCGTGGAGCACGGGCCGCTCGGGCACCGCGTCGCCGCAGCCGGCGACAACCACGGCCAGCAGCACTGTGGCAAGCGCGGTCCGGTGCGGGCACGCATCGATCGGTCTTTTTCTCATCGGGTATCGCTCGCCCTAGTTGCTAAACGATGCCGGCTCGCCGCCGCCGCGCGTCAACAGCGCCCGCAGCACCTCGTTGTCGATCGATTGCATGAGGAAGCGGACCGATCCGTCGGTCACGGCGGCCTGGGCGCCGCCGGGATGGAAGGAGTAGATCCCGCCGTTGTTATTGGCGTTGATATAGGCCGTGCATTGCTTGGTCTTGTCCTCCAAGCCGCTTGGCGCGTGACAGCGTGCCCATTGCGACTGCCAACCGGCCCACATGCCGATGAAGCCCCAGTGGATCGAGGTGGGCGTGGTGGCAAGCGTGGCCGGCGTGATGTCCGGCTGGCGCGTGCCGAAGAGCCAAAACTGGTGCCGCGCGGTCTGCTCGGAAATCATCAGCGTGTTGGAGAGCCCATCGGTGATGTTCGCCAGCGTGAGCGGGACGTCCACGGCCGCCTTGCCCACGGCGCTGGCGTCGCTGATGTTCATCATGGGTCCCGGAAAGCGGGTGTCGCCGCGCGGGTCCCAGTAGTTGAGATAGCCGCGGAGGGAGATGTAGTCGGCCCGCGCGGCCGTTCGGTCCGGATAGGGACCGCCCTTGCGCGGCGCGTTGAGGGCAACGAGCCCCACCTGCAGGTCGTCGCCCGTCGGGTCCGGCGATGAGGGGCAGAGGAACGTGTTGATGCGCGCGTTGACGGCGGCCTGATTCTCGGGCGCGAACCAATCGTAGTTGAAGCTGTAGGTGTCGTAGATCGGCTGCTGTTCCATGTAGGGCAGGATCATCGTGCCCCAGCCGTAGTAGTTCGTGACGCCGGGCGTGGTGTCGGGCCAGTACCAAGCGTAAGGAATTGTGCCGCGGGTTTGCTCATGGTTATGACAGGCCAACACCAACTGCTTGAGGTTGTTCTGGCACTGGCTGCGTCGCGCCGCCTCGCGCGCCGCCTGCACCGCGGGGAGCAAGAGTCCGACCAACAGGCCGATGATGGCGATCACCACCAACAGCTCGACCAACGTAAAGGCGCGTCGCGAACGATTTGCCACAGGGCGACTCCTTGGTCGTGGAAAGGCAGGACACCCGTGCGGCGTGGCGGCGGGCTGCGTGGCACGAGGAGGCTCGCCGCCGGGTGGAAGCAACGGCCGTGCCAAAGCGCCCGCCGACGTGGAAAGACGCTCATGGTCCGGGCAATCGCGCGGTCCGCGGCGCGAGACTGGCCGCCCCCGCGGCAGGGCCATTGTGTTTTTCAAAATGGCGAGGCGGGAAAATGGGACTGGCTCCGAGCACAAACAGCGCAAGCCCTTTCATACCAACGCTGCGTCTCGGTGCCTGTCCCACTTTCCCGCCGGTGCGCCGCCGGCAAGCTTGAATTTGTGAATGGCCCTGGCCCCCGCGGCCCGCGCGTGGGACGGGTTCGGGCGACAAGGTATCATGGAAATGGTGGGGCCTATCGCCTGCAAATCGGCGGCCAGGCAGGGCTGCTGGGGCGGCGAGTCAACCCTTAGGGAGATTGCACAAATGATGATTGAGCTGGAAGAACGCGAACGGCAGTTTCTCATCAATCTGGTCGAATCACGGCTCGGCGAGCTTGGGCCGGAGATTCGCCGCAGCACGATGAGCGTCGACTTCCACAACAGTCTGAAGGAGGAGCACAGCTTCCTCGAACGGTTGCTGGCGCATCTGCGCGACGGCAAGTCGGCGGGCGTAAAGGTGTCATGACCATGGCCGAGTGACTGGAGGCGCGCTCCCTTGGTGCGGCACGGGTTCGCGGGGCGAAATGGCTTTTCAAAATCGACCACTGCTCGAAAACGCACGGCGGGCGGCGTGCGAACATCGCAGGGAGGTGTTTATTCGATGATCGCGCGATTCTTTTGCGGAGTCTTTCTGGTCGCTCTCGCGCTTGTGAGCTGCGCGAGGGCCGCGGAGCCGGCGGCCAAGAAGATCGAATTCGCGATCGCCGTGCACGGCGGCGCGGGGATCGAGCCCGATGCCCTGTCGCCCGACGGGCGGCGCGCCCGCACGCGGGCGCTCGGTCAGGCGCTCGACGTCGGGCGCAAGATTCTGGCCGACGGCGGCGCGGCGCTCGACGCGGTCGAGCAGACGATCCGTTTACTTGAGGACGATCCGTTGTTCAACGCCGGCCGGGGCGCGGTGTTCAATGCCGCCGGAGGCCACGAGCTGGACGCCACGATCATGGACGGCCGGACCCGCGAAGGGGGTGGCGTCGCCGCCGTGACGACGGTTAAGAATCCGATTTCGCTCGCGCGGCTGGTGATGACGGAGACGAAACACGTGCTGTTGATCGGCCACGGCGCCGAGCAATTCGCCGACGAGATGCGCGACAAGCGGCAAATCGAGCGCGTGCCCAACAGCTACTTCAGCACGGACGTCCGCCGCGAGCAGTGGCGGAGAAAAGTCGAGGAGGAGAAGGCCGCCAGGGGCAATAAGCGCGCTAGTGGCGCGGCCACGATGGGCACCGTCGGCTGCGTGGCCCTCGACAAGCAAGGCAACCTGGCCGCTGGCACGTCGACCGGTGGGCTGGTGAACAAGCGGTGGGGCCGCGTCGGCGATTCGGCCATTCTCGGCGCCGGAACTTACGCCGACAACCACTCCTGCGCCGTAAGCTGCACGGGCACGGGCGAGCTCTTTATCCGCAACGCCGTCGGCTTCCACATCGGGGCGCTCATGGCTTTCAAGGGAATGTCGCTCGACGAGGCCGTGCGGCAGGTGATCGACGAAGTGCTGCCGGACGACAGCGGCGGACTGATCGCCGTCGACGCCCAAGGCAACATCTCGATGCGCTTTAACACCGAGGGGATGGCCCGCGCCGCGGCGGATTCCAGGGGGCGCGTCGAGATCATGCTGGGGAAATAGGCTCGTCGATTGGCCCAGCGTCGCCGCGGCAAGAGAGCGCCGTGCCGCTGTTAGGATCGACCGAAAAATAACTTCCTGATTCACTGACCCCTCACGGGTGCCCTCTCCCGCAAGGGGCGAGGGTATTGAGGCAGCGTCATTCTGTTTTTCAAAATGGCGAGGCGGGAAAATGGGACTGGCTCCGAGCATAAACAGCGCAAGTCCTTTCAGACCAACGTTGCGTCTCGGTGCCTGTCCCACTTTCCCGCCGGTGCGCTGCCGCCCAGCTTAAATCTGTGAACGGCCCTGGGGATTGAGGAGAAGTTGTTTTTCGGTCGATCCTTAGCCGCTCCCCACGCTCTGGGGAGCCGGCAGACCGATGCCGCGCAGTTCGCCGTTGCAAACGAGCGCATCGTCGACAAAGCATTGAAAGCGGTAGACGATCATCACGCCGCGACGGAGTCTAACGACCTGCGCCACGGTGACCAGACGGCTGGGCGCGGAGACCGTTTCGCGGAATCGCACTCCGTCCAGCCCGCCGAACCCTAGCACCTTCCCATCGGTGAGTCCGTGGGAGTGGGCGTGATAGCTGCACAATTGGGCTGCCGCCTCGCAAACGAGCGCGCCGGGCATGGTGGGCATGCCGGGAAAGTGGCCGCGGCACCAGAACTCGTCCTCGGTCACGTCCTTGTAGCCGACGACGACCCGTGTTTCTGGGTCGTCGTAGACCACGGCCGAAAGCTGCTCGCATTCGAACCGTTGTGGGTTGAAGCGGCGTATGGTGTCAACGTCCGCGATCACCCGGTCGAGGTCGTATGCGGTGGGATCGAGAATCAGTCCGGTCGATGGCATCTCGGCCTCCAATGTAGCCGCCCTCGAACGGAACCCTGCACGGCGCGGCGAGACTCCTTCACGGGACGCACGCGGCGCGCAGGCATGGGTGGCGTCACCCCCGGAGGCTTATCTCCGAGGGGGGTGACGCCTGAGCCAAATCAAATACTGCCGCGATATGCCGATCGTCAGACCAGCTTGACGTGCTCGGCGCGGGGGCCTTTGGGGCCCCGCCCTTCGGTGTATTCGACGGTCTGCCCTTCGTGCAGCGCCTCGATCGACGTTCCTTCAACACACGAGTGATGGAAGAACAGTTCGCCGCGTTCGCCGGCGATGAACCCGAACCCCTTTTCAGCAATCAACTTCTTGATCGTACCTTGAGGCATGAAAGCCCCCTCTCAACAAAGACACAAGGATAGTCGCCAGCCAGCTCAGACCTGCTCACGCCTTCCTCTTTGAGGGGAAAGCATTGCTCAGTAAGAGAAACGGTCAGGCACTGAGCGGCGGCAAATCAATCGCGGTCGAGAGAGATAGCCGCGAGAGGGCAAAGCCCCTCGGGGGATACCGCTGCACGAAGAGCAACCTCAAAGCGCGGAGCATCGGCTCACGCATGCACGAACTCAGTCTCGCTATCTTACCGCTTGCCCTAAGCCGGTCAACCCGAAAGGGCGCCTGCCGCCCGGCAATTTATGATGCGGCATGTGGGCGATACGCGCAAAAGAGGCTGTCATCGCGCCACGGAAGTCGTATACTTTCAGCAGATGCTGGTTGGTTCGCCGAATCGCAAGTTCACCAGTCCGCCTTCGGTCTGGGAATTGCCTCTCGCCTTCCCGCCTGCTGGGCCGATTGTCAGCGGCCCCTTTCTTGTCCGGTCCGGAAAGCTGTGCCGCGGGCCGGAGTATCTCTGGTAGAGGAGTCGAGCGGTGGGAAGAAAACTGTACGTCGGCAATCTCAGCTACAACGTGAGGAATGCGGATCTCGAAGCGCTGTTCTCCCAATTTGGCACCATTCAGAGCGTGCAGATCATCCAGGATCGGGACACCGGCCAAAGCAAGGGCTTCGGCTTCGTCGAGATGAGCACTGACGCCGAGGCTCAGGCGGCCATAGCAGGCCTGCACGAGAAGGATCACGAGGGCCGACCGCTCACGGTGAACGAGGCCAAGCCCCGCGAGGATCGTGGGGGCGGCGGCGGCGGCGGCCGGCGTGGGGGCGGCGGCGGTTACGGCGGCGGCCGCGGCGGCGGCGGTGGATATGGCGGTGGTCGCGGTGGCGGTGGCGGTGGTCGCGGTGGACGCGGCGGCGGCCGGTACTAACGCGCCCGTCGACCGATCTAACGTCGACCGATCTAACCCGGTTGGCACACCGGCGCGTTCGATGCACCGGAACCACTCGGCGTTGTCGCTGCGCGCTCGCGACCGCCGATCGCCGCGAGCACGGCCGCGAGATCGTCCTCGGCGACGATCCACGCGCGGCATGCGTCCGTTCCGCAGCGGCACGGGATCGCCATGTGCGCCGGCCAGCGGTAGTCGATCGTAAGCTCCACGTCGGGCGCGATGCGCTCGAGCGCCAGCACGAACATCCGCCGCCGTGGCGGTCCGCGCCCGGCTTCCTGGATGTCGTGCCATTGAAAGCGACAGTTGGGCTGGCAACTGTGGTTCATGTAGCGGAACGGCGGATCCGGTTCGAGACACCGGCTATCGCCCAGATCCATGCAATAGCGCGAGGAGTATTCCAGATCGTCGATGATCGCGCCCTCGATTTCGCCGACAATCTCCGCGACGGCGAACCAGCGCTCGGAAAATACACCCCGTCCGGTCCTCGCGCGCGCCACGCGGACGCGCTTCGCCCACGCCTCGGGTCGAGCGTCCTTGTTGCGCCGCGTCCTTGCTTTCGCCATCAGGTTCCTCAAGCGCGCCGGCGGTCGGCGAGCGGGTTGCCACCGATGCGGCGGCTACAACGATTGCACGGCCGCATATCCCTCCGCCGTCAATGAATAGGCGTTGCGGCGGCGCTCCCTGATGACCAACCCGTCGTTGATCAGTTGTGTCATGGCCGATTGACGGCGGTCGTCAAGGTTGTGGATGAACAGCATTTGATCGGGGCGCACCTTGTACCGCCGGAAGATCGCCAGGACGTTGTGCGTGGATGGTTTCATCGGCGGCTTCTCCGGCGGAAGTTCTCTGCTGCCATGGCCCCTGGGAGGCATTCCGGCGCGCTATGCCAGAGGGTCGGACCAGGCTTCGTTTGGCAAGAATCGGAGGCACCCAGCAAGGGACGAGAGGAAGCTCCCCCAGGGATGCCAGTTCGAAAAAGCGCCGAACGGCTTGAATTGTACCACATAACACGCCGCGTGCCGAGGGGTGGCGCGGCCCATGAGGGTGGGGTGAATCAGGGGCGCGACCGCCTGAACGCCCCCGGTCGCCGCCGCGATCGATAGGCCCGCGACAACCAAGATCGCGCCGGAAGGCTCGGGAACGAGCGTTGTGAAGGAAAAGTCCGTCCGCGAGTCGAATGCCGCCGATGTGAAGCTTTTCGCCCGCCAATCGCGGAACGGGTTGGGCTATCGCACCTTCCCTTCCCGCCTGCCAGCAGCATGCGCGTCAAACTGGTTCTTTCGCTGGGACTTCCACGGTAAACTGGCGCTGGCCCTCGGGTCCGGGGCGCCACGGAGGATGTGCTGTGAGTGCCGACGTGCCGGAATCCGGCCAGAAGACAGGTGTTTCTGTTGCTGCCCGGATCGAGGCTGTTCGCGAGCGTTTCGCTGCCCAGTTGCGCGCCGGTCAGGCCGAACGAATCGACACCTGGCTCGGAACGGCGGAGTCGGCCGATCGGTTGCCGCTTTTTCGCGAGCTACTGCCCATCGAGTGGGAGTACCGCCGGCGTCGCGGCGAGCAACTTTCGATCGATGAATACGTCAAGCGATTTCCCGAGTACGCCGCGGCGATCGCCGAGCTACTGGGCCCGAACGGCGTGCCAGGCTCGAATCACCCAACGCTGATTCCGGAGCCGGGCGGTTCGACTGCCGAAAAAGCCGTCACCGCCAGCACCCGCTACACGGAACTCGACTTCGTGGCCGAAGGGGGACTGGGCGAAGTCTTTTCCGCCCGCGAGGAGCAACTGAACCGGCGCGTGGCGCTCAAGTTCATTCACTCGCGTCATGCGACGCGGCAGGACTTTCGCGACCGGTTCGTGTTCGAGGCCGAAGTCGCCAGCCGTCTCGATCATCCGGGCGTGGTGCCTGTTTACGCCGTGGGGACGGCGAGCGATGGGCGCCCGTTCTACTCGATGCGCTTCATCCACGGCGACAAGCTGTCGACGCGCATCGGCGCTTTCCACGACCACGACGAGGCGGCGCCGAACAATCGGGCTCGTAGCCTGGAGCTGCGGGCGCTGCTACGGCACCTGGTGTCGGCGGCCAACACCCTGGCCTACGCGCACCATCGCGGCGTGGCCCATCTGGACGTTAAGCCCGACAACATCATGATCGGCAGCTACGGCGAGACGCTGGTGTTGGATTGGGGTTTGGCCATTCCGCTGGACGCGTCGCGCCGCTACGAACTGAGCGCCCTGACCGACGAGCGGACCAAGTTCGTCGAGTCGGGCGACAGCCCATCGGGCACCGGCGTGGGCACGCCGCCCTACATGAGTCCGGAGCAATGCGACGAGACGTGGGCGCCCGTGGGGCCCGCGAGCGACATCTATGCGCTGGGGGTGACGCTCTACAACGTGCTCACCGGACAGGTCCCGTTTAGCGGCAGGGATTTCGCGCGCGACTTTTGCGAGCCGAAGTGCCAGGGGCGGTTCCCGCGGCCCAGTAAGATCAGCGGCCAGGTGCCCGGACCGCTGGAGGCGATTTGTCTAAAGGCGTTGGCGCCGCGGCCGGCGGACCGATACGGGAAGGCGACCGAGTTCGCCGACGACATCGAGCGGTGGCTGGCCGACGAGCCGGTAAGCGTCTACGACGAGCCGTGGCTCGAGCAGGTGATGCGTTCGACGCGGCGGCACCGCAATTGGGCGACGTCGATCGCCGCCTCGATTTTGATGGCGCTCCTGGTGGCGCTGGCCGACGCCGCGATCTTGACTCGCGCACGCGATCGCGAGCGCACCGAACGGTTGGCGGCCCAACAGGCGACCGCCGTGGCCGAGGACGCCAAGCAGCGCGCCGATGACGCGCGCCTCGCGGCGCTGCGCATGGCGGCGCGGTTCGCCGCCGGCACGGTCGCCCGCGAAATCGACCTGCGGCTGCGAATCGTCGAAGCGAAGGCGGCCGACGGCCGCTTGCTCGAGCTGATGCGCGCGGCTCCCGGCCAGCCCCGCGATTCCGAACCGCGAAAGGACTTGCAACACTGGCTCGAGGAGTGCAAACGCGACACCCAGCTCTCGACCAAGGCCGAAAGCTGGTACGTCAACGACCCGGCCGGCGTGCAGCTCGCCCGCGCCAACTTCGACGAATCCACGATCGACCAGTCGTTCTGGTATCGTGACTATTTCCACGGCCAAGGGCTGGACCTGCCCGAGGGGCCTCCGCGCAACAACGTTCCTCCGGTGCGCACGGCGTACGTGTCGAACATCTACCGCAGCAAGGCGGCAACCGGCCGGTTGAAGGTGGCGTTCGTACACCCGATCTGGTCCGACGCGCACACGCGCGAGGAAGGGCTGCCTCCCCTGGGCCTCCTCGGCATGACGGTCGACGTGGGTGAGTTCCGCGTGCTGGAAAGTGGGCTCGACCAGCAGCAGATGGCCACGCTCGCCAGCCTCCGTTCCGACGTGGTGGAGGGCAACGAGGCGACGGGCATGATCCTGCATCACCGGCACCTGGCGGACATGCTGGCGAAGCAATTGGTCGAAGGAGATGGGCTCGGCCGTCTGCCGCGGCTCGACGCGGAGCTCGTCGCGCGCCTCCAGAACCTCCGCCAGCGGCGGTGGGAGCTGTTGCAGCTTGATGCCGAGGCGACGGTGCCGGTGGGCGGGAGCCTGGACGAGAACTATCGGGACGTGCTGAGCGCCGATCCGGCGGCGCGCTATCTGGCCATCTTCGAGCCGGTGTTCGTGCCGTGGCGCAGCGAGCCAAGCGTGCAGGACCCCGGCTGGGTGGTGATCGTGCAGGAGCGGAAGAACTAACGGCAGCGCGGCACCCAACGGATCAGCGACGGCCGCGCCCCCCGCGGCCGCGGGGGCGGGCAGGGCCGTTCACAGATGCAAGCTTGCCGGCGGCGCACCGGCGGGAAAGTGGGACAGGCACCGAGACGCAACGTTGGTCTGAAAGGACTTGCGCTGTTTATGCTCGGAGCCAGTCCCATTTTCCCGCCTCGCCATGTTGAAAAACAGAATGGCCCTGCGGGGGCGGGCCCGTCGCTTGACATTAACGCAATTTGCGTTATCATTTACGCAATATGCGAAGTATCAGCACTCTGGACGCACTGTTGCCGAAGACCCGCCAGGGGATTTTGGCGGCTTTGCTTGTACAACCCAAGAAGGCCTGGTACGTGTCCGAACTCGCCAGGCGGATGAGGGTTCCGCCTTCCAGCTTGCAACGCGAACTCCACCATTTGGCCGAAGCCGGACTACTTAAGACGCACCGCCAAGGGCGGATGGTCTACTATCAGGCGAATACCGACTCTCCGCTTTTCCTTGAGCTTCGCAGCTTGATGTTGAAAACGGCCGGCCTCGTGGACGTGCTGGCGGACGAATTGAGACCGTTGGTGCCGAAACTGCGATTCGTTTTCGTCTACGGATCGATCGCCAGCGGCAGCGAACAAAGCGATAGCGACATCGATCTGATGGTGATTGGCACGGCATCTCCGGCGGAGCTCGCCGTGCCTCTGCGGCGCGCCCGCGAAGTGCTCGGGCGCGACATCAATCCGACCGTCTACACACCGGCCGAATTCGAGAAGAAGCGACGGGCAAAAGACCATTTCCTGACGCGTGTGTTGGACAAGCCAAAGCTCTTTGTGCTAGGCAACAGCGATGAGTTGGGCAACGCTGCTGAGTAACAACCGAGTGACAGCCGAGCCGCCGAGCAAGGCGGAGCTGGACAGCCTTCGTTCAATTGTCATGCGCAGCCTCAAAGACGTGACCGCCGCGGGCCTGTCGGCGGATGCCGATTTGTGCTGGCGTACGATGCGGCGCGCACCTTTGGCGTTAATCATCGTACGTGCGGAGGGGTATCGGCCCCGATCTGTCGGCGGGCACTACAACACCTTCCTGGCGCTGGAAGCCGCCGACCCTGCCTTCGCGACGACATCGGCTTATTTCGATGGATGCCGAATAAAACGCCATGGCTGCGAGTACGACTTCGCAGGCGGCGTGAGCGACACCGATGCCGACGCACTGCTCAAGGCGGTGCGACAATTCGCCGTCGATGCAGAGGCATGGGTCAAAACTCGTCACCCGACGCTGGGGCGAGATGATTGAGCCACATTGAGCAGGGCGACGATCTCTTGACCGGCCTTGCTATCGTCGGCCGCCGCCAAAAGCGCGCGCCCAAGGCGGGCAGGATGCCCGCCCCCCCCGGGGCGACTTTGACGTTTTCTTGACGCTCGCGGCGGCGGTTTTGATCCCATATTTATGCGGGCATCGGTAGAGTTTATCGCTGGGGGCACGAAGGAGTGCCCGGCGTCCGTTTCCAGGAGCTCGCGCCGTGGATGCCATTTTTCTCGCCGTCACCGCCGCCTTCTTCGCGCTGTCTTGGGGGCTTGTTGTCTTGTGTGACAAGGTACGGAGCTAGCTCGATGACGCCGCTGTACGTCGCCGGCGCGGTGATTTCCGCACTGTTGCTCGTTTACTTGACCGTTGCGCTACTGAAGCCGGAATGGTTCGCATGAGCTTCTACGCCTGGCTGCAACTGGCCATCTACCTGGTCGTGCTCCTGGCGCTCGTCAAGCCGCTGGGCTCGTACATGGCCCGCGTGTTCGATGGCCGGGCGTGCGGGCTGGATCGCGTGCTGGGCCCGCTCGAGCGGTTGATCTACCGCGTGGCGGGCGTCCGCGCGACCAAGGAGATGAATTGGAAGACGTACGCCGGCACCATGCTCGCGTTCAACGTGCTCGGCCTGCTCGCAGTCTATGCCATACAACGGACCCAGGCGTGGCTGCCGCTGAACCCGCAGGGCTTCGCCAACGTCTCGGCCGATTCGTCGTTCAACACGGCCGTCAGCTTCGCCACGAACACCAACTGGCAGGGGTACGGCGGCGAGACGACGATGAGCTACTTGACGCAGATGTTGGGGTTGACGGTGCAGAATTTCGTGTCGGCCGCGGCCGGGCTGGCGGTGCTGGCGGCGATGATCCGCGGTTTTCGCCGCCGCCCGGAAGCGGTCGCGGACCGCGAGCAGGCCGCCGCACAAGGCGAGGGCTTGATCGGCAATTTCTGGGTCGACCTGACGCGGAGCACGCTCTATATCCTTCTGCCCCTCTCCTTGGTGCTCGCTGTGTTCCTGGTCTCGCAGGGCGTTGTGCAGAGCTTTGCGCCGTACCAGACGGTCGCCTTGATGCAGGAAGCGCATGGCAAAGACGCCGAGGGAAAGGACGTCACCGCCACCGCGCAGACGATTCCGCTGGGGCCCGCCGCGTCGCAGATCGCCATCAAGCAGCTCGGCACCAACGGCGGCGGTTTCTTCAACGTCAACTCCGCCCACCCGTTTGAGAATCCCACGCCCTTAGCCGATTTCTTCGAGCGCTTGGCGATCCTGGTGATCTCCGGCGCCCTGTGCTACACGTTTGGCGTCATGGTCGGCGACACGCGGCAGGGTTGGGCGATCCTCGCCGCCATGCTCTTGATATTCATTCCCCTGCTTGTCTTGTGCACCTGGGCCGAGGAAGCCGGCAATCCAAAGCTGACCGCGATGGGCGTCGATCAGCACCCAAGCGCCACTCAGCCCGGCGGCAACATGGAAGGGAAGGAGGCCCGCTTCGGCATCGCTCCTTCGACGCTGTGGGCCAGCGCCACCACGGCCGCCAGCAACGGCAGCGTCAACAGCATGCACGACAGCTTCACGCCGCTGGGCGGCTTGGTGCCGATGTGGCTGATCCAATTGGGCGAAGTGATCTTCGGCGGCGTGGGGAGCGGGCTGTACGGCATGCTCGCCTTCGCCATCATCACCGTCTTCGTGGCCGGCCTGATGGTGGGCCGCACGCCGGAGTACCTGGGCAAGAAGATCGAGGCCTACGAAATGAAGATGGCCTCGCTTGTCATCTTGTTTCCACCGCTGGTCGTGCTGGTGGGCACGGCCGTGGGCGTGGTCAGCGGCGCCGGCAAGGATGCAATCGCCAATCCCGGCGCGCACGGCTTCAGCGAAGTGCTTTATGCGTTCAGCTCGGCGGGCAACAACAACGGCAGCGCGTTCGCGGGCCTGGGCGCCAACACGCCGTTTTACAACGCGGCCCTGGGGATCGCGATGCTGGTGGCTCGCTACTGGCTGGCGATCCCGATCCTGGCCATCGCCGGGTCGCTGGCGGCGAAGAAAGTGACGCCCACTAGCGCGGGGACGCTGCCGACGCACCGGCCGCTGTTCGTCGTGCTGTTGGCCAGCATCGTGATCGTCGTCGGTGCGCTAACGTTCATTCCGGCTCTGGCGCTGGGCCCGATCGTTGAGCAATTGCAGATGATTGCCGGTTGACCGCCGGCCCGCGCGCTTTGGTGGAGCTACCCGATGTCGAGGACAACGCAATCGCGACCGCTGTTCGATCCGCCGATCGTGCGGCGGGCGATCGTCGACTCGTTCCTGAAGCTCGATCCGCGCCGCGAGATCCGCAACCCCGTGATGTTCACGGTGCTGGTCGGCAGCGTGCTGACGGCGGTGCTCTTCTTTCAGGCGGTATTGGGCGAGGGAGAGGAGAGCTCCTGGTTCATTTTCGGCATCTCGATCTGGCTGTGGTTCACGGTCCTGTTCGCCAATTTCGCCGAGGCCATGGCCGAGGGGCGCGGCAAGGCCCAGGCCGAAGCCCTCCGCCGCGCCCGCCAGGACGTGACCGCCAAGAAGCTTTTGCAAGGACGGCGTGACGGGCCGCAAATGGCCGTCTCCGCCACCAGCCTCCGCAAAGGAGATGTGATTCTCTGCGAGGCGGGCGACCCGATCCCCGCCGACGGCGAAGTGATCGAGGGGATCGCCTCGGTCGATGAGAGCGCGATCACGGGGGAAAGCGCGCCAGTGATCCGCGAAAGCGGCGGCGACCGCAGCAGCGTCACGGGCGGCACGCGCGTGCTCTCCGACTGGCTCGTGGTCCGCGTCGGCGCCAACCCGGGCGAGGCGTTTCTGGACCGGATGATCTCGCTCGTCGAGGGAGCGAAGCGGCAGAAAACGCCCAATGAGATCGCGCTCGACATCCTGTTGGCGGCATTGACGATTATCTTCTTGCTCGCCTGCGTGACGCTGTTGCCATTTTCGCTCTATAGCGTCGCCAGCGCGGGCCAGGGCACGCCGGTCACCGTCACCGTGCTCGTGGCGCTACTAGTGTGCTTGATCCCCACGACGATCGGCGGTCTCTTGTCCGCGATCGGCATCGCCGGCATGGACCGCATGATTCAGGCCAACGTAATCGCCATGTCCGGCCGGGCCGTCGAGGCCGCCGGCGACGTCGACGTGCTGCTTTTGGACAAGACAGGCACGATCACGCTGGGCAATCGCCAGGCGGTGGAATTCACCCCGGCCGAAGGCGTGGCCCTGCCCTCGCTGGTCGACGCGGCCCAGCTTGCCTCGCTGGCCGACGAAACGCCCGAGGGACGCAGCATCGTCGTATTGGCCAAGGAGAAGTACGGGCTGCGCGGTCGCGAGTTGCACGACAATCAGGCGTCGTTCATTCCCTTCACCGCGCAGACCCGCTTAAGCGGCGTCGATCTCGATGGCCGGCACCTCCGCAAGGGAGCGGCCGACGCCATCGAGGCCTATGTGACCGAGCGGGGCGGAGCCATGCCCGACGCTCTGCGCCACCGCGTGGACGCGATCTCCAAGCAAGGCGGCACGCCGCTCGTGGTCTCGGAGAACAATCGCCCGCTGGGCGTCATCTATCTGAAGGACATCGTCAAGGGGGGCATCAAGGAGCGGTTCGCCGAGCTGCGCAAGATGGGCATCAAGACGGTGATGATCACCGGCGACAACCCGCTGACGGCCGCGGCCATCGCCGCCGAGGCAGGCGTCGACGATTTCCTGGCCCAGGCCACGCCCGAGGCCAAGCTCAAGCTGATCCGCGACTACCAGGCGGGTGGGCGGCTGGTGGCCATGACGGGCGACGGCACGAACGACTCGCCCGCGCTCGCCCAGGCGGACGTGGCCGTGGCCATGAATTCCGGCACGCAGGCCGCCAAGGAAGCGGGCAACATGGTCGATCTCGACTCGAATCCCACGAAGCTCTTGGAGATCGTCCACATCGGCAAGCAATTGCTGATGACGCGCGGCTCGCTCACCACGTTCAGCATCGCCAACGACGTGGCCAAATATTTTGCGATCATCCCGGCGGCCTTCGCCGGAACGTATCCCGTGCTCGACAAGCTGAACGTGATGCGCCTGGCCACGCCGGCCAGCGCGATCCTTTCGGCCGTGATCTTCAACGCCTTGATCATCGTGCTTTTGATCCCACTCGCGCTACGGGGGGTGAAGCATCGGCCGGTCGACGCGTCGCGGCTTTTGCGCGACAACCTGTTGATCTACGGCGTGGGGGGCCTGATCGTGCCGTTTGTCGGTATCAAGTTGATCGACGTGCTGCTTGTGTTGGCTCACCTGGCGGGAAAGGGTGCTTGACCATGCTCGCTCACTTGCGTGCCACATTCGTCATATTCGCGCTTTTGACGCTCGTCACCGGCGTCGCCTACCCGCTGGTGGTCACGGCGATAGGCCAGACGGTGTTTCCGCGACAAGCCGCGGGCAGCCTCATCGAGCGCGACGGCAAGCTCGCCGGCTCGCGATTGATCGGCCAGCCGTTCGACGGCCTGCACTACTTCTGGGGACGGCCGTCCGCCACCAGCCCCGTGCCGTACAACGCTGCTTCGTCCAGCGGATCGAATCTCGGGCCGACGAATCCAGCCCTGTTCGACGCCGTGAAGCAGCGGATTCGTGCGCTACAGTCCGCCGATCCCACGAACGACGCGAAAATCCCGGTCGACCTGGTGACATCGTCCGGCAGTGGGCTCGACCCGCATATCAGCCGGGCGGCCGCCGAATTCCAGATCAAGCGCGTCGCCGCCGCCCGCAAGCTGGACGTGGCGACGGTCCGGCGGCTGGTGGCCCAGCACACGCAAGGGCGAACGCTGGGGCTATTGGGCGAGCCGCGCGTCAACGTGCTCGCGCTGAATTTGGCATTGGACGATCTGACAAAGTCCCCGCCGGTAAAATGACATCGGAATGTAAAGGCTCAACATTGTGAACGACGACCGCCCCGATCCCGACGCCCTGCTGGCGCGCGTGCAGGCCGAAGAGGCCCGAGAAGCCCGCGGCAAGCTGAAGATCTTTTTCGGCATGGCCCCCGGCGTCGGCAAGACGTACGCCATGCTCGAAGCGGGCCGCAAGCTGGCCAAGGAAGGCGCGGACGTCGTCGTCGGCTACGTCGAGCCGCACGTCCGGCCCGAGACGCAGGCCCTGGTGATGGGGCTCGACATCCTTCCCCGCCGCGAGGTGGACTACCGCGGCGCGAAGCTCTTGGACTTCGACCTCGACGCCGCGCTAGCGCGTCATCCGCAGGTCGTGCTGGTCGACGAGCTGGCGCACACCAACGCCCCCGGCCTGACGCACGCCAAGCGCTGGCAAGACGTCGAGGAGTTATTGGCCGCGGGGATCGACGTCTTCACCACGCTCAACGTGCAACATCTGGAAAGCCTCAACGACGTGGTGGCGCAGATCACCGGCACCGTGCAGCGCGAGACGGTGCCCGACTCGATCTTCGAGGCGGCCGACGAGATCGAATTGGTGGACCTCGCGCCCGACGACTTGATCGAGCGGCTGCGCGAGGGCAAGGTCTACGTGCCGCAGCTTGCCGAACGGGCGATCGACAATTTCTTCCGCAAGGGAAACCTGATCGCGCTGCGCGAGCTGGCGCTGCGTCGATCGGCCGAGCGCGTGGGCGCGCAGATGGAGGAGTTCCTCGAGGCCAACGTCGCGCAGCGTTCGCCCGCCACCGAAAGGCTGCTGGTGTGCGTGGGTCCCAGCCCGCATTCGGCGCGGTTGGTGCGCGCGGCCAAGCGAATGGCCACGAGCCTGCGGGCCCCGTGGATCGTGCTGCACGTCGAAACGCCGGCCGCGCGGCGCACTTCGGCCGACGATCAGGAACGCCTGGCCGAAACGCTGCAACTGGCCGAAGAGCTGGGAGCAGAGACCGCGACGGTTGCCGGCACAAGCTTTGCCGACGAGGTGCTGCACTATGCCCGCAGCCGCAACGTCTCGAAGATCGTCATCGGCAAGCCGCAGCAACCGCGTTGGCGCGAGTGGCTGCGCGGATCGTACGTCAACGAGCTGGCGCGCAAGTGCGGCGACATCGATCTCTATGTGATCACGGGCGAAGAGACGGCCGCGCCATCGCGACGGTCTGCGCCGGCAGCCATCCCCGCGGCAGTTCTATGGCGCTATGCGCTGGCGATCTTCGTCGTGGCGGTATGCACGGCCATCGGCTTTCTCGCCGTGCCCCCTATGCAGCTCGCCAGCCTGATCATGCTTTATCTGGTCGGCGTTGTCGTATGTTCCATATGGTTAGGCCATGGGCCGTCGATCCTCGCGTCGGTGTTGGGCGTCGCGATATTCGACTTTTGCTTCGTTCCTCCCTACTACACGTTCGCCGTAGCCAACACCGAGTACCTGTTCACGTTCGCGGTGATGCTCGCCACGGGCCTGGTGATCAGCAACCTCACGGCCCGCGTGCGCTTCCAGGCGGAATCGGCGCGGCAGCGCGAGCGGCGCACGGCGGCGCTGTATGCCGTCAACCGGGAATTGGTGAACGCCACGACCGTCACGGACCTGGTCGCCGCGGCGCAGCGCCACGTGCCCGAGGCCTTTGGCGGCGACGTGTGCCTGGGTTTGCCGGTCGATCCGACGCAGCCACGGTCCAAGATCCAGTTGCTCGCGTCGGCCTCGGCCGCGGAACCCTTCGACGAGCACAATCAGGCCGTGGCGCAATGGGCCTACGAGCACGGCCAGATCGCCGGTTTCGGCACGGACACCCTTCCCTCGGCCAACGCCGTGTTCGTGCCGCTGAAGACGGCGCAGACCTGCTTGGGCGTTTTGGGGCTGCGTCCGGTCGAGCGGCAGCGATTGCCGACGCGCGAGCAGCTTCGCATGCTCTCCGCGTGGGCCACGCAGTTGGCGCTGGCGGTCGAGCGCGTCCGCGCCACGGAAGAAGCCCGCCGCAGCCTGGTGCAAGTGGAAGCTGAGCGCTTGCGGAACGCGCTATTGAGCGCGGTATCGCACGACCTGCGGACGCCGCTGGCCGCCATCACCGGCGCGAGCAGCACCCTGGCCGAGGGGCGCGAACAGCTCGACGCGGGCACGCGGCAGGAGCTCGCCGAGTCGATCTACGACGAGGCCGAACGGCTCAACCGCCTGGTGGCCAATCTGCTCGACATGACGCGGCTGGCGGCCGGCGCCCTCACGGTGCACAAAGCGTGGCAGCCGCTGGAAGAGGTCGTCGGCACCGTGCTGCAACGGTTGGACCGGCGAATGCAGGGGCGGACCGTCGTGGCGCGGCTGCCGGCCGATTTGCCGCTGGTGCCGATCGACGAACTCCTGATCCAGCAGGTGCTGGTGAACCTGCTGGAGAACGCGCTCAAGTTTTCGCCGCCCGACGAGCCTATCGACCTGACCGCCGCGGCCCGCGGGAGCGACGTCGTCGTGGAAGTGGCCGATCGTGGGCGCGGACTCATGCCGGGCGACGAGCAACGCATTTTCGAGCAGTTCTATCAATCCGAGAAGGCGGGGCGTCGCACGGGGAGTGGCCTGGGGCTGACAATCTGCCGCGGCATCGTCGAGCTGCACGGCGGACGCATTTGGGCCGAGAATCGGCCCGGCGGCGGAGCCGTCTTTCGCTTTACCATTCCCGCCAGCGGCAGTCCGCCTGTCGTGACGGCGGCCGAGGCGGTAATCTAACGACGCTCTCCCGCGCGCCGTCCGGCGCGCACGGTTCGCCGTGAGACCATGGGCGCCGAAGAACCCAAAATCCTGATCATCGAGGATGAGCTCGAGATCCGCCGCTTCCTGCGCGTCTCGCTCTCCGCCCACGGGTATCGCTTGCTGGAAGTCGGCACCGGCCGCGACGGCATCCGGGACGCCGCCACGCATCAGCCCGATCTGGTGATTCTCGATCTGGGGCTGCCGGACGTCGACGGCATGGACGTCATCCGCGAGATCCGCCAGTGGTCGAGCGTGCCGATCATCGTGCTTTCGGCCCGCGGCGACGAGTCGCAAAAAGTCGCGGCGCTGGACGCCGGGGCCGACGACTATCTGACGAAGCCGTTCGGCATGAGCGAGCTGGTGGCGCGGTTGCGCGTGGCGGTGCGCCACGCGGCGGGTGGGGAGGCGGGGGAGCCGGTGTTTCAGGTCGGCGACTTGGTCGTGGACTTCGCCCGGCGGCGCGTCCGCGTGGCCGATCGCGAGGCGCACCTGACGCCCACCGAGTTCCGGCTGCTGGCGATGCTGGTGAAATACGCCGGCCGCGTGGTGACGCACCGCCAGCTCTTAAAGGACGTGTGGGGGCCGGACAGCGTTCACGAAACGCACTACTTGCGCGTCTACATGGCGCAGTTGCGGCAAAAACTGGAGCAAGAGTCGACGCGGCCGCGCTACCTGCTCACCGAGCCCGGCGTCGGCTACCGCCTGGCGGCGGAGTAAATTTGAACTGGTGCAACTCTTCGCGACGGTCACAGGTAGAGAGTAAACGGTGCCCGATGGTAGCGGCCTCCCAACGATTGCCTGCTCTATCCGTCCGAAACGAACACGCCTTTGTGGCGTTCATCCACGCCGGCGGGCACATTGTCCCGGACGCGGCGCCGCCGCTGATCGTGCTCAAAATGGCGAGGCGGGAAAATGGGACTGGCTCCGAGCATAAACAGCGCAAGCCCTTTCAGACCAACGTTTCGTCTCGGTGCCTGTCCCACTTTCCCGCCGGTGCGCCGCCGGCAAGCTTGAATCTGTGAACGGCCCTGTAGACGGGGCTTCTCGACTTGACACGTCGCGGCTATGGACCGGATGATTGGCCGCGGCGGCGTGGGCGCAAGGACGGATTCCGGCCGGAACGGATTCAATTCGGGTCTCGACGATGATCGACGCGGCGACGGATCGTGCCATTCCCGCGGCGTGCGCGGAACCGCCACGCCCTCCGCTGGCGCAGCCGCCGGCCGACATGCCCATTCCCAATCGCTTGAACGTGGCGCTGGTGGCGTTCGTCGCCACGGCCGCTGTCGCGCTACTCTGGTTCGGCTCGTGGGTGGATCACTGGCTGGGGGTCGGCGCCGTGGGCGTCGCCTTTTCCTACCTGCTATTGACCAACTACGCCCTATTGCACGAGGCCACGCACGGCAACCTGCATAGCCGCCCGCGGTGGAACTATTGGCTGGGCGTCGTGGCCGGCACGTTCTTTCCCGTGCCCTTCAGCATGATCCACACGACGCACCAGGGGCACCACCTGCGGAACCGCACCGATTTCGAGATGTTCGACCTGTACTATGCGACCGACAGCAAGTTGCTCAAGTTCGCGCAGTGGTATTCGATCCTGTGCGGCCTGTTCTGGCCGGTCGTTCCCCTGGGGGGCCTGATCGCCGCGATCTATCCGCAATTGTTGAACTGGCGTCCTTTTCGCCAGGCGCGGTCGAGCTCGTACCTGTGCAGCGACATTCGCGACATTCCCGTGTGGGCCATCCGTCTGGAAGTGCTGGGTATCGTCGGCTTCTTCGCCGCGCTCTATTGGCTCTTGCAGCTTAGCGCACTGGCGACGCTCTTCATGTACGGCTGTTTCGCTTTCAACTGGTCGACGCGGCAGTACGTGGGGCACGCCTTCACCAAGCGCGACGTGATCGACGGGGCGTGGAACCTGCGGCACTGGTGGCCGATGACGTGGGTGCTGTTGCACGGCGAATGGGATTTGAATCACCATCGCCGTCCGGAGGTTTCCTGGTATTACCTGCCGCGGCTGGTCGGCGACGAGTCGCGGCCTAGTTATGTGCGGCAATACTGGCGATTGTGGCGCGGCCCGCGGCTTGCGACCGAGCCGGCGCCGGAAAGTCTTGCCGAGCTGCCGCTGTCGGTGCGACCATGACGCGGCATCGCTGGCACCTGCCGCCGTGGGACCTGCTTCGGCACACGATTCTCTGGGCGAGCGTTGTCGCCGCGTGGTTCGCCTTCGTGTACCTGGGGGGCGACTGGTGGACGTCGCAGCACGACTTCCGCGTGCGGGTCCATGCCGACGCGGAGTTGCGGATGCCGTTCGTGCCCGCGATGGCCCTGGCGTATCTCTCGTTGAACCCGCTCATGGCGCTGGCGCCGTTCATCGTGCCGAGCAAGCGCGAGCTGACGGGCCTGGCACTATCGCTCGTGGCGGCGACGTCGGTGGCGGGCGCGTTCTTCATCGCGCTACCCGTCGAGGCCGCGTTTCCGCCCATTGATTGGGACGCGCTAGGTCCGTGGCGCGCGGTAAACAGGCTGGCGGCCACGGTTGCCCGGCCGAACAACTTTCTGCCGTCGCTGCACGTCGCTTTCGCGACGATTTGTGTGCTGGTCTACGGCGATGGCGCGTCGCTCGCCATGCGGGCGTTTTTTGGCCTCTGGTGGGGCTTGATCGTCGCCGCCACCCTGCTCATTCATCAGCACTACATATTGGACGTGGTGACAGGCGCGGCGCTGGGGTGGGCCGTCGCGCGGTCGTTATATCAACGGTGGTCTCGCGCCGAGCGAGCGGCCCATCGACTTCCAATGGCAGAAACACGTCTTCCCATCCCAGCTGCGCATCGAGCGCCGTCGGTTTGATGTCGCCAGGCTTCTGCCCGCGGGCCACACAGCCGCGCTCGTAGGCGACGTACGCTGGCTCGCCGGCCGGATCGAGCCAGCGCACTTCCAGCGGCGCAAGCTGCCCGATCCCCACGGCGTGCCGATAGTATGGATTCTCGGACAAACCTCCTTCGACCTGCGCCGCGATCCCTACAGCCGCTTCATCGCCGATTTCCGCGCCCCGGCGCGGCTGCACGTAGAGCCGGTACCGCGGCGGGCGATCAATCACCGGGACGATCAGGGAAAAAGCGGCGGGAATGGCCAGAACGGCCAGCGATCGCTCGACCACGCCGCGGACAAACGGCTCGCCCAGTTTTTCACCGACCAAGTCGCTGGTGCGGTCGGACTTTCCCAAGAACCGCAGCAGCGGGCAGTGGTGCAAATGGCCGACGACCTCCACCTCGTCGTTGAGCGCGTACCGATAGAGTCCGCCGGCGGTCGTGATGACAACGCGATACCGGCCGCCGCGGGCCAATTCATGCGCCAGTCGTGCCCGGACTGGCGCGGCCTCATCCGCGTCGCCCTCGAGGAACTCGTAGAAGTGCGAGCGGATGGCTAGCGCCGGAGCGGGCCGATCGACCAGCGGAAAGGACACGATCCCTTCCGTCGCCAGCAGCCCTTTGGGTTGAATCGCGACATGCGGAAACAAGCGCCGCACGTCCTCGACGCCGCGCGCCGCCGCCGCATCGGCCCAGCAACTGATCAAGGCCAGCCGCGGCCAGATGACGGCGAGGGCATCGCTCGTCGGGCGGCCGGAAAGAAAAACAGACCGGACCAACTGGCTGCGCGCCGCGTTGGGGCGAATCCAGCCGGCCCATCGGGTTGCATCCTGGACGGCGACGGAGCCGGGCGGCGATACAGTGCCGCGACGCAGGTCGTGGCACAACCGGTCGGCCCAATTCTCGCATCCGGCGAGCAATGCCGTGAGGAACGTCGGATTCCACACGGACACGAGCGCGAGGTCCGCCGCCTGCAAAAGCAGGAGCAACGTCACATAGCGGAACGTTTCGAGCGTCGTCAGCCTGGCGACGCTGCCCGGCACAACCAACAGTCGCGCTAGCGCCGCCCGCTCGAAACGGCCCAGGTACTCGGCATCCTCGGCGAATCCGATAGCGATGCCGGCGGGCGACCGCCGCGGGGGGCCGAGCGTGGGCGAGATCGACCAATAGGCACGACCCCGCCGCGCGGCCGGGTGATGGTGAAACAGATCGGCGATCCACGCCGCCACGCCGCGCTGGAACTGGCGTCGCAGGCCGGCCGTGTAGGGGATCAGCTTTTCCGCGCCGGTCGAGCCGCTGGTGGGTTCCAGCCGCTCGATGGAATCGGAAAACAGCACGTTGCGCTCGCCACGGCCGATGCGCGCGATGCGGCCCCCGAACGGTTCGTAGCCGCCGATCGGGACGGCGCGCTCGTAGTCCCGAGCGCTGCCGATGCGATCGAAGCGATGCTGGCGGCCGAACTCGGTCGCACAGTTGTGAGACAGGATATCCAAGAGCACCCGCTCCTGCGTCTTGGCAACCGCGCGCGTGGCGCGGTGAAAGCGCGCCAACTCCGGCGTGCACTTCCACATCCAAGCGGCGTTGAGGAGGCCGGCCGTGCTCATGGTGCTGGGGGGCGGGCTGTTTGGGGGGCGGGCATCCTGCCCGCCTTGCTGGACTTCTACTGCTTCAAGCCCACGGGTTGCCACCCGCGGGCTTCGCCAGCGAGTGGTGGATCCACGCCAGCGAGTGGTCGATTCATGACTGCGGTCGGGCGATCGCCGCCGCTTCGGTCTCTCGACGACGCCAGGCGAATGACGCGATAGGCCGCCGACGTGAAGTTCTCGCGCGTGAGCGGCGCCAGGCAGCACAACTC
This sequence comes from Planctomycetia bacterium, assembly GCA_016191115.1. Lineage (GTDB taxonomy): Bacteria > Planctomycetota > Planctomycetia > Pirellulales > JACPPG01 > JACPPG01. Next base: position 83,674 of record JACPPG010000024.1, on the reverse strand, counting down.
GTCGCCGGCGGAATGCCCGGGGTTGCGCTCGATGAAGAATTGCACGTGCGGATCGCGGCGGCGGCCGGCCGTTATCACGGACACGCCTCCGCGCAAGCGGCACCCGCCTGGGCGGTGGTGGATCACGCCGTGGGCCGCGTCGTAGTCGCGCGGGTATTTGTGGCGGCCGAGCGCGTCGAGCACGTCTCTCAGCGCGGTCGGCGTTGGGCAGTCATAGCGCGGATAGAACTCGCGGAAGAACAATGGTAAGAACCGGTACGTCCGGTAGCCTTGCGAGATCAAGTACCAGTACAGCTCCTGGCCCGCGTGCGCGTCGATCAGCGCCAGCGCCAGGTTTCCCCACACGTGGCTCAATGCTGGGTCGCCCCAATGATCGCGGTCGACGATCGTGTCGCCGGAGAACAGAGCGCGGACGATGCGGCCGGCCACGGGCACATCCAACAGGCACTGCGTCGAGAATCCGCGCAAGGCGCCCGACTCCGGCTCGACGAGTTCGATGACCCATTGCTTTTCGGCCAGGTCGCGCGCGAAGTCGCGGCGCGTGACGCCGTCGAAATGCCGTCGCAAAAGCGCGAGCATCGCCTCGCGCCGATCGAAGGAAAGGTCATCCACGCGCGTCAATTTGCCTTGCAAGCGCATAAAGCCTCACAGGGTGCCTAATTCCAGATACGGGGGCCGGGCGTCGATCGAGCGACGCAGCGTTTCGGCGTCGTCCCAGCCGACAAAGTAAAGACGCGTGTTGTAGCGCGGGCCGCGAAGCGGCGCTAGCGCCCGCAGCAATGGGTCGCTCTCGTGCAGGCCGAGCATCAGGTAGTGGTGCGGACCGCCGGCCGCCTGCGCGAGCGCCGTTTCGACCAGCTCGCGAAAGATCTCCGCATCCTCATCTTTCACCACGACTAATGCCGCCGTGAGGAAGCGGAACGTCTCTCCGGGAGCTGGAAGTCGCGGCAGCCCTCGCCATCGCGACGCCATGTTGTAAAGGGGCCGGAGCCAGGCGAGCGCGCCGCCGTAGCCTCGCACCATGGCCTGGCGAAGATTGTGCTGGTCCCACGCGGCAAGCGTGCCGACGATTTGCCCTCCGCGCACCGACACGAGGACGGAGCGCAGCGGCAGAGTCGCGAGCAGGCCGCCGGGAGCGAAATCTTCGGCTCGATAGGTTGGGAAGAACTGCCGCGAGGGACCGTGCCGGTTCCAGAACTCGATCAATTGGGGGACCGCGCCCGGCCCGGCCGGTCGGACGCCGGTCGATTCCGCACTCGCGCAGGGCGCGGCGCGGCGCCGAATGGGCATGGCGACGGTGGCGAAGCGGCCCGCGGGATGGTAGCAGGGCAAGCCGGCCCGCGCGCCAGTCAACACCCGAAAAGCCGTGTCGTTCCCTTCGGCGACGGTGGTCAAGTAGAGCGGCGTCCGCCCGTCGCCGTGCAGTCGGCGAAAATACGCATAGCCCCGCGCCACAAGCCCCCGGTTCCGATACGGCGACAGCAATCGCAACGTGCTCAGATATCCGATGCTCCACGGCCGGCCGTTGACGTAGCGGTCGCACACGCTGCGGCAGCCGAAACCGACCAGGTGGCCCGTCTCGCCGTCGCGGCAGGCGACGACCTGGCGGAAGCGGCCATCGGCGGCCGCGGCGGCAAAGAAGCTCGGTTCGCGCAGGAAGGCAACGGAGATGTCTCCTTCCATCGGCGTGGCGGCCAGGATCGCCCGCAGGTCGGCGTCGTCCGCCTCGGTCGCCAATTCAAACCGGAAGCGGCTCATGGGCCTCGACCCTTTCCGGCAGTCCGGCCCCCAGCGACATGCCCTGCCGCAAGTCGATGTCGAAATGCGCGCCGATGTTGAGCCCGAGGTAGACGCCGGCCAGAAGCAGCGTGCTGGCGTTCGCCCGCCGGTCGCGGAGCCGTTCGAAGATTGAGCCCCAAGCGTAAAACTTGCGCCGCGCGTCGAGGCACAAGGCTTCGAGCTCGTCGGGCTCAAGCTGCCTTGGGCGGAAGACGACTTCGCCGACGCGACTTGACGGATCGAGCCACCACCGCGGCTTCAGCAACCGGCCTTGCTCTTCCAATCGCCGGTACAAGGGCGTGCCGGGAAACGGGATCAAATGATTGAAAGCCGCCAGAAACAGCTTCTGCTCGCGGGCGAAGGCGACACTGTCCTCGATCAAACCGCGGGTGTCGTTGTCGTAGCCGAAGACGAACGTGCCGTACACGGCCAGCCCGTGCTCGCGGAAGCGTCGCAAGCTCTCCTCGTAGGAGCCGGGGGCCAGGTTCCAGCTTTTTCCCATGTCGCGCAAGTTCGCCGGATCGAGCGACTCCATGCCGATCAGCACGCCACGGCAGCCGCTTTCGACCAAGAGCGCCAGTAGCTCGTCGTCGCGCGCGATGTGAATGCTCGCCTGCCCCACCCAGTTGATCCCCAAGGGCGCCAAGGCGCGGCACAGATCGCGGGCGCGGGCCGGTTGACTGACGATGTTGTCGTCGACGATGAAGAACCGCCGGCTGCCGGTCGCCGCCATTTCCTCGGCCACTTCCGCCACGGGGCGATGATGGTGCGACGCCCGATGGAACGCCGTGATCGAGCAGAAATCGCACGTGAAGTTGCAGCCGCGGGCGAACTCCACCAGCGTGATGTTCTGATAGTTGTAGCGGTCGAAAAGCGGCCGCCGCGGCCGCAAGCCGGAAAGCGATTTTGGCCCGTTGGCCTGATAAACCGGTCGCAGGCGGCCGCACCGCGCGTCTTCCAACAGCTCGCGCCACACCGGCTCCGCGTCCCCCACCACGATCGCATCCGCCTCGGCCTGGGCTTCCTCGGGCACGAGCGTCACGTGGTAGCCCCCCATGACGACCGGCACGCCCCGCGCGCGAAACTGCCGGGCGATGCGATAGGCCCGTAGGGCCGTGAAGGTCTCGACGCTGATGGCCACCAGGTCGGTCGGCTCGTCGAAGGGGATCGTCTCCATCCGGTCGTCGTAAAATCGCACTTCCACGTCGTCGGGAGTGAGGCTCGCCAACAGCGCCATCGACAAGGGCTGCATCTGCCAGGCGCGAACGTAGGGCCGGTCGCCGTTGCGTCCCACCGACGGATAAATGAGCGTCAGCCGCATCGGGGGCCTCGACGTTTAGTTCGTGTGTGCCGACAGTTGCACGAGCACCGGCGCTGCGCTGCGCTGGGCAACCTCGCCGTGCGCCGCTTCCATATATTCGCGATCGCGATAGACGACCGGGCCAGTCTTCTCTCGCAGCCTGTTGGCATAACTGCGGTAGCCGTAATTGAGCGAGATCGACAACCCCAAGACGCACCGCGATCCGGCGATGCGGGTCACAATCGACCGCCACGAATAGCTCTGCCGCCAACACCACTCGAGGCCCTCTTGCAGCCGTTCCGGGCTCATTTGTCGCGGTTGGAACACGACGTGCTCGACGTCGTAGAGCGACCAGTTCTTGTGCAACAAGCGCCCGGCGGACTCGAGCTTGTGATAAGCCGCTGTTTGCGGGAACGGCGTCATCACGGCGTACCGTGGCAGGTCGAGCCGGGCCCGGTCGACGAACTCGACCGTCCGCTCGAAGACGCTCGTGTCGTCGTTGTCGAATCCGAAAACAAAGCACGCTTGGATTCCGATGCCGTGATCGTGCAGCTTGCGGATGCCCTCGAGGTAGCCGGCAGCGTTGTGGAAATGCTTGCGGGTCTCGTTCAGCGTCGGCTGGTCGATCGATTCGAAACCGATCAGCAGCCCCCGGCAGCCGCTCTCGGCCGCCAGGCGCAGTAGCTCGGCGTCCTCGGTGATCCGCATCGTCGCCAGGCCCACCCACCGGTACCCCAGCGGGATCATCGCGCGGTACAGCGCCTTGGCGTACGGGACGTCCTCGACCGGGCTGAGATCGATAAACAGCGCGTGCCGCCGGTCGAACGATTCCAATTCGGCGATCACGTCCTCGATCGGGCGATGGGCGTAGATGTTGGGCCACGCGGCCGGCACGGCGCAGAACTCGCAGCGGTGCGGGCAACCGCGCGTCGCCTCGATCGAGTTGATCGTGACGTATTTGCGGCGGTCCAACAGCTCGCGCCGCGCGCGGGGCACGCGCAGCACGCGGCCGGTGGGCAGCGCGTAGCGCTTCGCCAGGCGCCCGGCGGCGAAATCGCGCAGCACCCGCGGCCACGCCTCCTCGGCATAGCCCACCACTACCGCGTCGGCATGCTGGCTCGCCTCGTCCGGCAATAGCGTGGGGTGAACGCCGCCCAAAACGACCGTGTGCCCGCGCTCCCGGAGTTGATCGGCGATCGCGTACGCCCGCAGCGCCGTCCCGGTGATCGCGCTGATGCCGACCAGGTCGGCCTGGAAATCGAGATCGAGCGGCCGCACCCCTTCGTCCTGGATCGAGAGCTCGATATCCAGGTCCTCGGGCACGAGCGCCGCCAGCGTCGTCAGCGTCAGCGGGGCGTATCGTAGCGATCGCTTGAAAATGCCCGTTGTGTTGCGATGGATCTCGCCGGCGGGCAGCAAGAGTTGAACTTTCATGCGACCTCCGTGCGCAGGGCGCGGCAACCGGTCGGCGCGTCGGCGGCCGAAGCGGATGCACGCGCGGCCGCCGCCAGCGTGTCCGTCTGTCGCGGCGGCGACTCGATCATCTCGGCCGCGACACGTAGTAATTTGCCGGCGACGACCGACGCGTCACAATTTTTCGGGCGAAGATAGTGATCGGCGCCCCACAGCGGATAGACGTGTCCCGGCAGCCGGCTCACGTCCGCCAGCACGATGCCCGCCCCGTCGGTCGGGCCAACGTCGCGCACGCGGCGGTGACAGCGGCGCGCCAGGGCGTTGCTCAAGTGGCGCTTGAGCGGAAAACCGACGACGTGGATCGCCTGCACGTGCGCCGGCATCCGCACCGCGCCGGCCAGCGGGCTGCCGGGACCGCGGCCAAGCTCCGCCGCCACCGCGAAATCGTAACCGCGCAGCCGCAACAGCGTCCGGTAATAAAAGCGCCGCCAGCGACTGGCAAGAATCCACTGGACGAGCGGCGTGCCGAACGCGATGCCGGACAGGTTGACCCACAGCCGCACGTGCCGAAACGCGCCGGCGGCCTCGGGTCGCGCGAAGGCCATCTTCAGGTCCGAGGCCCCTTTGCTCGCCGACACGAGCACGATCGGCGCCGGCGGCTGCGCCGCGAGCCAGCGGCAGATCGTCTCGGCATTTTCCGAAAGCGTGCCGAAATTCGCGGTCGGAATCACGTCCACGCGGCAGCCGGTCGCACGGGCCGCCTGCCGCACCAACCGTCCGTCCGCGCCACTTTCCGGAAAATCGCGATGGAACGCGCCCGGCACGATCACGATCCGGGCCGGGAAACGAAAACCGGCGGGCGGGCGATCGGGCATCGCCGCCACGCGAGCCACCAACTCTCCGTGCTCGGCCGAATCGCGCAATCGGACGTACAGAAGCGCCGTGGCGAAATCGAGCCCCTCGCGCTGGGCCACGGCGCGCAGCGCATCCGCGTCGGCCGCCTCGCGCCAGTCGCGCAGCGCGGGCCAGGCCGCGGCGCGGTCCAGCAGCGACTCTTCGTAGGGAGTCAGCAATCCGTCAACTTTTAGCATGCGTTGTCTGCCGAGTGCGCTTGAAGAACAGCATCAGGGCCGCCCCGACCACAACTCCCGCCAGAAGCGCTCCGCCGCCGACCCATAAGCCGGTCTGCCGCACGGCGATCCACAGGATGGGGTTGTCGAACATATTGGTCGAGGCGTGAAAGCTGGCCAGCTTCCACTGGCCGTTCTGCTTCACCACGGCGGCGCTCCATCGCGTGGCGATGGTGAAATCCCGCCCGTCGGTGAGCACGAACCGGTCGTTCGAGCTGCCGGCCGAGATGCCCACGTCGCCGAACAGGTGCGTCAGGTCGTCCGGCTGCGGGTCGGTGGTGATCGACTGAACGATGCGCTTGTCCCCCTTCATCATGCGATCGTAGTAAGCGCGGACGCCCGCGGGCGTGCGGCTCACCTCGCCGTTCTGCCAGGTGACGACGACGTCGTCGGTCACCAGCGATAGCAGCTTGTCGAGGTCGTTGGCATTGATGGCGGCCGTCATCTCCTTGCGGAACGCCCGCAACTCGTCGTGTACGGCCTCTTCCTCGGGCGACAGGGTCCTTTCCGGCGGCGCAGGCGTCTTGGGTTCCTGGCCCACGGCGGCCGCGAGCGGACCGGCGAGCAATAGCGCCACTACCGAGATCGTTGTTCGCATGGCAATTGATCCCCCTTGGGATGGAGTTCGTTTGCGTTTTTGCGTTTGACGGGCGGTAGCCACCGTGGCAACATACAAGGGCACCGAGGTCACAGCGGAATTCGCTCCCGGCCATCGGTACGAGCGCGGCTAAAACTTCTTGCCTTCTCTGGGCTCTCGGTGTGCTCGGGGGCCGGTTTCATTTGCTCTTCGCCAAGCGTTCCCGAGGACGCGGCCGCGGGCCCCTCGCCTACCGACTGCGGCAACGCCGCGAGCCAGCGAAAGAACTCCCGAAGCTCACGATCGGCCTCGGTGAGCGTGTGTGGGCTGTAGCGGATCCCAGGCAGGCGGTCGATGTCGTCTTGCATGAAGGCCTGTGTCAGACGGCGACGAGCCCACAACGACAATGGCGCCAGCAACCGCCGCGGCGACCAGGCGCCCTGCTTGCGGCCGAAGACGATCACTTCCACCGCCGTGCGGTGTGCCGAGATGGGTTGCGCGGCGATGAAGATGTAGCTGCGCGCGCGGCGAAACTCACCGGTGACGAGGACCAGCGGCCCGCCAAAATTGGTGATCGTCACCCGGACGACGTCGCCAAGCACGAGGCGGATGAATCGATCGGCCAGCGAACGGCCGGTGACGTGCGCCGTGTAGTTCATACGGCGCGCGAACGGCGCCGGACAGTCGACATAGCCGGGTCCGATGAGCGTCCGATCGTGCACGGCCTGAAAATGGGCCTCGTCGAAGCCGTTGGCCACGAGCATCGGCCACGAGCACTCGGCGACGAACCGGAACGGGCGTCCCGCGACGAAGTCGGCCGGCGCGTGGCCCAGGAAAAACGGCAGCGGATAAAGCGGCTCCGGGCCGTTGAAGACGAACAAGTAGCCATTCTGCTCGGCCACGGGATAGCGGCGTTGGCGCGCTGCCGATGGGATTTCCGCGGCGGCGGCGGCGACGCACCGGCCTGCCGCGTCGTAGCGCCAATTGTGAAACGGGCACTCGAGATGGTCGCCGCGGACGCGGCCGCGCCCCAGATCGGCTTGCATGTGCCAGCAGCGGGCGTCGAGCACCGACAGGGCGCCGCTGGCGGCGCGGAAGGCAACGAGGCGCTTGCCGAACAGCGATTTTGAGACCGGGCCGCGGCGAAGCTCCCTGGCAGCGCCGAACAGGTACCACGCGGCCGGAAACGCCGCGAATGCATCCTCCGTGGGTGCCGACATAGTGACCACTCCGTTGGCCGGCTGGGGGCCTCGTCCCCATCAGCCTACGAAGTACGGAGGAAAACTGTCAATCAGAAGTGGCCGGCCGTCAGGGCCGTTCATAGATTCAAGCTTGCCGGCGGCGCACCGGCGGGAAAGTGGGACAGGCACCGAGACGCAACGTTGGTCTGAAAGGACTTGCGCTGTTTATGCTCGGAGCCAGTCCCATTTTCCCGCCTCGCCATTTTGAAAAACAGAATGGCCGAGGCCTTGCCGAGCTTTTCCTTGACGGCGGTCATCGCCAGGCACACCGGGGCGCCGTGTGTTTCGCTCTTGCGGCCGACGAAGAGAAGAGTTGTTGAATACTTCATCGACGGTTTCTTCTTATAATTCGCGAGTGTGCCAACGTTGCCCCTTAAAACGCCAGTTCGCCGTCGCGACTGTTTCCCCAAGGCGCCGAGTAGCGCCGGCGCCTCCCAATGACAGGTGGGCGATGAGGGACTCGAACTGGCCTCACTTTCTACGGGAAAACGAGCACTTCGTGGAAGGCGCGGCGCGCAAAACGACGCGCGCGAGCCTGACGATGGCCTGGCGGCGGTCGTCGAAGCGTGGCCGCGGATGCCCAAGTCGATCCGCGACGCGATCTTGAACATCGTGGCAACTTGCTAGAATTCGACCAGTCGGGTCCGGCGGCCGTACACCGCCAGCGACCCCCAGGGCTGCGATCGGTGCCACCGTCGTGACCCTGGGCGGTCGGCCCGGCACAGAGGTGGCACATGATGGATTCCGACCAAGCGTTCATTGTTCGGCTGCTGGCGTCCCAAAGCCTACCGTCGCTCCCCCCCGAGGAGCTTGCACGCCTTGTCGCTCTGCTATCGTCTTTTCCGAGACCTACGCCCCAGGATTACATCGCCAATAACGACGGCGAAACCGACAACCTTGTAAGTGTGCGCGGGCGCTTGAAGGCGATCGTCAAATTCAACAAGCTGAATCCTCCGATTACGAAGATCGCTGAGAAGGCCACCGATGCGCTTCGTGGAAGGCCGCAGCACTACGACGAGAGGGAAGATGCCCGAATCGCCAAGGCGTACCATCAAAACGGCAATAACACCAAGACGACCGCCCGGCTGCTTGGCATCACGTCGAAAGCCGTTAAATCCGCCGTCGACCGGCACCGAAAGCGCGCGTCGGAATAAATGCCCTGTCAATAGCAGTGATTTATTCCGGCGCAAAATTCTCTCCAGCACTATCTAGTGCGTTCTGGCCCATCAGCAGACTTTTCGTCGGAATAAATCGACGTTCCGATTAATTCCAATATTCCGCTAGCGATAATGCGCGCAGTTGCGACCCAAAATTGACCCCGTGTGGAGCTGTGTGCATGTCCGTTACCGAAGCGCTTTTGCTGAACGCGACCCAAGCCGCTGAACTTCTCGCTATTTGCCCGAAAACGCTCTTCAATTTGACCGCGCCACGCGGCCCAATTCGGCCCGTCCGCCTGGGTCGCGCCGTCCGGTACAGCCGCGCGTCGCTTGAGCAGTTCGTTGCCCAGCGGCAGGAGGCGACGACGTGAAGGAGCCCGACCTCGACCAAAGCAAAGGCGCCGCTCAAATACGAACGATGAGTTCTACATGCGCTTCGCTTGTTCCAGCGGCGCGACCGCTCGACTACTACGGCACCATTGCGGCCGATCTTCGCTGCATTTTCGCTCGTGACCAGATTCCGGCTCTGGAAGATTTACTTGAGCATCTGCTGCCACAGTTCGACGCCGGATACCACGATCGCACGAAGGATCCCCACCTGCTCTCGTTGATCGTCGACCTGGGCGCCGTGCTGCCGCGCATCGGCGGCACCCCTGAACAGCGCATTGCGGCGGCGCGAGACGCTCTGCAAGGCGGGCGCGGCGATGCAATGCGCCAGGCAATCCGCCAGGTAGCAGCCGGCCTGCGCCGGAAAGGACGCCATGCCTGACATGGAAGCAACTCGCGCTCGGCTTCGGGCCAAACACACCGGCAACGGCGCCGCGCGCGAAGCAATCTCCATTCCCGGCATTGACCGGCCTGAGGGGCGCACAGATGCCGCGAACGCACGACGTTTCGCCCGACGCTTTTCCGAAAAGATTCGTTGGGTCGACGACTTCAAGGGCTGGCTTGTCCAAGATGGAGCCCGCTGGCAGCGCGACCGACAGGCCACCGTCGAGGCCATGATGAAATCGTGCGCTGCCGAGCACTGGCAGACGATCGCGGAGCATCCTGACCCGAAGGCCGGCGTCGAAATGGCGCGCTTTGCCAAGGCGAGCGGGAGCGCTCGTGGCGTGCGTGATGCCCTGTTTTTGGCGCGGTCGGAGCCCGGGCTGGCCGTTCTGCCAGAGCGGCTCGATAGCGATCCATGGAAATTCAACTGCTCGAACGGCACGATCAACTTGCGGACGGGCGAACTGCTGACGCACGAGCCCACGGACTTGATTACCAAGCTCGCGCCAGTCGAGTACCCGACCGATGCGGCCGACGAAAGCACGTTGTTCAAGGCGGTACTCCAAAAGATTCTCGCCGGCGACCATCGGCTCATTTGCTTCGTCAAACGACTTTTCGGGTCCGCCCTGTGTGGCGAGGTTGTCGAGCATGTCCTGCCGATCCTTTGGGGCGCGGGGTCGAACGGCAAAACCATCGTCACCGAGACGCTGCTCGACGTTTTCGGGGAGTACGCCGGCAAGGTATCAAGCGACTTGCTGCTCGAGCGTAGAGGCGACCGTCACCCGGTCGAGAAGGCCGATCTACACGGCCGCCGACTGGTGATCGCCGCGGAAAGCGACGAAGGCCGTAAGCTAAGCGAGGCCCTGATAAAGGAACTGACTGGCGGCGAGACGATCCAGGCGCGCCGGATGCGAGAAAACTTCTGGACCTTCAGGCCGCAACACACACTATTTCTAATCACGAACCACCGGCCGCGAGTGCATGGCGTCGACCATGCCCTGTGGCGGCGATTGATGCTCATCCCCTTTGTCGTCCGGTTTTGGGACCCAGACCGGGGCGAACATGGCCATGAAGAGCTCCAGGCCGACAAGCAACTGAAGGCGAAGCTGGCCGCCGAACGCCCCGGCATTCTTCGCTGGCTCGTCAATGGATGCCTTGAATGGCAGCGTGACGGACTCGGAGAGCCAGATACCGTGCGCCTGGCGACGGGAGAGTACAGGGCCTCGGAGGACACGCTGGCGGCGTTTCTGGCAGATAGTTGCATCATCGATAGGCAGTTCACGTGCAAGGCGTCGGACCTGCGCCGTACCTACGAAGGGTGGTGCAAGGACATGGGCGAGCGGCCGATCAGCGGGCGACGGTTCGGCGAGTACCTTGTGGGAAGGAATATCGTAAGGCGATTGAGCAACGGGACTTGGTACGACGGCATCGGTCTCGCTGGTGCGGAAGGCACGGAACCTTGGAAGTGATTTTCGATATAAGCGCTTAAGCGAGCGCGCTAGAAGCTTAATAGGAAAAGTGGTTCCAAGGTTCCAATGGCTCCAATAAAAAAACGCGAACGCGAAACGTCGAGACATAGGATGGACCGGAGTAAACCGAAGCGAGTGACGTAGGGTCCTTCCAAAAAAAACCAAACACGCAGTTTCCCACCGTTTGCGTTCGGAAGCGAGACAAAGTTAGTTAGGTAAAGTAGGCAAATGGCTGAATCCTGGCGGAATTGCCCGATGGTGTTCGTCCGCGCCGCAACCTGCCCTGCGTGCGGCTGCCCGAGGTATGTCTTGATCCGATCGATCGACGCTGGCGAAGGCTGCCGCTCGCGCCGGTGCGTCTGCCGGGAGTGCTCGACGAGGTACGTGGTCGTCGTCGAGCCGGGCTTGCCAGAATCTGGCAAGCGCGATGGTGCGAGACCATAGACTTGGGGAAAGGAGACCACCATGCAAGAAACTCGCGTGTTGTCCACCGACGAACTGGCCGCGCTGTTCGGCGTTGCCATCGACACGGTGCAATCGCGGCTGGCTGGCGCCGGCATCGGCGCTTTGGTTGCCGTTGGCGCACCGAGGCTACCAACGCCCCATCTGGCGCTGCTCAACGAGCGGCTATCGCACGCGGCCGCGGAAGGCCGCAAGCGCATGGCCGAACTGGGGGCGAAAGCACGATGAAAGAACAACTCGAACGCATGTTGCGGACGATCGTGCCGGACCTCGAAGGCCGACCGTTGTACCTCCTCCCGGCTAACGAAGTCCCAGCGGGCATCTTGCCCGAATCGTGCGCGGGGATCCACGGACCAAGTCTTGACCTGGTGTGCAAGCCGCTCCTCGAGGCGCAGGACCGCTGGGAAGGCCGCGGGCCGTGCCTAGTGGTCGATACAGAAGCCGAGAACGTCACCGCAATCGCGCTGCACGAAATGGCGCACGCGCTGTCGCGGGATTTTCCCGACGATGAGCCGAGCGACTACGTGGCGGCCGAGGCCGCGCGGTACCAAGCGTTCCAAGTGGCCGCAGATAGTGACCGCGATCAAGAGGCGATTGCCAGGTTCGGCGCGCCAGCCTGGCTGCAACACGATGCCGACTTCATTCGCGCGACCGCGCATATCGTGGGGCGCGCACGCAACCGCGGCGAAACCGTCTCGTTCGGCGACACGATGGCTAGCGACTACGAAGTGCGCACGCCGTGGTGGCAATACTTCTCGGCGCTTGACGCGGAAATCGAGTGTTACGCTGGCGCCTCGTTTTCATCGATCCGCGCGATGCGGCCGCCGGCAGAATTCGTCGAGCTGTGGTGCGGCGACGTTCAGGCTTGGCTTATGCAGCAGGCCGAGCCGACCAGGGCCGCGCGTTTTATTGTTGAAGCTGAAATTCTGAAATTTGCAAGAACGGAGGCCGCATGACGTTGCAAGAGTCTGTCGCGGAAGCTGAAGCGATCCGCGAAAACCATTTCGACACGTTCGTCCAGACGGCAAGGCGCGCCGCCCTGGGTGAGCAAATTGACGCCGCCGAGATTGAGCGCATCACCAGCCGCATCGGCAAATCGCCAGCGGACTTTTCGTCGATGGTTGGGCAGTTCGAGAACCGAGCCCGGCTGCGGAAGCAACTCGCCACCGCGCGTGCTGCCGAAAGTCTGCACATCGGAATCCAAGCACAAATCAGCGATGCCAACGAGCAGCTTGAAGCGGCGGCAATGGAACACCAGCGGGTGACGGCGCCCTTGCAAGCCGAGTTGGTTCGGCTGCGCGACGCGATGGCGCAAGCGATCGTGCTGCCGGGAGAGTTGTGCCGGTCCTGCCCGTCTCGCGAACTACGCGACCGCTCGGCGCTCCTGCAAAGTGAACGCGATCGCGTCGAGAGACGGTTGACCGCGGCGCGCGACGAAATCGAGAAGTTGCGAGCATTTCCCGGCGAACAAGATGCCGAGAAGGCCCAGCGAGCCGCGAAGCGTGGCCGCGTCGAGGCGGACGCCGCACTATTGCTCGCCCGACGCGACGAGTTGGCCGAGCAAGCGGAAGGCGTGGTCGCGGCGATGATCGAATACTAAAGCGGAGAGTTCCTCGCTGTCGCCGGGCCGTTCACCCGGCGACGCCGACCCGCGGCGGCCGGATTTTGCCACCGGCCGCCGCGGGGAGTTGTGAACAAACGGCCGGGCATTCCCTGGCCAAGCGCGGTGCCGAGTTTTTCGAGGAGTTGCTCGCGCCGCGTTTTTTTGAAAAAAACGGAAAGGAACGCATGGCAGCCAGGAGCGATATTCAGGCGGGCCGCGCGTACGTAGAGCTCGTGCTCAAGAACAGCAAGTTCATCACCGGCCTGCGCGACGCCGGCAAGCGGCTGAAGAATTTTGGTGCGCCATCCGAAGGCCAATGCGGGTGCCGACCTGGAGAACGCGAAGGCGGAGTTGGAGGCCGCTCGCGCCCAGGCCGCTGAGGAGCGGCGTCGACAAGAGGAGGAGCGGAACAAGAATCCACCGCGCGACCTCTCCGGCATCGAACGACAGCCGGTGATCGCTTGAAGGCGCTACTGAACACCATCAACCGGCAAAACGAAGGCGAGCACTGGAAGGACGGCGAAGCGGGCGACTGGCGGCCGGATGACGACTGACGGGCGATATTTGCCAAAACGGCAGCCACAGGATTGCGCCAGACGAGCGCCGAGCGATCGGCATGAGAGTTGATACCTGCCTTTTTGCTTGACAAAGGCGAGGCGACGCCCTGATACTGTGGTCAGTTAAACCGGAGTCGCATCGACTCCAGACAGAGATTCTTTCGATGTTCGACAAAAGGGCCGCAACCCTCGTTGACCGTGCGCACGCTGCGAAGCTGCGCGGGCACTCTCTGGTGCCTAACTAACGATCAACGAGGGCTGCGGCTTTTTTGATGCGCGGTCGTGAAGGCCGTGCGTCGGGAGGTCAGCAATGTCCCCCGCCTCGAAACATGGCCGAAATGCCGTCTTGATTGTGACGGCACCGGCCGACTGGAAGCCGAGCACGATCAACACGATCCCGCCGGCTGTTCTGTCCGCCACGTTCTACGCCCGTCGTTTGCCGTTATACAAAGCGCTCGCCATCACCGAGGCGTACAACAAGGCCCGTCTCCCCCGCAGCGGTCGCCCGAACGACGGAACATGGGCCTTGTGCATCGTCTCCGTAGGCCAACGCGGCATGCTAGTTCGGCTCGCTCGTGAGTCGATGCGCGCCCGCGGCGGGAAGGGAGGTGCCGCGTGAAACCTGGCACCCTACAACTCGTCTACGGCGTCACGTGTTTCGACCTGGACTGTGCCTATCACGATTCGCTGCACACCGCGAGCGAACGTCAAGCCCACCGCACAGCTCGCGAGCTCGGCTGGCAAGTCGTCGACGGCCATTGGCTCTGCCCCATGTGCGCTCGCGTCGAAGGGGCGGCAGCGCCCACCGCGTTTGCGATCGTCAACGGCAACGGCCAGGCCCCCGGCCGGAAGGCGGTGCGCGCATGATTTCCTCAAACCGGGCCTGCATGCGTTCCACGAAGCCAGCCAAAGCCCAGGCGCCGCGTCCGAAGCGAGGCACGCTCGCCTGGTATGCCGAGCGCTATTGCCAGAAGCGCGGTTTCCGACCGCAAAAGATCGTCGACTTTCGGCGCAGCGTGCGATTGCTTGATTCATGGCGAGGGCGGCCCGTGCGCGTTGATGAGCTGTCTGACGACTTGTTGGATCGATTTATCACGCACGTACTATCGCGCTGCAATCCCTCCGTGTCGTTTAACCACTGGCTGCGCCTGAGCGCTATGTGGCGCGATGCCTACGAGAACGGCCTTACCTCGAATGCAAGGCCGGGTTGCCGGTGGCGTCGTCGGCGGATTGGAGGTGCAACGTGATCGCACCAACGAATTCCACTCGTTTGCGCGAAGATTTGTTTCCGGTGTACATCGAAGAGCGCGGGTTGTCACACGGCGCAGCCGTTGCCTTTCACCATGCCCTACAGCGGTTCTCGACGTGTCTTGGGAGGTCGGCGACGATCGCGGACCTATCAGACGAGAATGTCCTGGCGTTCGCGGCATGGCTCCTCAACGAGAAGGGGTATGCCGCGGCCACGGTCCATCGTACCGTGTCCTACCTGCTCGTGATTTGGCGTCATGCTCACGGAAAGGGGTGCGTCGAGACGTTTCCAAGGCCCGTGCCCAACCTAGTGCAACGGGAGCCGAAGCCACGGCCTGGCGTTCCGCCCGTTCGACGCGGCCGCAAGCCCGAATCTGAACGGAATTCTGCGAGCACGCCGCCATTGCCGATGCGACCGCCGGGCATAAGCCAGATCGGCCAGGGCCAAGCGTTGTTTGAGTTGTTCTACGATATGTACATGCCGATGCGCATTCGCGGGCGTTCGGCTCCCACGACCCTCCAACACCGCATCGCGCTTCGGCACTTCGATCGCTTCCTCAACCGCAAGGCGACCATTGGCGACCTCAACAACGAAACCGTGACGGCATTCGGCACCTGGCTTGCGGATGGGACCCGGGAGGCAATCACCGTCAACAAGACGGTTGAAAAGGTGCTCGCGCAGTGGCGATTTTATAACCGCCGGGGGATCGTCAGCACGTGGCCCGACGTTATGGCGCTTCCGGAAGTCGAGCGCGTGCCAGAGGCATGGTTGCCGGATGAGTTGGCACGCTTGTTCGCGGCCTGCAAGGCGCAGGAGGGCGACATCGTGGGCGTGCCCGCGGGGCTCTGGTGGCTGGGCCTGCACTACGCGATCTACGACACTGCCGAGCGGATCGGTGCGGTGCGAGCCATCGAGTGGCGGAACGTCGATCTTGCGGGCGGTTGGGTTCGCTTCCCAGGCGGCACACGAAAGGGCGGGAAGCGGGACATCGTTCGGCGTTTGCATCCCGACACCGTTGCGCATCTGCGGACGATGATCGAACCGAAACGGGAGTGCGTCTTTCCGTGGCCGTGGGACACAAGCCTCTTGTACTTCATGTACGAGCGAGTCTTGCGTGCTGCGGGACTACCCTGGGACCGGCGCTGCAAATTCCACAAGCTGCGTCGAACGGTAGCGAGCATGTACCATCAGGCTGGCGGCGACCCGACGGCGTTTCTTGACCACAGCAGCCGCAAGGTCACACAGGCGTACCTTGACCCGCGGATCGTCCAGACCCCACAGGCGGCCGATTTGCTGCCGCGGGTCTCGATCCGCTGAGAAGGGCAGAGAGGGAGGCGGGACCAACAACCAAAAACAAACACGGGAGACGTGGGAAATGTCCATCAACCGTTTCACGAACGATGTAGCCGAGCAGGTGATGGAGCGAGCGACCGGTTTGGAAATCAAGCTGTGGCGAACGCTGGAGGGCGGACTGGAAATCAACTACGAGGTACACGGCAGCAGCCGATTCTACGATGACGATGATGACGACGATGACGACTGCTGCGGTGGGATTGCTGCTCCGTCCGATCGAGCGGCGGAGAAGGCCGCGCGGCGTGCGGAGGACCTGCAATTTCTCCGCGGCTTGCTGGCTCGATTCCAACAGCAACAAACGACGGATTGACAACCGTGCGTGACGAAGCGCGGCACGTGCGGCAGGTTGTAACCGTTACAACCTCAAAATGGCCGAACCAAAGGGGGCGTCAAAGGGAGAACACGATGGCAAGCATCAGCACCGACGCCAGTGGCAAGCGCCGCATTCTTTTTGTCGACGGCGATCGCAACCGGCGGACACTGCACATGGGCCGTGCCCCGCTAAAGACCGTCGAGAGCGTCTGCCGGCACGTCGCCGCGCTGAACGGATCCAACATCATGGGTGAGCCCCCGGACGACGAGACGGCGAGATGGGTCGCGACGCGCAGCCCGGCGATGCACGACAAGCTGGCCGCCAAGGGGCTCGTGGCGCCGCGGGCCGATCGCAAACGGGCCAAGCTCGGCCCGTTCCTGGACTCGTACATCGCCGGCAGAAAGGACGTGAAGCGGTCGACGGCGACGGTGCTGGGGCATACGCGCCGCTGCCTCGTCGATCACTTCGGAGCCGACAAGCCGCTCGCGGCGATCACGCCCGGCGAGGCCGACGCCTTCCGGCTGTGGCTGGGCCAGCACGAAGAACAGGTACCCAACGGCAAGCCGGTCGTCGTGCGACTGGCGGACAACACGGTCCGGCGGCGCTGCAGTATCGCGCGGCAATTCTTCCGCGCAGCGCTACGGCGGCGTTTGATCGCCGAGAACCCGTTCGCCGATATGAAGGGCATGGCGATCAAGGCCAACAGGACCCGCGAGCACTTCGTCAGCCGCGAGGATGCCGACAAGGTGCTCGACGCCTGCCCTGATGCACAGTGGCGGTTGTTGTTCGCCCTGAGCCGCTATGGCGGGCTGCGCTGCCCCAGCGAGCACCAGGCGTTGACCTGGGACGACGTTGATTGGGCGCGGAACCGAATGCGCATCACGAGCCCCAAGACCGCGCACCACGAAGGGGGCGACGAACGATGGATTCCCATGTTCCCGGAAGTGCGGCGAGAGCTAGAAGCCGTGTGGGAGCAGACGCCCAAGGGGACCACGCACGTCATCAGCCGCTACCGCGACAACCGCAACCTGCGCACGCGCTTCGCCAAGATCATCACGCGGGCCGGGCTTAAACCGTGGCCCAAGCTGTTCCAGAACCTCCGTAGCACGCGGCAGACGGAGTTGGCCGAAGAATACCCCGCGCACGTCGTCTGTGCGTGGCTGGGCAACAGTGAGGCCGTGGCGCGCCGTCACTACCTCCAAGTCACCGACGCGCACTTCGAGAAGGCAACCGGCAGCGCGGCGCAGAAAACGGCGCAGCACATTCCCGTACGGGCTGGTAAGGCGCGGCATCCGGGAGGCGATAACGCGCAAATTACCGGGAGATACGACATAGTACCACCTAGTGCGAATACCCTAGTGGGCGATGAGGGACTCGAACCCCCGACATCCACGGTGTAAACGTGGCGCTCTAGCCAACTGAGCTAATCGCCCTCGTGGGAACCGCGCTTCGTCGTCGCGGCGAGGTCCCTATCCCGCGGCCCCTAATTCCTTATCGCTATTCCTTCCCACCGCCGATCCTAGTGGCGGGCCGGCGCGCGTGTCAATCCACGCGTTGCGCAGTCCCGACAGCTAACCTCTCATCAGAATTCGGCCCGCGCCGCTTACTCCCGGCCGCAGGTTCACCTAAAATGCGACCTCGCCCGCGCCCGACCACACGCGGCGCCAACGCCAACACGCTCGAAGGTGCCCTTTTGCTCGATACGCTCCTGGTCCTGGTGCTGGCCGCCCACTTGTTGGCCGCCAATATCGCCGGCGCGGCGCCGCTTGCATGTCTGTGGCTCGACTGGCGCGAGGTCGGCCGTGGCGATGCCTTGGCCGGCGAGCTCGGCCGCTACCTGGCCCGGCAGTCGCTGGTGTGGCTTTCGATCGGGATCGCGCTGGGCGCCGCCACCCTGGCGCTGGTGTGGCTCGTGGATTGGCAGCCGTTCTACGAGGCAGCGCGGCGCATCCCCGCCTCGCGGTATTGGTGGGCTGGGCCCGAGCTGGCCGTCTACTACGGCTGCATGTGGGGCTGTCTCCGGTTGTGGAAGACGCCGGCCGAGTCGACGCGCTGGCGCGTCTGGCCGCGGCGCGTGCTCGTGCTCGTGGCGGCGACGAACTTGATGTATCACTTCCCGCTTTTGTTTACGGTGATCGACGTTTACAGCCGCCGCGTGGGCGAAGCCGCCGGCCCGCTCGATTTCCGCGCCGCCATCCTCGACCCGGAAGTGGTTTCTCAAGTCCTGCACCATCTGCTGGCGTCCTTCGCCGCGGTCGGCATCGTTATGATGGCGTTCGCCATGCGGATCGAGCGCGCCGGCCGGCCCGCGGGCGACGTCCGCCGCGCGGCCAGTTGGGGCGGCCGCGTGGCGCTCGTGCCCACGGCGTTGCAGTTGCTCGTGGGCTTGTACGTGCTGGTGGAGCTGCCCGAACGGTCGCGCGCCAGCTTGCTGGGCGACGATGCGCTGGCGTCGATTCTGTTTGGGTTGTCGCTCGTGGGAGCGATCATGCTCTTGCACCGGCTGGCCGGCGTGGCCACGGGCGACGTCGAGCGGCGCAACCTGATTGCCTGCGCGGCGCTGACGCTGCTGGTCGTCGTGTCGATGGTCGGGGCGCGGCATCGCGCGCAGCGCGACGTGGTAGCAGCCAGGCAAACTCACCGGCCGGTGTTCGCTTCGGTTTTTGAGAATCCATGAGGAGCCCCATGCACGAGACAATCACCCTGCGCGACGCGACGACCGGGGCCACGGCCCGCATCCTGCCCGGCCGCGGCTTCAATTGCTACAATTTCCAGCCGCTCTTGGACGGCGAGCCGGTGGAGGTGCTGTGGGCGGCGGCCGATTTCGTCACCGGCCAGGCCAAGGCGTCGCACAGCGGCATCCCCGTCCTCTTTCCTTTTCCGGGGCGGCTGCGCGGTACCAGCTTCACCTTTCGCGGCCGGTCATTTCCCCTGGAGGCCGGCGACGGGCAGGGGAACGCCATCCATGGTTTTGTCATCGATCGGCCGTGGCGCGTCGTCGATACCACTGAGACGCGCGTGGTGGGAGAATTCCACGCCTCGATCGACGCGCCCGAACTCCTGAATCACTGGCCGGGCGACTTCCGCATCGCGATTGCCTATGAGCTCGTGGGGCACGCCCTGGTGAGCGACGTGCGCATCGACAATCCTGGCGCTGGCCCGCTGCCGTTCGGCTTCGGCACGCATCCATACTTCCGCGTGCCGCTTGGTCCCCGCGGCACGGCGGATCGTTGCGTTGTCACCGTGCCCGCGGCGGAGTACTGGGAACTGGCGAAGCTGTTGCCGACCGGAGAGAAGCTGCCGGCCGTGGGCGTACGAGGTTTGGCCGATGGTCTGCCTTTCGCCGAGACAAAGCTGGACGACGTCTTCACGACGTTGCGATACGTGGCCGGCCGGGCCAGCGCGACGATCGACGATGCGGCGAGCCGGCGGCGGCTGGAACTGTCGTTCGACGACGCCTTCCGCGAGTGCGTGGTCTACAACCCACCCCACCGCGAGGCCATCTGCATCGAGCCCTACACGTGCGTGCCCGACGCGTGTGCGCTGGCGGTAAGGGGCATCGAGACGGGCTTGCGCGTACTGGAGCCCGGCGAGCAGTTCGCGACGCGAATCGACCTGCGCGTGGGATTGAGGGTGTAGGGCGCCCCTAGTAGACCAGGTTCCAGCCGGCGTTCAGCAGCCAACTGGTTCCCAGTTGCGGGCCATTGAGCGATTGGTAGACCGGGGCGCCGCCCTCGATCGAGAATCGTTGGCCCGGCAAGATCGTGTTGGGCAGGAACAGATTGACGCCGAATAACAGGTCGACGCGATTTCCGCCCTGCAATTGCGGGTCGTTCGTCGGCGCCAGGGCCGTGTTCAATCGCGGATCGGCGCCGCGCACGTTGCCCCACCATTGGTTGTCGATCCGGAACGACGTGCTCAATCGCTCGCCCCACCGGCGCGCGATCCAGGCCGTCAGATCCGCCCGATCGCCCAGCTTGTAGTCCAGCCGGTTGATGCCCAGCCGCACGGTGCCGATGCTCTGCACGCCCCACGACCACAAGGGGTTCTGCCCGCGGTACGTCAGACCCGGTAAGAGGTCATAGGTGCCCGACCCGGTGCGGATGACGTAGGGCAGATTCGGCACCACAGGCGAGGGAATGTCCGACTGCGAATCGAGGAATCCGACGGGGAAGTTCAGTCCCAGGTTCAGGTGCAGTTGTTGCCCTGGCCGCCGCCACAGCACGTACATCGCCGAGAGCGTGATGTCGCCGGGGTTGGTGAATCCGGTGCCGAACGTGCCGCCGGCCGTTCGCAAGTAGTCCAACGACGAGTGCTGGAACGGCAATTGCCCGAAGATGGTGAAATCGTCGGTCACGCCGTATTGGACGATGAGCAAATGCCGCCCGGTATTCATCTGATTGGGGACGAACGGGAAGGACGCCGCGACCGACGCGTCGCTGACGCGGTGCGTGCCGACCAAGTTGTCTTCGAACGCCTGGTAGTTGAACCGGTAAGAGAAGAGGAATTGTCCGCCGCGAAGCGTCGCATCCTGCTCGACGCCTACCGGCGCGAGGCCGTCCGGGCGCCACAAGTCGATCGCCTGCAGGAAGGTGGCGTCGCGAGTCCACACGCTTTCGCTGTCGGCCACCGGCGCGCGGTATTGGTCGGGCACGTTTTGCTGAATGATGCCCGTCGCCGGCGCCGCCAGCGAATATTCCAAGACCAAGGGCCCGATCGGCGGCGCAGGGGGTTGAATGTAGTCGCCCCAATTTGCCGGCTGCGGATCGGCTGGTGGCCCCATGACGCGCGGCGGCGGAACCGGCTCCGGCCGGCGCGGCTCCGCGGCGGGCGCGGCCACGCCCATCCGCGCGGCGATCAGCGCCGGCGTTTGCGCGCGGGCGCCCGCTGCCGGCATACTCGCCAAGAGCAAGCATGCCGCCACAAACCAGCGGATACGCGGTGCGAGGTTCATGTTACGGCCCAGCGGCGCCAGGCGGATGGGCTCCGGCCGGCACGTCAGGGGATGGGATGTTCAGCTCGTTGATCGTTTCCACTTGCAACAGGCGCGCCAGGTCCGCCACGGCCTTCCATTGCGCATCGAGCGTGGTGAGATACACGGCGATGGCGGACGTCAGGTTCTGCTGGGCGACGATGATGTCGCCGAACAGGACTGTCCCTTTCTCGCCCTCCTGCTGATACCGTTGGTAGATGCCACGGTAGGAGCGGGCCAGGTCGGGCAGGATCTGCTCGCGGTAGTATTGGAGGCTGATGCGGCTTGTTTCGAATCGCGAGAACGCATCGGCCAACTGCGCGGTCAGGTCGTACTCCGCGCGGCGGATTCCCTCGGCGGATTTGATTTCGTTGCTTTGCGCCGAGATGATGTTGCCCCGGTTGCGGTCCCACAACGGCAGGGGCACGCCTAATTGGATGTTGTACGTCGTCCGTGGAACGTTAGGCGTCGTAAAATCGCGCTGGAACGTGCCGTAGACGTTGACGTCCGGCACGGGCGTCACCTGCGCGAGTCGCCGCTGCAAGCGCGCCTGTCCAAGCGTATTGCGCGCCGCTTGCACGTCGGGATGGACGTTCAGCATCCGCGCAAGCGCGGCTTCGTAGCTGAGCTTCGGGACGGGCATCTCGGCGTCGTCGTCGAGCTTGGCCATCGGCAGGCCCGGCACGCCCACGGTCACGGCCATTGCCTTCCATGCCGCGACGTAGCCAATTTGCGCTTGCACGAGGGCGTTCCGCGCCTGCACCGCGAGACTGCGCAATTGTGCCGGCTCGTACAGCGGCACCAGGCCCGCTTTCAGCTTTTCGCCCTGGATGCGATAGACCTCGTTCGTGAACCGCACGAGCGCGTCGTTGAGCGCCAGGCTTTCCTGGGCGACCAGGACGGAGTAGTAGTCTTTCTTCACCCGCGCCATCAGGTCGATGCGCGCGCGGCGGAATGCGAGCTGCGCATTCATCAGGCCGACGTTGGCGACCGAGCGAGCCAGTCCCACCTTGCCCGCCGTCTTGATCACTTGCGTTCCGAAGACGCCCTGATAGTTGCGCGTCCCGGCCGAGCCGACCGTGTCGGCCTCATAGCCCAGCACCGGATTCGGATAGACTCCGGCCTGAATCGCCTGCCCCATCGCCACGGTGATGTCGGCCCGGACCTGCGCGATGACGGGGCTGTTGTCGATCGCCAACTGCTCCAGAGCGACGAGCGACAAGCGTTGTTCCGCGGGGGGCGCCGCGAGCTTCGGGATCACCGGCAAATCGGGAAAGAGGATGTCGATCACCGCCAGCTTGCGATCCTGCTCCGGCGGCAGCACCAGCAGCGGAACGTTGGCGCCGGGCAGCTCCGGCGGAATCTCGAGGCGCTCGGGCAGCGTTTTCGGCGGAGTGCCGGGGGGGACACGCCCAGGCCCGGGGATCTCCTCCTGGTACGCGGTCGGCACCGCCGTGGGCCGCGCCGTGTTTGCCACCGCCGCCCCGCGGATCGTGGGTTCGTGATGGCGGGAGTCGACGAATTCGGCGGCGTGGACGCGCAGATCGTTGACCGGTGGCAGACGTTTTACCGGCAGCGATTCGGCTGCCAATGGCGCCGTCGGCGCCTGGGGAAGGGGAAGGTGTCTTAACGGCGCTGCGCAGCCGACCAACAGGATCGTGGCGCAGCAACAGGCAACCAATGGCCCACCGAGCCACGGGCATGCCGCGTCCACGCCAGATCGTGTTAACGATCTTTTGCTGCCAGCCACAGAAAGTCTCTGGTTAGCGGGGCGAATCCCGCCGGAACACCCGTTAAGATGAATGCCGAAAGGAAAACCGCGTTCGTGCGCCGCGCTTAAGGGAAATTCAACATTACGGATTAGGAAGAATGGTGCGTTCCAAGCGAATTTATCGGTGAAAGCGGGGGGAAGGATTAGGATTGTCTCTCAAACTACGGCGGAGCGTCGCCGTACCACGCGGCTATGCGTCGCCTGGACAAAGTGCATAAAATACGGTGGCTTGCTTTGCCTCCTTGCTGATCGGCCGGCCTCACACATGGCGCGGCCGATTACGGCCGTTGGTCAAAGGGCCGCCCGGGGCCGGGCTTGCCCGCGCGCGGAGGTCGTGGCCGCTGGTTGAGCTTTGCTGGCGCCGGGTGTAAGCGTAGATTTGGGGTACACTTAAGGGCGGTTGTCCGACCATCGGAATTTGCCGGCGATGGCGGTCCCGTCGATAATTGGTGCCTTTTCAAGGCGACATCGTTTTGGCGGGAGTGTCCATGCAGCCCGGCTTAACCGCGAAAACCAGGACCTGGCGCACCATCTGGATGGCGGTGGGCGTTTTGGCCCTGGTATGGATCTTGGTGTACGTCGCGCGCCCCGCGATTCACGCGGCGGCGCCGGCCCGTGCGCCGGCGCCCACCACCCTTCCCCCTGAGCCCGTTCAGCTTGTATCGAGCGGGTTGATCCGGGTCGATCCGACGGCCTCCTTCCGCAAGCAACTCCAGACCGTGGCCGTCGAGGAAGAGCGGGTTTCGTTCCCGCTGATGAACGTGAGCGGATATGTCATCGCGCGCGTTCGTGCAGGTCAGGAGCCGATCGAGGATCGTTGGCAATTCAGCGCGGGCGACCTTTCCACGGCGTATGCCGACTGGCTGCGGGTGCAGAACGAGGTCGACTTCGCGGATCGCCAGTTGTCCAAGGTGCGCGAGTTGGCCGAAGCCGAGACGTCGTTTCTGCAGTTGAATCTCGACCGCCTCAAGCCCGGCCTGGATTCCGGCAGCATTCCTGAGAAGGATTATCGGCAGGCCAAAGCCGACCTGGTCAAGTCGCAGCTCGAGAGCGAAAAGAACGTCTTCTCGGCGGAGTCGACGCTCCGCGCGGCGCGTCGCTCGAAAACGGCGCTCGAGCGCCATTTGTCGCAAGCTGGGATCGAGCCCATCGTATTCACTCGCGCCGTCGAGAACATGGTGCTGGTCGTGGCCAATGTGCCGGAGACGAAAGTGGCCCTGGTGCGTGAGGAGCAGCCCTGCGAGGCGCGCTTCTACGGTTACCCCGATCGGGTGTTCCCCGGCCACGTCGAGGCGCTCAATCCCCTGTTGACCGAGGATCGCCGCACGCTCCGCGTCCTGTTTGATCTCAACGACCCGGAACAGATCCTCCGGCCCGGCATGTTCGCCGAGGTAGGTCTCGGCACCGAGGAGCGAACGGCGCTGCTCGTTCCCGGCACAGCGCTATTGCACGTTGGCCAGTCCGACTACGTGCTGGTGCAGGTTAGCGACAGCGACTGGCGGATCACGCAGGTGAAGGTGGCAGGCTCGCACGACGGCGAATACGAGGTCGCGTCGGGACTGGCCTCGGGGGATCGCGTCATAAGCCACGGCGCCATCCTCCTCAAACCGATGGTCACGCAGTCCGTCAGCGAGCAGTTGTGAGCCGATAGCCATGCTGGCGCACGCCATCCGCGTCGCGATCGACCATCGCATTCTGGTGATCACAGTGTGCGCGCTCGTCGCGGCGGCGGGCGTGTGGTCTTTTTTCCAGCAGCCCATCGACGCCTATCCCGACATTTCCGCGCAGCAGGTCCTCATCATCTCGACCTATCCCGGCCGAGCCCCCGAGGAGGTCGAACGGCAAGTCACGGTGCCCATCGAGTTGGCGATGGGCAGCACGCCCAACGTGTCGGTGATTCGCTCGCGGACCATTTTCGGCTTGTCGATCGTGGAGTTGATCTTCGACGAAGGCGTCGACAAGTATTTTGCCCGGCAACGCGTTCAGGAACGGCTGGGCAACGTGCAACTGCCGACGGGCGTTACCACCGAACTCGGGCCGCTTGCCACGGCCTACGGCGAGGTCTACCGGTACGAGCTGAAGTCCGACGGTCCGCACGACGAAATGGAATTGCGGACCTTAAACGATTGGGTCGTCATCCCGCGATTGCAACGGACGCCCGGCGTGGCCGAAGTCGCGAATTTCGGCGGCCTGGAGAAGCAGTACACGCTGAAGCTCGATCCCGTGCGCCTCGAGCGATTCGGGATGACGCTCGACAACATCGTCGACGCCATCAAGACCAATAACGCCAACGCCGGCGGGAGCGTACTGCGGCGGGGAGACATGTCCTTCGTCATTCGCGGCCGTGGCTCGTTCGTCAGGGAAGAGGACATCGAGGCGACCGTCGTCAACGCGCACAGCGGCACCCCCGTGTTCCTTCGCGACGTGGCCACGGTCGAGTTGGACTCGCGCCTGCCCGCGGGAATCTTTGCCAAGGATTCCGTGACGCATGCGGTGGAGGGGATCGTGCTGATGCGGCGGGGTGAGAATCCCTCGCAGGTGTTGCGGCGCGTCGAGGCGGAGGCCGCGGACCTCAACGCCAACGTTCTGCCGGAAGGGGTGAAGATCACCCCGTTCTACGATCGGCAGTATCTCGTCGACGGCACGCTGCACACCGTGGCCCACAGCGTGTTGGCGGGAATCACGCTCGTGCTGTGCGTGTTGTTGGCGTTTCTCGGCAGCCCGGCACTGGCGACCTTGGTCGTGTTGACCGTTCCCTTCGCCTTATTGTTTGCCTTGGTGTTGATGTACTTCACCAACATACCGATCGGCCTGTTGTCGTTGGGCGCGATCGACTTCGGCATTCTGGTGGACGGGGCGGTCATCATGGCCGACAACATCGCCCACCGGCTCACCGAGCGAGACGAATCGGTGGAAGACGTCTCGGACACCGTTTTGAACGCGTCCGTGGAGGTGCAGCGGCCGATCTTCTTCTCCATGTTGATGATCATCTGTGCGTACCTGCCGCTCCTGAGCTTGACGAGCATCGAGGGCTTGCTGTTTCGCCCGATGGCCATGACCGTGGTGTTCGCGCTGATTGGCGCCGTCGCGTTCGCCATCCTGGTGTTGCCGCCGCTGGCGTCGCTGGTCTTGCGGCGCGGCTACCAGGATTGGGAGAACCCGGCGTTGCGGATGGCGCGCCCCTACTACGGCCGGGTCGTGCGGTTTTTGATGCGGTGGCGGTGGGGCGTGCTCGTGGGGATGATCGCGACCATGATATTGGTGTGCGTGGCGCTCGTGCCGAGGATGGGTTTCGATTTTCTTCCCTACCTCGACGAAGGCGTGATCTGGGTGCGGGCCAACTTCCCGGAAGGGACGTCGCTCGAGCAAACCTCGCGGTTCGGCGATGAAATGCGGCAGATCGTTCACGAGCTGCCGGACGTGACGTTCGTCACGTCGCAGGCCGGCCGCAACGACAGCGGCACCGACCCTTTTGTTCCCAGCCGCGTCGAGATGATGATCGGTTTGAAGCCCATCGATCAATGGGTCTTTTCGTCGAAGCAAGAGCTTGTCGCGACGATCGGCAAGCGGCTGCGCGAGGAGTTTCCCACGACGCGGTTCAATTTCACGCAACCCATCATCGACAGCGTCACCGAGGCCACCAACGGCACCTCGGCCAATCTGGCCGTCGAGTTCTCGGGCCAGGATCCCGAGGAGTTGCGACGGCTCGGCCGCCAGACAGCGCAATTGCTCAAACAGGTTCGCGGCGCCACCGACGTGAACATCGAGCAGGAAGGACCGCAACCCCAGTTGGTGATCGCGCCGGACCGCGAACGCTGTGCGCGGTACGGGGTTCACATCGACGAGGTGAACACGCTCATCAACGTGGCCCTTGGCGGCGAAGGGATCGGCACGTTTTTCGATCAGGAACGGCGGTTCGACATCGTGGCACGGTTTGGACGTGAATTCCTCACGTCCACCGAATCGATCGGCCGCTTGCCCGTCTTCAACGAGTCGGGCCAGCCCATCCCGTTGGCGCAGGTGGCCAATTTCTCGCTGAAGGATGGGCAGACGTTCATCGCCCGCGAGGGGGGCCGGCGCCGCATCACGGTCCGCAGCGACATTGTGGGGCGAGATCAAGGGAGTTTCGTCGCCGAGGCGCAGCGCCTGTTCGCGAAGGAAATGACCGTGCCCGACGGCTATCGCGTTCGGTGGATCGGGATGTTCGAGAACTTAGAGCGCGCTTCGCGCCATTTCCTCGTCGTCATTCCGATCACGGTGGGAATCATCTACGTGCTCTTATTGATGACGTTCGGAACGCAGCGAGAGACATTGATGGTGCTACTGTCGATTCCGTTCGCCTTCGTCGGTGGCGCGATTGCGCTGTACGTCCGCGGCATGACGTTCAACGTGTCCAGCGGGGTCGGATTCGCGGCGCTTTTCGGCGTGTCGATCATGAACGGCGTGCTGATGGTGGAATGGATCAGCAAGCTGCGCCGCTCCGGCTGCGATCTGGAGGAGGCCATCGTCGACGGAGCGCAGGCCCGGCTCCGCCCCATTCTAATGGCGTCGCTCGTGGCCATCCTTGGGCTGGTTCCCGCGTCGATGGCGCGGGGGCTGGGCTCCGACGTGCAGCGGCCGCTGGCCACGGTCATCGTGTGGGGACTCGTCAGCTCGATGGTGCTGTCGCTGTTGGTGCTGCCGGCCCTCTATCGATTGATGCCGCCCAAACTGCCGGTCGACGCGCAAAAAGACACCGGGCCGTGATGGCCCGGTGAGTGGGATCGTGGCATCGCGCGGCCGTGGCGGGGGGGAACTAGTTCTCGCCGCCGGGAAGCTTGCCCTGCTTGATCAAGTCGCCAAAGGTGGGCGACTTCGGATCGCTGGCGTTGGACTTCATTTCCGCGACTTTGTCGAGGGCTTCCTGGATCTTCTGCTTGTTGTTCATGTCGGTCTTCTTGTCGAGCAGTTGATCGAGCGCTTGACCGTAGGGATTGCGCAACTTCTTGTCTTCCTTACCCTCGGCGTTTTTGGCGTGGCAAACCAGGCACTTGGCCTTATCCACGGCGGCCGCGAGCACCTGCTCGGACGGAACGGTGGAGTCCTTCTTGACGTACTTCGCGTCGAACTCCTTCTTGAACGGTGCGATGGCCTGCGCGGTTGAGAGCGACAGGCCCATGACAATCGCGCCAGCAAGCAGCAAGAGCGTTACCTTCTTCATCGTGCGCTTCTCCCAAGTCGGGGTGTCCAAGTGCCGCACGCGACCCCCGCGCCGACCGCGGCGAGCGGATGTTCGGAGCGCGGATAGGCCTGCCGGCACAAATTCCTCAGGTAGCGGCTGGCGGTCTCGGGGGGTCCAAGCGGCCCGCATTAAGCGGGCCTGAGACCAGGGGCGGGACGAACTCCATCCGTGGCCACTACCTCAAGCTTGCCGGCGGCGCACCGGCGGGAAAGTGGGACAGGCACCGAGACGCAACGTTGGTCTGAAAGGGCTTGCGCTGTTTATGCTCGGAGCCAGTCCCATTTTCCCGCCTCGCCATTTTGAAAAACAGAATGGCCCTGACAGCCTGGGCAGGGCCGTTCACGGATTCAAGCTGGACGGCGGCGCACCGGCGGGAAAGTGGGACAGGCACCGAGACGCAACGTTGGTCTGAAGGGGCTTGCGCTGTTTATGCTCGGAGCCAGTCCCATTTTCCCGCCTCGCCATTTTGAAAAACAGAACGGCCCTGACAGCCTGCGCAGGAGAACGGCAAGATCCGGGGTGGGGCTCATTTTTCGGCACACCCGCTCTTCAATCCTTCCGACGGGCCTTCGGCCGAAAAATGTGCCTGACCCCTCTCCCAGGACAACACGCGGCGCCACTCGGGCTTGCGCACGGGCTTGTGCGGAGCTGCCGGAGGCTTGCCTCATTCGTTCGACGGCGGAAACTCCGCGGCAGGATCCTCGCTCGCTCGCGGGCCGGGGATCGCGGGCGCGGGCGCGCCGCCCGAAGGCGGCTCGGAGGGAAGCGGCGGTAGTTGCTCCATCCCGGCGTCGCGCCGATCGGTGGCCTCGAATCGGCTGCTCCCCCCACGCCCACGAGCGAGCACGAAATCCTCCGGTCGCATGGCGTGGACAGGCACGTCGGCGGCGGGGGATTGCTTCCACAGCGACGCCAGCCGTTCGACCGGGATGTCGCCCCCGCGCCAGTGGGCCTGCCATTCACTGGCCGACATCAGCCTGGGCACGGTGGGTGAGTTCGTGTCGACGAGCTTCCAGAACGTCATGAACCCCTGGCAAAAGTTGCGGTCGCCGTTCCAGTCGAATTGTTGCTCCAACATGGCCGTGCGGTGCGGCCCCGCTTGGTCGACCAGCGGCGCTTCGCGCGTCACCAGGATGCTATTGACGCAATTCAGCTCGGTCCGCAGCAGATGCGGCGCGTCGGCCGTCGCGGTGAGCCGGATCAAGCCGCCGTGCACGATCGCCGTGAGGTGGCCCAGGCCGATCTGCACGCGATCGGCCGGCGATGACGCGACCGACGAGCCGTCCGCCACGAACAACTGATCGGTCGTTGCCAGGAAGCCGTTGTCCCACTGCAGGTCGATCGGTTGCGCATCAGGTGAGCGGACAAACACCGCCTCCCCTCGCGCGATGCAATTCTGCAGGTTCAGCTCGACGGGATGAATCGCCGCCGGCTCGGGCATCTTCATCGTCGCGTCGGCGCCCGGCGCGGCCCTGACCTGGAAGAACGTCACGTTGGGATGAAGACGCTCGCCTTGGTCCGTGGCGTTACGAATCGTGAGCGTGCAGTCCTCGAGCCGCAACTCCTCGGCGCGCTGCGTTTCAAACAGCGACCACCCCTCGGCCGCCCCGTCGCGCGGGACGTCGAATTCCAAGCCAATGTTCAACAGGCTCAATCGCCCGCCCGACACCGTAACCATGCTCCGCGCGAAACCGATCGGACCGGCGCGGGTCGGACGGAAAACGAGGACCGGGCGGAACCCCTCGCCGGCGCGGATCGTCAACTTCAGATTCGCCAGCTCGAGGGGCTCCTCCGCGCGGCGGCCATTGAATTGCAATTCGATGACATCGTTGTTCCGCGCGGCGCTACACGCTGCTTGCAGGCTGGCATACTGCCGTCGATCGCCCGACGCGCCCATGATCGCGATCGCGCCCGCCGCGGAGGCCCGATCGCGCGGACCGGCGGACGGCGGCGCTTCCGAGGGCGCGCTGGCGGCCGGCGGCGCGGGCGCCCCGCTCCCTTCGCCCACGGATACCTCCGCGCTGGTGGCGGCCGCCGCGGCGATCCCCGCCGAATCGCCGGGCTTCCGCAACGTCGCCAGGGCCGGGCCGTTTGTGTTTGCCTTGGGATCCGACGGCTTGGGGCCTGGCATCGTCGTTGCCACAGGTTCTCCCTCGGATCGCGGCGGCCGAGCCGGCGGCTTACCTTGTTCGGCAACGGCGCGCGGCGCAGCGTCGCGGTCTTTCGCGGGGTTCTCGGCGCCCGGCGCGTTCCGCGGGACTTCGCTAGGACGCACGTGCTCTGACGGCATCGTCGCTTCATCCTGGTGCCTCGCGCGCGGCGCGCCCAGCGGGACCGTCGGGGGATCGAAATCCCGGTTGATGGCCATCGCCTCGGCCGGGAGTCGGCTCGACTGCGAGCTGATCCAATTCACAACGGCGACAACAATCACGAGCGCCGCCACGGGCACGGCCCAAGGCAGGTGTCGCTCCCACAAAGTCGGCCTGTTGTCCCGCGGCGCGATCCAGAATTGACTGCTCGTGACGGGCCGTAGGTTGAGCCGATCCGCGAGGAGAAGCAATTCACCGATCAGTTCGCCCGCGTCCTGGAACCGCTGGCGCGGGTCCTTGGCGAGCATGCGGCGGACGAATGTGGACAGTTCCTCGGGCAGCTTCGGATCGTACTGGCGCGGATCGGGCGGCTCGTCCCCCTGGTGCTGCAAGAGCTTTTGCAACACGGTGCCGTCGGGAAACGGCGGCCGCCCTGTGAGCATGAAGTACAACGTGCAACCGAGCGAATAGATGTCGCTTCGCACGTCGGCTGTGCGCGGATCGCGGGCTTGCTCGGGCGAGATGTAGTCGAAAGTGCCCAACGTCACGCCGCTCGCCGTCAGGTCCTCGCCCGCGTTTTTCACGTGCAGTCGCGCGAGTCCCATGTCGACCAGCTTGGCGCGGCCTTCGTCGGTGATGATGACGTTGGAGGGTTTGATGTCGCGGTGCACGACGTCGCGCCGGCTGGCGTGGGCCAACGCCTCGGCGATCTGCAGCGTGTAGCTGATCGCGTCCGAAACCGGCAGCGGCCCTTGCCGCTCGACCAGGTCGCGAATGTTCGTCCCTTGGATGAACTCGAAAACGATGAAGTTCAGGCCCTGGTCTTCGCCGACGTAGTAGACGCGGGCGATGTTCTGGTGATCGAGCCGCGCGGCGCTCTGGGCCTCGACGTGAAAGCGGCGACGCGTTTCCTCGTCCTCGCCCTGCGATCGGGAGAGGACCTTCAGCGCCACCTCGCGGTCGAGCATCGTGTCGCGGGCGCGAAATACGGCCCCCATGCCGCCCCCGCCCACGTACTCCAAAAGCTCGAAGTGGGCCAGCCGGTCGCCGGCCAGCAGCTTGCCCAGCTCGAACGGGTGAGGCTCGCGGATTCTCACCACCGCCTCGGCGGCCGGAGAGCGGTCGGAGATCACCGTACGATCGTCGGGCGATGGCTCGCGCCGGGCGGACGCGCCGCCGTCGGGACGGGCAGCCTCGCCAGACGCCGGGCGTGTTTTGCTTGATCCGGAAGGACTCATGCCGTCACCGTTTCAGACGCCCTCAAGTGGCGCGTCCACGGCTTACGAGCAGGGTCATTCTGTTTTCAAAATGGCGAGGCGGGAAAATGGGACTGGCTCCGAGCATAAACAGCGCAAGTCCTTTCAGACTAACGTTGCGTCTCGGTGCCTGTCCCACTTTCCCGCCGGTGCGCCGCCGGCAAGCTTGAATCTGTGAACGGCCCTGGGCTTACGAGTTGGACAGGATGACGGGGATTCCGCGGCACATGGTGGTTTCCGGTGTCGCGAGCATGCCAGCGGCTCCAAGAGGACCACAGCGGCCCAGTATCTGTCCTGGGGGATTTGCTCCGGGCCTGCGGTCCATCGTTGCCGGCCTTTCTGGGGGCTCCTATACTGGCCGGCGACTTGACATCCGCAGGCATCATTTTGCACGCACACCTTTCGCTTAAGAGGTTCGAATATGCCGACCAACCTTGACCGCCGCGATTTCCTGTTGAGTTCGGGCGTGGCCGTCGCCGGCGTGGCGCTGAGCCTTGCCGACCGCGCGGCGGCGGCCGACGACAAGAAACCGCTTTACGAGATCTCGCTGGCCGAGTGGTCGCTGCACAAGACGCTGTTCGCCGGCAAGATGAGTAATCTCGATTTTGCCCAGGCCGCGAAAAAGGACTACGGCATCAACGCCATCGAATATGTCAACCAGTTCTTCAAGGACAAAGCCAAGGACACCGCCTACCTGGCGGACTTGAAGACGCGGGCCGACGACAACGGCGTCCGCAACGTGCTGATCATGATCGACGACGAAGGGGCGCTGGGCGATCCCGACGACGCGCGGCGCACCAAGTCCGTCGAGAACCACTATCCGTGGGTCGAGGCGGCGAAGTACCTCGGCTGCCATGCCATCCGCGTCAACGCGCAAAGCCGCGGCAGCTATGAAGAGCAAATGAAGCTCGCCGCCGACGGCCTCCGCCGGCTGGCCCAGTTCGGACGCGATCACCAGTTGAACATCATCGTCGAGAACCACGGCGGACTGTCGTCGAACGGCGGGTGGCTGTCGGGCGTCATCAAAATGGTCGACCTGCCCAACTGCGGCACCTTGCCCGATTTCGGCAATTTCCAGGTCAGCAAGACCGAGACTTACGACCGCTATAAGGGGGTCGCCGAGCTGATGCCCTATGCCAAGGCCGTTAGCGCCAAAAGCTACGACTTCGACGACGCCGGCAACGAGAAGGACATCGACTACAAGCGGATGATGAAGATCGTGGTCGACGCCGGCTACCATGGCCACGTGGGCATCGAGTACGAAGGGTCCCGGCTCAGCGAGCCGGAGGGGATCCGCGCCACCAAGAAACTCCTGGAGCGCGTCCGCCAGGAGCTTGCCGGGTAGCTGAGAGCGGCGCGCGGGGCCGGTGTCGGACGGACTCCCAACTCCGCTTCGGCGGCGGTTGACCAAAGCGCCCAGATTCCGCGTCGGGCTTTTGATCCGCGGAGGCCGGCGCGCCCGGCTTCGCCTTTCGCTCTCGCGCCACGGGCCGCAACAGGGACCGGCCAGCCGGGGCCAGCCGGCCAAAGCCCGATGCGCGCTGTTCGCCTTCTCACGGCGCTATTGATTCACGCCCGAAGCGAACGGCAGGCGAGCCTTCGGCTTTATGCCGGAGGTTTTTCCGACCTGCGGCGCACGGGCAAGCATTCGATTTTTTCCGCCGCCGTTACAGAGTGGACACTTGGTAGATGCGAAAAGTCCGTCTGCACAAAGTTTAGGCACCAACATCGGTGCCCCCACGCGCGGCAGCCCTGCTCAAACCGAAGGCAATCGTCCTAAGTGCTAGCGATGAAATGATGTCCGTGCTGTGCTTGACCGCCGCCGCAACATGCTGGCGAGTGTCGGCCGGAGGGGCCGGCGCCTGAAAGGAATCGTTCGCACACCGCTAAGGAGAAAGGTGCACATGAACACCAAAGAGCAGGAGGTTCTGCGTGTTGCCGATGAGCTATTTCAACAAGGTCCAGACTGGGTGACGTTCTTCCGGGAGATTCTGGGATTGGAAGGGGTGGTCCGCCGGGCCTTCCCCTCGCCCGAGCTGCTGTGCCGGTTCGAGCAGACGCCCGAGTACAGCGATCTTCAGCAAAGGCTGGCGAAGCTTCGGGCCCGGGGCGACTTCTTCGCCAATTCCCGCGAGCCGACCCGAGTGATCACCGTGCGGCTGCCCAAGAGCTTGCACGAGTCGCTGCGGGCCGAGGCCCACGAGCGTCATACCAGCATGAACAAGCTGTGTATCTCGAAGCTGTTGCAAATGGTCGACGGGGAACTGGTTCCCGCCGACGCCTGAAATGGGCCCGGCCCGACAATGGCCTGGGGAAGCGCGGAAAACAAGGGATCGGAGTGGACTTGTAAGCCGGGTTCTGTGCCCGCCGTGGCGCGCTTGCGCGCCACGGCGGGTGGCGGCCATTTCTCTAGGGGGTCGATTGCTCGGCCCCTCGAGCGGCCCACCCGGAAGTCTTGCGACGGCTCGGACGTTCCGTAGGCTCGCCGCCGGAGACGTTGGTCTCCGGCGCGGCCGTGGCTTCCTGCTTGGCCTTGCACCCGGTGGGGTTTGCCTAGCCAGACCGGTCACCCGGCCTGCTGGTGAGCTCTTACCTCACCGTTTCACCCTTGCCTTGCCCGGCGAGCCGAGCGAGGCGGTTTACTTTCTGTTGCACTTTCCCTGGCCTTGCGGCCGGTGGGCGTTACCCACCACCGTGTCCGAAGGTGCCCGGACTTTCCTCCCGCCGAGTTTCGCCGCCGGTGCGCAAGCGCACCGGCCGCGACTCGGCCGGCGGCCACCCGGTCCACTCCGATCCCACGATCTAAGATAGCCGATCGACGGGAGTGCGGGAATCGGGCCCCACACCAAGTTGCCGCCGCCCTTGCCACGTGTCGCGCCGCGCGAACTCGGCGTCGATCGCCGCCCGCAGGCCCGGTTTGTCGAGGCACCACGCCGGACCCTCGAGGTAGTCCGGCGGCGCCTCGCCGCTCGTGCGCTCGACGCGGCACGACGCAGGCAAGAGCTCCAGGAAGTCGATCAACGTCTCGACGTACCGGTCGCGGTCCATCAGCGTGACCGAGCCTTCGCGGACCCACTCCGCCAGAGGCGTGCCGTGAACCGCGTACAGGTTGTGGATCTTCACCGAGTCGATCGCCAGCCGGCCGATCTCGCGGGCCGTGGCCATCATGTCGGCGTGCGATTCGCCGGGCAGGCCCAGGATCACGTGCGCGCAGATTTCAAAACCGCGACGCCGGCTCCGGCCCATCGCGTCAATGAAGGCGTCGTGATGATGACCGCGGTTCATCCAGTCGAGCGTGCGGTCGTGGATCGTCTGCAGCCCGTACTCCACCGACAGGTAGGTTCGGCCGGCGATTTCCTCCAAAAGCGCGAGCACGTCGTCGGGCACGCAGTCCGGCCGGGTGCCGATGGCCATGCCCACTACCTTGGGGTGTTCAAGCGCCTCGGTATAAAGTGCACGGAGCCGATCGACGCGGCCGTAGGTGTTAGTGGCTGGCTGAAAATAGGCCAGGAAGCGGTCCACGTCGTAGCGCCACTTCAGCCGGCGAATGCCCTCCTCGAGCTGGGCCAGGATTGAACGCCGAGGAAAACGCCGGCTGGGGCTGAAGCTGCGGTTGTCGCAGAACACGCAACCCCCCGTGGCGACCGTGCCGTCGACGTTGGGGCACGTGAACCCGGCGTCCAGGCTCACCTTTTGCACGCGCTGGCCGAACCGTTGGCGGAGGTAATAATTCAGCGCGTTGTAGCGCAGTCCGGCCGCGCGCCAATCCGACAGACAAGTGGCTGCCATGGGGGTTATTATTGACGTACTGGCGGGGTCTGCCTAGACTCAAGCGGTGGACAGGTTAATGAGGGCCAGCACTCGCTTTGCAGAGGGCGCCATCCATTGATATGTTCGGCGAACTGGTACCGGTCGGCGGCGGCGACACAATTCCATTGCTGAAGAAGACGTTGCTCGTCGGTCGGCGCGAAAGCTGCGACATCGTGCTGCGGTTTCCCAACGTCTCGGCGCACCATTGCCAACTGGCAATCGACGCCGGCTACTGGTACGTGCGCGACCAGAAGAGCCGCAACGGTCTTAAGGTCAACGGCACGCGCGTCAACGAAAAGCGCCTTGACCCGGGCGATATCCTCAGCATTGCCACGCACCGTTACGTCGTTCAATACTCGCCGATCGACTTGGGCGCGGTCGGCCCTCCGCCCAGCGGTGGGGGCACGGCGGAGATATTCTCCAAGTCGCTCCTGGAGCGCGCCGGATTGGCCCGCCCCGAGGGTCCCGACGGCAAGTCCCGCTACGACGTGATGAACAACGAAGCCGGCCAGATCAAGGACCTCAACAAGCCTCTTTAACGGTTTGGCCAAGAAGAAAAAGATTCGCGCCGAATTTCGCAAGAACCGTGGCAGTCGGGCTCGCACCACCGATTGGACCCGGCGCTTCGATGCCCGACCGTCAGCCGGCGATGAAGACGTCCGCAGCGAACGCGTCAGCGGCCGTGGCGATCTGACGCGGAAGCGGACGATCCTGCTCGACGAGGCGGGCGGCGACTCCCCTGATGCAGCCGGCAAGCTGGACGTCGATTTGACGCAGTGCCTGGCGGGCCGCGTCTTGAGCGTTCACGGACTCACGAGCACGGTGCAAGCCGAGGACGGCGCCGTGTATCAGTGCGCCACCCGCCGCTTGCTCAAGACATTGACCACCGATCAGCGCCACGTGGTCGCGGCCGGAGACCGCGTCATGTTTCGGCCCGCGCAAGCCGGCGAAGGCCTCATCGAGCGGATCGAGCCGCGCTCGGGCGTGCTCAGCCGCGCCAGCCGCGGCCGCCAGCACACGATCGTCGCCAACGTCGACCAACTGGCGATCATCGCCAGCGCCGCCGAGCCTTATTTGAAGCCGAATCTCATCGACCGCTTTCTGATCGGCGCCGAGAAGAACCATCTCCGCCCGTTGATCGTTATTAACAAGGTGGACCTGGTCGAGATCGCATCGCTCGAGCCGTTGATCGGCGTGTACGCGCAAATGGGTTATCATCTCATAGCGGCAAGCGCCCGAACCGGTTTCGGCATCGATCGCTTGCGGCGGGCGCTCGCGGGGCGGGAGTCGGCCATCGTCGGGCAAAGCGGCGTCGGAAAGTCGTCCCTCTTAAACGCCGTCGACCCCGATCTGAGTCTGCGCGTCGCCAGCGTCAGCGCCGAAACGCAAAAAGGACGCCATACGACGACCACCGCCCGCCTGATTCCTCTCGCCACGGGCGGCTACGTCGTCGACACGCCAGGCATCCGCCAGCTTCAGCTTTGGGACGTGGTGCCCGAGGAAGTCGCCGGCTACTACCGCGATCTTCGCCCGTTCGTCAATCGTTGCCGCTTTCCCGATTGCACGCACACGCACGAATCGGGGTGCGCCGTCAAGGACGCCGTGGCCGACGGCTGGTTGGACGCGCGTCGCTACGAAAGCTACACGAACGTGTTCGCCGGAGACACAGGTCCTTGAGACTCGCGCGAATCGAAGCCGACTCCCGTGGCGCGGGCACCTGGTTTGCCGCGGCCCGTTCACCGCGAACCACGGTTGAAACCTCTGTGTCTGCCAGCGCTGGGGTCCGCGCAGGGTTGCCGTTGCCCCATCCGCTGTCGTCCACGCGGTATACTTCGGTGGCGCGGCACGAGTTTTGTAACCCTACGCCTCGGCGGTGCTGCGTCGGCGCCGCGGGCGCCGAACCCACTTGGAGAGGAACCCCTGAATCGTGAGAGATACCAACCGCTCTGAAACGGTCGTGAGCGAGGCCGCGGTGCTGGTGGGCGTCGTGTTGCCGGATCACAGCGTGCCCGCCGACCCCTTGAGCGAACTGGAAGGCCTGGCCAAGACGGCCGGCGCCCGCATCGTCGGACAGTTAACGCAGCGGCGCGAAGTGCCGGACAAGACCACCTACCTCGGCAAGGGCAAAGTCGACGAGCTGCGGCTCCTGGCCGAAGCAAGCGACGCCGACGTGGTCATCTTCGACAACGACCTCTCACCGGCGCAGACGCGCAATCTGGAAAAAGCCACCAAGACCAAGGTCCTGGACCGCACCGAATTGATCCTGGACATCTTTGCCAGCCGTGCCCAGACCCACGAGGCCCGCCTGGCCGTCGAGCTCGCGCAGCTACAATACTCGCTACCCCGCTTGAAGCGGATGTGGACGCACCTGTCGCGCTTGAAGATGGGGATCGGCATGCGCGGGCCGGGCGAGAAGCAACTAGAGGTCGACCGCCGCCTGGTCGAGAAGCGGATCCACGATTTGCGCGGCGAATTGGCCATTATCCAGCGCCGCAAGGAGCGCCAGGTCGCCGCCCGGCACGACCGCATGACCGTGTCGTTGGTGGGCTACACCAACGCCGGCAAGAGCACGCTCATGAACGTGCTCACCGGGGCCGACGTCTTGGCGCAAGACAAGCTCTTCGCCACGCTCGACACACGCACGCGCCGCTGGCAATTGCCCGGCTGGGGACCGGTGCTGTTGAGCGACACGGTCGGGTTCATCCGCGATCTGCCGCACCATCTGATCGCCAGCTTCAAGGCCACGCTGGAAGAATCGCGGCAGGCCGATCTGCTGTTGCACGTGGCCGACGCCAGCAGCCCGGCCGTGTACCAGCAAATCAGCGCCGTGTGCCGCGTGCTGGAGGAGCTGGGGATCGAGGAGAAAGACGCGCTTTTGGTGCTCAACAAGATCGACGCGCTTGAGGACCGCGCGGGGCTCGACGGGCTGCTGGCCCGCTATCCCCACGCCGTGCCCATCAGCGCGCGGCGCCGGCAGGGGCTGGCACAGCTCGCGGGTCGGGTCAGCGAGGCCCTCAGTCGCGGCTTCCTCGACGTCGACGTGGAAACGCCGGCGGCCAACGGGCGGCTCCTGGCCTTCCTCGCCGCGCACGGCGAAGTCCTCTCGAAGCAGTACCACGACAGTCGCGTCACCGTGCATTGCCGCATCTCCCAGCAGCACGTCGGGCCGATCCACGACGCCGACACCGTCGTCCGCCCGCACGAGTCCAATGGTCATCGCCCGGTCGAATCAGACCAGGCAGTCGAGGGCCCGCCGCCGGGCGCGATTGAGGATGTCGCCTAATTACGCTCACAGGGCGCACTTCGCCGCGATCGAGGTCTGCCGATGACGCGCCGCGCGATTCAAGGCTGCCGGGCGATCGTTACCGGGGCATCGAGCGGCATCGGCCGGGCGCTGGCACTCGAGTTGGCCCACGGCGGCGCGCAGGTCGTCGCCACGGCCCGCCGCGCCGAACGCCTGGCGGCGCTGGCCGAACAGGCGGCAGCCGGCGGGCATGCAATCGAAACAGTCCACGGCGACATCACATGGCCGGCCACCCGTGCCGCCCTGCTCGCGCGTGCGCGGGAGCGATTCGGCGGGCTCGATTTGCTGGTGAACAACGCCGGGGCGGGGGCCATCCAAGATTTCGCGCAGTCCGACGAACGGACGCTGCGGCAAGTGATGGAGGTCAACTTCTTCGCCCCCGTGGAAATGATCCGCGAAGCGATGCCGCTATTGCGGGCCGGCCGGCGGCCGATGATCATCAACGTCGCATCGATCCTCGGACATCGCGGCGTGCCGCATTACACCGAGTACTGCGCGAGCAAGTTCGCCCTCGTTGGCTTCAGCGAATCGCTCCGCGCCGAACTTTACGACGCCGGGATCGATGTGCTCGTGGTCAGTCCCGGCACGACGCAATCGGAATTCTTCGACGCGCTCGTGGCCGACCAGCCGGGCGTGGGCCGCCGGGGCGAAACGGGCGTGCCGGTGGATCGCGTCGCCCGCGCCGTTGTCCGCGCGATCCGCCGCGGGCGGCACGAAATCGTTCCCAATAGCGAGGGTCGGCTGCTTCTGTGGCTCAACCGCCTGTCACCGCGGCTGGCCGACGCGCTAGTCCGCCGCTTCGGATAAGCCCGCGCTGGCGGCGTGCAGCGAGTGGCTGGGGAGGGCGAGGCTCCCGCCGAGCCGCTGCCCTCAGTCCTGCGCAGCGGCTCGGCGGGAGCCTCGCCCTCCCGACCCGCAGGGCCGTTCACAGATTCAAGCTTACCGGCGGCGCACCGGCGGGAAAGTGGGACAGGCACCGAGACGCGGCGTTGGTCTGAAAGGGCTTGCGCTGTTTGTGCTCGGAGCCAGTCCCATTTTCCCGCCTCGCCATTTTGAAAAGCAGAATGGCCCTGCTCCCGACCCACTGCGCACTGGAAATGTGTTGACCCGCCCGGTTACACTTGGGCTATTGTCAATGTCGCGTGGCCAGGAGCACGCGTTCGACCGCCCGCCATCCAAACAGGAGCCCCCGCCATGTCACGCCTGTCACGCCGCCGATTCCTGGAAGACTCGATGTTCGCCGCGGCTGCCGCGGTCGCTGCCGGGGGTGTCCGCGCTTCGGCCGCCGACGAGCCACAGAGCAAGAGCCCCAACGAGAAGATCGGCGTGGCGTGCGTCGGCGTGCGCGGGCAGGGGAAGAGCCACCTGGGCGCGTACGCCAGCCGTAACGATACCGAGGTGCTGTACGTCTGCGACGTCGACGAGAAGGTCGGCCGCGAGCGCGTCAAGGAGGTCGCCGCCCGTCAGGGCCGCGAGCCCAAGTACGAGCAGGACCTGCGCCGCATGCTCGAGGACAAGTCCGTCGACGTGGTCACCACCGCCACGCCCAATCATTGGCACGCCTTGGTCAGCATCTGGGCGATGCAGGCCGGCAAGGACGTGTACGTCGAGAAGCCGGTCAGCCACAACGTCAGCGAAGGCCGGCGCATGGTCGAGACGGCGCGGAAGCACGGCCGCATCTGCCAGACCGGCACGCAATGCCGCTCGATGAAAGGTTCGATCGACGCCATCGAGTACGTGCACGCCGGCAAGATCGGCGAGCTGAGCGTCGCCCGCGGACTGTGTTACAAGCGCCGCCCGTCGATCGGGCCGAAGGACAACTATCCTGTGCCCGA
Source organism: Planctomycetia bacterium (assembly GCA_016191115.1). Classification (GTDB taxonomy): domain Bacteria; phylum Planctomycetota; class Planctomycetia; order Pirellulales; family JACPPG01; genus JACPPG01. The sequence goes on along the minus strand of JACPPG010000024.1, from coordinate 42,822 downwards.
AAGCGTCAACTACGATCTGTGGTCCGGTCCCGCCCCGGTTAAGCCGCTGACGCGCCGCAACCTTCATTACGATTGGCACTGGATGTGGGACTACGGCAACGGCGACCTGGGCAACCAGGGAATCCACCAGATGGACCTGGCCCGCTGGGGATTGGGCACCGATGGGCTCAGCACCGCCGTGCTTAGCTACGGCGGACGCTTCGGCTACGAAGACGCCGGTGAGACCGCCAACACGCAGACCATCATTCACGACTACGGCGACAAGACGCTCGTGTTCGAGGTCCGTGGCCTGGAGACCAAGGACCTGCGCGGCGCGAAGGTCGGCGTGATCTTTGAAGGCAGCGACGGATACGTCGTGCTCACCGACTACACGGCCGGCGCCGCCTTCGACCGCGATGGCAACAAGGTCGCCGCGTTCAAGGGGGACGGCGATCACCACGGAAACTTCCTCACCGCCGTCCGCAGCCGCAAGATCGAGGACCTGCACGCCGACATCCTGCAAGGTCATCTGTCGAGCGCGCTGTGCCACTTGGGCAATATCTCCTACCGCCTGGGCTCGAAGATCAAGTTCAGCGACGGCGAGATGCGCTTGGCCGGCAACGACGAGGCCGTCAACACCCTCGAACGGTTCAGCGAACACCTGCGCGACAACGGGCTCGCGCTCGACAAGATCGAGCTCGGCTACGGCAAGGAGCTGCGCGTCGACCCAGAGCACGAGAGGTTCATCGACGACTCGCAAGCCGACCTGATGCTAACGCGCGAATACCGCGCGCCGTTCATCGTCCCGCCAGCGGGAAAAGTGTAGCGGGCCAGCCCCAAATCGACGCTTGCGAAGCCCACGGATAGCAAGCCGTGGGCGCGCCGCCGAGGATCGCCGCGCATCGGCAGCGCGTTCACGCGCCGCCGAGCACCCGCGCCGCCTCGCTGCACAGCCGCCCGGCTTCGGCCGCCGTCGGCGCTTCGGCAATCGCGCGGACGATCGGCTCGGTGTTGCTGGCACGGACCAAGAGCCACTTCCCCGGCCAGTCGAGCCGCAGCCCGTCCAGCCGGTCGGCCGTGGCGTCTTGAAAATGTCGCGCAAGCGCGGCCAGGCCGGCGGCGATCTTCTCGGGCGCCAGCGCGATCTTCGTTTTCACGATTTCGTACCGCGGCAGCGCGTCGGCCAGTTGGCTGACGTTCACTTGCCGAACCGCCATCGCATCGAGCACCAGCGCCATCCCGACGAAGCTGTCGCGCACCAGCACCACGCGCGGGTCGATCACGCCGCCGTTCCCTTCGCCGCCCAGCACGGCGCCGTGGGCGAGCATGCAATCGACGACGTTCGCCTCGCCCACGGCCGAGCGATAAAACGGCACGCGGTGCCGCGATGCCAGGTCTTCGGTCATGCGGCTGGTCGAGCAGTTGGTCACGACCGGACCGGGCCGGCTCGACAGCAGGTGGTCCACGCACAGCGCCAGCGTGTATTCCTCGCCCAGGTACCGGCCCGTTTCGTCGATGATCGCCAGCCGGTCGGCGTCGGGGTCCTGGCAGAAGCCGATGTCGGCGCCGGATTGTCGGACGCGGTCGAAAACGCTCGCGAGGTTTTCAGCGGTCGGCTCGGGCGTGTGCTCGAAGGCGCCGTCCGCCACCGAGCCCAGGAGCGTCAGCCGGCAGCCGAGCGCTTCCAGAAGCCGTCGTCCGACGAGGCTGCCGGCGCCGTGATTGGAATCCAAAAGCACGCGATAGTTCCGGCCTTGAATTCGTTCGGCGTCGACGGTCGCCAGCACCAACTCGCAGTGCCGTGAGATGCTATCCGCGCAGGCGGTCGGGCGGCCGACCTGATCGTGGCGCGCCCAACGGATCGCCCCGCGGCGGAACTCGTCCAAGACGCGTTGCCCCGCGGCTGCCGGGATCACGCGGCCCTCGCGCGAAAACAGCTTCAGCCCGTTGTACTCCGCCGGATTGTGGCTGGCTGAAATCTGGATGCCACCGGCGGCCGCTAGCGCGCGGACGAGCGCGCCGGTGGTCGGCGTGGCGGCGACGCCCGCGTCAATCGTGTCGCAGCCAATGGCTTGCAAACCGGCGGCCACGGCCAGGGCGAGCATGGGCCCCGTGGCCCGCCCGTCCCGCGTGATCAAAATCGGCCCGGCCGGCTGCGCCTGGGCGAACGCGCACGCGTAGCGGATGGCCAATTCGGGCGTAAGGCTTTCGCCCACAATGCCGCGCAGGCCGGAGACGCTGATGATCGGCTCGCTCACGGGCATGCTCCTGCAAGAACCTACACTTGCAAGCAAGTATAGCAGCCGCCGGCGGCGGCTTAGGTTCGAGAGGGCGAGGCTCTATCGGGAGGGCGAGGCTCCCGCCGAGCCGTGGCGCCAAGGTTGACTCCG
>JACPPG010000024.1:0-40439 GCA_016191115.1 Planctomycetia bacterium | reverse complement strand
CTCCCGCCGAGCCGTGGCGCCAAGGTTGACTCCGTGCGCCACGGCTCGGCGGGAGCCTCGCCCTCCCGAATGCGCCAGCCGAATCGTAAAAACTGACCGCAGCCGGCGGACCTTGTGAGCGCCTCGGTTTTCGGCACAATTGATCGCGGTCCGCTCGCCGCGCGCGACCACCGAGCGACGACAGCCTGATCAGGAGCAACCATGGCGACAACCTCGACAGACACCAAAGCGGCGCTCGTGGCCGTCGACGCGGCGGTGGGCGAGGAGAAGCTCTCCGCGTCCGCGGCGCAGAACATCCGCGCCTGGCTGACCGAGCCGCGCTACGCCGACTACGCGCCGCAGGTGGCCGAGCACGTCGCCGCTGGAAGCTGGCAGCAGTTGGACGACGTCTTTTGGACCGTCATCCCCTTCGGCACCGGCGGACGCCGCGGGCGGATGTACCCGATCGGCTGCAATGCCATCAACGATCGCACGATCGGCGAGAGCGCCCAGGGACTGGCGGATTACGTCAAGGACCAGCGCCCGACCGGCGACCGGCTGGCGTGCGCGATCGCTTACGACACGCGGCACCGGTCGCGGCACTTCGCCGAGTTGTGCGCCGAAGTGATGGTGGCCGCCGGCTTGCGGGTGTTCTTTCTCGACGGCGTTCGCAGCACGCCCGAGTTGTCGTTCGCCGTGCGGCATCATGGCTGTTCCTGCGGCATCATGGTCACGGCCAGCCACAATCCGCCCAGCGACAACGCGGTCAAGGCTTACTGGAGCACCGGCGCCCAGTTGCTGCCGCCGCACGACAAGGGCGTGATCGAGCGGGTGATGAGCGTCACGGCGATCAACCGTGTTCCCTTCGCCGAGGCGCTGGCCGACGGTCGCGTGACGTACAGCCAGGAGGAAGTCGACCTTGGCTATCAACGCGCGGTCGAGCTGCAGAGCACGCCGGGCCCGCGCGACTTGAAGATCCTCTACTCGCCGCTGCACGGCGTGGGCCGCACCAGTGTCTGTCCCGTGCTGGCGGCGGTCGGCTTTGCCGACGTCGAGGTGTTCGGGCCGCACGCCGAGCCGGACGGCGATTTCCCCAACGTCCCGGGCCACGTCGCCAATCCCGAGAACCCCGCCACGTTCGACGCGCCGATCGAGCGGGCCCACCAAACCGGCGCCGACGTGATCCTGTCGACCGATCCGGATGCCGACCGGCTGGGTTGTGCAGCGCCCGTCGCTGGGTCGCTTGGCGCCGAGTGGCAGACGTTCACCGGTAACCAGATCGCGTCGTTACTGGCGGAATACTTGCTGGCGAATCGCAAAGCGGCCGGCGCGCTCACTTCCGATCACTACGTCGTCAAGACGCTGGTCACTACCGAGCTGGTGCGCCGGATTGCCGACGCCTACGGCGTGAAGACGTACGGCAACTTGCTGGTCGGCTTCAAATGGATCGCGCAAACGATGGATGAGGTCGGACCGGAGAGTTTCCTGCTCGGTTGCGAGGAGTCGCACGGGTTCCTGGTGGGCACGCACGTGCGGGACAAGGACGCCGCGGTCGCCGCCATGCTCCTGGCCGAGCTCGCCGCCCAGTGCAAGGCCGACGGCCGGACGCTGCACGAAAAGCTCGACAACCTCTACTGGCAATACGGGTGCCATGCCGAGCGGACGGTCGCAAAGACGATGCCCGGCAGCGAAGGCATGGCCCGCATGAAAGCGCTCATGACGCTCTTGCGGACGAAGCCGCCGGAGTCGCTGGGCGGGATGGCGGTCGCGGGCGTGCGCGACTACTTGAAGCAGGTCGTCATGCTCGCCGACGGAACGACCAAGCCGCTCGACGGCCCACGCGACGACCTGGTGATCATCGACCTCGAGACGCCGGGCAACTACGCCGCCGTCCGCCCGTCGGGCACGGAGCCGAAGGTGAAGTTCTACACGTTCGCCTACGAGCCGGCCGAGCAGTTGGCGAACCTGGCCGACGCGAAGCGCGAGCTGGCCGAGCGATTGGACGCCTTGGAGCGCGATCTGGCGGCGTTCGCCGACGCCGTGTGACGCGGCCGCCACCAAAGCCGTTTGCGCGGATCAGTGGTTCGAGCCGTCGACATGCGCGAGGAACACTTTTCGTAGCCCGGCCATTCATGGCTGGGGGATCGGGCAGCGAGCTTCCAACAGCCCCGGTAGGGGCGGCAGCGTGTAGCCGTGGGCGCGAGCCCACGGTTGGGGGTGGGCAACGATTCCCACAAGCCCCAACGGGGCGACGGCGTGCGCCGCGCAGAGGCGTTCCATCGAGCCGGTCGTCGCCCTTGCTGGGCTCGTGTCTACCGCGATTTTCGAACGCGTACCGTGGGCTCACGCCGCACGGCTGCACGACCGCGCCGCTATCGCGGCTGTTATCGCCGCGAGCTCTGCCGCCGCGCCAACGCCGTTTTTATTCCGGAAACTCCTGCTTCGCGCGGCTGACGCGGCGGCGCAGGTTTTCTTTTCCAACGTAAAGCGCTTCCCGCGGTTTTTCGCGCCGCAACTGATGGGCAAGCTTCAGCACCGCCTGCTGGCGATCTTCCGGCGAGGGGTGCGTGCGGAAGAATTCGATCCCCGCCGGCGCCTTGCCCGCCGCGCGACGCTGCATCTTGGCAAACAGCGCCGCCAGCTCGCGCGGGTCGTAGCCCGCCTTATGGGCCCACTTGGCGCCGTCCTGATCGGCCTGGCTTTCATCCTCCGGGCTGAAGGGGCGGGCCCAGATCGACATCATCTGCCGCCCGGCTTGCATGAAGTCCTCGAACGCGGGGGGTTTACCCGTCTGGCCGGCGAAGGTCCGTTCGGCCAGCTTCATCCGCTTCACTTGCGCGAGCTGATGTCCGTGGTCGAGATGCGACAGCTCATGTCCGACGACGCCCACGAGCGCCGCTTCGCTCTCGGCGAAATCGAGCATGCCGCGGTGGAACACCAGGAACCCGCCGGGGAAACTGCGGGCGTCGGTCGTTTCGGAATCGACCAGATAGACGTGGATGCGCTCGTACCGATCGGCATTTCGCAATAAGGGGTGCAGGATCTCAACCAGGTCGCGCAGATATTCGACTTCGTTCGCCTTGGTGAGGACCTTGAAGCCACCGCGGCGCTGGTCGGCCAGATACGCGTCGGCCGCGGTCCGCCCGAAGTGCTCCTCCTCGGCCGGCGAGACCTCGACGGCTTCGAGCTGCGCCTGGTCCTCCTTGCCGGCAGGCCCGAAGAAGCGCTGGAACATCGCCGACGGATCGGCGAAGTCGGGGATGGGGGCTAGGGATTGGGCGTTGGGGGTTAGGGGTTGGGGGTTAGAAGCGCGGGCGCGAGGTTTTCGCTGGGCGACGAGGTGAGTGTCAGGCGCGGCCGCGCTCACGAGCGATGCAACCGCCGCTGAAATCACGATCGCCAACGCAAAGCGGTCGAGGCCCCGACTTGTCGCGGTGAATTTCGCCATACCGCGATTCTACGCTAGGGCCGTGGGAACCGCCAGAAAACGGACCTCCACTTGCGAACTGCATACGTTGGACGCGGGAATAAATCCGGCGCTTTGCGGATCGGTAGTGATAGATCGCCGCGGACTTCTGTCGCCCGCGGCACGAGGGAGAGCCAAGCGGTGGTGACCGACCTGGACGAGCCCATTCCGATCGACAGCGAACCGAGCCCGCGCAGGCGAGGCCGGTGGTTCGGTCTGGTCCTCCTCCTGATCTTGATCGCCGGCGTCGCGTTCGTTGCGCCGATCGTGCGCACGGGCATTCGCATGGCGAAGGGCGTCGCGGAAGCCGTCAGTCAGATAGTCAGCGGGATTGCCGTTGCCGCCAGTGCGGCCGTGGCCGAGGTGTTCGCCGCCGTCGATGCAAGCGACGCTGTCAAAGAGAAACTGGGCGAGCCGCTTGTGTTTCCCGCGATGGAAGATGTGACGTACAAGTCCGCCCCCACCACAACCCAGGACGAACTAAACGTGGAATTCGTCGTAAGCGGCCCGAATGGAGACGCGCTGGTCGAGGCGACGCTACGGACCGCCGAGCAGGGGCTCGGAATCAAAAAACTCACAGTCACGCCCGCCGACGGCGGCGACAAGATCAACGTGATCGAGCCGCCGTAGGCTCTATTTCTCCAGCACGTGAAAATGGTTCTGGCTGACGAAGAACCTTTTGCTGCCGCCGGCGCTCTCGACGGTGCATTCGTAGTGCATGTGATGAAGCTGGGCGCGGCCGATCGTTGGGTACACGCGCGGCGGATCGACGTAGTCGGATCGCTTCTCCAGGATCACGCGAACGTCGGCGGTCCGCCGCAGACCCACCGCCTTGAGCACTTCGTCTGGCTTCGGCGGATCGACCTCCTTCACGGCTCCGCGGACGATCGTCGGCGAGAGCACGACGTATCCGGGCGTCTTCAGAATCGGCCGGACTGCCGGACCGTCCGACGTCAGAAGCGACGCAAGCGGAATGAGAGCCAGCACTAAGTGCGGCATGCTTCCCTCCTTGGATATTTGCGACGGCCCGCTCGCGAGCCCACTGGTCCTGCGTCAACCCGGTCTACCCGGCCGGCGCCACGATCCGTTCCTTACCCACCAGCGGCCGCAGCGCCTCGGGCACGCGCACCGATTCATCGGCTTCCTGGTAGTTTTCCAGAATCGCGATCAGCGCCCGGCTGATCGCGATCGCCGTGCCGTTGAGCGTGTGTACGAACTGCGTTCCTTTTTCACCCTTCGTGCGATAGCGAATCCCCAGCCGCCGCGATTGGTAGTCGGTGCAGTTCGAGGTGCTGGTGACTTCGCCGTATTCGCCCGCCTCGCCCCGGCCGGGCATCCACGCTTCGAGATCGAACTTGCGATAGGCCGGCCCGCCCAGGTCGCCCGTGGCCGTATCGACCACGCGATACGGAATGCCCAGGCCGTCGAACAGTCTACATTCCAGGTCGCAGAAGCGATCGAGCATGGCCTCGCTGGCCTCGGGCAGGGTGAAGGCAAACATCTCCACCTTGGTGAACTGGTGCACGCGGTACAGCCCGCGGGTCTGCCGGCCGTGGGCGCCGGCCTCGGTGCGGTAGCAATGGCTGATGCCGCAGAACAATAGCGGCAGCCGCTCGGCGTCGACGATCTCGTCCGACAAGAGGCCGCCCAGGGTGATCTCCGCCGTGGCCACCAGGCTCAGGTCGCTGTCGGCGATGCTGTAGATCTGCGTTTCCGGCCCGCGCGGGATGTATCCCGTGCCCTGCAACACCTCGTTGCGGGCGAGATCCGGCGTGATCGTGGGCGTGAAGCCCTCGGCTATCAACAGATCGAGCGCGTACCGCTGCAGGGCGAGTTCCAAGAGCACGGCGTCGTTTTTGAGAAAGTAGAAACCGTGGCCGGCGACCTTCGCGCCCCCCTCGAAGTCGATCAGCGCGAGCCGCTCTCCCAGTTGGACGTGATCGAGCGGCTTGAAGTCGAAGCGCGGGAGCGGCGTCTTGCCCTTGCGCAGTTCGAGATTGGCCTGGTCGTCGCCACCGACGGGCGCCTTGGGATGCGACAGATTGGGGATCGACCGCTGGACACTGTCCAGCTCCGCCGCGATCGCGTCGAGGTCAGCCTGGGCGGCGGCCGTCTTGTCGCGCAGCTCGCGCCCACGGGTCTTCCGCGCCTCGCGCTCGGCGGGGTCCTTCGTCTGGCCGATTGACTTCGAGACTTCGTTGGCCTGCCGGTTCAGGTCGTCGACGTCGGCCTGCTTCTCGCGGCGTTTGCCGTCGAGCACGAGAAAGCGGTCAACGTCGGCCTTTGATCCCCGCAGCGCGCAGTTGTTCTTCACCAACTCAGCGTTTTCGACGATGAACTTCCGGTCGAGCATAAGCGGCAATGATGAATGCGGAATGATGAATGATCTTGGGGGGCGGGCATCCTGCCCGCCTTCGCGCCTCGCGCAAGCTTCGCCGCCCCCCTCACGAGCCCACTCCCGCGCTTGGGAGAGGGAGACTTATGCCAGCCGTCGCTGGCACCGCGCGCTCCTCACGCGCGGATCGCGCTCAATTCCTCCCACAAGTGTGCGCTGGCCTTGATGCCGCGGTGGAAGTCGGCCAGGCAGAACTTCTCGTTCGGGCTGTGCGTGTTGTCGTCGTTCTGGCCCCAGCCCAAGAGCAAGGTATCGACTCCCAGCTTTTCGTGAAAGGTCGACACCACGGGAATCGACCCGCCCTCGCGAATGAACACCGGCTTTTTGCCAAAACCCTTCTCGATGGCGCGCGACGCCGCGGCCATGTAGGGGCTGTCGAGCGGCACCACCACGGCCGGCGTGCCGTGGTACGCGACCAAGTCCATCTTGATACCCGGCGGGCAGAGCTTCGCGAGCATCCCCCGCAGCGAGGCTTCGATTTTTGCCGGGTCCTGGTTGGGCACCAGGCGAAAGCTGAACTTGGCGCTCGCCCGCGCCGGCAGCACCGTCTTCGACCCTTCGCCCTGATAGCCGCTCGTCAGTCCGTTGATGTCGCAGGTGGGGCGTGCCCAGCGGCGCTCGAGCGTGGTGAACCCTTCCTCGCCGGCGAGCGCCTCGACGCCCAACTGGCGCATGAAATCCGCGTCGTCAAAGCCGAGCTTGCGCATCTGCTCGCGTTCGGCTTGCGCGACCGGCGCCACGTCGTCGTAGAAGCCAGGCACCTGGATCTGTCCCCGCTCGTTGATCAGGGCGGCGATCATCCGCACGAGCGCATTGGCCGGGTTCGCCACCGCGCCGCCGAACACGCCCGAGTGTAAATCCTGGCTGGGGCCAGCGAGCCGCAGCTCGAAGTAGGCGATGCCCTTGAGCCCGTACGTGATGGCCGGTTGCCCCGGCGCGAACTGGCTCGTGTCGCTGATGACGATGATGTCGCAGGCCAGGCGCTGGCGGTTTTTGTCGACGAATTTCTCGAGGTTCGCGCTACCGACCTCCTCTTCGCCTTCGATCAGGTATTTCAGATTCACGGGCAGGCGGCCGGCGGTGCGTATCCATGCCTCGGCGCTTTTGACATGCGTGAACATCTGCCCCTTGTCGTCGGTCGAGCCGCGGGCGTACAGGTTGCCATCGCGAACCGTGGGCTCGAAGGGGGGCGAAATCCACTCGTTCAATGGGTCGGGCGGCTGCACGTCGTAATGGCCGTACACCAGCACCGTCGCCGCCCCCGCCACCGTGGGCGATTGGGCGAAGACGATCGGGTGCCCGGCCGTCGCGATCACTTCGCACGCGAAGCCGAGGGTCTTGAATTGCCCGAGGACCCACTCGGCGGCGCGCTGGATGTCGGCCTTGTGGGCGGCGACAGCGCTAACGCTCTCGATCCTCAAGAGTTGGCACAGTTCTTCCTCGAAGCGCTGGCCATTCTCGTCGAGGTATTTGTCGATTGCGGGCGAAGGTGCGTTCATGCGTGGAAATCGGCGAAGTAGAATTGCGAGTGCGGGGGATTTGCCCCAAGCGCCAGCTAGCAAGAGCCACCGGGCAGTCGAGACCACAAAGAAATGCGGAGGACAACGATCCGCACGTGACAGCAGTGAGATGTCCTGCAACGCACGGTGTCCTCTGTGTCGGTGGCAAAATCTTCTGGAACTTCCAACGGACCGCGGCGGGGGCTTCCTTTGGCCGCGGGCGGTTCAATATAATGGTTGCAGCGTAACGTCGCACAGGGCCCAAACAAAGAGATCGGCAACCATCGATAACGGAGCGAGCCGGCCGTGTCGGAACAAGCCCTTGTCGAACCCCCTTCTGAAATCGCCGTAAAGCGCGAGCGCGAGACGCAGAAGCGAAAGAAGCCCAAGCGGCAGCCGCGGTACAACGTCGTTCTGTGGAATGACGACGATCATTCCTATGCGTACGTCATGGTGATGCTGCTCGAGCTTTTTGGCCATTCGTTGGAGAAGGGGTACCTGTTGGCAACCGAGGTGGACACCGCCGGCCGCACGATCGTGCTGACGACGACCCGCGAGCACGCCGAGTTGAAGCGCGACCAGATCCACGCCTACGGCAAGGATGACATGATCGCCGGCTGCAAGGGCTCGATGTCGGCGTCCATCGAACCGGTGGAAGAGGAGTAACGCGGGCGCTCGGCTCTGGATCGCGTTCGCGCACGCCGCGTGGCCGCGGCGGCTAAACGGCGCCGCTAACGGTGCTCGCAGAGCACGCTGTGCCCGCTGACCACTGTCCACCGACCACTGACCGCTACTTCCTCCCCATGCCCAAGCTGCGAACTGCCACGCTCGGCTGCAAGGTCAACCAGTACGAGACGCAGTACGTGCGCGAGAGTCTCGAGGCGATCGGCTATCGCGAAGCCGTTGGCGACGAACGGGCCGATCTGTGCATCGTCAACACCTGCACCGTCACTGCCGAGGGGGACGCCAAGAGCCGCCAGCTCATTCGCCGCCTCGCGCGCACGAACCCCCACGCACGGATCGTCGTGATGGGCTGCTACGCCACGCGCGCGCCCGACGAAGTGGCGGCCCTACCCGGCGTCGCCGAGATCATCACCGACAAGCGCGAGCTGCCGGACCTCCTGGGCCGCTTCGGCGTGGTCGACGTGCCGACCGGCATCTCTGGGCTTGTCGGGCGGCAGCGGGCGTACGTCAAGGTGCAGGACGGTTGCACGCTTAACTGCACGTTCTGCATCATCCCCAAAGTGCGGCCGGTGCTGGCCAGCCGTCCGCCGGAACAAATTCTTGCCGAGATCGCGCGCCTGGCCGCGCGAGGCTATCGCGAGATCATTCTCACCGGCATCCACCTGGGTCACTATGGGGTCGAATGGAACCGCGGCCGGCCGAAGCGAGAGTGGGTTCGCCTGTCGCACCTTTTGGAACGGGTCACGCGCCTGGACGGAAACTTTCGCGTGCGACTGTCGAGCATTGAAGCCACCGAGGTGACGCGCGAGCTCGTGGCGGTGATGGCGGCCAACCCGCGCCGTGTTTGCCCGCATTTGCACATTTCGATGCAAAGCGGCTCGGACCGGGTGTTGCGGCGGATGCGCAGACGGTGGGGCGCAAAACGTTTCGTCGATCGCTGCCGGCTCGTGCAAGGTGCGCTAGACCGGCCGGCCCTCTCGACCGATATCATCGTCGGCTTTCCCGGCGAGACGGACGGCGATTTCGCCGATACCTGCCGGGTGGCCGAGGAAGTGGCCTTCTCGAAGATTCACGTCTTCCCGTTCAGCCCTCGCCGCACCACGCCGGCCGCTGAAATGCTCGACCAGGTGCCCGCCCCGGTGAAAAACGCGCGGGCCGAAGAGCTGGCCGCGCTAGCCGCCCGCTTGAGCGACCGCTACTACCGCAGCCTGCTGGGGCGGCCGCTCCAGGTGCTGATCGAAGCGCGCGCCGGCCGCCAGCAAAGCACGGTGATGGGCACCTCCTGCCGCTACGCGCCCGTCGAGCTGCCGGCCGCGGGCACAAAGCTCGGGCAGTTCGTCGAGGTGATCGCCGGCGCCGTGGCCGATGGGCGCATTGTGGCGGCAGGGTGACCGCGGCGGGGGCTTCGGGGCACGATCGTCGGGAGTCGATCATGATCTTCCAGAGATTCTGGCAGGCGCTTGGGGCGCGGATCAACAGGATTGCCAATTTCTTCTGGCAGGCTGACCCCATGGCCCAACTTCAATACGAGTACGACGACATGGTCGACCAGTTGAAGGAAGGACGGCACGGGCTGGAGCAATACCGCTCGTTGGTCGATCAGGTTGCGCAGCAGGTGAAGCGGCAACAGGAGCACGTCAAAGCGCTCGAATCGAAGATCAAGTCCTATCTGGCCGCCGGCGACCGCGAGACGGCCGGCCATTTTGCGATCGAGATGCAATCCGCCAAAGTAGAGATGGCAGAGAACGCGGCCCAGCTCGCCGTGCACGACGAGGCCTACGGCAATACTCTACTGAAAATCAAGCACCTGTCGCGCAAGCTCGGGCAGCTTCGCGACAAGATTCAGAAGTACGACGCCGACTTGCGCCTCAGCCGCGCGGAGGCGGAGCTGGCCAAGGTGCTCCTGAGCATTCACGTCGACGCAACCGGCGATTTCGGTCAGATCGAACAAGCCATTGGGGACGAGATCGACCGCAATCGCGCGAAGGCCAAAGTAACGGCCGACCTCTCCAGCGAGGGCGTGGCCGAGATTCGACACGAGGAAGCCGCCGAGAAAATCGTGGCAGAGCAGGCGCTCCGCGAGTTTGAGACGGGCCTTGGGAGCGCCTCCGCCGTCGACAAGCGCAGGCCCGTCGCGGTCGAGCAATCGAGGGGAGCATGAACCAACTCACGACGCCGACGCTCACCGAGGACCAGGCCCGCGATATCCTCAACGGCTGGGCCGGCGGCGGCTTCCTGCGCCTGCGGAACATGGGCGACAAGATCTTCGTCACCCGGTTCACCCCCGGCTGCGCCTATACCATCCGGGTTCACACGCACTACGAAGAGCGCAAGGTCGAGCGCGTGGCTGTGCCGCATCACGGCGGCCCCATCGACGACCACGGGCAGGTTCCCGACTTGTGGAGCGTGCCGGTCCCCAGGCCGCGCGAGTTTGAAGACAGCAAGGAGCACGTCCCCGTTCCTCACACCGAACGCGTCGAGCTGTGCTCGCAATGCGCCGGCGAGGGGCGCGTGGTATGCCCGACGTGCCACGGCCGCGGCCAGAAAGCTTGCCCGCAGTGCAATGGCTCGGGCATCCGGCACGAACAGGTGACGGCGACCGAGCGCGACGCAAGCGGAAACACCCGGCAGGTCTCGCGCTTTGTCCAGGTGCGCTGTGCGTGCGGCGACGGGCAAGTGCGCTGCAATGCGTGCTCGGGCCTGGGGGTCCAGACATGCTCGCAGTGTACCGGCACCGGCCGAATGAAGGTCTTCGAGCAGGTCGCCGTGCATTTCAAGCCGGTGGTCCTGGACGAATTGCTCGACGTGACGCCGGTGCCCGACCGCTGGTTCCGCCAGCTTTCGGGCGACACGCTGGTGAACGAGAAATCGAGCAGAGTGGATCGCTTCGATCCGGTGGCGCCGGACGTCGACCGCAAGGCCGGCGAGCTGCTGACGCGCTCGCACGGCGTGGACGGCGCCCAATCGCGGATCATCCTGCAGACGCTAAAGGTCGATCGAGTGCCGTTGAACGAGCTCGACTACAAGTATGCCGGCGTCGAGCGCAAGCTGTGGATCTGCGGGCAGGAGAACCAAATCTATGCGCCGAAAGCGCCCTGGAACCGCAGCCTGTTTACCGTCCTGACCGGCGTGGGCCTGCTGGCGGCAGGCGCCCTGATCGCGGGAGTCGTGTACTTGCTGGTGCGGTAGCTTGGCAGCGCAGGGCGCCATGTCTCCGCGGAGCCTAGGCCGGCATGCGGCGCAGGACTTCACCCAGCTCCACGTCTTCCACGACCGGCACGATTTTCAGGTCGTTGACGTCGCTCCACATCAGGGCAAATTCCGTCAAGGCCTTGGCATCGTTGCTCTCCAAGAGCGCGAAACCGCCGCTGTAGTCGGCCGCGCTCCACCGGCCCAAGAGCTTCGCTCCTTGCGGCGGCAAACCGCCGGTTTTTCTGAAACGGGCGATCGCCTCATCGCGCGAGTCCTTGACACCGGGCTTGAATGCGAAGGTGAGCATGAATTTCATTGTCGGACCCCCCTTAGTCACTGGATGCGAACTTGGCAAAGACGTCGGCTCTGTCCCGTCGACCGCTTCAAAAATAGGTGCGCCCGGCGCGAAGTCAAACGGCACGCTTGCCGCGGCGTCTCGCGAAGTTCATCCGACGGCAGCCGCAGCCAACGTCGGCGGTATTTCTCTTCCGCGCACTGCATCCCTCCGTAGCGCGGGATGAGTTGTAGACGTCGAACCTTCCCTACGACAACTTCATTGTCACGCGGTGCCCGAACCATCGACGGCATGGCTGGCCGCGGGAGCGATTGGGGTGCTCGTGATGGTTCGCCGCCGCCGCGCGGCGGCCTGAGCGGCTCGTTATGCCGCGGTTCGCACAAGCGGCACGCCGGGCGCCCGATAGGCCGGCCACGTTCCACGCATGAACGGCCAGGCGAAGGCGAACATGGTCAGGGCGACAAGGATCCCGGATTCACCGACCCACGGACCGGACGACGGTGAAATGGTGGAAAAGTCAAACACGCCCTGAATGGTCGCATTCCATGCCGAGTGTCCGATGATGGCGGGCCAAACGCTCCCCGATGCCAGCCGCAGACGAGCGAGCACGAACCCTTGCGCGACAATGGCCACCACAAAGAGACAGGCCGACAGTATCGGATAGGGGCCGGACGCGTACACGCCGCCGAGGATCAGCGGCAAATGCCACGCGGCCCACACGAGGCCGCTGACGAAAATCGGACACGGAACGCCGGCCTCGATCAAACGACTCAGCATATAGCCGCGCCACCCGATCTCTTCGCCCGCCGCGGCAATCGCCGCGATGACCACTCCAATGCTCAATCTGATGGCCAGAAGCAGACAGAGGGCGTCGATCGGAGCAGTGACCGCCGGCAAGCCGGGAACCGCGGGGGTCTTGAACAAGGCCAGGCCTGTCGACCAGGCGAGCCCGTAGGCCACTGTGCCGACGGCGACGGGAAAGAGCCACCCGGTGATCGCCATCTGGAAGCCCCGACGTCCTCCCCATCGGAAGGAAACGTCCTTGAATCCGTCGCGTAGAACCAACCTTGCGACGACCGCGGCCACCGCCGGCATCCACATCAAAGGCAGGACAAGCTCGACGTGGTTGCGAATCGAGTCGCCTGCGCGGAGCAGAAGCCCTTCGAATAGGCTCGAACCTGCCGCGAGGACGCCCAAGTAGATCAGGAGTCCGCGGCGAGCTCGATACGCTGAAGAAATCATTCCCGGGTCGGGAGGGGCCATGGGGAATACCTCGCTGAGGCGGTATTCGTGCCAGGCGACCCGATCTTGGGGGCTTCTCAATGCCCTCGGCTGGGATAAAAGCCTTCGCGTTTCGTGAACCGTCCTATGGATTGACTATTCTCGCGCGCACACAAGCCCGACGCGCAAGGCGCGCAAGCGAGGGACCGTACGCAACACGCGACGCCACCCTCGCTTGCGCGTTTGCGCGTCGGGCTCAAGCTTGCCGGCGGCGCACCGGCGGGAAAGTGGGACAGGCACCGAGACGCAACGTTGGTCTGAAAGGACTTGCGCTGTTTATGCTCGGAGCCAGTCCCATTTTCCCGCCTCGCCATTTTGAAAAACAGAATGGCCCTGACCCTATGGGCAACCGACCGCGCCCTTCTGGTCCGCGTACACTAGACTGGAGGCTCGATATCAGGGGCGAGCGGCCGCCCACGCCGGCGGTCCGCCGCCAACCGCGGCCAGCGTAACCCCCTTCCAGGACGAAAGTCATGAGCGCGACCAAAACGATTTGTGACCGACCGACTGCCGCGTCCTCGCCGAGCGCGGGAAACGCGTCGGCGCGGCGTCTGTTCTGGACCGGCGTCATTCTGTCGATCGCCCTGGTCCTCATCTTTTTTGCCCAGGTGTTTTGGGCGGGCGTCATGATCACGCCCTGGTATCTCCCCATCGGCGGAACGGTGTGCGCGGTGGCGGTTCTGGCGGCGGTCCGCGGGCAAGCTCGGTGGTGGCGGCTGGGGATCGCGGTTCTGTGCGTCGCGCTGGCCGGACTGGAGTGGTTTTTTCTTCTCGCGGTGACGGTGCTGCCGGCCTACACGGGCCCAATGGCCGAGGGCACCGCGATCCCCGCGTTTCGCGCCGCGCTCGCCGATGGGACCGAGATCGACGAGTCGTTTTTCCGGCAAGGTCGCCCGACGGCGCTCGTCTTCTTCCAAGGCCGCTGGTGCCCGTTCTGCATGACGCACCTTCGGGAGCTGGAGGCTCACCATGAAGAGTTCGCTCGCGTGAGGGCGAACGTTGTGGTCGTCTCCATTGAGGACGTGGATACCGCGGCAGCGACTCAACGCGACTTTCCCCATCTGACCGTCGTCTCCGACGAGAGACGGGAATTGGCCGACGCGGTCGACGTGATCAACAAGCAGTCCGCGCCCGACGGCGGCGATAGCGCGGCCCCGACGATCCTGTTGGTCGATTCTGGCGGCACGGTGCGATGGCTTCACCGGCCGACGCGATTCATCGAGCGACCGACGGCCTCGCGGCTCGCGTCCGCGATCGAGCGGCAACTGAACCACTGACGAGCAGGCAAGAAAACGCGATCCGGACGACCAATGCTCGGCCCGCCACCGAGTGTGACGCGCGTACACCGTGGTGCTTCGCCGGCTACTGCTCGAACTCAACGCGGCGGCGTTCAAGTTGTTCGAGGATTTCCGGCTCACCTTTGAGTTGAGCAAGCGGCCGCAACTGCTGGCGGACGTAGTCCCAGTCCAGCGTCCCGGTTTGCCGCACAATCACGCGCTCGATGTCCGCCCAGTCCTGGCTGCGGCCGGCAAACGCCTTCAGGACAATCAGGTCTTCGGCGGAGCACGTGCGAAGGGATGCTTGCGGTGGATAGACAAAAATCGAGGAACGGTCGACGACTCGCTCTTCGTACGGCAGCCCCCCGAGCGATATGTCCAGGCCCACCCCCGCGCGCGAGCGAAGCAGCAGAACGCGCCGCTCTAGGGCAAACGTTTCGGCGTCGGGGATTCTCCCCTCAAAGTGCCCGAGCAGGACCCGAACAAATCGCTCCTCGCCGCCAAACCCGGTGAGCAGAATCAGATCGGCATCGACGGTTTCACGCGGATTGCCCCAGCGAAGAAGCGCCAGGCCGCCGATGAAGGAAAACCGCCAGCCCTGATCCTGGCAAACGGACTGCAACTCGACCGCGGCCTGGATGACCTCATTCACGATTGGCCGCCTGCATGAACCAGCGTTGTTGTTCCACAAGCCCCGAGCTCGCGCGGGGCGCTCGTGGTGGACGCGAGTAATCCGCGGGGCCGCAGAGCAACGCGATCGCTCGATACGTGTCGAGTTGGCGAAGCTCTTGGCGGTGGATGCGCTCCAGATCGGCCCCCGCCAGTTTCCATGTCTCGACCCACCGCCTGCCCAGGGCAATCTGCTCGGGCGTCCAATCGGTGAGTGCGGAAGGCTCTTGGCTCATTCGCTCTAGCTTACCTCAACCCACCCTGATCGGAAAGTTCAAACGCCTCGCAGGGTCCCTGCCATCCTGGAGATACGCCACTGCACCAACGCCATGAAAACGGGGATGAGCAGCTCAAGCACCGTCATCGCGATGAAGAAATCGTTGGGCCAACCAACCGCGGCCACCGAGACAAGGCGCGCTATTCCACCGACGAAGAACGTGATCGCGAGAAAATAGACAACGGCGTTTTTTCGTTCAACGTCCTTGACGCACCACAGAAGGGCCACCCCGTAAGCCGCGAATAACGTGGCATAAAAACGATCTTCGCTGTCCATCGTGGCATTCACGGGAATCGACCCCGGTATCGCCGCCGGGCCATGGACAATGTGCAGCGACGCGATGATGATCGCCGTCGCGCCGAACAAGGCAAGGAATACTTGAAGGGACCTTTTCATCACGGCTTTCTCCTGAACACCCAGCTCGTGATCATACCGCTGTCATGCCATGTACACATGACCGGCCCAGCAAGGGCGCTCGGATGCGTGTAAACTTCGCTCGCAGGGCTCCTTGTCGAGCGGCGCCTAAAGCAAAGCGGAGACGCCAACGCGATGGCACGAGCGTGCGTGATCGAAGGCGAGGCGCGCGTAACCGGTGCCCCCAACGCGCGCCAGGAGAACTGCAAAGTCCTTGGAGAGGGGGTCAGGCACATTTTTCGGCCGAAGGTGCTTCGGAAGAATTGAGAACGGCACGTGCCGAAAAATGAGCCAGACCCCGGACTTTGCAGTCCTCCCGCAACGCGCGCCAGGGCCATTCTGTCTTTCAAAATGGCGAGGCGGGAAAATGGGACTGGCTCCGAGCATAAACAGCGCAAGCCCTTTCAGACCAACGTTTCGTCTCGGTGCCTGTCCCACTTTCCCGCCGGTGCGCCGCCGGCAAGCTTGAATCTGTGAACGGCCCCGCAACGCGCGCACTATTCCTTGACACAGCCGGAATGCAGTGCAAGAATCCGGCTGTGTCTGTCCCGTCGAAAACCAACGGCTAGGGGTCGCTAATAGCTGGGCGTCCAGGAGCTTTCAGGTGCGCCGCCCGCGCGCATCGGCTCGTGGCGCCTCTTTTTTTTGCGCGCCCGCGGGTGGGAGCCCCCTTGCGCAAGTGTCCCAAGAGGCTGATCATGGCACCGCGACGAACCGCACTTTGCTTGGCCGTTGTTGGCTCATGGCTCGCTTCGATTCACGCCGTCCAGGCGGACGTCGTCTGGGAGCAGAGCAACTTCAATCAGGAATCCTCGACGGACGCGAGCGATTTCCTTCCTGTCAACGACTTCACCTTGGCGGCGCCTGGCAAGGTGACGGACTTCACCGTGTGGCTGAGCGATGCGTCGCCGCAAACCGGTGACGGCGACGGAATCGCCAATGGCGTCTTCACCAGCTTCTCCGGCGGTCTCTCTTGGTACTTCTTCGCGGACAGCGCCGGCCTGCCAGGCACGTTCATCGCTAGTGGCATCGCCGCCGCGCCCGTCGTCGCCGACACTGGAGTCGACCGCACGGACAACAACGAAGACATCTTCCGCGTGTCGGGCGCCATCACTCCGGGCGTGTCACTTAACGCGGGCACGTTCTGGTTCGGCGTTCGCGAAGGTCCGCCCGGGCAGATCCAGGATGGCACGAACATCCTGTGGCTGTCGCACAATGGCGTGCAGGGCGCGTTCGCGAAGCTGTTTCTCGACGGCGAAGTTCCCGGGAACCTCAACCAGGCGCCCAATTCGGACAATGCTTTCGTCCTGAATGCCGTGCCCGAGCCGGCCGGCATTGTTCCAGCCACCTTCGGCCTGCTTGGCCTGGCCGTCTTGGCTACCCGCCGTCCACGGCGCTAGCGCGTCACACCGGTTGCGCCACGTCCGCGCACCAAGCGCGCCCGCGCCGACTCATACCCACAACAGACTAGAGGAGTTAGGACTAGCGGAACTGGATATGGCCACCGACAGTCTTCACGCTTTTTGCCGGGCCGTGTGGCGCCACGATCATCCGACCGTCGCCGCATTGGCCGCTCGCGTCGACCCAAATGGCAAGGATCGATGGGGAAACACCCCGCTTTTGATGGCCGCTCAATACGGCGATCTCGACCTCGTTTCACTATTGCTGAAGCGCGGAGCCGACGTCGATCAAGGGAGGCAATATCTCACGCCGATCTCGCTCGCCGCACGGAGGGGGCCGCCGACATTGTCGAATTCCTGCGCGGCAAGGGGGCCAAGCCGTCCATCGTGACGTCGATCTACCTTGGCGACCACAAGCGAGTCAACCAAGAGTTAAAGCGGCGCCCGGCCCAAGCGCTGCTTCGCGATGAAGCCGGTACCCCCGTTCTTCACCACGCCGTCGAATCGCTACAAGTCGACCTCGTCAAGCTGCTGCTCCGCCATGGGGCCACGGTCGCGGACGTCGATGTCAATGGCGAAACGCCACTGCACCGCGTTGCCGACATGCGACGAGCGCCGCAAGAGCCTGCCCGGCGGATGGCCACGCTTCTCCTCGATCGCGGGGCCGACCCGGACGCGCGCAACTGGGACCATGTAACGGCCCTGCACCAGGCGGTTCGGGCTCGAAACCTGGCCGTTGTCGAAGTGCTGCTCGCGCGCGGCGCCGATCCAAACGCCCGAGACAAGAGCCGTGGTTCGACTCCGCTGCGGCGGGCGGTTTCCGCGACCGGCGCCGGGGGCACGGCAGGCACCGCGGAACTGATGGTTCCACTCACGCAGATCCTGCTCAAATATGGCGCTGACCCGGACGCGCGCGACAAACGCGGCGTTACGGTCCGCGCTTCGGCAAAAGCGCCAGAAGTTTGCGCGGTGCTCGACCAGCACCGCCGTAAGACGCGCGGGGCAAAGAAGGCGCAGCGGACAACCAACGACTCGAAGGGGAAGGCAACGCGGACGCGCCGACGCCGGCGCTGATCGTGGTCACAGTTCAGCTTCGCCATGGTATTCCTTCGGAAGATGGCGATCGATATCCATGCTGTCGTGCAGCACTCGGCCGAGTTCCACCTGGCCGTCGCCGTGGACGCGATACAGCAGGAAATGTCGCGGGTTCTTCACGCGTCCGATCGACTCAGCGACGCGGTTTCGACAATGCCACAAATGATAGGTCCGCACCGAGGGAGCGACTTCTGGTCGATCGTGGCTCCCCGCGCGATGGGGATTCTCGGAGACGTCCACGATGCCCTGAATCAAGAGGGCCTCGTACCGCAGCCGGGCCTTTTCAGCGAATTCTTCGTGGGTCCAAGCCAGAATGGACTCGATGTCACGCCCGGCGGCCGGAGAGATGATGACAGGCGGCATGGAATCAAGTGCCGCTCGTCCCGCGTTTCACCGATTTCGCGGCACGACGACCGATGCGACGAACGAAGCTCGCCGCTTGCCGACCGCCCGCAAGCTCAATTCCGCGGCCCTGGTCAATCTCGTCAAACGCGTCGGACGCCAACGATCGAAGCAGGGCCAACTTTTGTTGATCCTCGCGAGTCTGCTGCTCCAGCAGCCGCAAGCCCGCGCGCATCACTTCGCTGGCGTTCCGGTAGCGCCCGCCCCCGACCTGTTTCTCGACGAACCGGTCATAGTGGTCTGTCAGATTGACGTTGCGGGTTGGCATGTTCGCTCGCTCGGAATAGGGCACCACGGTCAGCATACCATGCTTGGCAAAATTTGCCAATTGCCGTGCGCGTGCGGCGACGCGCTTTTTCGGCGGCCGACCGCACGTCGCGCGCCGCCTGCAAATCTTCTTGCTCGCGTGTCCTTGAACCCACAAACACAACAGAATAGGTCGTGGCCGAAGCCATAAACAACTTCTTGATCCCCGCTTCGCGCCGTAAAATGGCAAAGTTTGAGAAAATCTCCGCGCCGCCGGCCCATAAGGGGCTGCGCCAGCCCGAGCTTGGATCGCACATGCGAATTCCTCTCCTCATCGCGTGCTGTGTCGTCGCGCTTCACGCGCCCGCGGTGCATGCGGATCCTTTTGCCGGCTCAAAGGCCGGGGACGAGCGCCAGGTGGCTGGCATCAAGCTCTGCTGGTGCCCGGCGGGCAGGTTCACGATGGGTAGCCCGCGCGGCGAGCCTGAGCGGCGGCCCGGCGAGGATCAGGTCGAGGTGACGCTCACGAAGGGCTTCTGGATGGCCAAGTACGAGGCGACGCAGGGCCAGTGGAAACGGGTCATGGGGAATCTGCCAGGCGAGCTGACCGCCGAGTTGCCCGAAGGGGACGACTACCCGGTGGGCAATGTCAACTTTGCCGAGACGGAGGCGTTTTGCCAGAAACTCACGGAACTGGGCCGCGAATCCGGCGAGCTCCCAAAGGACTGGGTGTTCCGTCTGCCCACCGAAGCTCGGTGGGAATACGCCTGCCGGGCCGGGACGACGACTGCCATGTCGTTTGGCGACAAGCTCAGCAGCAGGCAGGCGAATTTCAACGGCGCAAAACCCTACAACGGCGCCGAGCCCGGACCATCGCTCAATCGCGCCGCAAAGGTCGGCAGCTACCCCGCCAACCCCTGGGGGCTGCATGACATGCACGGCAACACCTACGAATGGTGCCGCGATTGGTATCACCGGAGACTGCCGGGCGGTAAGGACCCCGACCTGTATTCCGCGAAGGAGTCGGCCACGAAAAGCGAGCACGGCGACGTGTCGCGCGTGCGCCGGGGCGGATGCTGGGCCGACGAGGGTTGGCCTTGCCGGTCAGCGTTTCGATTGCGGTTCGAGCCCGAGCGGCGATACGACCACATCGGCTTTCGCGTCGTCGCGGTCGAACTCTAGGAGCTGAACGGGCCGCTGCCCGATCAGGATTCGATCACCGGGTGACGCACCGCCCCATCTCTCCGGCTAATTGCCAGTCGCTGATTGCTGGTTGCTAGCTTAGGATCGACCGAAAAATAACTTCCTGATTCTCCGACCCCTCACGGGTGCCCTCTCCCGCGAGGGGCGAGGGTATTGAGGCAGGGCCGTTCACAGATTCAAGCTTGCCGGCGGCGCACCGGCGGGAAAGTCGGACAGGCACCGGGACGCAACGTTGGTCTGAGAGGACTTGCGCTGTTTATGCTCGGAGCCAGTCCCATTTTCCCGCCTCGCCATTTTGAAAAACAGAATGGCCCTGGGTATTGAGGAGAAGTTACTTTTCGGTCGATCCTTAGTTGCTGCGCACCGCTTTTCGATTCCGGCTGGCCGTGTTCGCCGGCGCCGCGCGATTCGGTGCCGTGGCTGGTGAGGCTGCCGCGGCGCGATTCTGCTGGGCCGCGGCCAGCGCCAATTGTCCGGCCAGCGTGCCGAATTGCCGGCGGTCTTCCACGTCGACCTTGGTGAGCTTGGCCGTCAACTGTTGTATGGCCGCGTGGTTCGTCTCGGCGCTCCGCGACACGAGGGCCAGGAAGGCGGCCGTCTCGCGGAAGTTATGGTCGGCCGTCTTGCCCACCAGCGGCTGGAACGTGCGGGCGACTAGCTCCAGTCCCACGTTCTGCAACTGGATAAAGGTGTCGAGGCGGCAGGTGATGAAATACTTGTCGTTCGTCTCGCGGACGTAGGCCGTCTTGAGCACGAGCAGACATTTGCCGTGGACCGGTTGCAGGAACAGGGGGCCGCTGTACGACCCCTCGGCGTACATGATGTGCGTATCGTGGCTGCGATACAGGTATTCGACTTGGCCGCTTGTGCCGACGTTGTCGTTGGCCACAAACGAGTCGGGGCTTGTCTTTTTGAGTTGCATGTCGCTGACGCCCATCACTTCCCACATGTTCACGACCATGTCGGGATGCTCGACCAGGAACAGGTACAGCTTCGGGTCGCACTCGATGACCTGCGTCGGCAGACGCCGAAAGATCGACACTTGCGACAGTACCGAGCCGATCTTCTCGCGTGCGTCGTCGTCGAGCTTCTCAAGCGGAATCGACTGCACGGCATCTTCGCGCGCTGCCCGGCTGACGCTTCCGCTTGTGTCGGGCTTGGCGGCGTGGGCGAAAGAGGGCGCCCAGGCCACCGATAACAGCCCCGCGATGGTCAGGATCCTGCCGACCGCCGTTCGGTCGGCGAAGCGGCGTTGCCAGCGCGGTCGGCGCGGCGCGGGCGCGCATGGAGGCGCGCAGTTCGAGCGGTGTGCGTCCAAGGTTGTCCCCCCTTTGAGCGCTGCGAAACCTTTTCAACCGCGGCCGCCCCTCCGTTGAGCGCGACAATGCCAATCCGCGCTTCCGGCCGATAGCCGCCGGCGTGTTCCGGCGGTTGTCGCCGGGACCAGCCGTTTGGTCTTTTCTGGTTATTCGGCTTTTGCCCGTGGCGAAGGCCAGCGAAAGTAGCGGCTCTGTAGCGGGCGCTGCTGGCAAGACGCGTGCTGGCGGCGTTTGACGCTGCCGCATGGAATCGCAAGAGGCGCAAG
Organism: Planctomycetia bacterium; assembly: GCA_016191115.1. Taxonomy (GTDB): domain Bacteria; phylum Planctomycetota; class Planctomycetia; order Pirellulales; family JACPPG01; genus JACPPG01. Next base: position 19,080 of record JACPPG010000024.1, on the reverse strand, counting down.
AAAGAGCCCAGGGCTGCCACCCCTGGGCTTCGCAAAGCGATGCCTTCGACTAACGTCCCGCTGCCCTCTGCCTGCCGCCTGCTACCTCAGTCGCGCGAGCGGAGCTTCGACAGCAAGCGGAGGATTTCCAGGTACAGCCATACCAGCGTCACCAGCAGGCCGAAGGCCCCGTACCACTCCATGTACTTGGGGGCCTGCTGCTCGCAGCCCTTCTCGATGAAGTCGAAGTCCAGCACCAGGTTCAAGGCGGCGATCACCACCACGAAGAGCGAGAACCCGATGCCCACCAGCCCGTTGTCCCAGATCATCGGCACGCGGACGCCGAAGAAACCAAGCACCATGCTTACCAGGTAGAACAAGGCGATCGCGCCCGTGGCGGCGAAGATGCCCAACTTCAGCTTCTCCGTCACGCGAATGATCCGCGTGGCGTACGCCGTCAAAAGCGCGGCCAACGTGCCGAACGTCAGGGCCACGGCCTCGGGCACGATGCCCGGATAGGCGTAGTTGAAGATGGCGGAGATGCCCCCCAGAAACAGCCCTTCCGCCAGTGCGTAGGGCGGCGCGGTGTAGGGGGACCACGAAGGCTTGAAGCTGGTAATAAGCGCCAGGACCAGGCCTGCGATCGCGCCGATCATGGCGTAGTTGTACGCTGCCCCCGAGACGCCGTCGGCCACCTCGCCCCCGAGCACCTGCGCGGTCTGGTACCACGTATAGCCGGCGCCAACGATCAGGATGCCCAGGAGCACCGCCGTCTTCACGACGGTCCCTTGCAGGGTCATCGTCGTAGTAGCTGTCGAGTCCTGGATATTGAAGACGGACGAATTCAGGACGGGGTTACTAGTCCGCATCATAGGACTGCCTCCGTTTGTTGCCTTGGTCATTTTCGCCTGCGGAAGTATAGGTTGTGGCCCGTACGCAGGACAATGCCTGCCGTGTACGCCCCAGGGTCATTCTGTTTTTCAAAATGGCGAGGCGGGAAAATGGGACTGGCTCTGAGCATAAACAGCGCAAGTCCTTCAGACGAACGTTGCGTCTCGGTGCCTGTCCCACTTTCCCGCCGGTGTGCCGCCGGCAAGCTTAAGTCTGTGAACGGCCCTGGTGTACGCCCTCGCCGGGCCCTGGCAGGTCGCGATCGCCAGCCGTCGCCGCGTGAAGGACGATCTTCACGTGGTTGCCAGGCGGGGCCGGCTTTCGGTGCGGCGGCGGGGAACGTATCCTACCAGGCTGCCCTCGCGATTTTGGGGGCGCGCCAAACCAATCCCTGAACGGCCAGATTCCGGATAACGATGAGCCACCCCTCGACTAGCTCGCCGATCGGCCTCAAACATTGGATGGCCCTGACGGCCGCGCTTTTGGGGTGGATGTTTGACGGCGCCGAGATGGGCGTTTTCTCCATGGTCGGCCGGCCAGCCATCAAGGACCTTCTGGCGACAACCGACGAGGGAACGATCGGCCTGTGGTTCGGCGTCGTCACGGCGGGCTTCTTGGTCGGCGCGGCCACGGGGGGCGTGCTCTTTGGATGGCTCGGCGACCGCATCGGCCGCGTCCGCGCCATGACCTTCAGCATCCTCACCTACGCGCTTTTCACCGGCGCCTGCGGTCTGGCGTCGAACGCGATCCAGGTCGGGCTGTTGCGGTTCATCGCCGCGCTGGGGATGGGAGGCGAGTGGTCGCTGGGCGTGGCACTGGTGATGGAAATATGGCCCAATCGCTCCCGCGCCTTCATGGCCGGACTGATTGGCGCGGCCGCCAATGTCGGCTATTTGCTCGTGGGCGCGATCGGCCTGGGCCTCAACGAGACACTTCCCAGCGTGCAATCGTGGCTGGCCGACGTGGGGCTGCGGCAAGAGTGGGTCGACGCGCTCGTGGCCAACGGCGGATGGCGGTTGTTGATGATCGCGGGCGCCACGCCGGCGCTACTGACGTTCCTGATCCGCCTCTTCGTGCCCGAATCCGAGAAGTGGCAAAAGGAAAAACGATCGGGGGCCACCAGCCATTGGGCCACGCGGGACCTGCTGGCCGTGCTCCTTGGCGCTGCTGGCCCGGCGCTGATTATCTACCTGTGGGCACAGCCGCAGCCAACCGCGTTGCGCATCGGCGGCTCGGTCCTCGGGCTGGCGATCGCCACGCTGGGTTACACGTTTCCAGTGCTTCGCTACATGCAGCGGCTGTCGGCCACCGACGTCGCCGCCACGGCGGTGCGCCCCACGCTGAGCCGCATGATGCTGGCGGCCGGCTTGAGCGGCGTCGCGCTCCTGGGCACGTGGGGATCGACGCAATGGGTCCCCACCTGGGCCGACCAGCTCACGAGCGGCCAACTGCACGTCAAGGAATACACGCAGATGTGCTCCGGCCTGGGCGCCATCGTGGGCACGATCCTGGCGGCGCTGGCCGGAGATTGGCTGGGGCGGCGGGCGACGTACGTGCTGTTGTGCGTGCTGTCGCTTGCTTCGGCCGTGTGGCTGTATCAATTTCACGACGCATACAACGCGCGGTTTTTGTTCTCCACATTTTTGCTGGGCGGTTGCACCGCGTCGTTCTACGGATGGCTGCCGCTGTATCTGCCGGAGCTATTCCGCACGAGCATGCGGGCCACGGGGCAAGGCTTCGGCTTCAATTTCGGCCGAATTCTGGCCGCGATTGGCGCCCTGCAAACGGGCAACTTGATGGCGGCCTTCCAGCACGGCGTGACGATCGGCGGCGTGTCGCTGGCCGGTGGATACCCCTTGGCCTGCACCGCCATGAGCCTGATTTACCTGGCCGGCATGGGGCTCATCTGGCTCGCCCCCGAGACGCGCGGCAAACCGCTGCCGGAATGAGAATCCAGCGATGAATGCGCGAATGATGAATGATGAATGGGATTGAGATAGGCTCGTCGCCCGATCCTCGCGTCCTTCTTCCATTCATCATTCATTCATCATTTCCTATTCAAACGGCGTCGTCACCAAGAGCAGGCAGCCTTCGCTGGTCGTGGCCACGGGCTGGAATTCGCCCGGCGCAAAGTGTTTGTACTCGCCCGCGAGAAGCCGCCGACCGCCGATCATGAAATCGCCCGACAGCACGGTGCACTGCTCGGCGCCTTCGTGCTGGTGGGCGGGGATCGCCGCGCCCGGTTCCATCCGCACGAGCGACGTGACCCGGCGGCGCTGGCGGTCCACGTTGATCTGGCGGTACGTGGCCCCTTCGTAGTCGAGTTTTTGCCAGCGCAGCGCATCGGCCAGGATGTCAGCCTGGTCCTCCGCGACGGCCGTTACGAGTGGCGCCAGGTCGTCAATCTCGTCGGGTGCTAGCTCGCCCACCTTTTCGTTCGTAAGCGCGAGCGCCGCGACGCGCGCCACCTTGCCGGGCTCGATCGGCTCGATCAACCGCGCGAGCGACGCCACCAAGGGATCAAGCGCCAGCAGCTCCCGGTCGCAGGTGGCGCAGCCGGCCTCGAGATGCGATTCGAATTGACCGCGCTCGACGTGGGTCATCGCGCCGGCCAGGTACAAAGCGGCCAGGTCCGCGGCACTTCCAAGTTCGTGTTCTGCGTCAATCAAGCGAGCACCCTTTCCTGGTTGGCCAGCAGCCTCCGCAACGACTTGATGCCGAGCAGAATCCGCGTCTTGGCCGTTCCTAAGGGAATGGCCTGATGTTCAGCCACTTGCTGGTGCGTCAGGCCCTCGTAAAACGCCAGAGAGATCGCTGTCCGCTGTTTCTCGGGCAACTGCGCCAGCGCGGAGCGCACGCGCTGCGCCGCTTCATCTTGCGCCAGGCCCACCAGCGGGTCGGCCCCCCGGGCCTCGATCCGCGCGACCTCGCCCGGCGCGTCGCGACGCTTCCGCCGCAGGCAGTCCAGCAGTCGCGAACGAGCGATCAAGAACAACCACACCTCGGGCGACGAGCGAGCGGCGGAGTATTGCGAGGCGCGGCGCCACACCTGGTAGAACACGTCCTGCAAGACGTCCTCGGCATCAGCCCGATCGCGCAGCGTCCGCGCCAACAGGCCGAACACGCGCGGCGCATGACGATCGTAAAACAGCGCGAAGGCCGCGCGGTCTCCGGCGACGATTTGAGCGATCAATTGCGAGTCCGACATCCGCAGTGCCTCGCCTCGGTGGTCCGTCGTCCGTCGCGCGCGATGGGTGGAGCCTGGCCCGCGCTGCGGCGCGAAGTCTTGTGAATATACAATCATCCCCACGCGACGGCAACAAGAGACCGGACAGCGGCAGGGCCATTCTGTTTTTCAAAATGGCGAGGCGGGAAAATGGGACTGGCTCCCACCATAAACAGCGCAAGCCCCTTCAGACCAACGCTTCGTCTCGGTGCCTGTCCCACTTTCCCGCCGGTGCGCCGCCGGCAAGCTTGAACCTGTGAATGGCCCTGCGGGCAGCGGTCGGTGATCAGTTGGGTCGAAAAGGGGTCGAAAATCTTTCGACCAGAGGCCCAAATCCCGCAGGTCCGACGTGCCTCTATTACTGACCACCGTCCACTGACCCCTGTCCACTTCCCAAAAGTGATGAATCCATTTTGCCCGTTCGTGCGTACTTTATCGCGAGCGTCCCCAATCCCAGGTGCTTGTGCGCGTCGGTCGGCGGTGTCAGACGGACAGCCCATTCGTCTGCTCGATTCTGCTTCGAAGTCGATCGCTAGCCGACGACCGGCGCGCCAGCCACCTGGGGCCCGACACCAGCCCGAAACGCCAGCGAGGGTCGGCTAGTGCGTTGCCTCGCTGGCGCTTCGGGCTAGTGTGCCGGGGAAGCACCTCAAGCGGTTCCAGGGTTCGCTGGCGCTCTTGTCGCCTCTTTGATTTTGCCCCTTGGGAGAGTGCCGGAATGCGTCCTCTGTCCGTTTGCGCGCTGTGGGCGGCCTGCTGGTCGGCGAATATCGCTTGCGGCAGCGTCGTGTGGGACGAATCCGTCAACGGAGACCTTTCCGGGAATCGGCTGGCGCCGACGGCCATCGCCATCGCCGTCGGCGACAACGAGCTAGTGGGCAGCGTGAAGGGGGGCGAATTGGACTACGTGACCTTCACGGTCCCGGCCGGGGCGGTGCTCTCGAAGCTGGTGCTTGAGTCCTTTACGTCGACCGACCAGATAGCCTTCATCGCCATCCAGAACGGCGCGACGTTCACCGAGCCCGCCGTCGGCACGGTCACCGCGAACCTGCTCGGCTACACCCATTTCGGACCGGGCGAAGGCAACGTGGGAACCGACATCCTCGACGACATGGGCACCGGCGCCGGGGCACAGGGCTTCACTCCGCCGCTGCCGGCGGGCGCCTATGCGCTATGGATCCAACAGCTTTCTTCGCTGACGAGTTATCAATTTGATTTCGTGGTGTCCAACGTGCCTGAGCCGTCGGCCGCGGCGCTGGCGGGTGGTGCCGTGGCGGTGTCGGTAGTGATTGCGGGATGGCGGCGGCCCAGAAAGCGGGTAAAATATCGCGCCGTCCGTGGGCATTCCCGAGCCGCGGCGTTTCCCGCCGCATGCCCCAAGCGCTTCGGACGATACAGCGCGGAAGCGCGCCGTGACGATTCGCCGCTAGACGCCGCGCGAATCAAGCCCTCTTCGAGCGCGAAGAGGGCAGGATGAAGGGCCTGTCGACCACTCGACAAGCACCCCTCGTCCCGCCTCTCCCCTTGTCAGCCCCGAGGGGAGAGGAGCGCGAAGAAGTAATGATGAATGCGCCAATGATGAATGAAGGATTCCAAGGCATCCTTCCATTCACTATTCCGCGTTCATCATTCATCATTGGCGTTTCAGCGGCGCGTCGGTCGGGCTGAGACCTTGCGCCTTCAACTCGTTGAGCGTTTCCCGCGAAAGCTTGCTGTGGAACCGGCTGTAGGCGAAGTAGATCGCCAGCCCCACGGCCAGCCACACGGCCAGCCGCAGCCACGTGTCCCACGGCAGGAAAAGCATCAGCACCAGATTCACCAGTATGCCCAGCGGGGCCACGGCGTAGATCATCGGGCAGCGGAACGGGCGCTCGACGCTCGGGCGCTGCACGCGCAAGATTAGCACCGACGCGCAAACGACGACGAAGGCCATCAGCGTGCCGATGTTGACCATTTCCTCGAGCTTCTTGATCGGCGTGAAGGCGCAGATCACGCAGATGATCGCGCCCGTGAGCATCGTGGCCAGGTGCGGCGTGCGGAACTTCGGGTGCACGTGGCCGAAGATCGGCGGTAGCAATCCGTCGCGGGCCATGGCCATGAAAACGCGCACCTGACTCAGGAACGTGACCAAGAGCACACTGGTCATGCCCGCCAGTCCACCGGCGGCGATAATGCCCGTGGCCACGTGCAGCGCCCCGCTGTTTTCGTGGGCCGCCTTGTCGGCAAAAGCAACGGCGATCGGCGCCTTGGCGTCGATCGTCGGGTAGGGGACCATGCCGGTGATCACCGCCGAGACGGCGATGTACAGCACAGTGCACAGTGCCAGCGACGTGAGAATGGCGAACGGCACGTCGCGCTTCGGTTGCTTGGCCTCCTCGGCGTGCGTCGAGATGGAGTCGAAGCCGATATAGGCGAAAAACACGATCGACGCCCCCAGCATGATGCCCGACAGGCCATAAGGCGCAAACGGGCTACGCACCTTTTCGTCGATCGGCACCAGCCACTCGTTAAGTCCCAATAACCCCAGCATGCCCCATTTCGACGCGGGATCGGCCGGCACGTGCCGTTCGGCGATGGGGATGCTGGTCCAGTTATCCCGGTTGATGTACGACCAGCCGATGGCCACGACGAACAGCACCACGGCCAGCTTGACGATCACCAAGGCCGCGTTGGTGGTGGCGCTCTCGCGGATGCCGCGCACCAGCACGGCCGTGATCAACAGCATGATCAGCACCGCGGGCAGGTTCATCGACAGTTGCAGCGGCCCGTCGGGCTCTAGCGCGCTCGAGTAACTGAACGGGTCGTTCGACAGCCAGCCGGCAACGCGGGGGATGTGCAGCGATTGGAGGAATTCGTTCCAGTAGCCGCTCCAGGCCGAGGCCACGGTGGCGCAGCTCATGGCGTATTCCAGCATCAGGTCCCAGCCGATGATCCAGGCGAACAGCTCGCCGAGCGTGGCATAGGCGTACGTGTAGGCGCTGCCGGCCACGGGCGCCATGGCCGAGAATTCGGCGTAGCAGAGTGCGGCAAAGGCGCAGCCCAATGCCGCGACGGTGTACGAGACGAGGATGGCCGGCCCCGCGTCGTCGGCCGCGGCCCGACCCGTTGTGACGAAGATGCCGGCCCCAATGATGGCGCCAACTCCCAGGGCGGTCAGCGAAATAGGTCCCAACACTCGGTGCAGGCGCTCCTCACCGGCCATCTCGGCCAGCAGGGTCTCGATGGATTTCTTTCGCAATAGTTGCCTGAGCATCGACGGAGTATCTCCGCGGTGGGGGGAGCCCTGAAAACAATGGGCGTAGTCTAGCGTCCTTTGTTACAGCCGCGAAAGGGGAGAACCGTGGGGGGGCAGGCATTCCTGCCCGCCTTTGTTCAGCGCGAGCGATCACGCCATGGTAAACGCGTCTCGACGAGCGAAGGCAGGAGGATGCCCGCCCCCCAGCGAACCGCCTCAGCTCAAGACCCGGCTCAGGAACTGCCGGGTGCGGTCCGAACGCGGCGCGTCGAGGACCTGCCGCGGCGGGCCTTCCTCAATCACCCGCCCCTCGGCCAGGACCACCACGCGGTCCGCCGCGCGGCGGGCAAAACCCATCTCGTGCGTCACCAGCACCAGCGTCATCCCGTCGCGCTTCAGGTCCTCCAAAACCGACAAGACTTCGTGCTTCAGTTCCGGATCCAGGGCGCTTGTGATCTCGTCGCACAATAGCCCCTGCGGCTGCATTGCCAATGCCCGGGCAATTGCCACCCGCTGCTTTTGGCCGCCGGAGAGTTGGTACGGGTAGCTCGCGGCGTAGGACGCCATGCCGACCCGCTCCAAGAGCTCCGCCGCCCGCGAGCGGGCCGCGGCGCGGTCCAGGCCAAGCACCTGCCGCGGCGCTTCGCCGACGTTGTCGGCGGCCGAGAGATGCGGAAAGAGTTGAAAGTCCTGGAAGACCATGCCCAGGAGCCGGCGGACCTGCCGCGAGGGGGCGCCGTTCGGGCCTGGTGTGCCCGCGGCTTGCAGTCGATGTGGCCCGACGCGGATCTCGCCCCCTTCCCACGCGGTCAGCCCGTTGATGCACCGTAGAAGCGTCGACTTGCCGCTACCGCTAGGGCCGATCAGGGCCACGGTCTCGCGCTGGCCGATCGACAGCGACACGCTGTCGAGCACGCGGCGATCGCCGTAGCGCTTCACCAGACCGGTCACGGAGATCAGCGGTTCAGATTCTGTTTGCGCCATCATTTCGTAGGGTGCTCTGCGAGCACCGCTTCAATTTGAATCGAACCACCGTCGCCGCGGCAACGCTTGCGGGCGGGGGAAGCTCCTGCTGAGCCGCTCTTCTTCGCGCGCGGCTCGGCGGGAGCCTCGCCCTCCCGATCACTGCGCTATCTCGCCGATTTGAACCGGTGCTCCAGGTATCGCGACAGATATCCCAACGGCACTGACATGCAAAGGTACAACACGGCGGTCAACAGACCCAGCTCCAAGAACTTCAAGCTCGACCGCGACAGAATCAGGTATTCCTTCGTCAATTCCGGCACGGCGATCACGCTCACCAGGCTCGTGTCTTTGAAGAGCGCCACGAAATCGTTGGTCATGGGCCCGAGCGCCGTTTGCAGCGCCTGCGGCAGAATGATCCGGCGAAACGTGGTCGCCTCGGTCATGCCCAGCGCGCGCCCTGCGTCCCACTGCCCAACCGGCACCGACAGGATGGCGCTGCGATAGACCTCGGCCTCGTAGGCCGCGTAGTTCAGTCCGAAGCCGACGATCGCCGTGGCCACGGCCGGCATCTGCAGCCCGAAGCTCGAAAAGCCGAAGTACAACACGAACAGCAGCAGCAATAGCGGGATGCCGCGGAAGAACTCGACGTACGCCAGCGCCAACCACGGCACGGGCGGCGGGCCGTACAGCCGCGCCAGGCAGACCGGTAGCGCGATCACCACCGCCACGGCCATGCTGCACAACGTGAGAAATACCGTCATGCAAGCCGCCTTCAAGAGAAGCGGCGCATACTGGGGAAACGTCCACGATCGGGCACTATCGGCGATGACGTGGATGTCCACTGGGTCGACCGGCGGAAGCTCGGCCTCTGGCCGCGGCCGCCCATCGGCGTCAAAACCCAAGCCGCGCAGTTGCGTTTCCCGGTCGGGGCTCAAGGCCAACGCGACCTGGTCCGCGTTCCACAAGTGCCACCGGCGCAAGATCGAGAGCAAACGGCCGTTCCGCACCAGCTCGACCAGCGCATCGTCCAGGGCCTCGGCCAGGTCCTCGTCGTCGGGCCTTAGCGCGATCCCGTATTCGCCGCGCCCGAACGGAGGACCGGCGTTCTTCAATTTCGGGTTGACGCTGGCGTAGTAGAGCACGATCGGCGTGTCCAAGAGCACCGCGTCCAGCCGTCCCGCCTCGAGGTCGAGATACGGCTCCACTTGCCCATCGAAGCGGACGATATGGCGCACGCCGCGCTCTTCGAGCGTCCGGTCGGCGGCCGTGCCGTTGAGCGTGCCGACGCTTTTGTCCAGGCAATCGTCGAGGCCGTGGATTCGCTCATCATCGGCGCGGACCACGAGCTGCTCGGCATAAATGTAGTACGGACGGATGAAGCGCATCTCTTCGCGCCGCTTGGGCGTGATCTCGAAGCCGCTGATGATGCAGTCGAAGTCCCGGCTTTCGAGCAGTCCGAGTCCCAGCGTGCTCCATTCGTATTGCACGAACTCGGCCACGATCGGAATGCCCAACTTGTGCGAGAGGACGTCGGCCAGGGCGTCGGCCAGCTCGACCTCGAAGCCGATGACGCGGCCGGGGTCCTTCGGATCGCGAAGTTGAAAGGGCGCGCCCCCTTCGGCATCGCCCCCCCAACGCAGCACGCCGTCGGCCAGCCGCTGCCGCAAGCGCTCGTTGCGCGCCGCGGCGCCGTCGGCCGCGGCAGCAAACCCGCCCGACACGAGCACCACCAACGTCAGAGCGGCGAGACCCTGCGCGAGCGGCCCTGCGATGCATCGAGGCAACAGAATCGATGCTTGCATCTCGCTTGAGCGGTCCTTTTTTTAACAGGCGGCTGGGCGGATCACCTGTAGGAGGCGTCTCCCGACGCCGACCGGCTTGGTCGCGGGCGCGATCGTGGGCCGTGCTATCGGCGCAGGAGTCGCCTCCTACAATCGCGAGCGCTCACTCATGGATTCAGTCTACGCGCATGCCCGGAGCGGCGGAAGTGGAATCGCCGGGAGCGACGCGAGGCGAGCGCGCGTGCGCCCTCCGCCGCGGTCCAATGAACTATACTACCGAGGAGTCTCCGCGGGCCTCGGCCTGACGCAGGCACCGCGCGCGGCGTCCTCGGCCGCGACGATCATTCCCCGCTTTGAACCGCCAGCGAAAGGACACCACCAGCCGTGTCGACGATCAAGCGAATCCTGGTCACCGGGGGCGCCGGCTTTTTGGGCGGGCACTTGTGCGAGCGGCTCGTCGAGCAAGGCCACGACGTGATCTGCCTCGACAACTTCTTCACCAGCCAGAAGACCAACGTCGCCCACCTGCTCTCCCGGCCCAACTTCGAGCTGGTGCGCCACGACATCATCCGCCCGATCATTCTCGAGGTCGACGAGATCTATAACCTCGCCTGCCCCGCCGCGCCCGGCCATTACCAATACAACCCCATCAAGACGATGAAGACCTCGGTGATGGGGGCCATCAATGTGCTGGGCATGGCCAAACGCTGTCGGGCGAAGGTCCTGCAGGCCTCGACCAGCGAGGTCTACGGCGACCCGGACGTCCATCCCCAGCCCGAAAGCTACCGCGGCAACGTCAATCCGATCGGCCCGCGGGCCTGCTACGACGAGGGGAAGCGGGCCGCGGAAACGCTGTTCATGGACTACTACCGGATGCACAAGGTGCGGATTCGCATCGTGCGGATCTTCAACACCTACGGCCCCGGCATGCACCCGTTCGACGGCCGCGTGGTGTCGAACTTCGTGCGGCAGGCGCTCGCCGGTGAGGACATCACGATCTTCGGCGAAGGGGAGCAAACCCGCGCCTTCTGCTACCGCGACGATCTGATCGAGGGCATCATCCGCATGATGAACGGCCCCGATGAGTTCATCGGCCCGGTGAACCTGGGAAACCCCGGCGAGTTCACGATCAAGCAGTTGGCCGAGCTGGTGATCGAGCTGACCGGCGCCCGCTCGAAGCTCGTTTACCGCCCGCTCCCGGCCGACGACCCGACGCAGCGGCGGCCGGACATCACGCTGGCGCGCGAGAAGTTGCGCTGGGAGCCGACCGTGCCCTTGCGCGACGGCCTCAAAAAGACAATCGACTGGTTCCGCTCGATCGACATGCGCCAATTCCGGGCCCCCACGCCGAATTACTAAGGGGTTAGGGGTTGGCGGTTGGGGGTTGGGGACGGTCGCCGCGCGGCCACGCATTGTAGGGTGCTCCGCGAGCACCGGGATCGCGCCATGATTGCCGCTCTAAAGCACGATCGACCGGCCTAGCTCGCGATTCTGCAAGTACCACTCGACGCAGGCCCGCAGGCCGTCTTCCAGCGTGGTTGCCGGTTGCCAATCGAGCAGGCGGCGCGCTTTGGTGATGTCGGCCCACGTTGCCCGCACGTCGGCCGGATGGGTCGGGCGGTACTCGATTCGCGGCTCGTTTCCCGCTAGCGCCGCGATCTGCCGGATCACTTCCGACAGCCGCACCGGCCGGTCGCCGCCCAGGTTGATCGCTTCGTAGCCCAGCGGCCGCACGGCGGCGATCGTGCCCCGGGCGATGTCGTCGACGTACGTGAAGTCGCGCTCTTGCGACCCGTCGCCGAACACCACAAGCGGCTCCCCCTCGATTACCTGACGCACGAAGCGAAAGACGCTCATGTCCGGGCGGCCGGCCGGGCCGTAGACCGTGAAATACCGCGGGATCGACACGTCCAGCCCGTGCAGATAGTGGTAACTGTAGGCCAGCACCTCGGCCGCTTTCTTCGAGGCGGCGTACGGCGACAGCGGGCGGCTGGTGTCGAGCTCCTCGTGGAACGGCGACTGGCGGGCGTCGCCATACAGGCTGGACGTCGAGGCCATCACCACCTTGGGCACACGATGCCGGCGGCAGGCGTCGAGCACGTTGAGCGTGCCGGCGACGTTCGTCTCGTAGTACACCCAAGGGTTTTCGACGCTCGTGCGGACGCCGGCACGCGCCGCCAGATGAAAGACGGCATCGAAGGGGGGTGCGCCGCCGGTTTCGGCGGAGGCGGAGTCAAAGAGATCATCGACCCGCGAGCGGTCGGCGACGTCGAGCTCGTGCCCGCGAAACGTCGCGGCGGGCCGCAGCGCCGTCAACCGCCACGACTTGATGCGCGGGTCGTAGGCCGTGTTCAGGCTGTCGACGCCGGCGACATCGTGGCCCACGTCCAAAAGCAGCCGACAGACTCGCGCGCCGATGAACCCTGCACAACCGGTGACGAGGTAGCGGGACACGGGAGGGGTAGGGGTTAGGGGCTGGGGACTAGGGCTGGGGATTAGGAGCAGGGGACCCGGTGACCGCAGCGTTTTGGGTCTGGGATATCTGAGATTTGAGATTTGCCTTCCCTAACCCCAACCCCTAATCCCTAAGCCCTACTCTCACGTCTTGACGATCTTCTCGCGATGCTCGCGGACGTTCTTGGTGGCGTTCCGCGTGTCGATCACCAACTTGGCGTGCCGGACAATGTCGTCGTACTTGTAGTCGCTGTGGTCCGTGGCAATCAACACGCAGTCCTGCGCCGCGAGGAACGAAGGGGTCAGTTCCTGGCTCGCCATCTCGCGAATCGCGTGGTGCCGCATCTTGGGTAGCCGCGGAACGTGCGGGTCGTTGTAGCTCAGCACCGCGCCGCGCGTCTGCAACAGGTCCATCAGCTCGAACGACGGGCTTTCGCGCGGATCGTCGACGTCTTTTTTATAGGCCACGCCCAGGATGCAGATCTTGCTGCCGTTGACCGACTTGCGGCGGTCGTTCAGTTCGCGCGTCACGCGATCCACGACGTACTGCGGCATCCGCGTGTTGATTTCGCCGGCCAGCTCGATGAACCGCGTCGGCAGGCCGTGCTTCCGCGCGACCCAACTGAGATAGAAGGGGTCGATCGGTATGCAGTGCCCTCCCAGGCCCGGCCCCGGGTAGAAGGCCTGGAACCCAAACGGCTTGGTCTTGGCGGCGTCGATCACGTCCCAGACGTCGATTCCCATCCGGTCGTAAAGCGTCTTCAACTCGTTGACCAGGGCGATGTTGACGGCTCGATACGTGTTCTCCAGGATCTTGCAGGCCTCGGCCACTTCGCAGCTCGCCACCGGCACGATCCGCACGACCGCCTGCGCGTACAGAAGCTCGGCCAGCCGCGCACTTACGGGCTCGATCCCGCCGACGACCTTGGGAATGCCGCTCGCGCCATAGTCCGGGTTGCCCGGGTCCTCGCGCTCGGGACTGTAGGCGAGAAAGAAGTCCGTTCCCACCTTCAGGCCACCGGCGGCCAGGATCGGCAACACGACGTCGCGCGTGGTGCCGGGATAGGTCGTGCTCTCCAGCACCACCAGTTGGCCGGGCCGGAGGACCGCCGCGATGCTTTGCGCGGTCTGTTCCACGTACGCCAGGTCGGGGTCGCGGCTTTCGGAGAGCGGGGTGGGCACGCAAATGAGCACCGCATCCGCCTCGGCCAGGCGGCGCAGGTCGGCCGTGGGCTCGAAGCGGCCCCCGGACAGGCACTCGCGAATCCACGCGGCCGGAATGTGCTTGATGTAGCTCTCGCCCGCCTTCAACCGATCGACCTTCTGCCGGTCGACGTCAAAACCCAGCGTGCGGTAGCCGGCGGCCACGAACGCGCGGATCAAGGGCAGCCCGACGTATCCCAGTCCGACGACCCCCACTCGCGCGGTTTTTTCACGGATGGCTGTTTCCAGCGAGGTCATGCGCGCTCTCTGCCGCTGCGAAGTGAATCCAGAAAGAGGAGCCGTACACGCTGCCAGACGCCCACGCGGCGATCGCGCCATGACGCTGGCCGCCGCCGTAATACATCATGTAATGTGGTCGCGCGGCACGTCAATGTGCCGCGTCCGGTTATTGCGCCTTCGCGCTGTCTTGATTCAGGCCGGTCTCCTCGATGAGTCGCTTGAACTTCGGCTGCTCGAGCACGGGTACGTCGGCAAGCTTCAGCCCGTGGTTGATCACGGCCTTTCGCATGGCGTCAGCCGTGCTTTGCGTGTCCTTGGCCGCTTGATAGGCCAGAGCCAGGTGGAAGTACTTCATTCCGGTGGGCCGGTCGACGACCGACAGGGTCAGATCGTCCACGGCCTGCCGCGCCTCGCCGTGGGCCAGGTGAACCAGCGCGCGGGTATCGAGGAGATCCGACGTCGGTCCCATGATCTGGACGGCTTCGTCGATCAACTTGCGGGAGTCGCCGGTCCGGTTCTGCGCGCCGAGCAGGTACGCCAGGTTGTTCAGCACGATAGCGCGCTGCCCACTCGTGATGTCCTTGCTCGTCAGGAGCTTCTGATACTGCTCCTCGACTTCCGCATAGCGCCGCTGCAGGTCCAATAGCTCGACGTATTGGAGCTTCAGTTGCAGGGTCTTTGGATTGCGGGCGATGGCCCGAGTGAGCCACGTCTCGACGCGGTCGAAATCCTCCTTGGTGGCGGTGCTTTGCTGCGCGCCTAGCGCCGTCAATGCCTCGTTTACGACGGTCTCGACCGGGCGCGTTTCATCCGGCGTCTCCAAGACGGACTGGCAGATGTCCAGGGCGTCGCGCAGCGACCCGTGCCGGCCGAGGAAGTTCGCCAACAGCAATTTCGCGTTGGGCTGCAGCGCCACGTATTCCCGGTACAGCGACTCGGCCGCTTCATACTGGTTCAGGTCTTCCATCAGCCGCGCCACGTCGACCAGCATCCGAATCTTCTCCCGCGGCATCGGCTGCGGCAACAGGTCTCGCAGCACGGCGACCGCCTCTTCGGGCTTGCCGACCTTGACCAGGATGCGCGCTTTCATCGCCGCGGTGAGCGGCGCGTCGGGATCTAGTTGCGTCAGCTTGTCGGCCCATGACTGCGTGCTGTCGACTTCGTCGTTTCGCACCAGCATCCCGATGAAGGCCGCGATGTATCGCGGATTGTCCTTCACCTTGCTCAGCAACTGCAGCATTTCGCCCTTGCACTTCAGCCAGTTGCCGGTGCTCTCGTAAAGCTCGGCCAGAATCAACTGGCCTTCGGGCTGCAATGGCACCTCGGTCTTCACTTGCTCCAATATGCGGATTGCTTCCAGGCGCGACTTGGCCTCGGGACGCTTCGCCAAGATTTGCGCTTTGGCGACCTTTCCCATCAGCGAATCGTCGAGTCTCCCCAGCGCCTTTTCGATGTCGGCATAGGTGCCGCCGGAGGCCGTGGCCAGGGCAAGCTCTCGATTGGCCCAAGCGATGTGCTCCTTGTCGGAGTCGTTGGTGGCCGTCGATTTCACCAGCCGATCCAATTCCTTGGTAATCTTGTCGCGCTGCTCGCTCCGCCCGTAGAACATCGCCAAGGCCCGCGTCAGCCCAAGGTCTCCCGGATTTTCGTCGCGCGCCTTGCGATAATGCTCCTCGGCGCTCTCCTTGTCTCCGATCAACTCGAAGCACTGGGCGGAAACCAGCTCCACCTTGTCTTTAGGTAGCTTCGCCTGGGCCTCGGCGATCACGTCGCGCGCGTCGGACTCGCGCTTCATGTTGTTCAGGCAGCGAGCGAGCTCCGTCCAGCCCATCTCTAGCTCGGGTTTCCTTTCCACGACCTGTCGCAGCAGCTTCTCGGCATCCTCCGACCGCTCGGCCCTGGGAAGAATCCGCGCGAGGAAGAGCATCTTGGTCACGTCCTCGGGATCCTTCGCCAGCGCTTCCTCGACCAGTGCGACGGCCTTGGCGTTGTCCCCCTCCGTAAGCGCGACCCTCGGCTCGAATTGCCAGTCGCCGCCTTCGGACGTCGTGTCACTCTCCGGCTTGCGGGCAACGGCCATCCGGAAGTACACCTCCGCCTCCTTGCCACGGCCACGCTGCACGAGCCACTCGGCGAGTTGCCGCGCCACGGCATAGTCCGCGTCTCCCAACTCCACGGCCCGCTGCAGGTTGGCGATGGCTTCGTCCGGGCGGTTGTCGAGGATGTTGATCTCCGACTCGAGTCGGGCCAACACCGTCCATCGGGGGCGCTGCTCCGTGGCGCGACGCACCAATTGCCGGGCCTCGGTCAGGGCCGCCTTCGCGTCGGTTGCCTTCTTGTCGCGGACCGACGTCACGATGCGCCGCGCTTCCACATATTTGGCCTCGGGGCTGCTCGCGCCAAACAGCTTCTTGATGCCGTCCACCGCCTTCTGCGTCTCATCGTCCCTCCCCAGGCGGGTTGCGATGTCGTAGAGCACGAAGAAGACTTGCGGATCGTTCGGGTTCGATTCGGCCACCTTCTGCCACATCTGCAGCGATTGCTCGATGTCCCCGCCGCGATAGTAAGCCAGCCCGAGCGCGCGGCGCAATCGGCCTTGCTCGTCGGGGGAGAATTTTTCGATCCCCTTGGCCGCGGTCGCGAAGACGTCCTTACTTTCCTCGGCTGGAAGCCGCGACGCATACGCGATCCGCGCTAGCCGCAGCGGAAGGGCGTCCCCCACGACGGCCGCGGCCTGGTCCAGCACCTTCAGACCCTCGGCGTCGCCCTTCTGCGTGGCCATGAGCCTGGCGAGGGCCAGCCACGAGTCGATGTTCTTCGGATCGGCCTGGTTTGCCGTTTCGAGCATCTGCCGCGCTTCGTCGTGTTGCCCCTTCTGTTCGGCGATGCTGGCCTTCAGCAGCAAGAGGTCCTTGGCATCGGGATTGGCCTTCTCCGAGGCCTCCAAAAGCCCGTCCACGATCTCCCAATTTCTCCGATCCTCGGGCAGGTCGTGATTGAGCTCCACCAAAAGGCTGAGCATCGTGTTACGGGCCACGGGCGATTTGATGAACTGCTCGTTCCCCACCGAGCGCCTGACCGCTTCCAGCTCCGTCAGCGCCTCATCGCGGTTTCCCGTCGCCGCCAAGGCCCGGCCCAGACCGATGTGCGCCGGCACCGACTGGGCGTTGGCGGCGATGGCCTTGCGGTAGACCTCCACTTGCCGATCGGGTTCCCCCAGGGCGTCGTAGCACTGTCCAATCATCAGATAGAACCGCAGCTCCTGGTTGCGAAAGTAGGGCAGCAACCGCTCGAGCTCCTTGCTCGCCGCCAGCCACTGGCCGTTGGCCAGGTCCATCCGCGCGTGCATGTACTCGATTTGCGGACGGGGCACCGACTTGTCCTTTTCCAGTTCGGCCAGAATGCGCTTCGCGCCCTCGACGTCCCCCTGCATCATGTTGAGTTCGAAGTTCTGGGCCTGTAGCGCCGTGCTCTTGCTAGCGCTCAGCCGCTCCCTGCCCTTGCCTACCTCTCCCCTGGCCACATCGAGCTGCACAAGGAGTCCGACAACCTGGTCTTCCCCGGGATAAAGCTCGGCTGCCTTCTCCAAGATGCTCCGCGCCTCGTCGTAGTCCTGCTCCGTGACGGCGATGTCGGCGGCCAGCATCAAGGCCTCGAGGTCTTCGGGGGCCAGCTCCAGTGCTTTTGCCGAGTCGGCTTTGCGGCGCTCGGTTTGCTCCCTGATATCCGCCCCCGGCGATGGCTTGTAGTACGCTCCCAAATACCGGGCCCGGGCTACGTACGCTTTAGCGTCATCAGGGTTGGCTTCCACCATCTTGTCGATGATGGCGTCGGCCTCGTCTGTTTGTTTTAGCTGGTTCCGCGTAATGGCGGCCAAGAGCGTGTACGCGCCGATCTGGTCCGGCCCGTGCTTGATGGCGTCGTTGAGGGTCTCGACCGCTTCACGCTCCCGGCCCAGCCGCACCTGGCAATGGCCGAGTTTCGTGAGCAGCTCGGCATCCTCCGGCGTGGATTTGAGCAGCGATGTAATGTGATCGGCTGCGTCCCCTGTCCTTCCGGTCATCATGGCGTAGTCGACCAAGCGTCGCCGCACGGCGTCGCGTTCCGGATGATCGCGAAGAGTTTTCTCGAGAGTGAAGTAGGCCTCGCTGCTCTTCTTTCGCTTTTCGTTGTCGGAAGCGGCCCTATCCGCAAGAGTCTTCTCGGCGATGTCCGCGAACATTAGCGCCATGTGCGCCGCTTCCTCGGCGTCATCCGGGCGGTATGCGTTGTACTGCGCGTAAAACGACACCGCCGTCTCCAGGTCATCCTGGTCCTCGGCGGTCTTGGCCTGGTCGAGCAGCACCCGCGCCGTGCGCGTCATCTGCGAGCCGTGGATGAAGTACACCGCCACGATCGCGATCAAGCTGGTTGCCGAGAGCCAGATCACGAGTTTTACGTTGAGCCTTCGCATGGTTCACTCCGACTTGCGGTGACCTTCGGTTTGCGTCAGGGGGTGGTGAGGCCACTCAGCGAGCGGCGAAAATCCGAACAAGAGTCGTTGCTAGCTGCGATCGCGGCCGGTGTCACTTCCAGCGTAGACCACGACGCCCCGAAACCAGGATGTGCGAGAACCCCCCCTGCGGAAGATCTCGAGGTGCGATTGGTGACGAACGACCGGATGGCTAAAGCCGCCCGCAAGCATCGTGGGCGGCCACCGTCGGAAACGACGTCAACTCCGGGCCGAATGCCCGGTGGCCGCGCTTCCACCGTATAAAAACTCATCCTAGCCTCGCAGCAGGGGGTGTCAACGACTCGGGCGGCGTGCGCGAAAAGAGGGATCAGGGCCACGCTCAGCGGCGAATGCGACCCCGCGGAGTTGTAAGCTGCCCACAGAGTTAAGTTTGACCTTCTAAACGAACGGAGCCAGGGCTCGGTTCATTGCATTGCTGGCAAAACCGGCGCTCTTGAAGGGGTTGAAGGGTGCAAGTTTTGGGCGGGGAATGCCGATTGTAGGGGCGGAGCCCCGGAGCGGGGTTTTGCGCGGGGGGGAGTGGGCCTTTTGTGGTGCTTGGCGGCGAGGCCGGGAGTGGGAGGCCGCTTGGGTGCGGCTTTCGCGCTGGGGG
>JACPPG010000003.1 GCA_016191115.1 Planctomycetia bacterium | reverse complement strand
CGCCTCCAAAAGATGGCGGCTGTTGAACGGTTCACAGCTACTAGCAGACGTGATCGCCGGAGCTCAATTCATCGACGGAATCAAACCCCAAGAAACCGCCGCCTGAAAATTCCCCATCCACAACTTATTGCAATAGCTCACCCATTTGGCCGAGCTTATTGAACATCTGATTGATCTGGCTAGCACTGAACCGCTTTGCCAAAAGCTCCGCTGACTTCTCAGCGACCTCTTGCACGGTGAACTCACCATCGCTCGATTCCAGATTGGCGACAACCCACAGTAAGTCCCGTTGTCGATCGGTAGCTTTCGACCAGCGCCCCATAAAGAAATCCGAATCGAGCTTCCTTGCGATCTCGGTCACCGACGTAGTCTTTCCCGTTCCAACGTTCTGCAGATAGGCATCGTACATTTCGCGACAGATGAATTGGATGAAATACGGGTAGCCACCAGAAGTGGCAATGATGGCTTGAATCGCCGGTTCAGTAAATGTGACAGGACATTTCGTATCGCTGATTGGTTTTAGAATGGCATCTCGACTGTCGTTTTCATCGAGCCGGTCGAGCATCAACGTATGGAACATCCGCTCGGAAAATGTTCGAGCTTCGACCAGCTTAGGGAAGAGCGTTGGCAGTCCAACAAGAAGGAGCATCAATGGGAGATTCTTCTTTTGCACAGACTGAAAGACATCCAACATCATCGAGAGGGGAAACTGGTCCCTTGCTGCATGGTCCGACATGTTTTGGGCTTCATCGTAGATGGATGCCCTAGCAGAATCTATCGCGCGTGCGCAAGCTGCTCGTGGATCGCTTCGCGGGCCTTTTCCAGGGCCGCCGGCAGCTTGTCGGGCTCCTTGCCGCCGGCCTGCGCCATGTCGGCGCGGCCGCCGCCGCTGCCACCGACCGCTTCGGCCGCCGCGCGGACCCAGTTGCCGGCGTGTACCCCCTTGGCCTCGAGTTCGCGGCTGATCCCGGCCACCAGCACCACCTTGTCCTGCTCCCGGCTGGCCAGTAGCGCCGCGGTGGGCGGCCCTTTGCGGCGCATCTGATCGATAAGCTGTCGCATCACTGGTGGCGTTCCACCGCTAACTTCCGCCACGACGACTTTGGCGCCGGCCACGCTCTCGGCCTCGGCCAACAGTGTCTCGGCCGATACTTCGCCGCCGCCCGCCGTGCGCGCGGCCTGTTTCTTCAGATCGCGGACTTCCTTGGCCAGTGCCGCGACCCGCGCCGGAATCTCCGCGGCAGGGGCCTTGAGGATCGCCGCCACCTCGGCCAGCGCTTCCTCCTGCTCCTGAACCTTCACAAGCGCCGCCGGCCCGGTGATGGCCGTGATCCGCCGGGTGCCGGCGGCCACGCTCTCTTCGCCCACGATCTTGAACAGCCCGGTCTGGCCCGTGTTCGCCAGGTGCGTGCCGCCGCACAGCTCCTTGCTGAAATCGCCCATCGCGACCACGCGGACGTCGTCCGGGTATTTTTCGCCGAAGAGCATCATCGCGCCCAGCTTGCGGGCCTCGGCAATCGGCATCGTCGACCAATGCACGGGCTCGGCAGCCGTGATCAGGGCGTTGACATTGTTTTCGATCGAGCGGATGTCCTCCCGCGTGAGCGGCCGGGGGTTGGCGAAGTCGAAGCGCAGCCAGTCGCGATCCACTTTCGAGCCCTGCTGTTGCGCGTGCTGGCCAAGGTGCTTTCGCAGCGCGTGGTGCAGGATGTGCGTGGCGGAATGCGCGCGGACGATGCCCGCGCGGCGCTCGCCGTCGACGCGTGCCGTGACGGTGGCTCCCTGGCGAATGACGCCGGAGCGCAAGTGGCCGAGGTGCAGGACGAACGAGCCGTCGCGTTGGGAGTCGATAACTTCGAAGCGGAAGCCGTCACCCACCAGCTCGCCCGCGTCTCCCACTTGCCCGCCGCTTTCGCCGTAGAACGGCGTTTTGTCCAATACGATGGTGATCGGTTGGCCGTGGCCGACTTCGTCGACGAAGTCGCACAGCTTGTCCTGGACGATGATGCCCACCACGCGCGATTGCGTTTGGAGGGTTTCGTAGCCGCGGAAATCGGTGCCGTGCATGGCCTTCTTCAAGGCGTCGATCGGATGCGAGCGGCGGAAAAGCTCGGTCTTCGTCCCGGCGCCCGACTCAATGCCGTGCTGCTCCATCGCGGCGCGGTAGCCTTGCCAATCGAAAACGAAGTTGTGCTCGGCCGCGAGGGTCTCGAACAGTTCGGGCGGAAAGCCGTGCGTGGTGTACATGTCGGCCGCTTCCTCGCCCGCAACCATCACCCGGCCGCTCTTGGACATATCGCGGAACAGCCGTTCGATGCGATCCAGCCCGGCGTCGATCGTCGAAAAGAAGTTGCTTTCCTCCTTCTCGATGACTCCGGCGACGCGAGTGGCCGTCTCGCGCAGCTCCGGATACGGGTTTCGCATCAGCTCGACGACTTTCGGCACGAGCAGGTGCAGAAATCGCTTGCGCAGGCCGATCTGGTGCCCGTCGAGCACGGCCCGCCGCAGCAGCCGCTTGATGACGTATTTCTCGGCCTTGGGGCCGGGATAGACGTCCTCATGAATGGCGAAAGTGCAGGCGCGGACGTGATCGGCGATGCGCCGCAGCCGGCGGCCGTGCTCGCTTGTCGGGTCATAGCGGATGCCGCACACTTCGCCCGCCGCCTCGACCAGAGGGCGCAAAATATCGATGTGGAAATTGCTGTCCACGCCCTGCAGCACCGAGGCCGAGCGCTCCAGGCCCATCCCCGTGTCGATATTTTTGCTCGGCAGCGGCCGCAGGTTGCTGGGCGGGTTGCCCACGCGGTTGAACTGCGTGAATACCAGGTTCCAGATTTCGACCGAGCCGGTATCGGTGTGGTAGAAGACTTCGCTGCACGGCCCGCACACGCCATCGGGGCCTTGGCTGGGGGCGCCGGCGGGCCAGAAGTTGTCGTCCTCCCCCATCCGCTCGACCTTCGACGAGGGGAGCTTGATCTCGTCGAGCCAGATCTTGGCCGCCTCAAGGTCGTCGACGTAGACGCTCGCGGTCAGCCGCGCCGCAGGCAACGCAAGCCACTTGGGGCTGGTGAGGAATTCCCACGCCCAGTGGATCGCATCGCGTTTGAAATAATCGCCGAAGCTGAAATTGCCCAGCATCTCGAAGAACGTGTGGTGGTACGCGGTGCGGCCGACGTTGTCGATGTCGCCGGTGCGAAGGCACTTCTGGCAGGTCGTGGCGCGGGTGAATTCCAGCTTGACCTTCCCCAGGAAATGGTCCTTGAACTGGTTCATGCCGGCCGGCGTGAACAGGACCGACGGGTCCCAGCGGGGGACCAGCACGTCGCTGGGGCGGCGGACGCACCCCTTCGACTCGAAGAACGCCAGGTATTTTTCGCGTAGTTCGTCGGTTTTCATGGCCGGATGCCGCATGGGGCAGCGAAATCCCGCCGCCGATGAGCTCGCTCTGTAGGCGCCGCTACCGCTCGTGCCCTGTTTCGCCGGTGGGAAACGACCAATCATAGCCGGGTCGTGGCGGGGCGACTAGCGGAGGAGGCCGCGGCGCGGCACTCCACACGGCAGTCGATTCGCGACGAGGCCTCGCGTGTGCCACTTGGCTTTGCCAGTCCACCAGCCGGAGATGGCGCCATACTTGCAAAGCCGATGGAAGGCCATCGCTTGCGCTGAGGGGAGCGACGCGCCCATGCGACGCAGGCACCGCGCCAACTAGGGCTTCGGCGGAACGGTGATCGTCGTCGGCTTTCCCGTGCTCGTGACCAATTGCAAGGACACGTCACCTGACTGATTGGCAACCAGATCGCGGAACTTGCCGGGCGAATCGACGCGGACTTTCGCCACGCGGCCGATTAACATTCCGCGCCGCAGCCCAGCTTCCCAAGCGGGGCTCCCTTCGGCCACGTCACGGACGATGACGCACGGCTCAGAGGGCACTTCGCCCATTCGCGCGCGCCATTGATAGTCCCAGAGCGCCGTCGGATAGTCGATCGACAGGCCCCGCCAGGCCGACTCGGGGTTGGTGACAATCATCGGCACCTGGATGGGAAACTTCGCCAAAACCACTTCCTTGGCCATCCGGCGCCCGCCGCGTTCGATCACGATCCGCGCGACGTCCCCGGGGTTTCGCCGACCGATGTGCAGCATGAGGTCGTCCTCATCGCGGATCGACTCGTCGTCCACCTGCACGATGACGTCGCCGCGGCCGATGCCGGCCGCCTGCGCGGGACCGCCGATCCGTGCTTCGTGCACCACGGCCCCTTGGATCGACAGGCCTCGCTCTGGCTCCACGCCCAGCAAGCCACTCTCCTTCTCGCGACCCTCCTTTAACCGATCGACGGTGTCCCGAAACGTGTCATCGACCGGGATGGCGTAGCCGGCCGCCTGCTCGAAACCGGCGACGGCAGCCAAAGCCGTGGTAAGACCGATCATCTCGCCGCGCAGATTCACTAGCGCGCCTCCGCTGGTGCCCAGGTTCAGCTTGGCATCTGTCTGAATCAGGGTGCCGAAGTGATGCAGGGTGCCGCGAGCACTTGCGGGCGGTTCGGCCGGCAGCGGCGCCGCCTTCCGCTGCAGGTTCGCGACGATCCCCCAGCTCGCGCTTGCTTGACCGTCGCGCGCGATCGCATGGGGATTGCCCAATGCAATCACGATCTGCCCCTTCCGCAGTTTTGACCCATCGCCGAAGTTGATGGGCACGAAGTCCTCCTCGGCCGCCTTCTCTCGGACTTCCAGCACCGCCAGGTCCATGCGGGGGCTGGTTCCCTTGATCCACGCCTCGTACGTTTTCCGGCCGGCGGACGTGACGTAGAACTTGCTCTTGCCTTCTTTGAGAGCCAAGACATGTTCCGTCGTCAGCACGAGGCCGTGGCCAATGACGACGCCGGTGGCAAACGCCGACGGAATGAAATCGGGGTCGCCCGGCTTGGGCTCCTGCGATCGCTGGTTGCCGAACGCGTCCGGTTTGTATTCGTTCTCGGCCGATACGTTTTCTGAGACGCGGGCGATACTGACGACCGACTTTTCGCTCCGCGCGATCGCCTGCGCGAGCGTCTCCTCCATCGCGGCGACCAGATGCAAGCCGCTAGGCTCGGCCGGCCGCTCCTGCGCGAAAAGCGCCGTCGACGGCCAGAAAGCGCTGACCGCGTAGACTATGACCTTCCGCCACGAGCGATAGCCCGTCATGCGTCACTTACCCTTTCACGCCAGAGCGTTCCGTGGGCACATTCCGCCGTGAACGGGCGATCTCGGCACAGAAGAAGGCCGCCGAGATGGCAGCTCCATTACGCGTTCACTCCGACGGCTCATCCGCCGCACCATCGGTTGCGCCCACGGCACCACGGACCGCCGCGGCGCCGGCGGCCAGAATCTTCTGCTTCAACTCCTCGGTCACCTTGGGGTTTTCGACCAGGTAGGCCCGCGTTTTCTCGCGTCCCTGGCCCAAATGCAGCTCGCCGTACCGGAACCAGGCGCCAGAGCGGACGATCAGCCGCTGGGCGAGCGCCAGGTCCAACACGTCCCCCTCGAAGCTGATGCCGCTTGTGTGCATCATATCAAACTCGGCGATGCGGAACGGCGGGGCGACCTTGTTCTTGACTACCTTCGCCCGCACCCGCTGGCCCACCACGTCCTCCCCTTCCTTCAATTGCCCGATCCGCCGCACGTCGATCCGGCAGGAGCTGTAGAACTTGAGTGCCCGGCCGCCGGGCGTAGTCTCTGGGCTGCCGAACATGACGCCGATCTTCTCGCGGATCTGGTTGATGAAGATCACCGACGTCTTGCTCTTGGAGATCGCGCCAGTCAGCTTGCGGAGGGCCTGGCTCATCAGGCGGGCCTGCAACCCCACGTGCGTATCGCCCATCTCGCCTTCGAGCTCCTTCCGCGGCACCAGCGCCGCCACCGAATCGATGACGATCACGTCGACGGCGTTCGACTTGATCAACATCTCGGTGATTTGCATGGCCTCTTCGCCGCTACCGGGCTGACTCACCAAGAGCGTTTCCAGCTCGACACCCAGCTTCTTGGCCCAGCTTGGGTCCAAAGCATGCTCGGCATCGATGAACGCGGCGATGCCTCCCTCGCGCTGGGCGCGGGCGACGACGTGCAGCGCAAGCGTCGTTTTGCCGCTCGACTCGGGACCGAAAATCTCGACCACTCGGCCCTTGGGAATTCCCTGCCCGCCCAGCGCCAGATCGAGCGACAGGCTGCCGGTGGGAATGCCCTGCACCTGCCCGCTGAATTCGCTTCCCAACGGCATGATGGCGCCTTCGCCGAACTGCTTCTCGATCTGGGCCACCGCGTTCTTCAAGGGCGCGTTGGAGTCGAGCATCGAGCGGGCGGGCTCGTTGGCCGTCGGGGACTGACCCGTCCTGTTGGCGGTGGCGTCCTTCTTGACCATGCGATGATTGGTCTTCACTGCGGTTACCATGCACGCATTCCTTGTTCTTGAAGTAGCTTACGACACCCGCCCCCGGCGGCTTTGCCGAAGGGGGCCAGGACTCACCAACCTATAGTGAACGTATGGATACTATATCGACGTTCACCATGCCCTTCAAGAGGGGAACCGCAGGTTTCCGCGAAGATTCTTTGTGGGAACGACTGAGGGCATTATGGGGGAGCAATTGGCGATTAGCAATTAGCGACTAGCCGGAGCTGGCACCCGCCCTTCCGGCACCGCCGGCACCGCCGGCAATACCAGGGGAAGACCGGCCGCTTCGTTGATCACTGGCCGGCCAGCTCGGCTGTGGCCAGTGGCTCGTGGATTGGGCCGCCGCGCTCGAGTTCGCTGGAAAAGACCACGACTTCGTCGACGTCAACCACCCCGGCCGCGAAATCGCGGTTCTTTTCCAACGCTTCCGCCAGTGCGGCGAGGCCTCGGCCCCCGCTTCGCACGCGGCCGATCGTCAAATGCGGCCGGAATCGCCGCTGCTCGCGACGAAACCCGATCCCGCCAAGCGCCTTGTCGATTTGCTCGTGCAACGCGGCCAACTCACCGGTCTCATCCTCGACGCCTAGCCACACGGTGCGCGGGCGCGAGAAATCGGGAAATGCCCCGGCACCCGCCACGCGGACCGAGAACGGGGGCACCGTGGTCGTTGCTTGCGTCACGACGGCGCAGACCTCGGGCACGTCGCGGAGGTCGACCTCGCCCAGGAACTTGAGCGTCAGGTGCAGGTGTTCCGGCTTCACCCAGCGGACGCCGGCCCCGGTCGCTTCGAGCCGGCCGATCAAACGCCCGGCGCCCGCGCGGACCTCGGTGGAAATCTCCACGGCGACAAACGTCCGCACGGTCTTTTGCATAGAAGTGATTCTTGGCAAGCGCGCCGCATTGCTGTTCGCCGCCAAAGACCCGGGGATAAACCCCGGGGCTCGCTTAGTCTTCTTTTCGCTGCCGGCTGCCAGCCGCCCGCTGCCGGCTCTCTTCACTGCCGCCTACTGCCCTCTGCCCCCTCTGCCTACTGTTCTTAGAAGCTCAGCATCCGCCGATACTGCTCCATCCGCCGCTCCACGTCGGGCCGCTCGATCTGCTTCATGCGGTCCAGGCTGAAGTCCTCCACGGTAAAGCTTGCCACCAGCGTACCATAGGCCAGGGCCGTCTTGAGCGTGCGCGGGCCGAACGAGAGCTGCTCGGCCAGGTAGCCCATCATGCCGCCCGCGAAACTGTCGCCGGCCCCGGTGGGATCGACGACGTCGGGCGTGGGGTAGGCCGGCATGACGTACGTCTCGTCGGCGCTGAAGAACATCGCCCCGTGCTCCCCCTTCTTGATGACCACAAACTTCGGCCCCATCTCGCGCACCGCGTGGCCGGCGCGGACCAGGTTCTCGTCGCCGGTCAGGAGCCGCGCCTCGGCGTCGTTGAGCACCAGCCCGTCGATCCGGCGAAAGAGCTCCCCCAGCTCGTCGCGTTCGTTCTTGATCCACAGGTCCATGGTGTCGGCGACGACCAGCTCGGCGTCGGGCACTTGCTCGAGCACTTTGCGCTGCGTCGCAGGCGCGCCATTGCCCAAAAAGACGAAACGGGAGCGGCGATATTCATCGGGAATGACCGGAGCGTACTTGCCCAGCACGTTCAGATGGACTTCGAGCGTCTCGCGGTCGTTCATGTTGGGCATGTACTTGCCGCGCCAGCGAAAGGTCTTTTCGCCGGCAAGCACATTGAGCCCGCGGGTATCGATATTGCGGGCCTCGAGCAAGTCGGTATGCTCGCCGGGCCAATCGTCGCCGACGTCGGCCACGAGCTTGACGGCGGTGAAGTAGCTGGCCGCGTAGGAAAAGAAAATGGCCGACCCACCCAGCACGTTATCGCGCTTGGCAGTGGGCGTTTCCACGCTATCCAGCGCGACCGATCCCCAGACGAGCAGTGGCATGTCGCGAGATCCTTGGTCGCGTTTTTGACATCAGCGCCGAACCCGAAGCCGATTTAGCCAACTCGCATTGCGAAGCCCAGGGGATGGCAACCCCTGGGGGCAATGTATCGGCGCGGAGAGCGACGGTGCAAGGTGCGGCGCGAAGGACCGCCGGATTAACTTCCGGCGCCAAGCGCGGTACAGTACGAATAGGAGGAATCGACCCAATGAGCGATGCCAAAAACGTGCCACAGACGGTGCCGGCCGAGTACGGGGGAAAATGGCTGGCGTGGACGAAGGACGCTATGCGCATCGTCGGCGTCGGCGATACGCCGGATGACGCGCGGCTGGCGGCGGAGAAGGCGGGCGTGACGGAAATCGTCTACGAATGGGTGCCGCCGTCTGAGGAGCGCCTAGTCCTAATTAGTCGCGGGCCAGCGGGGGAAGTCTCTTATCTGCGGCGATCCCGGGCCGCGGTTGTAACCGTGACGATGTAAGTCCCGTCGGATTGGCGCTTGTTTGTGCGCCACGCCGTGAGGTCGATCTCGTCCCACTCTTGAGCCACCGCGAGTAGCACCCGCGAAAGATGAATCGCCTGTTCACGCGAGAGCTTGATCCCCACGGTCTTGAGATCCTCGATATTCTTAGCCTTGACGCCTTCCTCAACGGGATAGATGCGCAGGCACCGTACGTTAGGATCAATCTTGATGCTCGTTGCTGAGCGACGCGTCTTTATCGCCATGGTTCTACCTCCGGAGCATTGCGCTCAAACCACCGCCCTACCCGCCCTTCAGGTGCCGGTCGAAGAAGGCGAACATTTCGTTGATCGAGCGCTCCATGTCCTTGCCGATCCAGCCGTGGCCGGCGCCGATCATTAGCTCGATCCGTGCCGGGATGCCTGCGTCCGTCAGCGCCTTGGTCATCTGGAACGCCTGGTCGTACGGCACGAGCGGGTCCTTGGTGCCGTAGAACAGCAGCATCGGGGCGTCGCCCGAGTTGACGTACGTGATCGGCGAGGCGCGGCGGCATTCGTCTTGCTTGTCCTGTGGTCGGCCGCCCAGGAAATTCTGCAGGATCCGCATGGACGCGTCGGGGTATTCGCCGACCAGGTTGACCGGCCCGACGAAACTGACGACCGTTTGGACCTTGCTCGATTGATCGGACGAGCCGCCTTCACCCTCCAGCCCGTCGGAAGAGTCGAGGGTGCCGAGCATCATGGCCAGGTGCGCGCCGGCCGAGACCCCGGCGGAGCCGAGGCGCGTCGGGTCGATCTTCCGCTCGGCGGCGTTCGCCCGCAGCCACCGTACGGCGCACTTGCAATCCTCGACCTGCGCGGGGAAGACGTACTTGGGCGCGAAGCGATAGCTGACCGTGGCGGCGACGTAGCCCCGCGCAGCGGCCTGCTTGGCCAGGCCCGTCATGTTGTTGCGATGCCCGGCGGCCCAGCCGCCCCCGTGAATGAAGACAATCGTGGGGGCTGGTTTATCGAGCCCCTTGGGAGTGGCCAGGTCGAGCATCAGGTCCTCGCCGGACCCTTTGCCGTAAACGATGTCGGCCTGATAGTCGACATCGGCGTCTTGTGCGGCGGCCGGCGCCGGCGGCGCGACCACGGCGATCGTCGCGGCCAGCAGAAGTCCGAGCGAAAAGTATGTCGACGAGTGCGCATTGCGCATATGGTCCCCTTCCAGCGTTGAGCGATGAATCGTGACCGAGCCGCCGCGGCTCGAGGCAGAGCGCGGCGCGGGAGCCATTGTAGATCGGCAAACGGCGCCGTGCTACCACGCGGCGGCTTACGCCAGGGCCATTCACAGATTCAAGCTTGCCGGCGGCGCACCGGCGGGAAAGTGGGACAGGCACCGAGACGCAACGTTGGTCTGAAAGGCCTTGCGCTGTTTATGCTCGGAGCCAGTCCCATTTTCCCGCCTCGCCATTTTGAAAAACAGGATGGCCCTGCGGCTTACGCCGGCGCGTTTCTACCCGCGCGGCGCGAGCGAACCGCGCTAGCCCCAGGCCGGCGAGCTGGCCGTCAAAGTGGACGTCCCAAATCTGCGGCGCTCCGTCTCCGGCCAGGTGAAAGTTCGTCTCCGCGGCTAGGGCATCGTAGGCCGGAAGGCTCAAGCCGGTCGCTTGAATCGCCTGGGCCGTGAGGTTGCCCGGCGATGCCACATCGTTGAACAACACGTCCAGCCCGCCGGTTTGCTGTGCGCCGCCGACGACCGAGACCTGTGCCGGGCCGGGCACGGCGACGACATCGGGCTGTCTCCGCAAGCCGCGCCCGCCGGGCTATAATGGCACTGGCCGGCGGGCCGCCCGGGCTTCCTTTCCGCGCCCGCCACGATCCCACGCTGCCCGTTGCCGGAGACACCCTTGTTCGCAGGACCAGTCTTCACTCGCGAGGTGGTGACCGCCCCTCGCCGGGCAAGGCTGTACGTGTCGCGCGCGACGTACGTGTTTGCGCTATTGGTGCTCATGAGCACCGCCTGGCAGGTGTTGACGGGGACGACGAGTATCAGCGACATCGGCGACCTGGCCCGCTTTGGGTCGATGTCGTTTCAGCTTCTCGTGCCGCTGGTGCTGGCCGTGGCATTGTTCTTCGCGGCCCTCTCGGCCGCCGGGGCGGTGGCCAATGAGAAGGATCGCAAGACGCTCGACCTGTTGCTATTGAGCCGGCTGTCGAACGTCGAGCTGGTGCTGGGAAAACTGCTGGCCAGCCTGCTTTCGGTCGTGGCGCTTGTGGTGGCGGCCGTGCCTGTGTTCATGATTGCCGCGCTATTGGGCGGCGTTTCGTTCCCGCAAATCGGACGCGTTTTCGCCGTTGTGCTCTCAAGCGCCGTGGCGGCGGGCAGCCTGGGCACAGTGCTCGCCTTCTGGCGGGAAAAGACGTTCCAGTCGTTGGCCATGACGCTTCTGGCGCTGGTGTTCTGGCTTGGCCTGGGCGAAGCATTAGCGGCCGGCGCGTTCGGCGATCCCATTGCCGGCGCAAGCGCCGAGGCTTGGGCCACGGCCGTGAGCCCCTGGCGCGCCGCGCTGGCTGCCACTCGGCCGATGGCCGAACTCGCTGGCGCCGTCGAGGCGCTGCCCGGCTTGGGCGATCCGGTCCGCGCGTTTCTGGTAGTGGCGGCGGGATTGACGGTCCTCGTGAACGGCACGGCGATCGCGCTCGTGCGGGCGTGGAATCCTTCGCGCGAAGCGCGCACGATCCCCGTCGACAGCGATGAGCCTGCTCCGGCGCCAGCCGGAGCGGGGCATCATTGGCAGTTGACGTCGCGGACGGAGGGTGCCCAGGCCGGCGCGGCCGATCGCCATCGACCCAAAACGCGCCGCGTGTGGGACAACCCCATCCTGTGGCGCGAGGTCCGCACCTGGGCCTATGGGCGAAAGATGGTGTTGGTGCGATTGGCGTATCTTGTGCTCTTCGCCGCGTCGACGGTCGGCTTGCACAGGACGCTCGCCGGGAAGCACTCTCCCTCGCCGGCCGACGTCGCGCTGGCCATCGTGCCGTTGGCGGTGCTCAGCCTGGTGCTGGTTAACGTCCAGGCGGTGACGGCGCTCACCAGCGAGCGCGACGCGCGGGCGCTCGATTTGCTACTGGTCACGGACCTGACGCCGCCGGAGTTTATCGTCGGCAAGCTGGCCGGCGCGCTGTATAACACCAAGGAAATGGTCCTGCTGCCTTTGGTTCTATGCGCCTATCTGGTGTACCAACGCGCGATCAGCGTGGAGAACCTGATCTATCTGGCGGGCGGGTGGCTGGTGATGGTGGCCTTCGTCACGATGCTCGGCGTTCATTGCGGTATGAACTACGCCAACAGCCGAGCGGCTATCGCGGTGAGCGTGGGCACGGTGTTCTTTCTGTTGGTGGGCGTGGCCACGTGCATGCGGATCATGGTCGCCTTCAGCGGCTCGTTCCAATTTCAGCTCCAGCCGTTTCTGGCCTTCATGGTGGGGGGCGGCGTGGGGCTATTGGTTGCGCTAGGATGGCGCAACGCTTCGACGGCCATCTGGTTCGCGGCGTTTTCCTGCCCTTTCGCGACGTTTTACGCCATCACGAGTTTCCTGCTCGGCTATACGCTGGCAGTGTTTCTCGTTGTGGCGGCGACCTACGGTTTCACTACCGCGGCGATGCTGATCCCGGCCATCTACGAGTTCGACGTGGCTACCGGCCGGACAACGGTTGAGGAAGGGTGAGCGCGGATCAGGGCGATCGTCGCCCCCCGGCCATGGACGAAAAGCGGTGCTTCGCGGTGCGAGCTACTGCTTGTTCGCGATTGAGCGGTCTGCCGCCGTTACCGGCGGTAGCCCAGCGACTTGACCACGCCCAGCATCTCCTCGTGCGTGATGAAGCGGCGGCGGTGCATCAGCTTGTAGGCGTCGATAGCCTGGGCCAGCTCCTTGGCCTCGCAAGACAATTCGTCGTGCCCATCGGCGAATTGCCGTCGCTCGCGGTCGGGCGGCCCTTCGTAAGAGCTGTAGCTGCGGCGATCGATAAACGTATCGGGTCCCGCGGCCAGTGCTTCGGGCATGCCCATGTGATTCTCCTACTCTAGGAAAATAGCTTTCTCGCGGTGCCCCACGTATGGCAGCCGTGCGTGGCACGACTGATGATTGGCGGATGGCGGTGGGCTTGCCCACGGATTTCTTTGGGCGGCGACGCACTAAGCGTGCTAGATCCACTGTCGCTGGCGCAGCCAAAGCCGTGGCCGATTGGTCCGTGAAACCATACGTCGCTCGAAGGGCGCGGTCAAAAACGTGTTATCGACTTCAGCGAGGCAAAGGAAAGGTTCTAGCGATTGTGCCGGTCAAGCCAGCCCGGTCGGGCTGGCTGGCAGCGTGCTCTCGCGAGGGAGCGATCCGGCACTACCGGGCCTGCGTGGCCCCGGCCGGTTGCGATAGCCGCGCCAGGATGGCCCTGCACCGTGGGTTGGACGGCTCAAGCACGGCCGCCTGCTCGAGCGCCATTCGGGCTTCGGCCGCGCGCCCGCGGGCAAGCTCCACCTCGCTCAATTCGCAGAGGATGTCAGCGGTGGGGCGATCGCGCGCGACGGCCAAACGGAGGTTGTCAACCGCGTCGTCGAAGCGGCCCAGGCGCGCATAAGCCATGCCCACCTCGTACAGCAGCCGCTGGGGCTCGTCGCCGGGCGAATGCTGGTCGAGCATGCTTTGCAGGTTCGAGAGCGCCCGCTGTGGATCGTCGAGCGCAAAGTACGTCAGCGCCAGCTCGTGCAGCACCTGGGGATTTCGCGGGTTGTAACCGAGCGCGCGGTGCAAGTCAGCCAGTGCCTCCCTTTGGTCGCCCAACTGCCGCTCGACGCGGCCGCGCAGAATCCACGCGTCGGCCAGGCGAGGGTCGAGGTCGATGGCCGCCTCGGCGTCGCGCTTTGCTTCCACCACCTGGCCTGCCATCAATCGGAAGTCCGCCAATCGCACCCAAAGCGAGGCGTCCTCGTTGGCGATTTTCGTTGCCGCCTCGAGCTGCTCGATCGCGGCCTGCTTGGCGCCCCGGTGCCACAGCGTCTCGCCATAGTTCTTGCGGGCCTCGACGTCGGCTGGGCACGTCGTCACTGCTTCGGCAAACAGCGACTCAGCCTCAGCCCAATTCTGGCGCCCAAGAGCGCCGGCGCCGCGCTGCGACAACTGCCGCGACGACATGATCGACCGCGACGCGCCGTAGGGAACAGGAAGCCGGCACCCACCCACGGCCGCGACGATCGCCACCGCCAGGACCGCGCGCAGAAGCACCCATCGCGGCCGCGACGATGGCCGAAACCCAGGGTCATTCTGTTTTTCAAAATGGCGAGGCGAGAAAATGGGACTGGCTCCGAGCATAAACAGCGCAAGTCCTTTCAGACCAACGTTGCGTCTCGGTGCCTGTCCCACTTTCCCGCCGGTGCGCCGCCGGCAAGCTTAAATCTGCGAACGGCCCTGGTCCGAAACCCAGGAGAACTGCAAAGTCCGGGGTCTGGCTCATTTTTCGGCACATGCCGTTCTCAATTCTTCCGAAGCACCTTCAGCCGAAAAATGTGCCTGACCCCCTCTCCAAGGACTTTGCCGTTCTTCTGGTCCGAAACCTTCTTAGACAAGACGGGGCCGAGGGGCCAAACGCGCTCGAAGTGAATTGCTGCCGTTGCAAGCGGACACAACAATAGAATCCCGTCATGGCCGCCACATTCGAGAAACTTGGCATCCGCTTTCAGTACCCCGAAAACTGGGTTCTCGACGAGTCCGAGGCCCTCGACGGGAATCAGGCCGTCTCGGTGTACTCGCCGGGCGGGGCCTTCTGGTCGGTCATGATCCATCCGCCGGAGATGGTGCCCGCGAAGCTGGCGGATACGGCGCTTTCGGCCATGCGACAGCAATACGACGAATTGGACGCCGAACGCGTCCGCGAGAAGGTCGCCGGCCACGAGCTGGTCGGTTACGATATGAACTTCTACTGCCTGGACCTTACCAACACGGCCCAAGTTCGCAGCTTTCGCACCCGCGATGCGTCCTACGTCCTGTTCTGTCAGGCGGATGATCGAGAGTTTGCGGACATCGAGGAAGTATTCCGAGCGATCACGCTGAGCTTCTTCCGTTGACGGCGGGAAGTGCCCCAGGCGGTTCGAGCTCTGATCTCTTGTAAGACTTACAACGCATTGTGCCGCGTCGCCGCTAGCACGGGCATGGGGCAGGGGTGCGATTCGCGGCTGGAAACTGCCGGTTTCGACCCTGATGCCAGGCTGGCGATCCGCCCTTCGCGCGTTTGGCATGACAACTGCTTACCTCTTGCTCTCGTTCCCGGCGACCCAGTTAGCCCTGGGGCTTCCCGCAGCCTCAGGGCCAACCGACCGTGGAGGGGGAACGAAGACGTGTAGGCCGTGAATCTAAGTCGCCCGTCGCCACCAATTGCCGCGACGTAAGACCCGCATCGGGTACGTGCCGTTTTTTCACGGTTAGTGGGCCCGGTTGGCCACCCGCAAGGCCACCCGGGCCCCTTTTTTTGCGCGCCGCTTCTGGCGCGTGACCTATGTTCACAAGACGGGGCCGCCCCGGCAAACTCCCGCACGGCGGCCCGTCGATGGTTGAGCGTAAACCGGCATGACCGCTATAATCCCACGGCATCGAGGCAGTTGGGTAGCCGCACGAGCGAACCTGAAGCCTGCGGCGCCAGTCGCCCCGACGAGCCGAACAAGGGATTGGTTCCAGTCTCGAGGAGTTGATGCGATGGCAAGCGCTTCGGAAGTTTGTAGTGTCGCTGCGATTGGAGAGACCGCCGGCGCGATCTGGAGGACCCTCTCCGACCAAGGGCCGTTGAGCACCGCCAAGCTGATCAAGGAAGTCGACGCCCCCCGCGACGTTGTCATGCAAGCCCTGGGCTGGCTGGCGCGCGAGGACAAGATCGACATCGACGACAGCCGGTCGAAGACCGTATCGCTGCGTTGAGCAAGTAGCCGGCGGTTCACGTTCCGATCGAGCGGCCGCGGCGCCACACTGTATCGAGCCGCAGCGCGAGATTCAGAATGTGGCGGCCACCGCCGCGATAATGGCCATCACGGCGCCGAGCGCCGCCTTGGTCAGGGTGCCGAACAGCCGCCCCCAGAAGGCGGCTTGCCCGACCTGCCACATCCCGGCAAGACCTTTTCCTGCGTGCGCTTCTCCGAGCATCGCCCCGACAAGCGCGCCCGCGCCCGCGAACAGCACCGCGGCGACGGCCGACCCGACGATTGGTATGGGCAACCCCACGATTGCGCCCGACAACCCGCCCACAGTCGCCCCGACAAGCGCCATCAATGCCGCGCGGCGCGTCCCGCCGGCGCGGGCCGTGGCCACCGAGCCCGTGGCGAACTCGGCCACCTCACCCACGATGGCCAGCCCCACCAACACGCACACGACTGGCACGCCGATCGCCAGATGAGCCTCGGGCGGGACCAGCCAGGCGACGGCGACCGCCAAGAGCACGATCAACCAGTTGCCCGGCAGGCCAACGAGCGTCGACCACCAGCAAGCCGCCAGGGCCGCCAGAACTCCGAGCCATAGCGCGGCGTACAAGAGTGCCGTTTGCACGAGTGTCGCGCTTGCAGGTGTCCAAATTGTCAGGGTCGAGCGACTCGCCCCTTGCGAGCGTGAGTGTTCTTCGCTTCGGTCGCCCCTTGCTTAGGCCGCCCGCGCGCAGCCGAAAAGGCCGACAGGCGCAACGCAAAGGTCCCGGCGAACGGGCTTCGATACCGTTAGCGCCGAACGAGCTGCAGCCCGGTCGGCACATCGCTACGAGGGCACTCTTCGCCAAGAGAGCGTCTACTGCGCGCCGGCCAGCGGTTCTTTCTTCTCCGTAATCACCGGGCACTGCGTCGCCATCTCGGCGTTCAGCGCGGTGAAGTCCTTCCACTCTTCGGGAAGATTGTCTTCGTGGAAGATGGCTTCGACGGGGCATTCCGGCACGCAGGCCTCGCAGTCGATGCATTCATCCGGATGGATGTAAAGCATCTTCTCGCCCTCGTAGAAGCACTCGACAGGGCAGACCACGACGCAATCAGTGTACTTGCAGCCAAAGCAAGGTTCGGCAACAACGTGAGTCATGGGAAACGCTTCTCCTTTCGGCTCACTTTCGACCGGCGGGCCCGCGGCGGGCCAGGCGAAAGACGCCGGCCCGCGGGCACAATTGTCTCTTTCGATTGTCGCGACGGACCACCGTGCTGACATGGGCGTCGAGAACGATGGCGTCGAGAACGGTCGGCTCGCAGCCCATTCAACACAGCCGTGCAAGAACCGTCAAGTGCTTGCCGGGGAACGGTTTGAACGGCGCCGTCGCCCGTATCCGCGAGAATCATAGGACCGTCCCCGCGGCCCGTCAACCGCCGCTCTAAGGTCCCTTCGGCGATCGCGCCGGCTCGGCTTGCTTCGTTTTTTGATCGGTCTTAGAATCGATCATATCCGCCGGGATTGCAAGTTATTGGCCGTCCTCTGGCGGTCAGTTGCGGCAGGGATTCGCCCCGTCCGCGTTTGCGGGTGACGAGGGGTCGACCGCGTGGCACTTTCTGAAATCGACCGCAAACTGCTCGACCGTTGCCTCGACCGCAAGCCCCGCGCGTGGGAGGACTTCGTAGACCGGTACATGGGCCTGGTGATGCACGTCATCAACCACTCGGCCCAAGCCCGCTCGATTCGCCTGGCGCCCGAAGACCGCGAGGACCTGTGCGCCGAGGTGTTCCTGGCCGTGATCAAGGATGACTTCGCCGTCCTGCGGCGCTTTCGCGGACAAGCCAGCCTGGCCACGTATCTGACGGTGATCGCGCGCCGCGTGGTGGTCAAGGAGCTCTTGGCCAACAAGTCGGCCGCGCGACTGGCAACCGTCACCGTGCAGCCCTCGGGCGTGACCGTCGAAAGCGCGACAGCGGCCGAGGACCGCCTCTACAATCGCGACGAGGTCGAGCGGCTGCTCGAGGACCTGGAGGGGTACGAAGCGCAAGTGGTGCGCCTCTATCACATCGAGGGCAAATCGTACCGCGAGATCAGCTCGGCCACCGGCATGCCGGAGAACAGCGTCGGCCCGACCCTCAGCCGCGCCCGCGAAAAGATGCGCCGCGCCGGCGGCGAAGCCACCGCGTGAGCCGCGGGCATTCTCGCTACCGCCAGTTTCGCCGCGCGTAGTCGAAGTCTTGTTGCGTGTCGATCTCGATGTAGCCGCCGGGGGTGTCGACGTGGGCCATTGGCTGGCCGGCTTCGATCATTTCCTCGAGCAGATGGATCAGGTAGGCCTTCTCGAAGGACTTCGCCTCGCGAAACGGCCGGCCGGCCGAGCGCTCGCGGCAGCGGTGGTAGTGCTCGCGGAGCCGCGCGGCGCCGGCGGCCGTGAACTTTGCCACGCCGATGTATTCGCCGTGCGCTTCGTGCGCCGGGATGCCGCGGTGAATCCGCGTCACCCGGCCGTCCGCGACAGAGACCTTCTCGGCGTCGTCCGGCGGGTGCTCGGTCCGCTCCTCGTACCGCGTCGCCCAATCGGTATCCACCACCAGCGCGATGTCGGCCTGGCTGGCCATCAACCGGCGGACCACGTCGGGCGTGAAGAGGATGTCGGAATAGGCGCACACGAAGCCGTCGCCCATCAGGTCCTCGGCGCAGAAGAGCGAGGCCAGGATGTTGTTGTGTTCCCACTGGCGATTGTGGCGGAACGTGAACCGCGGATACGCCGCGCGGACCTTGTCGATCTGATAGCCGCCGATGAAGGCGACCCGGTCGAGGCCCCCTTCGGCCAGGGCGTCCAAGGTCCAGTCGAGGATCCGTCGCCCGCCCACCTCGGCAAAGCACTTTGGCGCATCGGCGGTGGTGGGCATGAGCCGTGCGCCGCGCCCGGCGCCGATAATGATGGCCTGCATTCCTTCACCACATAGACGGGAACTGTCATAAAGCGGAACGGCGGACGGGCCGTGCCGCACCGATGGCGATTCTACACGCTCGTCGCAGTCCTGACCCCGCTGCTTTGCCGCCTACCGCCTACGGCGTTCTGCCTACAACGTCTCACAGCCCGTATTGCCGTAGGACCAGCTCGCACACATCGGTGTCGGCGAGGCTGCGTCCGACGAGCACGCCGCGCTCGGACGAGACGATCACGCCGCGCTGCGCGGGATTGACCGCCGGTGCACCGTGCGAACCACGCACCAGTCGCGCGTCGAGCGGGATGCCGCGCGTCGCCGGATCGAAGAACAACTCCACCGGGTCGTAACCCGGCTTGCGGTGGATGTCGACGGTGCGGGCGAAGGCGGGCGCGCTAGCGTCATCGAGCCAGTAGTAGTAGGCCTGCCAACTGTTCGCGGCCGAGACGAGCACGACGTCGCCCGCGCGCTCGTGGTCAAGCCCGAAGCGGGCCTTGTCGTCAGCGAGCAGCACTTCGGCGACGCCTTCGCGGCCGCGGAACAGCTCGGCCACGCGTGAAATCGTCCGCGGATCTCGGTCACGGACGAACACGTGCGACAGTTGATGGTCGACGAGCGCCCAGGCACGGCTGCCGGCCAGATCGAGATACTCGCCGTCGTCGCGGCGCTCGACCGCCAGGAGATCCGCCTCGCGGAGCACGCGATTCGGATACGTCACGTGATCCACCGGCAGAAGCGCGTATTCGCTCGCCACCAGCCACAAGGGCGCGTCCGCGCCGTAGGCCGCGCGGACGCCGTCGATCAACCGGCCCAGCACTTCATCGAGGGCGGCGAGCGCCGCCATGGCCTCTGGACTGTCGGGGCCATTTTTCTGCGCGGCGTAGTCGAGGTGCGGCAGGTAGATGTAGAAAAAGTCGGGCTTGAAGGCCCGCGCCGCGTGCAGCGCGGAATCGACGATCCAGGCGCTCGACTTGATGTTGGCGATCGGCCCCCAGAAATGCTGCAGCGGAAAGTGGCCGATCGCGTCGCGCAGCTCGCCGTACAGCTCGGTCGGCTTCGTATAGCACCACAGCGACTCGCTGCCATCGGGATTGTGGATCGGCGCGGGCGTGCAGATGTAGTCGGCGCCGCACCCCTTGCTGTGCAATGGAAACCACACGGCCGAGGTGATCGTCGCGTCGCGCTCGTGCAGCCGGTCCCAGATCTGCGGACGCAGGATGCAATCGTTCCAGGCCGTCCACATCTCGATCTCGCGCTTGTCGCGCCAATAGAAGCCGTTGGCCACGACGCCGTGCTCCGACGGGAGAGCGCCGCTGGTCATGTTCGCCTGCACGGGGCAGGTGACGCAGGGAAAGCTGGGCACGAGCGGCGCCTGTTCGCCCTCCGCCGCCAGCGCGGCCAGGCGCGGCATCGCCGCGAGGTCGTTTTCGCGCAGGCCAGGAATCGAAAGCAGTACAACGCGGTCGGGCATGATGATTTCACCTTTGTCGGCAATCCCGCGATGGTGGTCTGTGACAGTTTGATTGTCGGGTGCCATGCCCACGCGCGCCGTGGGCATGCCGCGTCGTGGCAGGCATGGCCACGGCGGAGTACTTCCGTGGCCATGGCGCCCACATTCTGGTCGACACGACACGGCGCGTGCGATTATCGCCGATGCCAGAGCGCAGCGGGAGTGCTAGCACGACGTGACTTTGCCGATTGGCGCGATTGTGCGGGCTCTCCGCGCACGGCGATGTCTTTCCGGCGCAAGTTGCTTGAGCATCGCGCAGGCGAACCATAAACTACCATTCTTGGGTGACACGGCACGCGCGCCCGCTTCGCGAGAAATTGCGGAAGGCGCGGGACGTGGAATCGACGTTCAAAAACCTCGCCGGAGAGAAACGATGAAGACCGCATTGGCTGCCGCCTGCTCGCTACTGTTGACTTGCTCCGTGGCCAGTGCCGCGGTGCGCATCGACACGGTGCAATCTTATTTGCC
Organism: Planctomycetia bacterium; assembly: GCA_016191115.1. GTDB lineage: Bacteria > Planctomycetota > Planctomycetia > Pirellulales > JACPPG01 > JACPPG01. Next base: position 13,464 of record JACPPG010000003.1, on the reverse strand, counting down.
GATCACACAGCCCGTCGTCGCGCCAGCCGCGGCGCCGGCCTTCGCACCCGCGGCGGCCCCGGCCATCGCGCCCGCGGCGGCTCCGGAGTGTGCGCCGGCTGTGCAGGCACCCGTTGTCGAGGCCCCCGTCGCGCAAGTGGCGCAGGCGCCGGTCATCGTTCAGAGCTACAGCCCCGTCGTCGCGGCGCCGTTCGTTCCGGCCCCGGTGGTTCCTGCCCCGGTCGTCGTGGGCCCGGTGGTTCCGTCGGTGACATACTACTATGGTCCGGCCTACGTGGCCCCGGTCGTGCGTGCCCGCACGATCTATCGCCCGTTCCGCACGCGGACGGTGGTCCGGTACTGGTAAGCCGTATCAAGCCAATTCAAGCGAAGGCGAGGCTTCGGCCTCGCCTTTTTTTGTTTGTGGCGCACGCAGGCGTCGCGTTTGTCGGTGCTCGCAGAGCACCCTACGGGAGGATTCGCCGCGTGGCCGCGGCGGCTAACCTCACGTCGAGTAGATCCAACGGCCGAGGAACATCGCCGGGGCCAAGAGCACCAGGATCACAGCCGCCCAAGAGAGATCGCGGACGGCGAAGCAGGCCGCGGCGTCGATGATCACGATGGCCAGGATGCATTGCCGCACCGCCATCTGCACGTGCAGCGGCCGTGGATTGAGCGCTGCCGCCACGCATCGCCACAGGGTCAAAAACCCTAACGCCCCCCACAGCACGTACCAGCGGGCGCCGATGGCGACGGCGTAGTCGGGCGCGCTCACCGGATCGAGCCGCGCGTCGGCCCGCGATGGAAACCAGGCCAATAGCGCCAGCCCGGCAGCCATCACCGCGGTCGCCGCCAGCAAGTGGAGCGCGCGGCTCTCGCGTGCTTCTGTGCGGGCAAACCAGGTAACGCCCACGACGTACAGTCCCACGCCTCCGGCGACGAGCCAGTGCATCGCGTGCCATGGGCCGGCCGCGGTGCTTGCGCCCAAGAGGACGTTCAGAAACCGGCAGGCCCCCATCGCCACCGGCGCGATCAACGTTCGCTTCAATAGGCGATCGTACGCCAAGACGGCGATGGCCAACGATGTGCCGACCAGCCCCGTGCGCGCCTCGCCGGCGAGGGCGCTTGCCGCCCAGGAAAGCGCGGTACCGGCGCCCAGCATCACGCCGCCGGTGTGCAGCGCGAGCGCAAGCGGGACGCGGCCGCTAGGGATCGGGCGGGCCGGCCGTTCCTCGCGGTCGATGGCCACGTCGAAAACGTCGTTGAGCACCATGCCGGCCGTATACATCAGGCTCGAAGCCCCGAGCAACAGGGCGAACGTCCACCACGGCTGGAGCGACTCGTGCACCAACAGATAGCCGAGAAACACGTCGGCCATCGCCGTGAAGAGATTCGGCAGCCGAAACAGTTGCAGCCACGCTTGTAGGTTCGCGCCAGGTGTTTCGGCGGATTGCGACATAGTTAGCCGCCGCCGCGCCCGCAACCAAGAATTGAATCACGAAAGCACGAGAGCACGAAAAAAAGAATCAACATAAACTCTTGCCGTTTCGTGCTTTCGCGTTTTCGTGATTCAAACACTTGCACGGCTCGCGAAGATTTGAATCGTTTGCAGCGCAGAGCACCCTACCGTCACTGCAGCACAATCCCTGCCTCTGCCAGCGCGCCGGTCATGTACCGGTACGCACCGCGGGCTGCCTCATCGGGGCGGTCGATGTATGGATATAGCTCGACGGTGATCCAGCCATCATAGCCGGTCGCGGCGATTGCTCGCAGCGTCGCCACGAAATCGATCGCCCCCGTGCCGGGAATCAGGTGCCGGTGAACGCGCGTGTCGGCGATGTCCTCGAAATGGTAGTGTCGGGTGTAGGGGGCCATGCGGGCCACCCAGTCCTGCGGGTCCTCGCCCACGCAGAAGGCGTGGCCGATGTCGAAGTTCAAGCCCACCCACGGCGAGGCGATCCGCTCGATGAATTCCACGAACTGGCCGAAGCGCTCGATCATCAGGCTCGGCTCGGGCTCGATCAGCAGGGACACCTCGAGTTTCTCGGCCACTTCGATGCACGGCATCAGCTCTTCGTAGAAGATGTCGGCCGCCTGCTGCCACGATTGTCCTGGCGCCAGCGGCCCGCCCGGCTCGGTCTGCACGTGCTTCGCGCCGACTTCTTTCGCCAGGGCCAGGGCCCGCTTGGTGTGCTCGCGGCGGATGGCCCGGTAGTGGGGATCAGGTTCGATCCAAGAGGGATGCCAGTACGGCTGCCGCGGGTCGGCCACGGCGTTCATCATGAAGCCGTTGACGTTCGAGACCGTCAGGTTGTGCCGCGCCAGGGCGTCGCGAATGGCCTGCCGCCGCGGCGGCAACAGACCGACCGGCCAGGCGTGCGGCACGTCGGCCAATAGCTCCATGCCCGAGTAGCCTGCGGCGGCGATCCGCTCGATGGCCTCCTCGATCGAGAACTGGGTGTAGGCGTTGGAGCTGAAGGCGAGTCGCATGCCAGATTGCTCGCGGGGTTCTTGCGGCGGGTGAGGCGAACGAGCGACAGGCGCGGCGGCGGGCAGGCTCAGGCGGCCGGCCCATTCTAGTCTATCTCGGCCCGCCGCGCCAGGGGCACCAGCAAGCGGTCAGGCGGCCGCTCTGTTTTTCAAGACAGGCAGGCGGGAAAATGGGACTGACTCCGAGTACGCTTGACGTGAAGCCATCCGGACGGGCGCTGCGTCGGGTGTGCCGGTCCCACTTTCCCGCCGGCGCGCTGAAGCAGACCGACGATCAAAGCAAATCATGCCGCATCGACCACTTGAAGATTGGGAAGACCCGGAGCCGGACGACGAGGACGAAGAGGAGTCCGAGTCGTACGAGTGCCCGAGCTGTGGCGCGAGCGTGTACGAAGACGCGGAGCAATGCCCGCGGTGCGGCGACTACATCACGCCGCGCTCGCGGTCATCCTCCGCTCCGGGCAGCCCTTGGTTCATGCTCGCCGTGTTCCTGATGCTGGCGGTGATGCTCGCGGGGACGTTGTACTTCCTGTTCTGAGACACGCGCTAACTGTCCAGCATTGCCAACCGTCGGGGCGTTTTCGTTTTCAAGTTTCGGAGAATTAGCCACCGAGGCCGCAGAGAGTACAAGACGCCGGTCTCAGATGGCGGATGCATTAACACGCATGCTCGGTGACCCCTGTGACCTTGTTGGCTATCTCCCAACTCAAACGCGTCATCTCGGAGCCGCCGCCGGGCATGTGTTGGGACCGACAATCATCCAGCCTAGCTGCTCGCGCTGCGGTAACTCGCCAGCGCTCGGACGAACATCCACCGCGAGCCGAGCAGGCTGCCGGCGGTGGCCAGAATGGCAAAGCCGGCCAGCGGCCAGTTCTGCGCCGATAGCGGCTGCGCCAGCATCCGCGCCGGCACGTTCACGACCACCAGGATGGGGACCACGAACGTGAAGGCCCGCCGCAGGGGCGTGCCGATCGGCCCCTCGTAGATCTCCATCGGGTAGCGGGAGAAGTTGGTGATGTAGAACCAGAAGTCGTACAGGTTCTGGTTGCGCCCCATCCACACGCTCGCGCTCGACAGCGCGATCATCAGGCTGTAGAGCATCGCCACGCCGCACCCGACGTAGACGATAAACAGCACCCACTGGATCGCCTGCGGGGGGTTCTCAAGATGCACCAGCGCAAAAGCCAACAGGCACAGCGCGAAAACAAAGTTCGCCAGCGTCGACCACTCGATTCGCTGAAACGATACCAAAAACTGCGTGTCGATCGGCTTCAACAGGGCGAAGTCCAGATGGCCGGTGCGGATCAGCTCGCTAAACTCGCTCAAGTTGGGCATGAAAAACGCGCCCACCAGGCTGTTGGCCAACAGCGTCGTCGCCAGAAAGACGAGAAACTCGTACTTCCCCCAGTCGCTGCCGATCGAGGGGGCGAACGCAAAGATCAACAGGTAGAACGCCAATTGCATCGACACCCAGGTCAGGCTCGCCACGACGTCGACCAGGAAATTGGTGCGAAACGTCATGTCCCGCACCAGGCTGTTGCGGGCGAACGTGAGAAAGACTCGCAGGTAGGATGGGTGTTCGCTCATCGATTCAAGACCCCCGGCTGCTGATCCGAAGTCGTGTGCCACGGCTTGTACGACGTCGTGCGCCACGGCTTGTACTCCGAAGTCGTGTGCCACGGCTTGTACTCAAGCCGTGCTGGGCCGCTCGTCGCGCCGCACTGCTTCTAGCGAAGCAGTGGCACACCCTCATGGACTTGTTTCCCACCCTCATGGACTTGTTTCCTCGGTCGTTCACCCTCCAAAGCCGCTGTAGCGTATCAGGCCGCGGTGCAAGGCCACGCGGCTGGCGACCATAAAGAGCACGACCCAGCCGGCCTGCACCAAAAGCCCCCAGGCGAGCGCCGTCCCCTGCACCTTCCCCAGGAACACCGCCACGGGAAAGTACGCCAGGTAGGGCACGGGCAAGAGGTCGACCGCCGCGCGGGCCGCCGACGGCAGGATGTCGATCGGAAACATCTGCCCCGACAGAAAGAAGCTGAACAACTGATACACAAACAGGAGCGAGCTGACCTCCAGGAACCAGAAGCCGACCATGCCGATCGTGGCCTCCAGAAAGAAGCCCAGCAGGAACGCCATCACCAGCGACACGAGAAAGGCGAGCATCGTCGTCACGTCGGGCCAGCCGGAAAAGAAGCCCCGCGCCAGATAGAACACGAGCGCAAAGGGAGCAAGTGCCACCACGTAGTACACCACCTTATGCGCGACACGGGCGAGCAGCAGAAAGCCGATCAAGTCGATCGGCTGAATGAGGAACTTCTTGATCTCACCGTTGCGAATCTGCTGCGCGATCGACGAGGCCAGGCCCGGCATGCTGGAAAACGCCCTGCTGATATTCGTCAAGAGCAAGTAAGCGATCATCTCGTTGTACGAGTAGCCGCGCAGAGGGCTTTGATCGCGGGCGGCGAACACGGCACTCCACAGAAAGATCTGCGTGATGAACGGCAAGAACCGCATCAGCGTCCCAAGCGCGAAGTCCCCCCGGTAGACCAGCCGTTCCTCCAGGCAGATCCGCAGGATCGTCCACCAGGTTAAGAGGCGAGCGTACATGGTTGAGCAACTAGCGACTAGCGATTAGCAATTAGCCGGAGCTGGCGCCCGCTTTCTTACTCCATTCATGGTGGTCAGTTCGCCACGTGGCCGCGGCGGCTAAACGCTCCCCTCATGTCACGCGTTCCGCCACGCGGTCGACCTCTCCGTCGCCCGTCTGTGCTTCGCCGGCCAGCGAGAACATCTCGGCGATCACCTCTTCCAGGGGCGGGTCCTCGACGCTCACGTCTTCGATGGCGTGCCGAGCGAGGATGCCGGCCAGCACGTCCGGAACGTTCTTCCGCGGCACGCGCAGCTTCACCTTCGGAGCGAACTCCTCGACCACTTCGCCGTAGCGCGCCAAGTCGCTTGGCATGCGGTCGTCGCCGGGAAACAGGAGCGTGATGACCTTGTGATGACTGAAGCGGTCGATGATGCCCGACAGCGACCCGTCGTAGATGATCCGGCCCTGGGCGATGATCACCACCCGCTTGCAAAGGGCGGCCACGTCCTTCATGTAGTGGCTGGTCAGGAGGATGGTGATCCGCCGCAACTGCTGGTAGTGCCGGAGGAAGGCCTGAATGTTGTGCTGGGCGATCACATCCAGGCCGATCGTCGGCTCGTCCAAGAACAGCACCTCGGGCGAGTGCAGCAGCGCGGCGATCAGCTCCATCTTCATCCGCTCGCCCAGCGACAGCTCGCGGACCGGCTGCTTGAGCAGGTTGGCGACGCCCAATAGCTCGACCAGCTCGTCCCGCGTCCGCTCGAAGCGCGCCGGATCGATCAGGTAGATCTGCTGGTGCAGACGAAAGGACTCCTGGGCCGGCAGGTCCCACCACAGTTGATTCTTCTGCCCCATCACCAGCGCGAACCGCCGGCGATAGGCGTTTTCCCGCTTCCAGGGGACGTGCCCCATCACGCGGGCCGTGCCGCCTGAGGGCGTGATGACGCCCGAGAGGAGCTTGAGCGTGGTCGTCTTGCCGGCGCCGTTGGGGCCGAGAAAGGCGACGAACTCGCCCTGTTCTACTTGCAAATCGATGCCGCGAACGGCTTCGACGGTGCGGTACTGCCGATGAAAAAGCCCCCGCACCGAGGCCAGCAGGCCCTCTTGTTTCTGGTAGACCCGATAGGCTTTCGCTAGCCCGACAAGCTCGATGATGGCCATGCAACGAGGATTATAGGTAGCGCGCCCTTGGACGGAAAGAGTTGCTCGCGTTGTCCGGTCGCGGTGGTTGGGCTATAATTCGCGGCCTAAAATCGGGTCCATCGTCCATCCACCTTTTGGCTCTTGTCGGAGAACCAGCCACGCCAGGCTCGCGCGTCGGAATCGGCCACGACACCCATCGGCTCTCGCCCGGAGGTCCGCTTAAGCTGGGGGGCGTCGTCGTTCCCTACGACCGCGGACTGGTGGGGCATAGCGACGCCGACGTGCTGTTGCACGCGGTGACCGACGCCTTGCTGGGCGCCGCAGGGCTGGGGGACATCGGCGAGCTGTTTCCCGACACCGATCCGGCTAACCGCGGCCGCGACTCGGCCGAAATGCTGACCGAAGCGCTCCGCCGCGTCGCCGAGGCAGGCTATCGGGTGGTCAACGTGGACTGCATTGTCTTCGCCGAACGGCCCAAGTTGTCCCCCTACAAGGAAACAATCCAAAAGCGGCTGGCTTCCCTGCTCTCGGTCAGCGCCGATCGCGTCGGCGTGAAGGCCAAGACCGGCGAAGGCCTCGGCCCCGTCGGCCGGCAGGAAGCCATGATGGCCACCAGCGTAGTGCTCATCGAACCATGCTGACCACCCAGACCAGTCAATCGCACGCCCATCGCACCGCCCCCTCCGACCTAACGATGTCGATCCGCGTCTATAACACGCTCACCAAGACCAAGGAGCCCTTCGAACCGGTCGAACCCGGCAAGGTCGGCATCTACCTGTGCGGACCCACGGTTTACAAGCCCAGTCATATCGGGCACATGGTGGGGCCGGTGATCTTCGACGCCGTCAAGCGGTACCTGGTGTACTGCGGCTACCAGGTCACGTGGGTGGTGAATATCACTGACGTCGACGACAAGCTGATCGCCGAAAGCGCCGCGCGCGGCATGTCGATGTCGCAATTGGCCGAGGAGATGACGGCTGACTACATGGACAATCTGGCGGCGATGGGCATCGACACAGTCGACCACTTCCCCCGGGCGACCGCCACGATGGACGAGATCATCCGGTTGACCCAAACCCTGATCGACAAGGGTTTTGCCTACGCGGCCGGCGGCGACGTGTACTTCGACGTCGCCCGCGACGCGGAATACGGCAAGCTCAGCAACCGCAGCGTGGAGTCGATGCACGGCGACGGCGGCGAGATGGCGGGCCGGAAGCGGGCCGCCGCCGACTTCGCCCTGTGGAAAAGCGCCAAGCCCGGCGAGCCCTCGTGGGACAGCCCGTGGGGCCCGGGGCGGCCCGGCTGGCACATCGAGTGCTCGGCCATGAGCCGCAAGCTGTTGGGCGAGACGTTCGACATCCACGGCGGCGGGCTGGACCTGGTGTTCCCGCACCACGAGAACGAAATCGCCCAGAGCGAATGCGCCCACGGCAAGCCGCAAGCGAAGTATTGGATGCACAACGGCCTGATGCAGGCCTCGAGCGAGATCGGCAAGGTCGGCGGTCGTGCCACGCGCGAGATTGCCGACGGCGACCAGGCCGCCCAGGAGTCGGGCAAGCTGGGAAAGTCGAAGGGCGCAAGCGCCTTTCGCGAACTATTGGCCATCTATGCCGGCGAGACCATTCGCTTCTTCGTGCTGTCGACCCACTACCGCCGGCCGATCGACTTCAGCACGGAGCGGATCGACGAAGTCGACAAGGGACTGGCCACGTTCTATCGCTTTTTTCAGCGGTACGAGCGAATCACGGGTGAAAGCTTTTACCGGCTCGAGGCGCCGGCATCGCGCACGGCGGGCGACTCGGCGGCCGCCGAGTCCACGCTGCCCCCCGACGTCGCCGACTGCCGACAGCGTTTTCTGGCCTCGATGGACGATGATTTCAACACCGGCGGCGCCATCGGGGACCTGTTCGAGCTGGTCCGCGCGCTCAACAAGTTCGTCGACGGCGAGAGCCTGGAAGAATCGGCCAAGGCCACGCCCGCGGCCGTCGCCACCTTTCGGGCCGGCGCGCGGACGCTCCGCGAGCTTGCCGCCACGCTCGGTCTGTTTCGCGCTCCGCCGAAAGCGCCGGTTGGCGCCAGCGATGCGCTTACCGGCCAGCTCCTGGACCTATTGGCGGCGGTGCGGTCTGAATTGCGCAAGGCGAAGAACTTCGCCATGGCCGATAGCATTCGCGATCGACTGGCCGCGCTGGGCGTCACCCTGGAGGACCGACCCGACGGAACTGCATGGACCATCCAGCGGTGACGACTTGTCGCGGATTGTCGCCGACCGTCGCAGGTGTACTCATGACCGCCGCCGGACGAGCGCCACGTGTCCTGGGAGTCGACCCGGGCCTGAACGTCACGGGCTATGCCGTCCTGGAAGTGGCCCAGGGCGGGCCGAAATTGTGCGAGGCGGGCGTGATTCGCGGCCGGGACCGCGCGTCGGTAGCCGCACGGGTCGCGGAAATCTTCGCCGGCATCGCGGAGGCGATCGCAGCACTCGCGCCCTCGGCCATGGCCCTCGAAGAGTTGTACTCGCACTACGACCGGCCACGAACGTCGATTTTGATGGCGCACGCCCGCGGAGTGATTTGCCTGGCCGCCGCGCAGGCCGGCGTTCCGGTGGTGAACTACAGCGCCACGCGCATCAAGAAGACCCTGACTGGCAACGGCCGGGCATCGAAATCGCAAATGCAGCGCGCGGTCGAGCGCGAGCTGCGGCTGCCGGCCCCGCCTGAGCCGCACGACGTGGCCGATGCCCTGGCCGCGGCCCTGTGCCACTACTATTCGCAGCCTGAGTGGGCCGCCATCACGCGCCGCCGGGCGTAGAGCCGGCCATCCGCAAGACCGCGCGCCGTGCAGTCAGCTCGTTATTTGTCCGCCGGCGCGATCCCCATGCCGGCGCGGTTGGGATAGGCGGGCCGGTTCGGTCGCTTGTACGGCGCGCGCTCGAGTTGGGCGAGCATGTGCTCGATCGCCGCGTCGAGCTGCGGGTCGCGGCCGTCGCGCATCTTGGCCGGGTCGTCCACGACTTCGATGTCCGGGTCGACACCGTGCCCTTCGATGCCCCACGTGCCGTCGGTCTCGTAAAAGGCGAAGGTGGGCACGGTCACTTGTCCGCCGTCGATCAAAAGCGGATTTCCCGAAATGCCGACCAACCCGCCCCAGGTCCGCGTGCCGATGAGTTTTCCCAGTCCCGCCTGGCGGAAGTAGGCGGGGAAGGCGTCGCCGCCCGAGCCTGACAGCCCGTTGATCAGCATGCACTTCGGCCCGTGATGTGCGTCGGCCGGCCAGGTCCAATCGTTGCCGTCGCGGCGGGCCCAGTAGTTGGTCACGGGGCGGTTCAAGAGCTCGATGAAGCGGGTGGGAATCTGCCCGCCGCCGTTCCACCGCTCGTCGATGATCAGGGCCGCGGCCGCCGTTTGCCCATGGAATTGCCGGAAAAGCTCATTCTGGCCGTTGACGCCGGTGTCGGGCACGTGCAGATAGCCGATCCGGCCGCCGCTTCGCTCGGCAACGTAGGCCCGATTCCGCTCGATCCACGCGCGGTATCGCAGCTCCGTCTCTTCGGCAAGGGGGACAATCGTGAGCGTCCGCGACTTCTCGTCGCGCGTCGGTTGTTGGCTCACTGTGATCGTGATCGTCTTGCCGGCCAGACCCTGACAGGCGGCCCACGGGTCTTTCTCAGGATCGACCGGCACGCCGTTGACTGCCAAGAGGTAATCGCCCGGCTTGCAATCGACGCCGGGCTGGCTGAGCGGGCCACGGGCGTCGGCGTCCCACGGCGCCCCTTCGTAAATCCGCGCGATGCGGTACGCCCCGTCGCCACGCTCGTAGTCCACGCCCAGCATGCCGACCGAAACTTTTTCAGGGCTCTCCATATCGCCGCCGGTTCGGGCGTAAGTGTGACCGACGTTCAACTCGGAGATCATCTCGCCGATGACATACTGCACATCCTCGCGCGAGGTGCAATCGTCGAGCATTTTTTGATACTGCTCGAGCACCGTCGGCCAGTTGACGCCGTGCATGTTGGGGTCGTAGAAGTAATCGCGCTCGAGCCGCCACGCCTCGCGGAGCATCTGCCGCCACTCGGCCCGCGGGTCGATCGACGCCTGCAGCCCCTTGGTCGAAAGCGATTTGGTGAGCTTCTGGTCGGCCTTGGCGTCGACGATCGCATAGGTGTCCCCCTTGCGCACCAGCAGCTTCTTGCCGTCGGCCGAGATCGAAAACGAACCGGCCCCTTCGACCACGGTTTGCTCTTGCTTCTCGTCGGCCTTGATGTCGAGGATCTTGATTGCCGGCTCGCCGCGGCCGCCGCGCGGGGCGCGGGCCGTATAAACCAGCTTTCCGTCGCTCGTGACCTCAAGACCGGCGAAATTGCCGGCCTTCACCGGTAGCACGATCGCGCGGCGCTCGAAGCCGTCGAGCTCGATCTCAAGCGGCTTCGCGTCCTTGTCTTCCTTCTTTTCGGCGGCCTCGTCGGGCCTCTTTTCCTTCTCGCCCGATTTCTCGTCCGCGGCACTTTCGTCCTTCTTGTCGGCCGCTTTGTCCTCGGCCGGCTTGTCGTCGGGCTTCTTGTCCGCGTCCTTCTTGTCCTTGTCTTCGTCCTTTTTCTTCTTCTCGTCGCCCCATGTCTCCTCATCGCTCTTGGGCGGTCGGGGGACCCCCACCGCGGCCCGCAGGGGCACCGCGAGCAACAGCTCCGTGCCGGCGTAGACGAACGTCGTCCCTGCGTCCTCGTAGACCGGCGCCGAGAACTGCCGGCTGCTAGTGAGGAACAGATAGTCGCCTTTGCGATCGAAGACGGGCGAGCCGTCGTCGAATCGCCCGGCCGTCACCTGGTGGGCCTTCCCTTCCGACAAGTGGTACAGCCAGATGGCGCTCTTGCGGTTGTCCCCTTCCTTGGTGTAGGCCAGCCAGGCCGAGTCGTGCGACCAGCGGACGCGCGGATGTTCGGCCCAAGGATGCGTGTCGATCTTCTTCGTTTCGCCGTCAATCGTGTGTACGAACAACGCGCCGCCCTTGTCCCACAGCGCGATGTGCTTTGAGTCGGGCGACCACGTAGGGTCATAGCGAAACGCGCCGCCGTCGTGCGTCAGTCGGCGGGCCTCGCCCTGCCCGGCCGACGACGCCAGGTACAGCTCGTACTCGCCGGTCGCGTCGCTGAAGTAGGCGATCCAGCGGCCATCGGGACTCCAGGCCGGATCGCGCTCGGCCACGCCGTCGGTCCGCGTCAGGTTGCGCGGCGAGCCGTTCTCGGCCGGAACGGTCCAGATGTCGCCGCGGGCTTCGAACACGCCTCGCTTGCCCGTCGAGGAGATACCCGACGACATGATGTTCTTGGCCTCGTCGACCATGCGGCGGCGTAGTTTGGGCCGGTCGCCGGGGATGCGCACGTCGACGGCCTTCGATTGCCGGCTCTCCAGGTCCAAGAGATCAAGCGATGGACCGTGCTGGAAAACGATCTCTCCCTTGCCAGCGGGCCCAGGGCCGATCGAGGGCCACTTCACGTCGTAGTCGGCAAACTTCGTGATCTGCTCGCGGGCGCCGCTCTCGGTGTTGTAGGACCAGATGTTCAGCCGGTGGCTGTCACCCGCGTCCGACAGGTAGTACACGGTGCTGCCCTGCCACATGGGCAAGGTGTCGGTGCCTTCCCAATCGGTGATCCGCTTCGACGAGCCGTCCTTGAGGTCGACGATCCAGATATCGGTCGCCATGCCACCCCGATAGCGCTTCCACGTGCGCTGGTCGATCGAGTGCGGCGTATAGGCCAGAAAGCGCCCGTCGGCGCTCACGGCCCCGTTCGCCCCGTACGGCACCGGCAGCTTTTCAGCGAGACCGCCCTTGGCGGCGACGTAGTAGAGCTCCGTTTGCCGAGCCATCGGTGCCAGCCCATTGGTCGAGAACAAGAGCCTCCCGTCCGGCAACACGTCGCACAGCACTTCGGCGGCCGGGTGATGCGTGACGCGCGCTGGCGCGCCACCTTCGACAGGCACCGCGTACAGGTCCTGGTTGCCGTCGTAGTTGGCGACGAAAGCAACCGTCCGCCCGTCAGGACTGAACTTCGGATGCATCTCCTGCCCGGCGGGGCTCGAAAGCGGCAAGGCGACGCCGCCCGCGCGCGGCACCAGCCACAAGTCGTTGCCGTAGACGAACACGACGTGCTCGGCGCTGCAATCTGGGTAACGCATCATGCCCCCGTGCGGGCGGATTGCCGCGGGCTCGTCGGCATGGGCGGGCGTCGACTCGCTTGCGAAGCCCGCGGGTAGCAATCCGTGGGCAGCCGCGCCCAGACAAACGCCGAGCACGGCAAATCGACGGAAGAAGTTCGTTAATTTTCCGAAAGATGACATGGCAGATCCTCGCATGCTTGCTCGTCGTTTTTGGCGGTCGCTACATCGCTAGTGCGCAGGGCGCACGCGCCTATGATAGTCGACCGCGCGGCCGCTTACCCGCACATCGACCGGGATGGACTGCTGTGCGCGGGGGGACGGTGGCAAACCGACTTGCGAGGGAATTCGAAAAAAACACCGGGGTATTTAATTGTCAGTGGGATCGCTCTAAGCCGGCACCGACGAGGTCGTGCATTCGCACTTGCGCGCAGGCCCAGCCACCCAACGGCCGCGATAATAGGCCCTTACGCCGAAGCGCGGCGCCGTTTCTGGAATTTGCGTCAGCATCATCGCGGCGTCATCGCGGCGCACGGCTGTGCGATCCGATTGTGCACAGGTGGTTGACAGTCGCATTCAATTCAATACGGTGACGGCTCACAAACGGAGTGTATAGCCCCAGCGCGTCGGGGTTGGAGGACGCGCGAGCGACTGTAGGGAGGATTGTGATGAAGAAGTTTGCTGCGATCTGTGCGGTGTTGTTGGTTCTCGTGCTGGCGGTTCAGGCCGATGCACGTCCGCGGCGCTGCCGCGGAGGCAAGTGCGGCGCCACGATTGCTAACGTGGTCGTCGAGCCGGCCGGCACCACGGCTCCGGCCGAGTAGTCACGCGCAGACGCGTCGCATTGCAACGAGTGTACAGCGGCTACCCTGAATGGCGTCGGGGTAGGCGCTGTTTTTTTTTGCGCTCGCGGTGTTTCGCGCGCATGACCAGGGACGGCGAGGCTCCCGCCGAGCCGTAAGGCTTAGGGTGCTCTGCACTGCAAACGATTCAGATTTTCGCAGGGTGAGAGGATTTTTTCTAGGCTGCGAGGTCGCGGAGCTTTTCGGCACTGGCGTTTCTGGCGGCGAGGAAGGCGGGAAGAAGGCGGCGTCCCTCGGCGGTAAG
>JACPPG010000002.1 GCA_016191115.1 Planctomycetia bacterium | reverse complement strand
CTCGGTGGCGGCGTCTGGGGCGCCCGGACACAATCGATCTCTCGCCGGCGATTTTTTCTGGGACTGCTGCGCAGCAGTCCCAGAAAAACCTTCCACTAGCAAACCCTTTTTGGATACCTTTGGCAACATACAAGACGCAACGTTGGTCTGAAAGGACTTGCGCTGTTTATGCTCGGAGCCAGTCCCATTTTCCCGCCTCGCCATTTTGAAAAACAGGATGGCCCTGGGTGTGGCGACCGGTCGGCTTGCACGCCGCGCGATCGTCGATTAGCAATAACGGCGAGCGACCAGCCGCTTCCCGGCGACCAGGAGCGCCGCGTGCCGATTGTTGCTCGAGCCGAATGCAATCCTATCCCAGCCTTCCGCCGGTCGAGAAGAAATCGCGGCGCGTGCAGTTCTCGCTCGCGTCGCTATTGGTGTTGACGGCCGCGGTGGCGATCGGCGGAGTGGCGCTCCAGCGCGGTCGCATGCCGTTGTTGGTCGATCTGCTGTGCGGCGTCGGCCCGTTGGTGCTTTTGATGCTTGTGGCGATGGGCGTCAGCTTCGTTCCCTCGGTGGTGGCGGCGATACTGTTCGGCACGTGCTCGCTGGCGATCCTATTCAGCGTCTCTCTGCTCGGGCGGCATGCCGCCCGGTTTCGCGAAGCAGCCATGGCCTTTGAGTCCCTTCGCGGGCAGCCGCTTAACGGTCGCTACGCCGCATTAGCGGTGCTGTGGCTCGCATTCTGCCTGGTGCTGGGCCTGGCGCTGGGCTGGGCCCTGGCGGCTGCGCGCGATCGCGGGTGATCCAAGCCAGCCCCGCCGGCTACTTTCGACAAAAGGGGCTGGCACGCGCCGTCGTCATCGCGCACAATGCACCGACGGCGCGGTGGGCTGTGCATTTGCGCGCGCCGCTCTAACTGGTGGCTCCTTCTGCTGCCCGCTCGGGCCCCGCACGAATCGCAATCGCAGCCACAATCGCGGCCTGAAGTTCATCAACGCACACTCGAGCCGACAAAGGTGACACGATGCGGTATCCCATGACGATCGCACTGGCAGCGGGCCTCGCAACGTGGCTGTCGCTCCCGCCACATCAGGTTCTGGCCGCTGAGGCAAGCGTGCCGCGCTTCCTGACAGCGCGGCAAACGCCCGACGACGTCAAGGTCCATCCGCCCGAGCGGTGGAGCGCTACGGAGAATGTCGCCTGGAAGACCGACCTCGCGGGCCTAGGCTGGTCGTCGCCGATCGTGTGGGGCAAACGCGTCTATGTGACCACGTGTGTCAACACGGGACAAACCCGCGAGCCGCGCAAGGGGCTGTACATCGAGGACGTCGACGCCAACAAGTATCCGCCGGAAAAGAACGAGCACCTGTGGAAGGTCTATTGTCTGGACTTGGACAGCGGGTCGATCGTCTGGGAGCGGCAGGCGCACAAGGGCATACCGGCCAAGCCTCATCATCTGAAGAACACGCTGGCGTCCGAGACGCCCACGACCGACGGGGAGCGCGTCTACGCACTGTTCGGCAACGTGGGGCTCTTCTGTTACGACATGGACGGGCAATTGCTCTGGACGCACAAGATCGCGCCGCGCGATACGCGGTACGGCTGGGGCACGGCCATGTCGCCGGTGATCCATAAGGACCGGCTGTACCTGGTGAACGACAACGAAGAGAAGTCGTCGTTCATGGCGCTGGACAAGCGTACCGGCGCGGTCATCTGGGAAGTGCCCCGCGACGAACAGACCAACTACTCGACGCCGTTCGTGTGGGAGAACCCGCAACGCACCGAGATCGTGATCTCCGGCATTAACTGGGCCACCAGCTACGACCTCGACGGCAAGGAACTGTGGAAGATCAAGGGCAAGTCGATCCTGGCGATCCCCACGCCCTTCGAGCGATTCGGACTGTTGTACGTCACATCGGGCCACGTGCTGTGGGGCGAGAATCGACTCTACGCCGTCAAGCCCGGCGCCGCCGGCGATCTGTCGCCCACCGACGATGGCCCCTTGAGCGAGCACCTGGCCTGGTACCAGAAGGCCGGGCCGTATCACCCCACGCCTTTGATCATCGGCGACAACCTGTACATGCTCTTGGATCGCGGCTTCATGGCTTGCTACAACGCCAAAACGGGCGAGACGATTTACGACAAGAAGCGCATCCCCAACGGCCGGGCCTTCACCAGCTCGCCGTGGAGCTATGCCGGCAAGCTCTTTTGCCTGAACGAGGACGGCGTGACGTTCGTCATCGAGCCCTCGAGCGATTTCAAGATCCTCTACACCAACGAATTGGCCGAGGATGACATGTGCATGGCCACGCCGGTGATCGTGGGGGACCGGCTGCTGCTGCGCTCAAGCGCGCGGGTCTATTGCTTGCAAGAAAACCGTGCAGCGGCCGCCGCGGGCGGCAAGTGAAGGGCACCCTGGGGAGGGCGGCAAGCGACGCGCGTATTTCCGGCCCTGACGGCGTCCGGTAATGTTGGATCCGGCGCCTGATTCTCAGCCGCGCAGCGGCGTGACGGCTGCGCGCCTTCACCCCTTGCCGCACGTCACGGCCCATCTTGCTGCTGGACATGGCGCATCATGCCCAAGGAAACGAGCCACGCGACTGCTGAGGGAACGAAGTTCAACGGAATCCGGGCGGCTCGACCTCACAACCCATCCCCCGGCTCGTCCCCGGCGCATGTTGATACCGCGCGCCACACGGCCAGGTCCACGCTGTCGATCGCAAACCGCGCGCTGCCGTCGCACAAGAGCAAGTTCACGCCGCCGGAATGGTTGCTGCGGGGGCCCATGAGCGCCTTTTGTTGCGCCATGTTCATGCAGTCCCATTTCGTGGCGTTGGGCGTGTAGTAGTGGTTGTACAGCGTGTTGCCGTAGTTGCCCAGTATCCATTTCGCGCCCCGCGTGCTGTACCAGCTTCCCGAACTAATGGCGTCGCACGCCGCCGGCGTCACATCGGTGCCCGTGCCTAGTTCCCAGATGTAGAGGCCCGCCACGTCGCGTGTGAGCGTCGTCGTCGCCAGCCCGTTCCCCAGCGTTCGCTCGCTGAAGGCGGCGGTGTGCGACGAGCCGTCGGTGAGGTTCTGGAAACCGACGCGCGAGGTGAGAAAAAACACGCCGTCGGCGGCGACCAGGGTGCCGAAGTTCACGGTGCCGCTGCCGGTGCAGCCGGCGTAGTTCGTGCCGCCGAACGTCGAGCCGGGCACGCGGCCCTCGGCCGGATCGCTCGGACAGGTGAGCACGGGCACGGTCTGGCTGGCGGCAAAGGCGTTCGCGGCGCCGCTATAGGGAACGCCGCCGATCGTCAGGTTTGTGGGCGCCGACGCCAGATCGATCTGCGCCTGCAACGTCCCCTGCTCGACGTAGGGCAGCAAGTACGCCTGCGGCGAAAAGACCTTGGGCGGCGGGCCGCCGCGACCGGGCGGAAAGCACCTATTGCTGTCGTAAAAGGCCTGTATCGCCAGGCCAAGCTGCTTCAGGTTGTTGGCGCAGGCAGTGCGGCGGCTGGTCTCGCGCGCCGCCTGCACGGCCGGCAACAATAGCGCGATCAAAATGCCGATGATGGCGATCACCACCAGCACTTCGACCAGCGTAAACGCGGCGCGGGGACAGCGCCTGCGGCCCGCCGGACAAAGATAGCCACCGAAGGCACCGGACGGAAATGACGAATGTCGAAGCTCGAATGTCAAAAGAAGCCCGAAACTCGCATGACGAAACTCACAGGAGCCTTCGCTTCTGGGCCGTTCGCCATTCGGATTTCGGACTTCGGATTTCTTTCGACATTCGGGCTTCGACATTGAACCTTCCGACGGCAGATGCCAGACCGGAACCGCTCGGTGGCATATTCTGTCAGTTTTCGATGCCGATTGCCAACCAGGCGACGCGTCTAGCCAGGCTTGTGGGCCTTGTGGCAGTCGGCGCAGTTGGCGGCTTTGGTGAGTGCCTTTCCGAAGTCCGGCTTCGCGGCGACGGCCTCCTTGGCGGCGGCCACGAGCGCTTCGGTCTTTGTCCTCCAGTCGGCGGCATCCCCCTTGGGCGGTTTGTTGGCTGCTAGCGCCTGGTACAGCTCGAGCAGCTTCTCGGCGTCGGCCTTTGTGCCCTTGCCCTCGGCGACCTTCTTCATCAGGCCGTCCTTGTGCGCCTCCTTCATGACCTGCTTGATCGTGTACTTGGGCTTGTCCTCGGCCGCGGAAGCGAATGCCCAGCCCATTCCCAAGAGCGCACAGACAGCCGTGAACGTTCCGAAGCGCGCCATGAGTACCTCGCAGTTTCTGGAAGGGTAAAGTGGTCTAGCCGGCCCGCGATCGGGCGATCAATCATAGCCCGCCAGGGCGGCGCCGCAACATGCGACCGTGGGCGTGGCCAATGCAGGTGGCCCCCGACAACTCCTCATGCGCCGGCTGGCACGCGCGGGTGCACTTCGGGCGGGGCGAACAGTTCAGCCTCGCTCGCCTCTTCATCCGGATGATCGAAGCGGTGCTCGTACACCTTGCGGCCGAATTTGAAAAACAAGGCCGGCGTGACGATCTGATCCAGCAAGGTCGAGCTCAATAGCCCGCCGATCACCACGACCGCGAGCGGGTGCAGGATTTCCTTACCCGTCTGCCCGGCGCCCAGCGCCAACGGCACCAGGCCGATGATCGCCGTCAGCGCGGTCATCAGTACCGGGGCCAACCGCTCCAGGCTGCCGCGCACGATCATGTGCTCGTCGAACTTTTCGCCTTCGAAGCGCATGAGATGAACGTAGTGCGATATCATCATGATGCCGTTGCGGCAGACAATGCCAACGAGCGTGATGAAGCCGACCCAGTGAGCGACCGACAGGCTGGTGGCCTCGACCCACACTCTGGGCCATTCCCAGAAGGGGGCCGCTTGCAAGGCCTCGGCCGTGGGCCAGTTGATCAGCACCAGGGCGAGCACCGAGCCGATGGCCGCCAGCGGAATGTTGACCATCACTTGCAGCGCTGCCCGCCACGAGCCCAGCCCCGTGACCAACAGCAGAAAGATGCCCGCAAGCGACAGCGACCCGAGCGCCAACAGGCGGACGTTGGCTTGCTGCTGCGCCTCGAACTGGCCGCCGTACTCGATGAAGTATCCTGGCGGCAGCTCCGGCAGCACCTTGTCGGTCACGGCCCGCCGGACGTCGGCGACGACGCTTTCCAGGTCGCGCCCGGCCACATTGGCCTGCACCACGATCCGCCGCACGACGTTTTCGCGATTGATCGTATTCGGACCGGTCGTCTCGAGCACTTCGGCGACCGAGCCCAGCGCGACGCGGGCCCCCGACGGCGTGCTGATCAACGTCTGGCGGATGAGTTCGATGTCGTTGCGGGCCGTTTCGTCGAACCAGACCACGAGATCGAACGTCCGCTGCCCGTCCAGGACCTGCGAAACGGTAGTGCCTTGCAGGGCCGTTTCGAGCGATTGCGCGACGTCGGCCGGCGAAAGCCCATAGCGGATCGCCTCGTCGCGGAGCACCGTGACGCGGACCTGCGGGATTTCCACTTGCGGCTCGACTGCGAGGTCGACGATGCCGGGTACCGCGGCCATGAGGTCGTGGATCCGCTCGGCCTCCGCACGCAGCACGCCCAAATCGGCGCCGAACAGCTTTACCGCCACTTGCGCGCTAATGCCTGACATCATGTGATCCAGCCGGTGGGCGATGGGCTGGCCGACGTTCGACTTGACGCCGGGCGTCGAGGAGAGCCGGTCGCGAATGTCCTCCAGCACTTCCTCGCGCGGCCGGCCTACCCGTTCGAGGCCCAGCCGGTGCAAGCCCGGGATGGCGCGGAGGATCGCATAAAACACGCCCGGCCGCGGGCGCAACGGATCGACGAGTCCCACGTCGATCTCGGAGAAGTTGACGTTCTCGGCGTGCTCGTCCAGCTCGGCCCGGCCCGTGCGACGCGAGACGTGCGTGACTTCCGGGACCGCGAGGAGCGACTTTTCGATCAGCGTTCCCATCCGGTTCGATTCCTCGAGACTGGTGGAGGCGGGCGCCGCCGCGGCGATGGTGAGCGAGCCCTCGTTGAAGGGGGGCAAGAACTCGCCCCCCATCCCAAAGATGCTCGAAAAGGCCGCGACGACGAGCAAGGCCACGACCGAGAGCACGGCCGTGGCATGGCGGAGCGAGAAGCGCAACAGCCGCTCGTCGAACCGCTTCAGCCAGCGGAGGACAAACGGATCGTGCGGCTCGTCCAGGAACTTGGCCCCCGGCAGCAGGTAAGAAGCGAGCGCCGGCGTCACCGTCAACGATACGACGAGTGACGCCAGCAGCGTCACGACGTACGACAGACCGAGCGGGGCAAAGAGGCGCCCTTCCAGCCCCGGCAGCGAGAAGAGCGGGAAGACGACTAAGACGACGATCAACGTTGCGTACACGATGCTGTTGCGGACTTCGCTCGATGCCAGATAGATGACCCGCAGCGGATGCTCGGGCCTGGGCTTATGGCGGTTCTCCTTGAGGCGGCGGTAGATGTTCTCGACGTCGACGATCGAGTCGTCGACCAATTCCCCGATCGCCACGGCTAGCCCGCCCAACGTCATCGTATTGATCGTGACGCCCATGTAGCGAAACACCAGCGCGGTGATGATGATCGCAAGAGGGATGGCGGTGAGCGTGATGAGGCTGGTCCGCAGGTTCCACAGAAAGACGAACAAAATGACGACGACCCACAGCGCGCCGTCGCGAATCGCCTCCTGGACGTTGCCGATCGCCACGCGGATGAAGCTGGACTGGCGGAAGATATCCCGCTGGATCCGCACGTCGGCCGGCAGCGTTGCCGCCATGTCGTCGAGCGTCTCGTCGATCCGCTCATCGAGGGTCAGCGTGTCGGCGCCGGGCTGCTTCTGGATCACAAGAATAACGGCCGGCTCGCCCCCGACGCTGCCGGTGCCGCGTTTTACCGGCCCGGCGAAGCGGACGTCGGCCACCTGACGGACGGTGACCGGAAGCGTATCGCCCACGTGGACGACCGTGTTCTCGATGTCCTCAAGCGTGGCCGCGCGCCCCACGATGCGGATGAGCGCTTCGCGGTTGGGCTCCATCAGAAAGCCGCCGCCGCTGGCCACGTTCGCCTTACCGACCGCGCGCACCAGTTCGTCGAGCGTCACGTCGTAGTGGGCCAGCCGGGAAGGGGAAGTGAGCACCTGGTACTGCTTGATCTCGCCGCCCAAAACCGTCACCTGCGAGACGCCGCCAATGGCCAGCAAGCGGCGGCGGATCGTCCAGTCGGCGATCGTGCGCAAGTCGATCGGCGTCGTCTCGCCCGTCGCTTGCAGGCCCACCAGCATGATCTCTCCCATGATCGAGCTGATGGGCGTGATGACGGGATTGGTGTCCTTGGGGAGCCGTTCGCGGACCAGTTGCAGCTTCTCGGCGACGATCTGGCGATCGACGTAGATGTCGGTGCCCCAGGCGAACTCGACCCACACGATCGAAATGCCGATGCCCGAGGCCGATCGCACGCGCAGCACGTGGGAAGCCCCGTTCATGGCCGACTCGATGGGCAGGGTGACGAGCGTCTCCACCTCTTCTGGCGCCAGCCCGTGCGACTCGGTCATGATAGTGACGGTGGGCCGATTGAGGTCGGGAAAGACGTCGATCGGGAGCTGGGCGGCCTGGAACGCCCCGTAGAGCACCAGTACGAGCGTCGCCGCCAATACCAGCAGGCGGTTCTTGAGCGATGCCGCGATGATCCAATTGAGCATGATCGACTTGCCCCTAACAACCTGGGTTTACCGCGGCAAGCGGGCCGTGGCCGGCTCGGCCCCGTCGCCGGCGACCGCGTCGGGCGCCGTCTCCTTGCGGATTACCATCCGCGCCAGCATTCCCTCCTTGATCGACAAATCGCCGTTGTCCAATTCGGCCCACACGCTCACGGCCCGCTGGGCCGAGGAAAGGACGGGATTGATGCGGGCGATGGTGGCCGACGTCGACCATCCGGGCCGCGACACCAACCGGATGTCGGCCCGGTCGCCGACGCGAACGCCGCGGGCGTCCCGCTCGAACAGAAATCCATGAACCCACATGCGTGAAGGGTCCTGGATTTCGAAGAGCTGCTGATTTGGCGCCACCACTTCGCCCAGCGCCAGCTCGCGATCGGCCAGCGTGCCGCTCATGGGTGCGCGGACCGGCAAGGCCATGGCAATCCGCTCTCCGGCCTGGGGATCGGTCAGGTCGACCTGTTCCAGGCGGCGGATATCGTCGTCCGACAGTCCCGCCATGCGCAGCTTCTGCACCAGGCTCTGCTCGGTCTGAAGCAGCGTGTGATACTTGGACCGCATTTGAAAGACGTCCTTGTCCGGCACGGCGCCTTGGCGGGCCCGTTCCTCCGTCCGTTCCAGCGAGGTTTTGGTGAACTCCGAGACAATCCGCGTTTGCAGCAGGTCCAATTGCCACGTCTTGAGCTCCAGGCTCTCGACCTCCGCCAGCACGTCCCCCTCGTTCACATGCTGGCCGCGCTTCACGAGAAGTGCCCGGATCTGGCCGGAGATGGTCGAAGAGGCGAAGGCCTGGCGATCGGTGGGCAATTCGACCTCTCCGCGGACGCTGATTGTCTTGCCGGAGACCACATCGACCGAAGACCCGCGCGGCGACCGCGCGGAGGAGGCGATCTGGCCGGACGCGGTTTGTGTCGGCCATAGCGCGGCCAGCTCATGATTTCCCGTAGTCACGACGCGGTCGCCGGGAAACAACCCATCGTTGATTTCGACGGCGTCGTGAGTTCGCAGGCCGATGTCAACGGGCCGCCGCAGGAAGCGCCCGCGCCCATCGTCCAGCACGACGAAGGGGCCCTTGGCGTCGGTCAGGATTGCCGCGGCGGGACAAACCACGGCCTTCGGGGCGTCGGCGACGGTGATCGTCATCCGGCCGAACATTCCCGGCTGCAGCATTTCCCCCTCGTTGTCGACCGTGAAACGCGCCGCCACGGCGCGCTTCGCCGCGTCGACGGACAAGCTGACGTATTCGATCTCGCCGCGAAACGTTCGGTCCCCCGTAGCCTCGAAGCGTGCCGTTGCGGCCAACCCAATCCGGATCGCAGCCGCGTCGGACTCCAGCACGTCGCCCACGATCCATACCTCGCTACGGTCCACGACGTCGTACAAGTGGTCACCCGGTTCGACGATCTGGCCCACGCGAGCATCGACGGCCGCTATGCGGCCGGCGATCGGGCTGGCGACCGCGATCGTGGGCCGCGGAAGCCGGCTGGCTTCCACTTCGTCCAATTCCTTGGCGCTCATCCCCAACGAGCGGAGGCGCTCGCGCGCGATTCGGTACTCGGCCATTTTTTCCCGCCAGGCGGCCCGCGCCTCCAGGATCTTCGTCTCCGGGAGGGCGGCCGCGGCGCGCTCCCGCTGCTCCAGGGAGATTTTGGCCAGGGCCAACTCCTCGACGGCCTGCAACAGTTGCAGTTGCAGGTTTTCGAGCGACACGCTCTCGATCCGCGCGAGTGCTTGCCCGGCTTCAACCAGGTCACCAGGCCGGGCCAGCAGCTCGGCAATCTTGCCGGAGACAAGCGTCGTGGCATAGGCATGATGATGGCACGGCACGTCCACCGACGCGTGGGCGACGACCGTGCGGACCAGATCGCCCAGGGTCACCTTCGCGGTCGCGAGGCCGATGGCCTTGGCGGCGCTGTCGGAAAGCGTCAAGCGGTCACCTTGGACGGTCGCGCCCTTGAGCGGAAGGGGCGGATCGTCGTCGTGGCCGTGGGCAACTTGCCCGGCGATGGCGACGCACAAAAGCGCTGTTACTGCCCAGCCGTACCGTTCGAAAGTCGATCGCCGGTTCATGGTTCGTCCGCCGTTCATCTTGGTGCTCCAGGGATCTAGGCCATCAGTTGCGCGCAGGCGATTCGACCGCGGCGAGCCGCTTGATTGCCTCGTCGATCGGCGTGGCCACGGACGCGTAGTCGGGCGTTCGCTTGGCGTCGATCGCCGCGTGCACGTCGTGGAACAAGTCGCGCAGTTCGCGGGCCGTGACGTTGACCGTCTCCCATTGCTCGCGGGGAACGCCGCTATCGCGCGCGATCAGCATCAACTTGCCCAGCACGATGTCCGATTCGTCCAAGGCACGATGGGCCTTGGCGGGCGTGCCCGCCTCGACCGCCGCGCGAATCGTGTCGCGATAGGCCGCGATCCGCGGGATCGCGGCGGCGTAATTCGCCGGCATGTCGACGTCGGCTTCCGTGATCGCCACGTCGTCGGGGTCGACACTCGCCGCGTCAGCCGCCCCATTGGTCGCTGACGGTGGCTGGGTATGGGAACCGCAGCCCGTCGCTACAACGATGGAAAACGCGGTCGCAAGCATAACTCGCATGACATCCTCTTTTGGATCCTCTGCGCCAGCGAAAGCGCAGTAGCGGTCTCGGAACGACCGGGGGCGCGGCAAAGAACTAGCGCCGCGCGGAAGAAGCGTCAGGCCAATTGCACGCCGGAGCGCTCATGGCGCGCAGTGTCACACAGACTGGCGCGCGGGCCCATCGTCGACGCGCGGAACGCCGCCGCATCGACGACCGATCGTTCGGCGCGGGCTGTGACAAAAATCCCCACGGTTGCCAGCGGATTCGCTGGCCCATCCCCCTGATCCGCCGTCGCTTGGACCGACGGCACAAACAGGTTGCGCCCCGCGCGGGCCGGCTGCTCCGAATCGGCAGAGACCGGCAACGAAGGAGTCCAGCCCAAGAGCACGAGATGCCAATGGTCCGCTGCGGCGGCTAGTTCCGGCCCGTGCGAAGGAACAGGTCCGTGGTGGTGATGGCAATCGTCGTCGTGGCAACGGCTCACCACGTGCCGCCCATGATGATGTGGCTTGGCGCCCCCCGCGTGCGAATGGCGAAAGGCGGGAGGCACAAGCGCTCCCATTGCCAGCGCGGCCGACAAAATCAACCGTAAACCCAGGTTCAGCCGCTTGGCTCCCATAGCTAAATCCTAGGTCGAAATCGCTCTTCGATCAATGCCGGCCGGCTCCGTCACCGTAAACGGGGCCGCGCCTGTCCTACTTGCGGCCACGAACTGTACGTCCGAGATGTCGGCCATCCAGGCCAGTGGCACACTGTGACGACGGGCGTCCTTACTTCGCCGGCAACTGTCCGTCGAACCAGTCGGCCACTTTGGCGACTTCCTCGTGAATCGTGGGCCACGGGTGGCCGCCGCCCGGCTTGACGATCAATTCGGCCGGCACGCCCTGCTTCTTGAGGGCCTCGATGAGGACTTGCGACTGCTGTAGCGGCACCAGGGGATCGGCGTCGCCGTGATAGATCAAGAACGGCGGCGCCTGACTCGTGACCTGAAGCGCCGGCGAGATCTTCTTGATCTGCTCGAAGACCTCCTCGCTCGATTGCTTGTTGATGCCGCCGGCGAAGAGCAGGTTGCCGATCGTTCCGGCGATGCGGCCCTCGCCCCCCGGCTCGATCTTGCGACCGTCCCAGTTCGTGAAGTCGGTCGGCGGGAAGAAGACGGCCACGGCCTTGACGCGCGTGTTTGTGCGGTTGAGCGGATTCTTGTCGTCCGGACGGCCGTCTTCGGCGGTGACCGCGGCGAGGCTCGCCAGATGCCCGCCCGCCGAGGCGCCAGTCAGGCCGAGCCGTTCGGGATCGATACTGTAGTCGGCGTTGTGCGCCTTCACCCAGCGAATGCCCTGTTTGAGATGCGACAGCATCTCCGGAGCCGTAAAGCGGCTGCGCGAGCCGGGCCGCACGGCGAACACCGTGTAGCCGCGGCCGCAAAAGATGTCGTACATCTGCGCTCGCTTGTGATCGTTGATCTTGCCGCGGTCCGAAAACCAGGCGCCGCTGGCCACGTCGACGACGCCCAGACCGTTCGCCTTCCCGGTCGGCGTGAAGATGTCCATCAACACGCCGACGCCGTCGCTCTCGGCAAAGACCACGTCCTGACGCTGGACGTACGGCGCTTCGCCGCTCACGGCAGTGGTCAGGATCAGGGCGACAAGCCCAAGCGCACTGGCAGAGACAAATCGCTTCACGGGTCGGACTCCTTGCGAAACGCGGGATGCTAGGAAGCGGCCTCCGCCGGGCACGACGCCCCCAGGGCGCGGATCAGCCTTTGGCTAGCGAGCCATTGTGGACGGGCTGACGTGCGTGGTCAAATAGTTTGTCTGTTAGTACGCCACCGGCTGGGGCCAATGTTGCGTGACCTCGATTACCCGACGAGTATCTAACGCTGCCCCCGGCCCCAGGAGAAATGCAAAGCGTGGGAGAGGGGGTCAGGCACATTTTTCGGCCGAAGGTCCTTCGGAAGAATTGAGAACCGCATGTGCCGACAAAATGAGCCAGACCCAGGACTTTGCAGTTCTCCGGCGGGGCCGTTCACAGATTCAAGCTTGCCGGCGGCGCACCGGCGGGAAAGTGGGACAGGCACCGAGACGAAACGTTGGTCTGAAAGGGCTTGCGCTGTTCATGCTCGGAGCCAGTCCCATTTTCCCGCCTCGCCATTTTGAAAGACAGGATGGCCCTGCTGCCCCCGGCCGTTTTGTTGACAGCGAAGCAACCGGCGCCCAAACTACGGCCAGCGCGGCCAGATTCTGGGATGAACCTCACTTCGGGTTGGGGGGATAGAACATGCGACTTGCATCTGCCGCCACGTTGGCAACGTTGACCGCCCTATTCCTGGCTCAGACGGCGCCGGCCTTCGAGCTGGGCGTTTTGGGCGATAGCCTGAGCGACGAATACGCCGAGGCGAGCTACGGCGCGTACGCCAAGAACTGGGTCCAGCAACTCGCGATCTACGGCGGCGTCAACGTCGGGCCCACGGCCGCCGCCGCCGGCCAGCCCGGCGGCACCTGGGGCGAGCCGCGCCGCACGGGCTACGAGTACAACTGGGCCCGCGCCGGCGACACCTCGGCGACGCTCCTGTCGCACGGCCAGCACACGAGCCTGGCCGGCCAGGTGCCGACCAAGGGGATCGACTATGCCGTGCTGTTGATCGGCGCCAACGACTTCAATCCCACGTCGAGCACCGCGTACGCGAATATCTATAACGGCGTGTGGAGCCAGGCGCAGATCGACAGCTACGTGAGCGGCGTAGCGAACAACGTCGCCACGGCGCTCAACACCGTGCTGCCCACCGGCGTGAAGACGGTGCTCGTGAGCTCGCCCGACTACGACGTGCTTCCCAACGTGCGGGCGGCCACCAACGCCACGCAGCGCGAGCGCGTCACCACCGCCATCCGGCAGTTGAACGTGCAGCTTACCGGCCTGGCCAAGGCGGACAGCATCCCGTACGTTGACCTGTTCGGCGCCGCCGAGAAGATCTTCGGCGACAACTTCAATCAGAACACGATCTTCAAGATCGGCAACGTCGACATCCAACTCTTGCAATCCGACACAAGCACCGGCACTAACCCCACGGCCGCGGTGGTGCACGACGGCGTACACCCCAATACGACTTTGCAAGGGCTCTTGAGCAACATGTTCATGACGGGGCTCAACGTGGGCTACGCCGCGGGGGCGCCGATTTTTACCGAGGCCGAGATTCTCGCCCATCGCGGTCTCGCCTACGGAGGCATCGACACGGTCGCCGGCCAGCTCGGCTCGCTCAACAGCTACATCACCAACTACGCCCTCCCCGGCGACGGCAACGCCGACGGTATCGTCGACATCTCGGACGTGCAGGCCGTCGCCGCCCATTACTTGACGAACACCCATATTGGCGACGCGAACTTCGACGGCTTCGTGGACATTTCCGACGTGCAGGCGATCGCCGCCAACTGGCTGCAAACGCCCGGCAGCGGCGCCGGCACGACGGCAGCCGTGCCCGAGCCGAGCGGCATCGTCCTGGCAATCGCGGCGGCAGCGCTCGGCGGATGTGGCGGAGCAATCCGCCGTCTGCGCAGAAAATAGCGATTGTGCCGCAGGGCGATCACACCAGCCCGAAGCGCCAGCGAGGGAGGCGCCGCGCGGCGATCTTATTGTCTCTTGCCAAGGTCCCTCACTCGCGCGACTTGGGCGTCGGGCTTATGTGCTGAAATGCCCTCGTCCGCTTGAATTTCCGCGCGCGCCAGGCTACGAAGGATGTTGCCGCCCCGCGCGGGCACACGAACTCCTGGAGGACGCGAGCCATGACCACCGCCACACTGCCCGAGGCACGCAACCAGGTGCTCGACACGCCCCACGGCCAGGCGCTGGGGGCCAGCTATCGTTGGCCGGGCGGACAGTACTGCGCGATCCACACCAGCCGCGGCATGGTCGGGTGCGGCATCTACGACGTGGCCATCGCCGGCGAGTTCGGCATGGCCGTGGCCATTGCCCGCGGCACCCCCGCCAAACCGTTGTGCGAACCGGAGGACCTGTATCAGGCGAAGATCGTGGAAGTCAGCGAGCCGGCGCGGAAGATGGGTATCGAGCCCGGCATGACCGGCATGGAGGCGCTCGCCAAGCTGCTCGCGCCGCAATAACCGTTGCTGGTTCCTCATCCGATCGGCACCTTTTCTGTCCACCGACTACTTACCACCAACCACTGCACTATGAAGCGACCCATGCGTCTGATCGCCGCGCCGTACACCCCTTTTGCCGAGAACGGCGATCTGCGACTTTCGACGGTCGCGGACCAGGCGGACCTGTTGGCCGACAATTCCTTGAGCGGCGCATTCATCTGCGGCACGACCGGCGAGAGCATGTCGCTGTCGCTGGTGGAGCGGATGCAGTTGGCCGAGGCGTGGATCGCCGCGGCCGCCGGCCGGTTCGACGTCGTCGTTCACGTCGGCCACACGTGCCAGCGCGATGGCGTGCTATTGGCCGAGCATGCGGCGCGCTCGGGCGCGGTCGCGATCGCCGCCATGGCCCCTTGCTTCGCCAAGCCGGCCGACGCCGAGGCGCTGGCGGATTTCTGCGCGGCCATCGCCGCGGCCGCCCCATCGCTGCCGTTCTACTACTATCACATCCCGATCATGACGGGAGTGGCGATGCCGATGGCCGGATTCTTGAAGGTCGCGACCGAGCGCATTCCCACGCTCGCGGGACTGAAGTTCAGCCACGAGGATTTCGTCGATCTGTCGGCCTGCCTGGCGATGGACGACGGCCGGTTCGAAATCCTCTTCGGCAAGGACGAGGTGCTCTTGGCGGCACTGGCGCTGGGGGCCCGCGGCGCGGTCGGCAGCACGTACAACTTCATGGCGCCGTTGTACCACCGAGTCATCCAGGCCTTCGACACGGGCGACATGGAAACGGCCCGCAACGAGCAGATGCGCGCCGTGGAGCTGGTGCGGATGCTGGCCCGCTTCGGCAGCTCGATGTTCGCGGCCGGGAAGGCGGTGATGGCGCGGCTGGGGATCGATTGCGGCCCTGTCCGCCCACCGCTCAAACCGCTCTCGCGCGAGCAGGCAACCGAGCTGGACGCACAACTCACGCGGCTGGGCTTCGACGATTATTGCGCGAGGACGCCGGCCGGCCGAGCGAATCGAAGCGGCCACACACCGGCGACGCCTACCGCCGGACGCGTGGTGCCCGCGTCGCGCTAGTCGGCCGCATCCTCGGCGTCCACTTTGTCCCGCGCGGCCAGGACGTGCGTGATCACGTCGGCCATGCGGTTCTCGTCAGTGAACGGCGACAGGACGTACGACTTCAGGGCGGCGATCGGCGTGCCGTGGTCGCTCTCGCGGTAGCAGTCGGTCATCGAGATGACGACGCCCCGGCCGGCCAGCGCCTCGGCGTGGACCAGCTCGAAGACGCGGCGATTGTACCGGTTGAACGCCAGCAGTTGCTCTTGAAAGCCCGCGTCGGTCCGCTCGCGGTCCTTGATCGTGAACGTGTCGTTCCCCGGCGGATAGACGCGGAACAAGGTCACGGGCCCGACGTTGTCGCCGTTGAGCACGGTCAGGTCGGGGTGCGCTTCGAGGGCCTCGCGCAGCGCCTCGGCCATCTCCACGATGTGCCCCAGCAGGGCTTGCAAGCCTTCGCGCCCCAGGAGCAGCAGGTTCGCCAGCGCCGCCATGGGCCCGGTGGCGCTGCGGCTCGTTTCCAATGTGAACAGACCCGGGTGATGGACGCCCGACTGGAAGAGATACGGCACCGACTCCCGCGGTCGATAGATGAAGCGCAGGTCTTCGTGGTCGCGCACCAGCACCAGCGACGAGATGTAGGGCGCGAAGCCCGTCTTGTGGAAGTCGATGCCCACCGAATCGGCCAGCCCCAGGTGCCGCATGCGGTGATCCGCCTTGGCCAGGGCGCGGACCGTCCGCCCGCGGAAGCCCATCGGATTGGCGAGAAAATCGTAGTCGTTGAAAGCAGTCCAGGCCCAGCCGATAACGGCGTCGGCATGGATGTGCGGCTGGTAGTCGAGCGAGAACTCGCGGACCAACGAATCGCGCAGGGCGTGGATGGCCCGCAGGTCGTCGATTCCAAAGGCGTCGGTTGAGCCCATCGTGGCCACGATCGCGGCGATGCGTTTGCCTTCTGTCAGTGCCCGCCGGGCGGCGTCGGCCAGGCGCGGCAGCTCGATCGCATTGTCCTCGTGCGTGGGCACCAAGAGCAGATTGGCCTGCCCGATTCCCAGCCAGCCGGCGACGTTCAGGGCACAGGCGTGGCTGTGGGCGCTGGCCAGCACCACGGCCGGCCGCGTCAGGCCGTTCGCCAGGCAGCCGGGCACGGCCTTTTCCAGCCCCACCTTCACGCCATAGAGCATGCCGCCGGTGCCGCCGAAGGTGAACACGCCGCCGGCCTTCGCCGGATCGTAGCCCACCAGCTCGGCGGCCATCGCCGTGGCGCGCACCTCGGCCGCCGAGAAGCCGCGCCCGCTCTCATCGCCCACCAGGTTCGGGTTGTACATCGATGCCAGGAGCACGCCGATGATGCTGGCAATCGACGGGTGCGAGATGACGTTCACCTGGCTCCGCGGATGCCCCCAGATGAACATCCCTTCCAGGTGCTTCACCAATTCGGATATGACGCGTTCGAGCGGTTCCCCCTGGCCGGCGACGCGGGACGCCAGCGCCGCGGCGAAATCGGGCTCGACCGGCGAGCCCAGGATCGGCGCCGCCGATTTCAAAGCGTCGACGCGATCCAGCGCCCGCAGCACCGAGAACGCCACATAGGCGTCGTGCACCGGGTCGGAGACCGGCTGCGGGAACTCGCGCCGTAGCGAATCAAGCAATTCTCGATAACGGGGCGCCATGCGGTTTCCTTAGCGGGTGGCGGGTACCCGGCGGCGGGCCACGCCTTCGGGCGCGGCCATTGATGAATGATGAATGATGAACGATGAATGGAAAAGCCCGTACCATCGGTACTACCCAGGCTACCTGCTTGACTGCCTGCCGCGTGCTTTTCGGCGCACCTAGGCTTGGCAGCCGCCGCGGCCGCAATGAAAATAGGCGTTTCGGCCGTTTCCCTCGCCCAACTGCCTTCTCATCGCGGCCTTCGTATGCGCATCTTCATCACCGGTATTTGCGGCTTCGTCGGCAGCGCCCTGGCCTTGCGGTTGCGCGAGCGGTGGACGGACGCCGAGATCTTCGGGCTGGACAACCTCAGCCGGCACGGCAGCGAGGTCAATCCGCCGCGGCTTCGCGCCGCAGGCATCCGCGTGCACCACGGCGACGTGCGGCAAGCGAGCGACTTCGAGACGCTGCCCGAATGCGATTTCGTGATCGACGCGGCGGCCAATCCCAGCGTGCTGGCCGGCGTCGACGGCCGCACCAGCAGCCGGCAACTGGTCGAGCACAACTTGCTGGGGACCGTCAACGTCCTGGAGTACGCCCGGACCTGTGGCGCGGGCGTTGTTCTCTTGTCGACGAGCCGGGTGTACAGCATCGCCGCACTCGCGGGATTGCCCTTGTGCGTCGAGGATGAGGCGTTGACGCTCGAGCCCGCGGGCCCGCTGCCCCCCGGCTGCTCGCAGCGCGGGATCGCGGAGGAGTTCTCCACGGCCGCGCCCGTGTCGCTGTACGGCGCCACGAAACTGGCTTCCGAGACGCTGGCGCTCGAGTACGCCGAGGCGTTCGATTTGCCGATCGTCGTGAACCGCTGCAGCGTGCTCGCGGGCCCGGAACAGTTCGGCGTCGCCGAGCAGGGTATTTTTTCCTTTTGGGTCCGGGCGTATGCACTGAAGCGGCCGCTCCGCTACATCGGCTTCGGCGGCCTTGGACACCAGGTCCGCGACGCGCTCGCGGTCGATGATCTGGCGGAGCTCGTGGCGCTGCAAATGCAGGAGCCGCATCGCGCCGGCGGCATCTGGAACGTCGGCGGCGGCCCGGCCAACGCCATGTCGCTCGCCCAGTTAAGCCGGTGGTGCGCGGACGAGTTCGGGCCGCACGCGATCGACAGCGAACCAACACCGCGCCCCTTCGACGTGCCGTGGGTCGTGCTCGATAGCGGGCGGGCCCTGGCCGAGCTCGGCTGGCGGCCGCGCGTGCCGATCCGCGACATCCTCGGCGAGATCGCCGCCCACCACCGCCAACATCCCGACTGGCTCGATCGGTCGCGGCCGGCATGAGCGCAGCCACGTGTGCACTGCAGGGCCGTTCACAGATTCAAGCTTGCCGGCGGCGCACCGGCGGGAAAGTGGGACAGGCACCAAGACGAAACGTTGGTCTGAAAGGGCTTGCGCTGTTTATGCTCGGAGCCAGTCCCATTTTCCCGCCTCGCCATTTTGAAAAACAGGATGGCCCTGCTACCGCACTGCGCAAAGATTGCACAATGCCCGGCGCTAGGGTCTAATGAGCCAAGCTGTCAGCCGATATCCCACTTGCACATCGGAGACCCTGCCATGTCGCTTGAGAACCGATTCTGTCCGGACTGTGGCGATAGTAACGAAGTCCGCCGCCGCGAATTTCTCAAGACGGCCGGTCTGGCAGGCGCCGCGGCGATGGGGATCGGATCGCTGCCCCTTCTAACGCCCGGCCGGGCCGTGGCCGCGGCGACCGCCGCCAAGGGCGCGCCCGAGTCCCTGGTCAAGGTGCTTTACGACGCCCTCACCCCTGGCCAGAAGGAACAGGTCTGCTACGACTGGGGCTTTGTCGACGGCGATCGTGGCTTGCTGCGGACCCGCGTGGCCAACAATTGGCACATCAACAAGCACGAAATCAACAGCGACTTTTACACCGACGATCAGAGGGCGATCATTCGCGGCATCTTCGAGGGCATCATCCAGCCCGAGTGGCACAAACGGATCGATCACCAGTTGGAGGACGACGCGGGCGGATACGGCGAGGACCAGAACATCGCCATTTTCGGCACGCCCGGGTCGAGCAAGTTCGAGTTCGTGATGACGGGCCGGCACATGACGCTCCGCTGCGACGGCGATTCGTCCGATCACGTCGCCTTCGGCGGGCCGATCTTCTACGGCCACGCGGCCAGCGGTTTCAACGAGGGCCCGACGCACGAAGGCAACGTCTTCTGGCCGCAGGCCGTGGCCGCCAACAAGGTCTTCGAGATGATGGACGGCAAGCAGCGCGAGGCGGCACTCGTCAAGAAGGAAAAGAAACTGCCGGCCGAGCAGGCCGTCGGCTTCCGCGGACCAGATGGCCAGTTGCCGGGCATTCCCGTGACCGAGCTCTCCAGCGACCAGCGCGAGCAGTTGCAAAAAGTGCTGCAAATGCTGGTCGAGCCGTATCGGCAAAGCGATCGCGATGAGGTGATCGCGTGCCTTAAGGCGCAGGGCGGCCTCGATCGATGTGCGCTAGCCTTCTACCAGGACGGCGACATCGGCGGCGACGGCATGTGGGACTGCTGGCGCCTCGAGGGACCGTCGTTCGTCTGGTACTTCCGCGGCAGCCCGCACGTCCACGTGTGGGTGAACGTGGCCAACGACGCGAGCGTGAAACTCAACGCTTAAGAGTGGCGCACGGCGAAGATAGTGGATCGCGTCGATGTCGGGGATGGCGCGAGTCGGTTCCCCAGGGGTTGCCACCCCTGGGCTTCGCCAGTGGATAGGCTCCCGATCGTTAGTGGCGATTGCAAGCCGGCGTAACCGTCATGCGCGATACGATCGCGCCGCGGCGATTGCTCTTGGGTTTGCAGCGAGCTAGTTTTGGACGCGGCGGCTCGTCGCGGACCAGCCGCGCGCGGCTGCGTGTCGCTTGCTTTCCCCAATGCTCGTTGCCACGGCGACGTTGATGCAACAGCCGCCCGAAGAGATCGGATTTCGCGCCCTGTTGGACGCGCTCGCGCCCGGCGAGGGGGACGACGAACGCCGGGACCGCGCGCGGCGCCCTTACAATCGCGTGCAGTTGATCGCCGCGTGCGTCGAGGGCGGCCCGGCGCCGTCGCAAAGCGAGTTCCGCGCCGTGCTCTGTCGCGACCTTTCGGAACAGGGTTTCTCTTACGTCGCCGAGTCGCCACCGGAGACCGTCTCCCTGGTGTTGGCACTGGGCGACCCGAACGACGGCGTCTACTACACGGCCCGCGTCGCGCACTGCTCGCGGGACGGCGCGCAGTTCCTGGTCGGCTGTCGATTCACGGGCCGCCTGACGACGTCGCCTGGCTAGTTCACTTTGCCCAGGGGATGTGATACCCGTCGATCTTCAACCCGATGCGATACAAGCTCTTGTCGACGGTCACGTACAGCGTGCGGATCTCCGGTCCGATGCCGAAATCGCAATTGCTGGGCAGGCCGACGGGCTTATCCACTCCTGGCTGCGACGGGCCGGTGGCGATGTACGCCAGCTCCTTGCCCGACGGATCGAGGACCAGGACTCCGGGCCGGCTGGTTCCGCGTGCGGTCAGGTAGAGGTTTCCCTTTACGTCGACGGTCATGCCGTCGCATCCGTCCTCGGCGCCAAAGTCGATGACCGTGCGGCGCGGCCCGGCGACGCCGCCGTCGGCCGCGAGGGGGAAGGCATAAATCGTCATCGCCCCTTTCTTCGGCTTCGGACCATCCGGGTCGATCTTGTCGGTGCCGTTGTTGTGGTCCGCGACGTACAGCGTGCGTTGATCCGGGCTGACGGCGATGCCGTTCGGCTTCTCCACCTCGTGGGTGAACTCGGCGATGCGGCCGTCCGGGTCGATGCGATACACGGCCCGATGCTCGAGCTCGCGCTTCTCGTCGCCGAGATAGCGTGGATCGGTGAAGTAGATCCGTCCGCGCTCGTCGATCGTGACATCGTTGGGGGCGTTGAAGCGCTTGCCCTCGTAGCGGTCGGACAGAACCGTGCGTTTGCCGGTTCTCACGTCCCAAAGCGATACGCATCGGCCGCCGGTGTCCGATCCCTCGCAGGCCACCAGGCGCCCGCGGGCGTCGAACATCAGCCCGTTGGCCATGCCGCTGTCGGCCGTGAAGACACTCGTTTTGCGCGTGGCCGGGTCAAAGCGGAGGATCATCCCCTTGTCGGGACCCAAGGGAATGTCGGTGAAATAGATACTGCCGTCGGGGGCGACCGCGGGCCCCTCGGTAAGACCTCCATTGATCGGCGCGGTGCGGGTGAAAAGGAGCTCGAGCTTGGCGCCCGCCGGGACAATCGGATCGTCGGCGGCGGCGACATGCGGTGTTACGCCAAGGGAGGCGAACAATGCGAAGCTGGTTGCAAGCAAGGCGGCGGATATCAATCCTTTGTAGGAGGCGACTCCTGTCGCCGATGGCCTTGCGATCGTGGTTGAATCTTGCCCTACTTTTCGGCGACGGGAGTCGCCTCCTACAGATGGTGTCATCACGGTTCTCCCTGCTGCTAGCTAGTTGCTAATCGCTGATTGCCAGTTCTTCCCTCACCAGGCCCGCTGCTGCTCCGTCTCTTGCTTTTCCAGTTCCTCGACCGCGGCAAGTAGAGCGTCTCGAAGGTGTTCGATCGCCCCCTCGTCGGTGACCTTCCTTCCCGACTGATCGGTAACATAGAACACGTCGACGACCTGGTCGAGGTAGGTGCCGATTTTGGCCACGGAAACCGACAGGCCGTGCTGAAAGAGCGCGCGAGCCACCGTGAACAGCAGGCCCATCCGGTCGTGGGCAAAGAGCTGCACGATCGTGAACCGCTCCGACGTGCTGTTGTCGACGTGGACCTGCGTGGGCAGGGGCACGAGCGCCGCCGCCTTGCGCTCCTCGCCGGGGCGCCATAGGCGGCGGAACACCGGGCGGCGGCCAGCGGTGTCCTTCAGCCAGACGACGATGGCGTTCTCCACCTCGGCCAGCCGCTGGCGCGGCGGCTCGTGGGCGTAGTCTGGGTCGTGGACCCAGAAGCGGTCGAACACCAGTCCGTCGGCGAGCGTGTTGATCTCGGCCGATAGGATTTGCAACCCCTGGCTGGCCAAGGCCCCGCACAGCTTATGGAACACGCCCGGCGTGATCTCTTCATAGGTGCCGACTTTGACTTCGACGGTGTCGGTCTCGCGGACGTAGCGGGCCTGAGCCAGGACGTCCCCCTGGTTGAGGCGATGAAGCTGCCCCAGATCGGCCGCGACCTGGACGACGCTCGTCTTTTCCAAATACGGTGCCGGCAGCGCCGCCAATTGACGGACCCACCACGCACGGTCCTCGTCGGCTCCCACCAGCGCCAAAATCTCTTCGCGCCGCTTGCGGAACCACTCCTCGACCCGCAACGCCGGCGCCTCGCCGGCCAGGTGCTCCATGGTGCGGCGGTACAGGTCGGTCAACACCTCGACCTTCCAGGCGTTCAGCACGCCTGGCCCGACGGCCGCGAAGTCCGCCGCCGTGAGCACAAACAACATTTGCAGCGTCTCGGGCGAGCCCACCTCGACGGCGAATCGCACGACGAGCTGCGGGTCGCTCGGGTCGAATCGCGACGCCAGGTGCGACATCCGCAGGTGTTTGAGCACGAGGAACTTGAGCGTTTCCTCGTCGCTCTCCGAAAGGCCCAGCCGACGGGCCGTTTCGGCGGCGATCCGCTCTCCGACCTCGCTGTGATCCTCGGGAAAACCTTTCCCCAGATCGTGCAGTAACAGCGCCAGGTGCAAGAGCCACTTCCGCTTGATTCGCCGATAGACCCGCCCCAGGGGCCCCTTGTCGCGAACGAACCGGGTGGCTTCCTCGACGGCCCGCAGGCAGTGCTCGTCGACCGTGTAGCGGTGATAGTCGTTGAACTGCAACAACGAACGGGCGTGCGCGAAGGCCGGTATGATCTTTTCCAGCGCCCCGATTTCGTGCAGACTGCGCAACAGCTCGCCCAGTCGCCCGGGGTGATCCAAGAGCGACAGGAAATGTCCGGCGACTTCCGGAGTCATTTCATCCGAGAGATTGGGGATCGCCGCGCGAATCGCTTCGCTCGTGGCGTGCGCGATTGGCTTGTTGTAGCGGTTCGCCAGGTCGGCCAGCCGGAGAATCTCGGCCAGGTCGCTTTTGACCTTGGCCAGCCCCTGGTGGTTCACCGTCACGTAGTTGCGGCTGACGCGAAAGTCTCCCTCGAAGCGATGACTAAATAGCGGGCTGAAGATCTCCACCCATTGCGGGGCCGATCGAGCCGTCGCCACGAACCGCGACACGACGTGATGCACGCTGTTGGTCATGCGGAAGTAATCTTGCATGAAACGCTCGACGGGCAACATTCCGGCCGATCCCTGGTAGCCGTAGACTTCCGCCAGGCGAACCTGCTCGGCCCGGTCCAGCGCGTCGTTGGCCTTTCCGGCGGCGAAGTGCATTTCGTTCCGCAGCCGCAGCAGGAACTCGCTGGCGCGGCGGATCACGTCTTGGTCCTGCCGCAATAGCGCGCCGGCCAGGCGCAAGCCGTCGGGTTCGGTGATGGCGTGCTTGGCAAAGCCGACCCACCGCATCAACTGGATATCGCGCAGTCCGCCCTGCGAGCGCTTGACGTTCGGTTCGAGCAGGTAGACCGTCTCGCCGAACTGGGCCCGCTCCTTGCGGCGTTCTTCGTCGAAGTTGGCCATCATGCGGCGGGCGTGGCGATGGACCATCCGTTCCATCCGCCGCGCGAACCGCGTGAACAGACGCACGCTGCCGGCAAGGTAGCGGGCCTCGATAAACGACGTGCACGTGGCCGGATCGTCCCAGGCGAACTGACACGCCGCGCGGGCCGTGTACACCGACTGCGACGCCTGCAGCCCCACGTCCGACAGGCTGGTCATCATGAGTTGCGCCAGAGGTTCGAGCCGCGCGAAGACGCTCGGAGCGTGCAGAATCATCAAGTCGACGTCGGAGTACGGCGCGACGTCGCGACGGCCGTAGCCGGCATGGGGCACGAGCGCCATGTGCGAGGCGAGTCCATCCGGCCCCGCCTCGCCCAGCTCAACGAGCGCGGCCTGATACAGGTCGAGCACGATCGTGTCGAACAGGTCGGCCATCGCGCCTGAAATCTGGACGCCGAATGCCCCTTTGGCATGGCGCTTGTGCAGCTTCTCGCGCCCCTCGACGAGCCGCTGTTTCGCCGCAAGGATGTGAGGCCGCAAGCTCTTGACCCTTCGTTGGTGACCGCTCGGGCAGGCAATCGCCTGGTGCCGGGTCAAATCGCCTCTTCGCCGGTCTCGCCCGTGCGGATGCGCACGATCTCATCGAGGCTGACGACGAAGATCTTGCCGTCGCCGATCTGACCGGTCTGCGCGGCGCGCATGATGGTGTCGATGGCCCGCTTCACGCCGGAGTTGGGGACGACGACTTCGACCTTGACCTTGGGGACGAAATCGACGGCGTACTCGGTGCCGCGGTACATCTCGGTGTGCCCTTTCTGCCGGCCGAAGCCGCGGACCTCGGAAATGGTCATTCCCTGGATGCCCTCGGCCGAGAGCGCGTTCTTGACGTCTTCCAGCTTGAAATGCCGAATGATCGCTTCCACTTTTTTCATCGATCGGCTCCTGTGGCGTCGCGGGAGCACGCCGCGGGGAACACGTCGTCCCCTCGCGATCGAACTCCCGCCGTGGGCGTGCGCACGAAGAGGAAACTCGGCGCCGCCGGAGGTGCTTTTTTCCGGCGGCACCGTGTCCCAAGACCCTGCATTCGCACTAAAAGTATTCGACCACCCTAGGGTGAAATCAAATAAAGATATACCCCTCTTCGCCGTGTTGGCTGAAATCCAGCCCCTGAATCTCGTCCTTTTGGCTGACGCGGAGGCCCATCACCACGTCGAGCACCTTGAGGATCACGAACGTGCCGACGCCGGCCAGCACCCAGGTGACCCCGGCCGCGACCGCCTGCGCGGCCAGTCCGTGGTCGAGCGACTGCAAATGTTGCCCTTCGAGCAGCCCCAAAGGCTGCGTGCCGGTGCCCACCACGCGCGTGGCGAACACGCCGGTCAACAGCGCGCCGAGCGTCCCCCCGACGCCGTGTACGCCGAAGGCATCGAGCGAATCGTCGTATCCCAGGCTCGTCTTCAAGGTCGTGCAGGCGAAAAAGCATACCACGCCGGCGGCCACGCCCATAATAATGGCTGGCATGGGCTGCACGTAGCCCGAGGCCGGCGTGATGCACACCAGTCCCGCCACGATGCCGGAGCAGGTGCCCAGGATGCTGGGTTTGCCGCGGGTGATCCATTCCATGCCGGCCCAGGCCAGGGCGCCCGCGGCGGCGGCGAAATGCGTGGCCGCAAAAGCGCTCGCGGCCTGCCCGGTGGCCGCTAGCGCGCTACCGGCATTGAAGCCGAACCAGCCAACCCACAGAAGCGTGGCGCCGGCGGCCGTGTAGGTGAGGTTGTGCGGCGGCATCGGGTCGCTGCCGAAGCCCAGCCGCTTGCCCATCACCAGCGCGCAGACGAGCGCCGAGACGCCCGAGCTGATGTGCACGACGGTTCCGCCGGCGAAGTCGATAGCCCCCACCCAGGCCCCGGCCGACTTTTGATTGGCCGCGAAGTCATACGCCAGAATCCCATTGTCCCACACCCAGTGCGCGAGCGGGCAGTACACCAGCGTTCCCCACAGGATCATGAACACCACCAGCGTGCTGAACTTCATCCGCTCGGCGAAGGCCCCGCAAATCAGCGCGGGCGTGATCACGAAGAACATCCCCTGGAAGAGCATGTGCGTCAGCCGCGGGATGACGCCCTCGAGTGGATACACGATCTTATCCGCTTCGAGGCGCGGCTCGACGTTACGCATGAAGAGGTAGTCGGTGTTGCCGATGTACGGGTTGAAGGTCGCCTCCCCCTGAGCGCCGCCGAACGCCAAGGAATAGCCCCACAGGGCCCAAACGACCGACAAGAGCCCCATCAGGAAAACACACTGCATCATGACGCTCAGAACGTTCTTCTTGCGCACCAGCCCGCAATAGAAGAGTGCGAGCCCCGGCCCAGTCATCATCAACACCAAGGCGCACGACACGAGCATCCAGGCATGGTCGCCTTGATCGAACGGGGGCGGGCCAGGTGCCGGCTCGACGTGCGAGCTCTCCGGCGCGGTCTCGCTGGCGGCCGGGCCCTCGCCGGCCGCCTTCTGATCGGGTTCTTGTCCCCTCACGGTTCCGCCCCAAAAGACCGCTAGCGCGCATAACACCACCGCACTCCACTTGACCGCTGCCATGGGATGGCTCCCTTGAGACGAGGAATTCGTCCGCCTGACACGACCCGCCTTCGGTGGACTGTCCGCCTGGCATCCGCCGCAAAGGCAAGGCACGGTGCCGCAGGCCGCCGTTGCTTCGCCTGGAGCAGCCGGTCCGGCCCGCGAACGAATGCCCCACAGCGTACCGGTTGAAAGGGGGAGCCGTAAAGCAGTTTTTGAGCTGAGCGTCGGGAGGGCGTGGCCCCTGCCGAGCCGCGGTGCGTGGGTGGTGGCCCCAAGCGCGTACGTCCCGGCTCAGCAGGAGCGTGGGCGCCATGACCCACGGAGGTACTCCGACGTGGCCATGTCCGAATCCGCATGCCCACGGCGAGCGTGGGCACCGCACCCCACCATGTAGCAGCGAAAAAAGCGCGTTCCTGTCGAGTCGAGCGGCGCGGCGGAACCTACCCAACCCGAATCCTTCAAGCCGGCGGCTTTTGCCACGGCACGTCCGCCTTGCCTTCCGCGTGGTTGATGCCGCGGGCGAGCACGAACAGCAGGTCCCCCAGCCGGTTCAGGTACACCACGAGGTGCGGCGAGATGGACTCGGCCGCCGCCAGCGCGACCAGCCGGCGCTCCGCGCGGCGGCACACGGTCCGCGCCAGGTGCACAAGCGATGCCCCACGAGTACCCCCCGGCAGGATGAATTGCTTGAGCGGGGTCAACAGCGCCTCATGGCGATCGATCGCGGTCTCAAGCACCGTGATCTGCGCATGCCCCAACGTGGCCGTGCCCATCGCCTGCGCATCGGGCGAGGCCAGTTCCGCCCCCAGCTCGAAAAGCTCGTTCTGGACTCGCGCCAGGATGGCGTCGATGTCCGGCGGCAGCGTCTCGGTTCGCGCAAGACCGAGCGCGGCGTTCAATTCGTCGACGGTGCCGTAGGCCTCGATGCGGAGCGAGTCCTTGCGCACCCGCGGCCCGCCGAACAAGCCGGTCTGGCCCGCGTCGCCCGTCTTGGTGTAAATCTTCATGCCGCTCTTTCAGGGCTGGCAACTGGCCACCGAGCACACAGAGAGCACCGAGATTTGCCGATCCGCCGCTCTCAAATCTGATATCTGAGATTATCTGAGATTTGAGATTTCAGATCGTCGCGTCGTGCGCCGCGGTATCTTTGTGCCGGTGAATTGCTGTCCTTCTTCCTCCGTGGCCTCTGTGGCTCCCTGACCCGACGGGGCCGTGCAATCCGCGGCTACGGTGGCGTATAATGTCGTTCGACGTATCCTACCAAAAGCGTTCCCGCCAGACCGGCTGCCGCCGCAATCTTCTTGGAGAATCCTTGATGCTCGATGTCGTACGCTCGCGCTATGTGCGAAAGGTGGCCGCCCTGGGATTTTTCTTGCTCGCGGCGGTCGCCGGCCGTCGGCCGTGCTGGGCCGAGGATTCGATCGAAAGCCAGTTTCTCTCAAACGTCCGCCAGGTGACTGACGGGTTCGTCCGCGCCGGCGAGGGCTATTTCTCGCCGGACGGCCGGACGATCGTCTATCAGGCGGTGCCCAAGGACTATCCCTTCTACCAGATCTACACGCAGTCGCTGGCTGGCGGCGAGCCGCGGCGGGTCAGCACGGGGCGGGGCCGCACCACGTGCAGCTATTTCTCGCCCGACGGCAAGAAGCTGCTCTTCGCGTCCAGCCACCTCGACCCGCAGCTCGGCCAGACCGAAGAGGCCGAGCGGCAGCAGCAGGCCGATGACGCCCGCACCGGCCGCCGCCGCCGGTACGAATGGAACTTCGACCCCCACATGGACATCTTCGAGAGCGACCTCGCGGGGAAGCACCTGCGGCGGCTGACCGACAGCCCCGGTTACGACGCCGAGGGGGCCTATTCGCCCGACGGCCGCGAGATCGCGTTTTGCAGCACGCGCGACGGCGATCCGGACATCTACGTGATGAACGCCGACGGCACGAACGTCCGGCAGCTCACCAACGCCCCCGGCTACGACGGGGGCCCGTTCATCTCGCCCGACGGCCGTTGGGTCGTCTTCCGCAGCGACCGCGACAAGGAGGGCTTCCTGCAGATCTACGTGATCGGCATCGACGGCAAGAACGAAACGCCGCTCACCAACAACCCGGCGAGCGTCAACTGGGCGCCGTACTGGCATCCGACGAAGCCGTACATCATCTGGACGGGCGCGGACCACTCGGACCCCGAGGCCCGGCCCAACTACGACCTGTGGCTGATGAAGTACGACATGAAGGATGGGCGGATCATGCCCGGCCCGATCCGCCGCGTGACCGACCACCCGACGGCCGACGTGCTGCCGGTGTTCTCGCCGGACGGGAAGAAGCTGATGTGGACCTCGAACCGCACGGCGGATCATTCGAGCCAGTTGTTTATCGGCGACTTCAAGCTGCCGGAATAGGAGTTGGGGGTTGGGGATTAGGGAAGATCCTTAGCCGCCGCGGCAACGCGGCGTGTGGCACGTAGGGTGCTCTGCGAACACCGACGTTTCGGTCGATCCGGCGGTGGGAAATCACGACGTGGGGATGATGGTCACCTGCGGCGGCTGGTAACTGCGGAGTTTTGCGCGGAGCTTGTTGATTTCCATCATCATGTCGCGGTATCGCTGTTCGTCGACCTGGATCCGGAGCTTTTTGAGCTCTAGCTCAGCCGAGCCAGCCTGCGCGGCTCTCGCGCTTCCAACTTCCGCCTGATGCTGCTCGCGCGCCTCGTCGAGCTGTTCTACCAGCAGTTTGCGCTTGGCGGCCGCTTCGGCGAATTGGGTTTCGGTATCCTCCATCCGGCGCTGAAGCTCGGCGAGGCGCTCGCCGCCGGCGGACTGTGCCGCGGCGCGCTGATATTTTGCCAGCTCGGCGCGCGACTCAGCCAGGGCGGCGTCGGCCTGAAGCATATCGGAGGTAGTGGCCACATTCTTCTCTATCAATCGACCAGCCTGAACCCTCTGCGCACGGCGAATGTCCACCACTTTTTCCAATTCTTTGACCACCGGATCGTTCGCCGTTCCCTCCTCAACACGGGTGGCTTGTGCCGCAATCTGCCGTTCGAGCGTTTCCCGGCGCGTTGACAGCCCTTCCAGTTCAATAGTGGCCGCCTGCGCTGCCGCTTCGACGCGTAGCAGCCGCTGTTCGGCGAGTTGCTGCGGAACATAACCAATCGCCCCGGAGAGTTTTTCGATGCTTTCACGTTCGTCGTAGAGCAACCGGCCTGCCTCGTCTGCTTCTAGTTCGCACTGTTTGAGACGCTCTGTGTCGCGGCGTTGGCCCACGTCCAATTCGCGCAACTTGTCGGCCAATGCTTCCGCGAGGGGTGCGAGCATTTTCTCCGCAGGGACGCGCTCGTCATAGGACTTGACATAGAGGCTTGCCGTAAGTCCGCCTTGGAAACCGCCAAGGGCAACGCTGACTTCGACCTTCGGTGACTCCTTCACCACGTCCGGAAACGCCTTTGCGATCACCTGCCGTGTCAGCGCGCCGCCGACGAGTAAAGGGCTGACAATGGCCTGAGGCTCGAGGCCCGACGCAGGATCGCAAATGACGCGCATTAGCCCGTGCGCTTGGCTGGCCGGCTTCGTGTCGGAAGGCTGCGCGTTGGCCGTTGACGCCGCAGCAAGAACCACCGCCGCACAGAAGCAGGAAATCATACATCGCATGGAATGCTCCTCGGCTTGGTTTGCCTGGTCAATTCATGGCCTGGGCCAGCCGCTCGCGGGCCAACTCGGCCGAATGGGTTGTGGGAAATAGTTCGATCACCTGGCGATACAGGGCCACGGCTTCTTCCGACGGCTGCATCGCCTCGCGCATCCGGTCGGCGCGGCAGATCATGCGATAGGCCACCACGTCCAGCTCGCGCCGCACCTCGTCCAATCCGTCGCCCAGGGCCAATTCGCGGCGGACTTGCTCCATGGCGCGCTCGTGCTCGAAGGCAGCGATCATCCGCCGCGCCACGAGAAGATGAAAATCGGCCTCCGCCGCCAGCCGCTCAATTTCTTCCAGGGACACAGTGTCCCCGCCGCCACCAACGGCCAACTGCGCGACACCCGCACCGCGATCCCCGGCAACGCGGAGATCGCCATTCTCGCGCGGCCCCCGCCACGCCCACGTCGCGAGGCCGGCCGCCAACAGCACGGCAGGCAGCGATGCGGTCAGCACGCGCACCCGATTGCGCCGGCGGCGATCGAGCTCGCGCACGCGCCGGCACAGATCGCGCGGCGCGGGCATGGCCGGCTCAATGTCAGCCTCCGCTCGCCGCAGCAGGTTTTGGATCTCATCGTCTCGCATTATTCTCGCCAATTTTTCGCATTTCACTGCCTACTGCCTTCGGCTCTTCCATTCATCATTGAGGCGGGCAGGATGCCCGCCCCCCAATTCCTCGGCGACGGGAGTCGCCTCCTACAACAATCCATCCAGCAACTTCTCCAGCATTTTCCTCCCCCGCGTCAGGCGGACCTCGACGGCGTTGCGCTTCAGGCCCAGTACCTCCGCGACTTCGCTCACCGGCAGCTCCTCCAGGTATCGCAGCACGATGACCTCGCGGTACGTCGCTGGCAATCGAGCAACCGCCTGCCGCACCGCGGCGGCCGTTTCGTCGCGCACCGCGCACGGCTCGCCTTCTGCGTTCGCCGCATCGGCGCGAGGGCCTGCGCCGACCACGCCCAGCACCCGTTCCCGCAGCCACGCCCTGCGGCGGACGCTGCGGCAGCGATTCACGGTGATCGCGGCCAGGTACGTCCACAGGCCCGACTGGCCGCGAAACCGCCCGCGATTCCGTAGCGCCGCTAGAAACACCTCCTGGGTCACGTCCTGCGCGCCGTCGCCCCAGCCCAGCAGCCGCGCCGCCAGGCCGGCCACGCGGCGGTAGTATTGCTCGACCAGCCGGTCGAAGGCCTCCGGCTCGCCGCGCGCGAAGCGGGCGGCCAGTTCGCGGTCGTCGGCCTCCGCCGGGGGCGATTTCACTGTCGGCCGTGCTGCGGTGCTGGTGGTCATGAGCCGATAGTGTAGACGCACAAGCCCGGCGGGACTTACAAAGAAGGAGCGATTAGCGACCCAAAAGCGTACCCGGCCGGAGCTGTCGCCCGCATCAGGGGTGCCGCCCCAAGCACCCCATTCATCATTCATCATTCCGCGTTCATCATTTCTCTTGAGAGGCCCCGATGCCGACGATTGGCGGGATGAAGGGGAGCGGGTTCTA
The DNA here is from genome assembly GCA_016191115.1 of Planctomycetia bacterium. Taxonomy (GTDB): domain Bacteria; phylum Planctomycetota; class Planctomycetia; order Pirellulales; family JACPPG01; genus JACPPG01. The sequence goes on along the minus strand of JACPPG010000002.1, from coordinate 93,883 downwards.
CGACCGGAATTCCGGCGGCCAGCGGGCGTCGATCGAAACGGTGCTCCCCTGGGTTGACGCGGCCGCCGCGGCCGTGCCACTCCCGGCCGGCAGCGATCCGGTCACGATCGTCGACTACGGCTGCTCCGAAGGGCGGAACTCGATCCTGGTCGCCAATCGCATCGCCGACTGCTTGCGCCGCCGCAATGCGGCGCAGTCAGTCCGTCCGATCTTTGCGGACGTGCCGACCAACAACTTCAATCAGCTTTTCCGCAATCTCGAAGACGACGGCCGCCTGACGCGCCGCGACGACGGGTTCTTCCCGTCCGCGGTGGCCGGCTCGTTCTACGATTTGCTCCTGCCCAAGGGCAGCGTTCACCTGGCGACGACGTTCAATGCGATCTGCTGGTTAGATAGCTTGCCGCCGGTGGAGCTGCGCCCCGAGTTCGTGATCTACCTGGGCCCGCGGCCGCACCGGCCGGAGGTGACGGTTGCACCCGAGACCGTGGCGGCGTTCGGTACCCAGGCGCGGCGCGATCTGGTGCGATTCCTCGAGTGCCGGGCGGCGGAGCTTGTGCCCGAGGGGCGGTTGCTCATGGCGACGCCGGCCCGCGACGGCGAGCACGCGGCCGGCGAGGGCATCTACGACGTCGTCCACGACGCGTGCATCGATCTGATGAATCAGGGGCGGATCGACGGCGCGGCGTACCGCCGTATCACGATGCCGGTCTATTTCCGCACGCTCGACGAGATACTGTCGCCGGTCGACTCAGTCAATGGCCCGCTGGCCGAGAGTTTCCGCGTCGAGCGTGCCGAGGTCGAGCGCGTCGCTCCCCCCTTTGCCACGAACTACGAACAGACGGGCGACATGACGCGCTACGTGGACGAGTACGTGGGATTCGTGCAAGCTTTCACCGAGCCGATCCTGCGCGACGGGCTTGAGTCGTCGCACGACCCCGGCCTGTTCGCGGCGATCTACGACCGCGCCAAAGAGCGACTCCGCGCCACGCCCGACCGGTACGTTTTCCGCTACATCCAAGCGACCACGCTACTAGCGCGGCGTTAGGCGGCGGACGGAGTGAAAACGACCATCGACCGAAGAACGAAGCTGGTGTATCTCCGGCGGCTAACCGCATGCGGCCGGCTAGTCGGCTGCCAACTGCTCTTTCCCGCACTCTCGCAAGGCCATCACCGCGAAGGCCGTGCCGGCGTGCGTGATGTAGTGCTTGCTGTCGGCATGCACCGAGCGGGTGAACCAGCGCCCGCTTTCGCGCTGGTGCGATTTGAGCCACGCGATGCCGCGCTGGATTTGCGGGTCGTCGGCCGGCACGCCGGCGCGGCGCAGGACATAGATCACAAAGCCGGTGCCGTAGCCGTCGCTGGCGGCGGTGTCTTGCGGTGAACCGTCACCCCGTTTCCAATCGCCTAAAGTGGCCAGGCCCCACCCGCCGTCCTCGTGCTGCAGTGCCTTCAGCGCGTGAAGCGTGGCCTTCTGGTCGCCCTCGTCCATCATCAAGGGCACATAGCTTGCTCCCCACAGGATCATGGCTTTGTGGTGCAGCGTGGGGGGCGGGTTGTTCTTGAAGTAGGCGCGGATTTTTTCGAGGCCGGCGCGCGCTGCCGGCGTGTCGGCGTAGCCCTCGGGCGCGACGCCGGCGCCGACGGCGGCGAAAGTGGCGCCGAAATAGTCGTCCGACTCCATCGGCGGCCAGTCGCACTTGATCCATGTCCAGCCGCCATCCTCGCGCTGCAGGGTCCACATCTTGTCGAGCGCCTGGCGCGTGACCGGGTGCAGGCGGCCGGTCGTCGCCGCGTCGTTGAACGCCAGCACCGTCGCCGTGGCCACGACTTCCGTGTCCCACCGCGGCCCCTTGGCGGGCCAACGCTCGGTCACCAGTTGCTCGGCGTATTTGCGAACCTCGGCATGGGCCGGGGCGTCGACCGAGATCGCCGGCCGGGCCATCAGGAACGCATAGTTCGTGTGGCAGGTCATGCAATCGCGCGACCGCTGCCACTCGAGCGCCGCCGAATCGAGAAACGACGCCGCCTTGGCCACAGAGAACCGCGCGGCCAGCGGCTCGTCAGCCGCGTTCGCCGAAGGCGCCACCAGGTTCGCCAGCGTCACCGGCTCAGCGGCGTGGACCGCGGAACAAACTAATACCCATGCGAACGGCGCTGCGAGGACTTTCATCGGCAGGCTCCGGAATCTAATGATGAATGATGAGTGCGGAATGCGGAATGATGGATGGAGAAAGCAGAAACAACTTGCGGTTTGAGTAGCGGGCGGGCAACAGCTCCGGCCGGGTATCCTTTGGGTGGCTAATCGCTAGTTGCTAGTTGCTTCTTGTCCCACAATGAGTTCCCAGCCGCGGCCGATCGCGCCGCCGATCAACGGGCGCAGCGCCTCCAAGGCCCGGGGGTCGCCGCTTTGGATCCGCTCCAGCACGCCGACCACCAGCGGTTTGATGGCCGGGTAGAGCTCGATGAAGCGGCTGATCGTGATGGCAAGGTCCGCCGTCACGTCGTTCTCGGTCACGCGGACGTCCAGGCCGCGCACGTCGCCTCCGTCAAAGAGCTCGGTGCCGGCCATGTTGACGGTCACCGCGCGCACGACGCCGTCCTTGCCGCGCTCGATCTTCGGCCGCACGTCGAAGAGCTTGTCGCGGTCGATCCGAGCGGTGGCTAGCTCGGCTTCCAAGCGCTTCCGCGACGCCTCATCCGTCGCGGCGGACAGCTCGGTCCGCAAGCTTTCGATGCGCTCGCTGGCCGAGGTGAGACGCACGCTCGATATCATGGTAAACAGGTCGGCCACGTCGTCGAGCGAGTTGATCCGCTCGACTGTGGCGAGCTTCTCATCCAGCCGGCGTTGAAAGATTTCGTCCGCCGTCGGTGGCGCGGGGTCGCCTTTCGCCGGGGTAGCCGACCGCTTCTTGTATTGCTCAAGAGCGTAGTTCGCCAGCGCGATCGACTGCGTTTCGAGGCGGATCTTGCCGTCGATCACCGCGACCGAGCCGCCCGTGTCGCTCTGGGCCAGGCGGGCCGCGAGGGTTGCCGAGGCCCGGCTGGGCGCGTCGGCCCAGGCGGTGTGCTTGAGCGCCGCCGAGGCCTCGACCTGGATGCGATCCTGGGCGAAGTTGGTCCCTTCGGGAATGAAGCGAAGTCGCAGCGACTCAATCGCGCCGCCGCCGGCGAAGAGCCCTTCAAGAAGAGCCTTCAAGCCCGTATTCAGCTTGCCGACGTCGAGCGACGAAGCGCGATCGGGGGCGCCCGTCGCTGGCAACACCGTGTCGAGCACCTGGCCGCCCAGTTCGCGGAGGCGCTCGCGCCGTTGGGCCCGCAAGGCCTCGCGGTCGGGCGCCTGGGCGCGAAGGCCCGGCCGCGGCAGCCCGGGCCGGGGCGCGTCTTGCGCGGGCTTCGCCGGCCGCGGGGCGGGCAACTCTTCCTGCGCCGCTAGCGCGCCGGCGGCCACCAGAACGCACGACGACAAAATCGCGAAGCGAGGGATGAAGCGAAATCGCATGGCGGCCATCTCCTTCTTCTGTTTCGGCGAGTACCCCGACCTTGGGGGTCCGGGCAATTGTACCGTAAATCCGCCTGTAGAGGCGACTCCCGTCGCCGAGCGGACCGAAAAGATGGCAGGCCATCAGCCGCCGCGATCGGCGTCGGGAGACGCCTCCTACACCGTGCACAACCGCAATGGGCCGCCCCCGGCGCCGCATGCCGTTGGACTTACGTCGACTCCCACCGCGCCACCTGGCCGCTCCGTAGCGCCCGGTTGCCCAGATGCGCGCCCTTGACCGCTATCACGCCGGCCTCCGCGGGGGCGTTCGGTTTCTGCCGGCTGCGGACGCACTCGATCCAGTTCGTCAGGTGCAACAGCTCGCCGTCCGGGTTCAGGTAAAAATCAGCGCCGCGCGGCCCATCCGACAACACCAACTCGCTGGGCTTCACTTTCGAGTTCCGCTCCGGGATCACTTCGTATCGCCCGCGGTCCAGGTACAACGTCGCGTCAGTGCCCATGAACTCGAGCATGGCGGCGTTACGGGCGTTAATGAACGTCCCCTCGTAGTAGACTTGCGCGCCCTTCTCGGGATAGTGCAATAAAGTCTGCACCGTATCGGGCGTCTGCCACAAGCCGGCCGACCGGAACTGGTCGCCGATCGAGCAAGCCATGTCCGGGTGGTCCAACTCGAGGTACCAGTTGGCGACGTCGAGGAAGTGCACCATTAGGTCAGTCAGGATGCCGCCGCCAAAATCCCAGAACCACCGCCAGTTGCGGAAGCGATAGGCATCGAACGGCTGGTCCGGGGCGTTTCCAAGAAAACGCTTCCAATCGACGGAATTCGGGGCGACGTCCGGGTGGCGGTCCTGCCCGCGCGGCGTGTTGCGGTTCCAGGTGAGGTGGACCTTGTGGATTTTGCCAAGCTGTCCGCTGCGGACGATGTCGAAGGCCTGCTGGAACTGCGGCATGCTCCGTTGCTGCATGCCGACCTGGACGATGCGCCCGTGCTTGTTCTGAGCGTCGATCGCGGCCTGCCCTTCGCTCAGCTCATGCGTGAGCGGCTTCTCGACGTACACGTCCTTGCCGGCGGCGCAGGCGTCGATCGTGATCGGCACGTGCCAGTGGTCGGGCGTGGCCACGAGCACCGCGTCGACGTCTTTGCGATCGAGTATCGCGCGGTGGTCTTTGGTCGAGAACGGATCGCCCCCGACGGCCTTGCGGGCCATGTCGAGATGGACGTCCCACACGTCGCACACGGCGTTCACTTTCACGCCCGGCACGCGGAGCAATGCCTGCAGCAGGTGCCGGCAGCGGCCGCCGGTGCCGATCAAGCCGACAGTGATGGTCTCATTGGCGGCGAAACCCCGCGCGGTGGCGGTGTAGCCTGCTGTTACGGCCGCGGCGGCCGCGCCGAGAGAGGCGGCCTGGAGGAATTGGCGGCGGTCCGCCTGGTTTGGTGTTTCGTCGGTCATGGCGCAATGCTCCGCGCGTGGAAGCAAGAAGCTCGTACGCGAGGGTTATGATAACCCCGCTGCGGTGGCAGGAACAGCATGCAAGCGAGCCGAGGGGTTTGTCCCTTCGGTCTTTCGGCGCAGCGATCCGCGCTGCCCGGTTCGCTTGTCCGCGGCGCGCGCGACGAATAGCATTCTCTGCCGGCTAGTGCATGGTGCGTCACAGGTGCGTGCCGCGAACGCCGGCTGGAACGTGCCACCACGGAGGTCCCCGATGTCGAGCTTGCTGGAACTGACTTCAAGTGGAAATCTCTCGCCGCCCGGCGCGGGCCCGGCCCGCGAAGTTTCCGACGATACGGCGCTATTGGACGCCTACTCGCAGGCGGTGATTCGCGCCGCCGAGACGGTCAGCCCCGCCGTGGTCAAGATCGAGGTCGCGCACCCCCGTCGCGCCCCGCAGCCGCCACCCAATCCGCAGGGCCGCCGCGTCTCAGGCACGGGCTCGGGCTCTATCATCACGCCCGACGGGTTCATTCTCACCAATAGCCACGTCGTACACGACGCCGAGAGCGTTCACGTCGTGCTCTCGGACGGGCATCGCCTGGCCGCGGACGTGGTCGGCGATGATCCGGATAGCGACCTGGCCGTAGTGCGGGCCCACGCCTCGGAACTGCCTATCGTGGCATTGGGTGACTCGCACACCATTCGCGTCGGCCAGTTGGCTATCGCTATCGGCAACCCGCTGGGTTTCAACGTCTCGGTCACCGCGGGGGTCGTGAGCGCGCTGGGACGATCGCTGCGGGCCCGCAGCGGTCGCTTGATGGACGACATCATTCAGACCGACGCGGCGCTGAATCCCGGCAATTCGGGTGGTCCGCTGGTGAACTCGCGCGGCGAGGTGATTGGCGTCAACACGGCCATGATCCTGCCGGCGCAGGGCATCTGCTTCGCTATCGCCGTCAATACCGCCCGGCTGGTGACCACGCAATTGATCGCCTACGGAAGGGTCAAACGCAGCTTCATCGGCGTGGCCGGGCAGAATGTGGACCTGCCCGGCTGGCTCGCCCGCCGGCACGACATCCTGGCCGACACTTCGGTGCTGGTCATGGGGGTCGAGCCGCACGGGCCCGCCGAAGCGGCCGGCCTGCGCGAGGGGGACCTGCTTGTGGAATTCGAGGGACGGGCGATCACCAGCATCGACGATTTGCACGCGGTGCTCACATACGAGCGGATCGGCGTCGCCGGCCGCATTGTCGTCCTCCGCGACGGCGAGCGGCACGAGCTGTCGATAGTGCCGGCCGAGAAGTTGTGAGCGGAAATGATGAATGCGGAATATGATGAATGATGAATGCGGAATGCTGAGCGAGTTCACGGGGGGCGGGCATCCTGCCCGCCTTTGTGGTGCCCACCAACTTCGCGCTCAGGAGGGCCAAGCCGCAAGCGCACCGCAAAAGCGAGCGCACCGCAGAAGGCGGGCAGGATGCCCGCCCCCAACGCGCCACATTTTCTTCTTTGCAATGCGCGGCCTCGCGATTTAAGATCAGGGGCGTGGGCCCCGCCCGACGTGTCCTGCCGCCCGCCGCTAGCCCGCCCGCCTGATCTACCCCGCCGCGGAGAGACTGCCATGAGCATGACCATGCCCGAAGTGACGATGTTGGGCTGCACTAAGGACGCGCTCGACACGCCGGTTCTATGCGTGGACCTGGCGGTGATGGAGTCGAACATCGAGAGCGTGGCCGAGGCCTGCCGGTCGCACGGCGTGGCCTGGCGGCCGCACGCCAAAGGGCACAAGGTCCCGGCTATCGCCAAGTGCCAATTGGCCGCCGGCGCGATCGGCATCACCTGCGCCAAATTGGGCGAGGCCGAGGTCATGGCCGCGGCCGGCATCGAGGACATTCTGATCGCCAACATGATCGTCGGCCCCTTGAAGCTCGCGCGGCTCGTCGAACTCCGCCGCGTCGCCGATCCGATCGTGTGCGTCGATCACGTCGACCAGGTCGCGCCCTTGGCCGAAGCCATGAACCAGGCAGGCCTGTCGGTGCGGGCATTGATCGAGGTCGACATCGGGCTGCGCCGCGTCGGGGTCCTCCCGGGGCAAGCCGCCCTGACGCTGGCCAAGCAGATCGAGGATCGGCCGGGTATCGAGCTGGCAGGAGTGATGGGTTACGAGGGGCACTTGTTGACGGTGCCCGACCTGCACGAGAAATCGTCCGCGATTCGGGTCTCGCTTCTGCAACTGACCGACACGGCGGAGTTGCTGCGGCGCGCCGGGTTTGCCTGCGAGATCGTCTCTTGCGGCGGCACAGGCTCGTACGTCTACGCGATCCAGCAGCCCGGCATCACCGAGATTCAGGCCGGCGGCGCGATCTTCATGGACGCTTACTACCGCAATCGTTGCAAGGTGCCCGATCTGCAATACGCGATGACCGTGTTGGCCACGGTGGTCAGCCGGCCAGCGGCGGATCGGGCGATCATCGACGCGGGCCGCAAGACGCTCAACCCGGAACTCGCGATGCCCCTAGTGGCCGGCTACGACGACGCGCGCGTCGTGAGCCTTTCGGCGGAGCATGGCGCGCTCGAGCTTGGCCCCCAATCGCGCGGCCTGCGCGTCGGCGACCGCGTCGAGTTGGTGCCCGGCTACAGCGACCTGACGACCGTGTTGCACGACGAGATGCACGGCTTTCGCGACGGACGTCTGGAAGTCGTGTGGCCGATCGAGGCGCGGGGGAAACTGCGGTGAATTCGGTCACGGCTTCGAATTGCCGGGTGCCATGGGTGCCATGCCTCACGCTCGCGTGGGCATGCTTGATTCCCGCGCGAACATGGCCACGTCGGAGTACCTCCGTGGCCATGGCGCCCAAGGCGGCTCCAGCGGGAGCTTCGCCCTCTCCGTCCCCGAATTCCTGGACTAGCGATCGCGCCCCTTCGAGCGCTGTTTGCCTGACGAGCGGCCCCCGGACGAATCCTTCTCCTTCCGGCCGCGATCGTCACCGGGACCCGTCTCGCGCTTTCCCTCGCTGCCGCTTGCGGCACCGCGGTCGGGCCCCTTGAAGAACTCCTCAGGGCCCGATGGCGGACGCGGCGCCGATTGCAGACCGCGCTGTTGCGGCGGCGTGCTGTCCTTCGACGAGCCACGGCCGCGCGACGCGCCCTGGTCCGCTTGCCGCGATCCGCGATCTGCTTGCTGAGGTCCGCGAGCCGTTTGTTGCGGGCCGCGATCCTTTGCCCCTTGTGTCCCCCTCGTCTTGGCGTCGCCGCTCGAGAGATCACGGCCGCGTGGGGCGGGCGGCTTGGGCGCTGGGGTAGCCTCCGCGGTGGCCCGTTCGGCGGGGTCAACCACGTCGGGGAGCTTGAACCGGGCCGCGCTTGCCTGCGGGCGGGTGCCGGTCCCAGCTCGATTCGCGCCGCCTGTGCCCACTCTTGATTTTGCGGCGGTGCCCGCGGCCGCGGCCTGCACTTCCGTCTTGGTGCGACCGTTTTCGATTTCGCGCCATCGTTTGGATTGTTCGCGAATCTCATTGATTCGCTCGTCGCTCACCCGCGCCAGGCCCTGCGCCTTGCTTACGTCGTCCAGCCGGGCGGCCACGCGCAGGTCGGCGGGCCGCTTGTCGAAGTCCGCCTTGTGCTCCGCCGACAGCTTCTGCTCGAGCTGGGCGAAGGTGGTCGACGGACGGCGTTCCGGGTGATCGAATGCATCGCGATACTGCGTTTGCAGGTAGTTCCGCCAGCCGTCGCGGCCGGCCCCAGGGTTGAGCCGGGCATAGTCCCACCGGTGGTAGGCGAACAGGGGATCGTAGAAACCGCGCCGCCCGTAGAACGAATACCAGGGCACGAAACCGACTGTCGCGAAGGTCTGCCCGTAGTAGTTGCCGTAGTAGTAGGCGCCGGCGCGCGGCCATACGAAGACGTTCCACAGCAGGTTCGAGACGTTCCAGGTCACGCCCGGCCGGAAGGCGTAGCCCGCCTGCAAAAAGATCGGCCGGCGATAGTAGACCGGCGCGAACAGCAATCCGCGTCGCGGAAGCAACAAGTCGTAGTAGCCGGCCGAGTAGATGCAGCCGGCGGGCGTCCAGATGTATCGCGGCGGCACCCAGATCCAATTGGGATTGGCCGCCATCCAATAGCCCGGCGTCCAAGCGTAGCGCGACGTCCGCCACGTCCAGGAGCCAGGAGTCCACACGTAATCGTTGCCTGGCGCGGGGCCTGTGGGACCTTGTTCGAGCGAATCGGGCGGGGTCGGCAAATACGCAAGCTCCTGGGTCTCGACAGACGCCCAAAAGCCATTGACGCGCTGGAAGCCGCCTTCGACTTCGGTCCAATAGCCGGGCACCCACCGTCGATCGGGCGGCGCGTCGCGCCACGCGCCGCTCACCCAAAGGAAGTCCCTGCGGCCCGGATCCCACTGCCAGTAGCCGGGAATCCAGACAACCCGTTCGCCTTGTGGCTGCTCGGTAGGCGGCACTTCCTCGATCGCCTCGGGGGGCTTCCGCGGGACGACTGGGCCCGGACCCGGATTCAGAGCGATGGGGTCGGCATACGCCTCGTGGATCGGGCCCGTCGTGAGCACCTCCGTGTCCTGGTCTTGCGCATCGGCAGCCGCTTCCGGGGCGGGTGCTTCGTCCGCGTCCCCCGGCGCGGGGGCAAGCTGATCTGCGGCGGCTGGTGCGGCGGCCGTTGCCGTAGCAGGTGCCGGCCTTTCGAGCGCTGGCCCTGGTGCCGGCTCTTCTTGAGCGGCGGCCCCACTCCACAGGCCGATTGCGGCAACGACAAGCGGCGCGCACGCAAACCACCAACGTGAGGTATGACGGGTGGGGCTATTCATGGCATCCTCGCCGAAAAATGTGGAGTCGACCCTGCCGGACGGAATGACCGGACGACGTGTATACAACGCACGGGCAACAATCGCGAAGCAGGATTGCTTGGGGACCCGTGACGCATACGGCGTGCCAACAGCAACGAAAGCGGGCGTCCGATCAGAGTTTCGCTATTAGCGCCGATTGACCGGCGAGCAGTCAACAGCGATTTGTTTTTTTGGGTAGTGGCTCAGACCTGTGTTGCTAGTTCGTCAAGCATCCGCTCGACAATCCACGGTGAATCCGCAATCCCAGCCGCCACGGCGGGCGTCGTGCGGAGCGTCATGTGAACCCGGCCGAAATTATACCACGTCAGCCACAGCGCCAAAGCCGCTTCGTGGTGACGCCACGATTTGCTAAAGCCGTTGGTCAGTCTCGTGAGCCTACGGATGCTCATGCGAAGCGACAGGTTCAGTCGCTCGCAATGGCTCGTGCATGCCCGATCCAGGTCGAGGTTCCCCCACATGGCCTTCTTGCGGATGCTCTTTATCGGTGCAGGCGAGTAGCGGCTTTCGGCCGATCCGCCTTGCTTGCCAAATATCTTGATGAGTTGGGCGAACTGGATTCCCCGGTCGTGGAGGTTTTCGGGGACGGCGATGCAGTACGGCGTATATCCGTCTGTCGTGACCATGAATTGCCCGGACGTGGCCAGCCGCAGCTTGTGTGTGAATTCGTGGGTGTCCCACACGTCCCGCTTGCCGACATGGTAGGCTAGCACAAGCTTCGTTTCCCGCTCGATGGCAAGGTAGCAGTACGCATCGCCGAAATCTTGGCTGCGGTCGAGCACCTTTCGGGTCTTTTCTTTGCAGCCGACGAAGCCCCACAATTCATCGACTTGGACCTCTTTGGCCGGGAGCTTTCGCATCTTAGCGAGCCAGTAAAGCCGGCAGCGCTCGCCTACTAGCAATAGGAGGCCGGCGAGAGTGTTGCGGCTGACGCCGGTTAGCCGCTCGATGCTCCGCAAGCTGGCCCCTTCAAGCATCAACTTCAAGCACATGACCGCCCGGCTATGGTCCAGCAGCATGTCGCCCAGCGGCTTGGGGGCGCGGTCGATCCAGGTCTTGCCACACAGCAAGCACCGATACCGCTGGTTGCCGTAGCGGTCCCGGCCGTGCTTTTTACAATCGGCATGGGCACAAACGATCATTGCGGAGTCGCTTTCTTTGCGGCTCTCGCCTACAATCCGCTTGTCAGGACGAGACTGGGCGAAAGCCTGGTTTTGTTCTCGCCCGGCCGTGTTATCAGCACGACCGGGTTTGTTTGCATGATTTTATTGTACAGACGTTTAATCGGCAGTCAATCGCCTTGCACAAATTATTTGTTGTCTGTACAATGGCAGTATGGCCGACCGTGGACGACCGCCCGTACCGGATAACGAGCGCCGGGAGATACGCTTTCAGATTCGCGTGTCACCCGCCGAGCTGTCCCTACTGGAGCGGGCCAGCGACGGCAAAACGTCCACGTGGGCTCGTGACGTGCTGCTAGCGGCCGCCAGACGCCGAATGAAATAGCGGAGGGTGGGGGATTCCAACCCACCGGGCTTGCGCCCGGCCCCTACGACGGCTTATAAGGCCGTTGCGCCAGCGAGACGCGGGCCACCCTCCAACAAGAGCCGTGGACCGTCCGCCCCGCAAGGGACGGACGGCCACGGTTTCGGTGAGTCTGCACACTTCTTGCAGTTGGTGGCGGCCTAGCTAGACTAAAGACGGACCCTGACCATGTGCGTCCGAGCATCGGCGCATCCTCCGGGATTGACGTTCTGGGGAATTTGGGGTTCAAGGCTGGTGCGGCGTTCACGCGCCGCATCAGCCGCTTCTAATCTTCTTCTATCTCGTTCTGCTTGCCGATCACAAGATTCTCACCGTTTGTGGTTAGCGCCCATTTTGCGTGCCCCAAATTGCGCACGTAATCGTATTTTTTCCCCGCTGTGAAGATCGCCACGGACATCTGGGTCGGCTTTTGGAAACCGCACACTGAGAACCAGTTCGCCATCTCTTTCGGCGAAAACGAGTCCGCGCCTTCGTAGGTCTTTTTGTAATAGGCTACGGCCGCGATGCGCTCAGCCGTGTTGTCAAACTTCATCCCGCGCACAAATTGACGCACTGTTTGGCCACTCGCGTTGGCGGCGGACTGCCCCGTGCCATTTTGACCAATGCTAGAGGAATTGCCCTGTTTTTGCGGTGTTTTGTGCGGCTCTGTCGTGCCACGACCAACAGTATTGATTTCAATCTGTGCGAGCGACGGTGCAATCTGGCGCGCCAACTGGAGAACGGTCAGCAGCTCTTCGCCGTCTCCCTCGATGCCAATTCGCGCGGCTGCGAAATCGAGAACGAGTTTCATCGGGACGATCCTCCGAGTAATGGGATTGACGTTGTCGTGATTATAGAGGCAGCGAAAACAGCCGTCAACGATCGCCTAGGCCGCAGACTACGATCCTCTACAATCCATGTTAATGATTCGTTGTAGAATCATTTCTTAGAAAATGGGGGCATCGAATTCCCCCAAAAATGGATGGAAGTAATTCCGAGTGGAATTGCTTAGAATGCCCCGATGCCCACCGACTCCCCACCCCGCCGCCGCTGGTTCCAGTTCGGGATACGAAGCGTGCTCGCGGTCATGGTCATTGCTGCCCTGCTCGTCAGATTTGGGCAATGCGTCCAGGGGGCAAGGGAGGACGCACGCCGTAGAGCTGTCCCGAACCAGCTCAAACTGTTGTCCGGCCCCATCTTTATTGACTCCATTCCGTCGAGCGGGCCGCCAGCAACACAACCCTGAGCCACTACCTTTTTTTGCAATCTACTTTGGCGCTGCCGCGGTGGTGTCGCCTTCCGATCGGACGCGTCCGAAGTGCGCGATCGTGCAAGCCCGCCATGCGCCGGGTGCTTGCACGGCGGTATAATGAGAATTAGTCCGCTCGTCCGGCGTCGCGACGACTTTGCGTAGTCGCGCCCGTGGCAGCCGCCGGCGCTGATCAAATGCCGTTACGGAGAATCCATTGGGGCTGCGGAGGACGCCGATGAACGTTCAAGAGTTTCTGAGAGAGCACCATGCCACGTACGAGGTGCTCGAGCACCCGGCGGCGTACAGTGCACAGCGGATGGCCCAGGCCGTGCACGTGCCGGGAGACAAGGTTGCCAAGACCGTGCTGCTGAAGGCCGACAAGGGCTTCTGCTACTACTTGGCCGTCGTGCCGGCTAGTCATCGCATCGACCTGGAAAAGGTCCGGCACGCGATGGGCGTGGCCGACGTGGAGCTGGCGCGCGAGGACGAGATCGCGGCCCGCTGCCGCGACTGCGAAGTGGGCGCGATGCCCCCCTTTGGATCGCAGCTCGGCATGGAGACGATCGTCGACGAGTCGCTGGCCTTCGCCGACGACATTGTCTTCGAGGGCAACAGCCACCAGCAGGCCATCCGCATGAAGTATCGCGACTTCTACGAGCTCGAGCACCCGCTCATCGTGAACATCGCGACGCACGCCGCTTAACGCGACCACGTGTGCCACTGGCTTCGCCAGTGCCCAGACTGCCGATGGTTTGCCGTTGCCCAGAGTGTGCCACGCGCAAAAACAACGCCAGAGTGTGCCACGGCTTGCCCGATAAGGGCAAGCCGTGCTGGCGTCGCGTCGCGCGGGCCATTGTGATTCGACGTCGAACGCCGCCTCGCACTGCTTCCGCCGAAGCAGTGGCACCCGAAGTCGGCCGGCGCAAAAACAACGCCCGGCATGTCGCTCATGGACACACCGGGCGGTGCAGGTCTCCGGAAAGGCCGGAAGCAAACGGTCTGGTTTTCGCGCCGCGGGCTATCGGCTGGAGGGCCTCCATCCGTCGGCGGACTGCGTCGCGGCGAGTGCCGGACGCGAAGCGCTGACCGCCGGTCGGGCGGCCGTTCGCGAGTCGGCGTCGTTGCGGCGCGGCGCCGTCGATGCGGGATTCGCGCCGGCTCCGGGCGGATCGTCTGGCATCGGGCCGACTTCAACATTCGGTGGCGTTCCCGTCGAGTTCCCGTTGTAGCCGTTGTACGTCGGCGCCGTGTTCGAGCCGTTCGATGGCAGGCTGGGCGCTTGTGTCTCCGGCGGCGCGGTATAGGTCGGGCCAGGCGTCACCGTCGCGGGTGGCGCCGCGTAGGCGGGGGCCGGCGCGATCACCGTCGCGGGCGCCGGAGTATAGTAACCCGCGGCGGCGACCGGCGCGGGCGCCGCGTAGCCGGCCGTGTACCCCACCGGCACCGTCGAGTAAACCATGCGATACGTGGTGTACGGAACGTACTGCGTCCGCTGCACCACGGTCGTCACCGGGCGCATCATCGTGACCGGCTGCCCGCACGGGCCGCACCCCGAGACCGGTTGATACGTTGTGACGGGAGTGTTCACGCACACGGGGCGGTAGGCCGTTTGCGGCACGTAGTTGACCACGGTCTGCGCGCAGGGATTGCAGTAGCTCGTCACAGGCGCCGCGCACGTGGTGCAAGGGGCGTAGTAACTCACCGCGGGGGGCGCGGGCATCGGCGCGGGCGCGTACACCGCGGCGGGCGGGCTGCATCCGCGGCACCAGTGGAAGATGGCTTTGCTTTCGCGTGGCGCCGCCAAAAGCGATCCGGCAAACGCCGATGCCATCAGGACCGTGCGAATTGTCGCGTGAATCATGTTCGTCTTCTCCAAACGCGCTAAAGTTGACCGCATCTGTCGGTTAGAAATCCGGGCTCAAAAGATGTCAAGCGGCCAGTAGAGTAAAAGCACTATTTGGCGGCAAATTACAGCTAGCAAGACCCTGCCGCGCACGGCAAGAGTAGCGACTGGGTGGAGTTTGCCGGCCCAACGGGCCGGTGCCCAATCCGCTAGCAATCGAGGGCGCGCGACTGTCCCAAGCGTAGGTCAAGAACCGCCACGAAGGCGGCAGAAATTTCACGCCTTCCGCGGCCTGCGCTCTTCGTACAAGTCATACAAGTCGAATAATGCTTCCCGCAGGTTCCCCCGCCGCGCATCGAGCGCTTCGCGCAGGTCCGCGCGGCCTATCGGGGATTCGCCGGGCAACAAGCGGGCCAACACCGCCTCGGCCGTCGCCACGTCGACCGACGTCGCGAAGAAGGGCGGCAGGCCGGCCGCATCGTGGGCCGTGATGACGAGGCCCCACCGGCGGCGGCGGCACAAGCGACGCAATCGCCACTTGCTCCACGCCGAAAGCTGCTCGTAGCCGTCGACGATGACGATCGACGCCGGACCCGCCGCGGCCAGCGCCTCCGCGTGCCTCGCCAGCGAGCGTTCGCCGTCGTGCAGCTCGAGCAGTACGGGCTGGCGACCCTCGCGAACCAGGCAGGGCATGAGTGACGAGAGCATGGTCGATTTGCCGCTGCCGTGCGGACCGGTGATTTCGCCCCACCAGCCGCTCGCGCGCAACGTGGCGACAAGTTGTCCGGCATCCACGCCAGGCGGGAACACGAACTCGATCGCTCCGGGGCGCACGTGTCGCGTGGAAAAGGGATTCGATTGCGATGCTCGATCGTCGCGCGGCTTGGCCGCCGCATCCGGCGTGGCGGTGCGGTCCGCGTCGCTCATGGCAGCACGGCCCGCGCTTGGGGGATCTCGCCGAGCTGGAACGGGCGTTCCTCGACGAGCTGCTTTCCGCGCGGCAGGAAGACGCGCAGCCGCACGCACCAGCGGATCTTCACGATGACGCCGTCGTAGCTCAGGGGCGCGGGGGGAAGCACCGTCGAAAAGCGGCGGGACTGGCGCAGATCGACGTACGCCTGTTCGTCGCCCGACACGCGGTTGAAGAAGTGCACGGCCATATCCTCGTCCCCCTTCCCCTCGGTGTACCACAACACCGAGACCTCGGCCGCCTGCGGCTCTCCGCCCACCGGCGCGTCGATGCGATACTGGCCGGCCAGCGTTTCGCCGGGCCAAAACAAGCGGCGCGATTCGTCGAGCGACAAGGTCAAGACAGGGATCGTCATCGGGTCGGTTCACCGTTCGCGGGAGCGGGGCATACGATGATCGGAAAGCCCCGCTCGAAATCGGGCCATCGGGCCACCGCGCCTTTAACGACGATCTTCCAATCGACGCGGTTGTGGCCGGCCTTGAACGAATGCATGGCCGTCGCAGGGATGGCGAGCCGAGCGCGAGCCTCGAACGGCAGACCCTGCTGGATATCGAAACCTTCCCGCGAAAGCAGTACCTGCTCGTACACGCGTCGCGCCGCGGTGCGGGTGTTCGTGCCCTGACGATACGTGGCCACCTCCTCGCACACCAGCCGCAGCTCCAGTGATTGGATTGCCAGTTGCCCACCCTGTGACATAAGAATGTCGTACTCCTCGCCCGGGAACAGCGGGTGGGAGGAAATCTCGATAATCGTCGGGCCGACGCCGGTGGCGATCATCAATTGCCGGATCACGAAGGCGATCGCCCCAATGCCCGCCAGCGCGAAGGGAACGACGAAAATCGTCAGAAACCAGTCGGGCTGGCCGCGGCGGAAACCGTGCACCGCCATCGTCAGAAAAACCGCGACGACGCCGTTCCACAAGACCGCGAACAGCAGGGCCGCCAACAAGTTCCACTCCCCCGTGCCCGCCGGCAAGCGGTACGCGAGGTTCGTGCCAGGGCTGTCGTTGAGCTCCTCGGGATCGGGCACGAAGGGATATTTCGGCGTTGCGTCGCCGCGTGCCTTGAACAGGTCGAGTCCGGCCGGCCGCTGGCCCGTCGCCGCCAGGCGCTCGGTTGATTTCCCCCACGTCAAGAGGACATACGCCAGACCGCCGGCGCCGACCGAGATCAATGCCGCCGGCAACAATAGCACCAACCAGGCAAACCACGTATATCCGCGCGCCAGAACGGCCGTCTGGGGGTTAATGGGATCGTACCAGCAGGGGTACTCGTTGCCAGGCTGGAACCGCGCCAGCGCATCGCGCGCGACCGCGTCGTCCGACTGGTAGGCGGCGGTGATGTCGTAGGTCCAGGCGTCGAACGGGCGACCGTCGACCTCGTACTCGATGTGAACTTCCGGCCGCGTGAGGCCGTCGGCATTCATGCCGATGCGGGTGTCCAGGACTTGGCACTTCGTTTCGACAAATTGATGATTGACCCGCCATTCGGGAATCGAAAGCTGCCACAAGATGACGGCCAGGAAAACCAGACCGGCCAGCAAGAACCCGGCCGAAAAAACTCCCAAGCCTGTCCGTCCGAGCTGGCTGGAGCCGGTGCGCCGCTCGCCGCGCTTCTTGCCGTACAGTCTAAACCGCCACGCCACTTGCGGAATGCTCCCGTCGAGGGACTACTTCAGGAATGGGGAGGGCGAGGCCCCGCCGCGCGTGCCGCGAGCGAAAGACTCCGCAACCGTTTTCCGCTCCCGCTCTCGAGTTCCACGGAATTGAAGAACATGGCCTGAGACATAGACACTATAATCGTCGGCGCGAGAAGCAACGAGCGCCGAAAGGGGCATCTTACGGTTAGCAGGATTGCCGCACGATGGCCATACAAACGTCGTTCGACACGCTCACACGCGCCGCGCATTGTACCGTCTGGCTGGTCGCCTGTTGGCTGCTCGCCGACGCCGACTTCCAAACGCTTGTGGCCGCTGAGCCTGCCGATCGAACGGCTTCGGTCGCAAACGATTGGCCCCAGTGGCGCGGACCGCAGGGGCGGGCGACGCTGGCCGCATCGCAACTTCCCGATCCTTGGCCGACAGCCCCGCCGAAACGCCTCTGGCAAGCCCGACTGGGAAGCGGATGGTCGAGCCCGGTCGTCGCCGACGGTCGGGTCTACGTCACCGATCGCGCCGCCGCGCGCGAACGGGTACTCGCCTTCGATGCCGCGACGGGCCGGGAATTGTGGAACCGCGCTCACGACGTCGATTTCGATCCACACGCCGTCGGCCGACGCCACGGCAACGGGCCGAAGGCCACCCCCCTTGTGAACGACGGCCGCGTGTACGCCGTCGGTATCGCCGGTTGGCTCGACTGCCTGCGCGCCGCCGACGGGCAGGTCGTGTGGCAGGTCAACTACCCGGCTGAGTTCGGCGCACGCGAGCCACTCTCCTCCGGTCGGGCGACGGTCAACGGCACCGAAAACGTCATCGTGCCCATCGGCAAAGGGCAAGGCGCGCCGGTGCCATTGTTCGGATACACAGGTTCGCCGGCGCTGTGGCAGGATTTTTTGATCGCGCCAGTCGGCGGCCGCCGGGGCGGCACGATCATGGCCTTCCATAAGGACACGGGCCGTGTCGCCTGGAAGGCGCTCGATGAAAACGTGTCGTACTCCTCGCCCGTCGTTGCCGAGATCGGCGGCGTGCCGCAGGTCGTGGTCATGACGGGCCCGCGCGTCGTCGGGCTGTCGGCGGCCGACGGCGCGGTATTGTGGAGCCACCCGTTCCAGATTCAGTACGACGAGAGCATCAGCACGCCGGTGGTGGGCCGCGACACGGTCGTGGTGACGGCGACGGGCCGGCCGGCGACGGCGCTTCGCATCCGCCGCGCGGGCGACACGTGGCAGAAGCAAGTGGCGTGGACGAACGAGATCCTATCGAGCTACCTGTCGTCGATGGTCACCGACGGCGAGGTGCTCTACGGCATGAACGACGGCGGCGAATTCTCCTGCCTCCGCCTGGCGGACGGCAAGACGCTGTGGACCGGCGGGAACCACGGCTACTACGCGTCGCCGATCCTGTCGGGCAAGCGGTTGCTCGCGCTCAATGACCGCGGAATGCTGGCCTTGCTGGCCGCCGATCCGGCCGCGTACAAGGAACTCGGCGCGTGCCGACTTGCCACGAGCGAAACGTGGACCATGCCGGCGATCGTCGGCAGCCGCATCTATGTGCGCAGCGCGGACGGCCTGGCTTGTTTTGAAACGCGGCCGTGAGCGAACGTCGAGTGCCAAGTAACCCCAGGGGGTTGCCACCTGGGTTGCCACCCCTGGGCTTCGCGACGCGGATTCCGACCGAACGGCTGGCCTTGGCCGCTTTGTTGCGCCGCACGCGGCTTGAGCGCGCTTACACGCCGGCCGTCTGAGCTCGCGCGGTACGGCGGAAGCCGATACCTTCGAGCGCCTTGTAGACTTCGTCGAGCGTCTTCTCGCCGAAGTTGGAAATGCTCAATAGATCGTCGGGCGTGCACTGCAGCAGGTCGTGCACGGTGAAGATGCCGCGCTCCTCGAGGCAATTGGTGGTGCGAACCGAGAGTCCGATCTCGGCCGTGCTCATCTCCAACCGCTCGCTGAGCTCCCTGGCTTGCTCGTCGACCGCGCGAAGAGGAATGCGCGTCATGGGTTCCCTCCCTTTGGCGTTTTCTGAATTGTCCGTTCGAGGACGCCGACCGCTCGTAGTCAGACGCGTCGGCGCTTTCGATCCGTCGCGAGCGAGTATAGCGACTGACCCCGTTTTTCGCCTAGTAGCCGAGCGAAAAATTCGCGCGCGGCGGCGCGCGAGCATACGCTAGCGTCGCCAGCTAGCACGCGGTTGCTCAGAAGGTGGGCGACGGGAATCGCCTCCCACGGTTCCCACGCCTCGATCCGCACACCCCAATTTCGGTTCGGGCGATATAATGTGCTAGCTAGCTGACAACCGGCCAATCGTCGCGAGGCCGGCTCGCTTACGATGTCCGCACCTTCAGTAACCGCAACGCGCGAGAGAACCGCCTTGAGAGACCTGCTTCGAGGCCTGACGCTCGCTCAGCGGGAAGCCGTCGAACACGTCGACGGGCCCCTGTTGATCCTTGCCGGCCCGGGGAGCGGCAAGACCCGCGTCGTCACGCACCGCATCGCTCATCTGATCGGCCAAGGCATCCCGCCCGCGCAGATCCTCGGCCTGACCTTCACCAATAAGGCGGCCGACGAGATGCGGAGCCGCGTCGAGCTGTTGGCCCCCGGCCGCCCGGTGCGGCTGAGCACATTCCACCGCTTTTGCGCGCGATTGCTTAGGGAATATGCGCCCCTGGTCGGGCTGCGCGAGAACTACACGATCTACGACACGTCCGACAGCTTGCAGGCGCTCAAGCGGACGATCGACGATTTGGGCGTCGACGCCACGCATTTCACACCCGGCCAGATCGCGGCCGCGATCTCGACGGCCAAGAACAAACTGGTCACCGCCGATCAGTACGTGCCCCGCGCGGGCGGGCCTCTGCCGAGTATCGTGGCCCGCGTGTATCCCGTGTATCAGTCGCGGCTTTTGAGCGCCAGCGCCGTCGATTTCGACGATCTGTTGGTGCACGTGGCGGTGCTGTTGCGCGACAACCCGGAGGTCCGCGCCGAGCTGGACGCGCGCAACCGCTACGTGCTGGTTGATGAGTACCAGGACACGAACCTGGCGCAGTACATGATCGTGCGTGGGCTGTCGGTGGACTATCCGAACCTGGCCGTGACCGGCGATCCGGACCAGTCGATTTACGGATGGCGGGGCGCAAACCTGAACAACATCCTCGACTTCGAAAAGGACTATCCCGGCGTCCGCGTCGTGCGGCTGGAGCAGAACTACCGCAGCACGAAGCGCATTTTGAGCGTGGCGGCGCGACTGATCGCCAACAATCGCCGCCGCAAGGCCAAGGACTTGTTCACCGACAACGCCGAAGGCGCGCCCGTACGGTTCCACCAGCACGCTTCGGAGAAGAGCGAGGCCGACACGATCGTCGCCGGAATCGCCGAGGCCATTCGCGCCGGTCGACGGCGGCCGCGCGACTTCGCCGTCTTCTATCGCACGAACGCCCTCTCCCGCGCGCTGGAGTTCGCGCTGCGCGAGCACGGCCTGCCGTACCAGATCGTCAACGGCGTCGAGTTCTACCAGCGCAAAGAGATCAAGGACATCCTGGCGTACCTGCTGTTGATCAACAACCCGCGCGACGACGTGGCGTTCTTGCGGGTTATCAACACGCCGCACCGCGGCATCGGCCGCACAACCGTCCAACGCCTCATGCGGCATGCCACGCAGTACGGCACGACGCTCTTGGAAGCGGCCCGCGAAAGCGGGTTGGTCGAGGACCTGCCGAAGAAGACGGCTGTCACCGTGGCCCGCTTCGTGGCCATGTTCGATCGCTTGAACGCCGTGGCGACCGGGCCGGTCGAGGAAATCCTCGGACACGTGCTGAGCGAGACAAAGTATCGCGAGCCGCTCGTCCAAAGCGAAAGCGAGGAGGACCAGGAGCGGCTCGCCAACATCGAGGAGCTCCTCACCGCCGCGCGGCAGTTCGACGAACGGCACGCGGGCGACGCCCACCTGGCCGAGTTCCTCGAAGAGGCCTGCCTCGTGAACGACACCGACGCCTGGGACACCGAGATCGACCGCGTCACGCTGATGACGTTGCACGCCTCGAAGGGGCTCGAGTTCCCGGTCGTCCACGTGATCGCGCTCGAAGAAGGCCTGATCCCCCACGAACGCAGCCGCAATCAGCCCGACGAGTTGGAAGAGGAGCGACGGCTGTTGTTTGTCGGGTTTACCCGCGCGCAGGAGGAGTTGCACCTGAGCCTGGCCCGCTATCGCGAGTTCCGCGGCCAGCGAAAGATGACGGTGCCCAGCCAGTTCCTCTTGGAGTTGCCGACGGACGAGTTGGAGACGACCACCGAGGCGTGGGTCGAGCCGGTGGGGGCGGCGCTCGCGGAATCGACGGAGAGCGGGTATCCGTCGGCCTGGGACATGGACGATAGCGCGGTAGACGCGTCACCGGAGTTGGACGCCGATCGTGCGCCGCGGGGGCGGCGGCCGGTGGGCCCAGCATGGCAGGCGACGCCCCTGAAGACGGCGGCGGAGATGCTATTAGGGCCGGCGACCGCGGCCGCGGACGTGATGGCCGAGGCCCTAGCGCCCGTGCCGGAGATATCGCCCGACGACTTCGCGCTGGGGATGCTGGTGCGTCACCCGGAATACGGGCTGGGCAAGATCATGGCACTATCGGGGAGCGGTCCGCGGCGCACTGCCACGATCGCGTTCGCCGCGATCGGGGGACAGAAGAAGTTTATCCTCCGGCAAAGCGCGCTAAGGCCGGCGCGGCGGTGACGGGGAGTGGCGGCGGTCTCGACTCGCTCTACGAATATGCCGCGGGTGAGTAGGGTGCTCTGCGAGCACCGCAATCGAAGGCAGCCGTCCAACAGCGGTGGTGCTCGCAGAGCACCCTACGGACAGTGCCCTAGCCCCGCTCGGCCTGGTGCTTCACCTTGCCGCCGACGATTACCGTGTCGGCGCGGCCGGTGAGCACCCAGCCGGCGAACGGCGAGTTGGAGCTTTTCGAGGCGAAGCGGCTCGTGTCGACCGTCCATCGGCGATCGGGATCGATGATCGTGATGTCGGCGTCCGCCCCCACGGCCAGCGTCCCCTTGTCGATGCCCAGCACGCGGGCCGGATTGATGGTCATCTTTTCCAGGGCCTGCGGCCAGGTGAGGTGCCCCGCCTGGACCAGCCGCGTGCCGACCAGGCCCAGCGCCGTTTCCAGCCCGACGATGCCGAACGGCGCCTGGTCCAATTCCTGCATCTTCTTCTCGAGCGCGTGGGGCGCGTGATCGGTGCAGATCACGTCGATCGTGCCGTCGACCAGGCCCGCGATGCACGCCTCGACGTCGCTCGCGCTCCGCAAGGGCGGGCTCATCTTGAAATTCGAGTCGAACGATCGCAGGCACTCGTCGTTGAGCGTGAAATGGTGCGGGCAGACCTCGGTGGTGACGCGAACGGCCCGCCGCTTCGCCCGCCGCACGACCTCGACGCTGCCGCCGGAGGAAATGTGCATGATGTGAATGCGGCCGCCGGTCGCCTCGGCCAGGACGATATCGCGCGAGACCATGGCGTCCTCGGCCGCGGCGGGCATGCCCGACAGGCCCAATAGGAGCGACACCAGCCCCTCGTGCATGACGCCGCCGCTTGTAAGCTCGCGGACCTCGGCATGATTGAGGATCGGCTTGTCGAACATGAGCGCGTACTCGAAGGCCCGCCGCATCAACTCGGCGTCGTACACCGGGGAGCCGTCGTCGGTGAAGGCGACCGCGCCGGCCTGCACCAACTGGCCCAGCTCGGCCAACTCCTTGCCCTCGCGGTTCTTGCTGACGCAAGCCACGACGTACACGTTGCAATGGCCGGCCAAGGCCGCCTGATGCTGCACGAACTCGACCTGGGCCTGAGTGTCGATCGGCGGCTCGGTGTTGGGCATGCAGGCAATCGACGTGAAGCCGCCGGCCAGCGCCGCGGCCGTGCCCGTCTTGATCGTCTCGTCCTCCTCCCGCCCCGGCTCGCGCAAATGCACGTGCATGTCGATAAGCCCCGGCGCGACGATCTTGCCGCGGGCGTCGATCGTGAGGTCCTGCCCGTTGGGCGCGACGTCGTAGGCGGCGATCCGCCCATCCTCGATCAACAGATTGGTCACGCGGTCCAGCTTCTGGCTGGGGTCGATGACTCGTCCACCGGCGATCAAAGTGCGCGACATGGTTTAGCGCCTAGAAGCGTTTGGCCTGCGGGATTCCGTAGTTCGACTTGAGACACTTGTTCGACAGCCCGTCAGCATTTTCCTGACAACACGCCCTCTTCGCAAAGCTCATCCCGAACCTGCCGCAATGCGCGTTCGATTGCTCGCAGGGAACCGGCGTCGAGCTCAAATCGAGCGACGAATTCGGCCCTGCCGCCAACCAGGATGGCGCCGCGATCGTTTGCGACGTCGTCCCAAAGAAATGTGACCGTGGTTCCCTCAAACTTGCCAAGGACGACCTCGACCTCGCGCGATAACGAGGAAGCAACCTTGCGAGATCGATCGTTACACAAATGGCTTTTGAGGACGGCCAACCACTGCTCGATAATGCGCGGGTGTCGCACCTGAAAATGTACGTAGCACGAAGGGCCATCGACCTGAACGTACCATCGCTGCGCGCCCTTGACGGTTTCGTCAACGGCCACCTCCCATCCGCCGGCAATCCCATTAGCGACCAATCCAAACGTGGGTTCGCCTGGCTTGGCGCGTGCAGCGCTCTTCGCTTTCATCCCTTGTTCTCGGTGACGACCAAGCTACTGAATGCGGTTACCTTGAAAATCAACCTTGAGGTATCGTTTTCCGCCGTCAATCTGAACGTCCCAATGATCCGGCTGTCCACCATGGGCACGATCCCGAACCCAAATCCGTCCCGTCGCGTCGAGATATCCCTTCTTTCCACGCTTTGGCCCGGCCGTGACCTTGGACTTCTGAACTTCAGGCCGACCTCTTCGATTCTTCTTAAGCGCAGGTTCGAACGGTATGGGCCCGGCACGTGGCAAACCCGCCTTCTCTATCTGCTTCTTGATTCTCTCGTCGAGGCTGTCACCCATGCACCGTGCCCCGTAACAACCCCTCTATTATACCGTGGGACACGGCGTCGCCTGCCGCTCGCGCCAACGCGATGTAACGCCGGACGCCCTTTTCACAATGCTCCGCAGATCAGCCACAACACCGCCATCCGCACGGCCAGACCGTTGGTCACCTGCTCCAGGATCACCGAGTGCGGGCCGTCGGCCACCTCGGGCGTCAGCTCCACGCCACGATTGATCGGGCCCGGCGCCAGGATCAAGATGTCCTCCTTGGCCTTGGCCAGACGCTCGCGATTCATCGCGTACAGGTGGGCGTATTCCCGCACCGACGGGAAGGGGCGCGTCGTCTGCCGCTCGAACTGAATCCGCAGCAGATTCAACACGTCGCAGCGCGGCAGGATCGCGTCTAAATTGTGCGATACCTCGACCCCCACCTCGCGCCACAGCGGCGACACCAATGTCGACGGGCCGCACACGATCACGTGCGCCCCCAGCTTTTTCAGGCCCCAGATATTCGACCGGGCCGTGCGGCTGTGGGCAATATCCCCGACCAGGGCCACGGTCAGGCCATCAATCCGCCCAAGCTGCTCACGGACTGTCATAATGTCGAGCAATCCCTGGGTGGGATGCTCGTGCGGGCCGTCGCCGGCGTTGATCACCGAGCAGGCGAGATTCTGCGCCAAGAGGTGCGGCGTGCCAGGCGTGCGGTGCCGGACGACGACGACGTCCACGCCCATGGCCTCGATATTCTTGGCCGTGTCGATGAACGTCTCTCCCTTCGACAGGCTGCTGCCGGAAGAGGAGAAATCGACCGTGTCGGCCCCCAGCCGCCGGGCCGCCAGCGAGAAGCTGGTGCGGGTCCGCGTGGAGGGCTCGAAGAACAAGTTGGCGCACGTCCGCCCAGTGAGGGACGGGAGCTTCTTCTTGCAGCCGCCGGTGGCCTCCTTGAACGACGCGGCCGTGTCGAGGATGAGGATCAATTCCTCGGCCGACAGGTCCTCCAGACCCAACAGGTGCCGCCGCGTCCAAGCGGCGGACATTGTGCTCGCTTCGCCGACCTCGGTGCTCATAGTGTCGCTCGCTTTCGCCGCTATTCCCTGCGCCGCGCTGGCCGCGGAAGTCGCCGAAAGATTCCAAAATGGCGAGGCGGGAAAATGGGACTGGCTCCGAGCATAAACAGCGCAAGTCCTTTCAGACCAACGTTGCGTCTCGGTGCCTGTCCCACTTTCCCGCCGGTGCGCCGCCGGCAAGCTTGAATCTGTGAACGGCCCTGACGCAGGAGAACTGCAAAGGCCGGGGTCTGGCTCATTTTTTCGGCGCACGCGGTTTTCAATTCTTCCGAAGGACCCTCGGCCGAAAAATGTGCCTGACCCCCTCTCCCAGGACTTTGCAGTTCTCCTGCCACCCCGCGAGAAAAGGAGACTGGCTCCGAGCACGTTGGACGCACCCTTCTCGACGGGCTCGCGTCTCGGTGCCTGTCCCCTTTTCTCGCCGCACCGCACAATAGAATCAACACTACGGGAATCGCCGCGGCAAGGGCTGTGATAAAATCCGAGGAATGGCCGGCAAAATTCCCATTCGCGTGCTGCTTTTGTCCGCCGACTGCGACGTGCTAGAACGGTGGGCCAAAGCGCTTGGCGACGACGCGTTTCGCGCCGCACGCGGCGGCGACCCCCTGGCCGGTGCGCTGCCCGACGTCGTCGTGACCGACTCCAGTCGGGACGAAATGCCCCCCGCGCTTGCGGCGCGGATCAAGCGGGGGGCAGCGGCTGCCATCCGTATGGCGGCGCCCGGACGCTCCGCAGCGGCCCGGCGAGTCGACGTGGTGCTGCCGCCGGACGCGACCGACCGGGAGCTGGCGCTTGCCTGCCGGCTAGCGGGCGAGGCGGCGCGGCTGCGGCGGCGCGTCCACCGGGCAAGCGTGAAACGGCGCCGGCTGTTGCGGCTGGCCGAGACCGATGCGTTGACGGGCTTGCCCAATCGCCGCGCTTGGGAGCGGGAGCTGGCGGCCCGCCTTCGCCCCTCGGCGGCCGGCCGACGGCACTGCCTGGCGATTGTCGACCTCGACTGCTTCAAGCGGTTCAACGACGTCCATGGGCATGCGGCGGGGGACCGGCTGCTGGCGGCGGTCGGCCGCGCGTTGCGCGCGGCGGTGCGGGAGGACGATTTCGTGTCCCGCCTGGGCGGCGACGAATTCGGCATCCTGCTAACGGGCGTCGAGGATGAGTCCGCCGCCGCGATCGTCGAGCGGGTGCGGCAGCGAATCGGCGAGCGGATCGAGGGCGCGCCAGAGCCACTGCGCGCAAGCGCCGGCTATGTCGTCTTCACAGCCTCGCCGCAGGCCAACGGAGGAGCGCTGTTCGAGGCCGCCGATCGAGCGCTAGCAGCCGCAAAACAAGCCGGCCGGGATTGCAGCCAGGCAGCAGTGGAAGAATGAACGGTGGAACCGCCGATGAAGAGATGGGCGTGAGCGCGCCTCCGCCCCGAAAGGGGCGGCATCGCAGTCTGCGCCCCGAAAGGGGCGCGGGCGTGTAGCCGTGGGCGCCAGCCCACGGATCAAGGTCGCCGTGCAGCTCAACAAACCCCGATAGGGGCGACGTCGCCCCTGCCGGGGCTTGCCGTCCATTTGGGCACCCGTTCCCGTGGGCTCGCGCCCACGGCTACACGACAGCGCCCCTATCGAGGCTACATCTCTTTGCCGTCCAACATCTGCCGACCGGTGCTCACTATCCACGGACCACCGACCCAGGGCCATTCTGTTTTTCAAAATGGCGAGGCGGGAAAATGGGACTGGCTCCGAGCATAAACAGTGCAAGTCCTGTCAGACCAACGTTGCGTCTCGGTGCCTGTCCCACTTTCCCGCCGGTGCGCCGCCGGCAAGCTTGAATCTGTGAACGGCCCTGACCACCGACCACTATTTATTGCGTTCCCCGGCTGGCGACGCGCCAGCGGGAGCTGAACAGCCAAATCATGGCGGCCACGAGCGCGGCGTTGAGCCCCACGTCGAAGGCGACGAATTCGGCCCAGATGTGCCCGTGCCCCACCCGCTGCCGCTCACCCGCCGTTGGATTTTCCAGGGGCAGGCTGAATGTCGCGGCGAACGGGCTGACGAACGTCGCCTGTTTCACGGACGCCGCCTCCGCCTGGTAGATTGTCTCGGCGTATTGCAGCGCCGCCACAGGCACAATGAACAAGAGCACGATCAAGACGTACGACGCCATCATGCTGACCGACGTCTTGCGAAAGACGACCGAGCAAAACAGCGCCAAGGTCGACGTCGTCAGCGACGTCAAAACCACCACCGCGAGCCACGCCAGCACGGTCGGCATGTTTTGCCGATAGGTCGAAACCAGCACGCAGGCCAGCACCAACGGCCACAACAGAAATCCGGTCAAAACGCTCGACACGCGCCAGCCCGAGATCAGCTTGCCCCACAGGATCTGCCACGGCGAGAGCGTGGTGACCAAAAGCAGGTCCAACGTCTCCCGTTCCCGCTCGCTGGTCATGCTGCCGGCGGAAAAAACGGGACCCACGAGGATGTTGAACAACAGCACGTAGCTGATATACCACGGCGCCAGGTCGGGCCGGAGAAACAGGCACCACGCCATCAAGGGCACCGCGAGCAACATGCTCATCTGGATCACGACCCGCAACATCAGCGTTCCCTGGCTGAAAATCTCGCTGCGCATCTCCTTGTCGAAGATCGGGTTGGCGCCGTCGGCCAGCAGGTCGTCGCGCTTGGCCGGGGCGAAGAGCTTGTCGGGGAACTTGTCGCGCTGGATCACCAGGCCCACCGCCTCGCGCTGCTCTGTGGATTCGTCGACGACTTCTTTTCCTTCGCTGCCCACGTCCGGCGGGTGCAAAAGCCGCCGGCTGGTCGCGGCGAACAACACCGAGCAGATGGCAATGGCGCCGGCTGGCATGAATGTCACGGTGGCGAACAAGCGGAACCCTGCGGCCGCCTGGCCGAACGCCTGCCAGAACAAAAGCGCAAACAACCCCAGCGGCAGCACGAGCAAGTACGAGACCACCAGCGACGACGCCGTGCGGCGGAAATAGCTGCTGCACGCCAGGCTGATCATGCCGAAGGTGACGGTCGACAGAATCACGGCCAGGTACACGGCCAGCACTTCGTACAAGTTCACGCCCCCCAGCGGCAGGCACAAGAGCACGATCGGCAGGCTGCAAAAGATCAAGATCGCCAGGTACGACAGCGACGCCAGCAGCTTCCCCATCACGATCGCCCCCGGGCGCAGCGGGCTGGCCAGCAGCATCTCGTAGCTTCTGCGTTCTTTCTCGCCGGTGATCGCGCCGGCGGCGAAGCTGGGCGCCATCAGCGACGCCAGCAGGTACTGCCCGAGGAAGAACAAGTTGACCAGGCCCTTGGCCGCCTCGGGGTTGGTCATGTCGATCTTCTTGGCCTCGGGCCAGGCGAACAGCACGACCGCGCCCAGCACCGACACGTAGGCCAACAACAACCAGAAGGCGCGGCCCATCCGCAGATTGGCGAGAAGCTCTCGCTGCAGGACTGGGTTTTCTTTCAGGTACATGCGAGAAATCCTGCCGGCTAACGCTCGTTACGCATTTGCGCTTTCGCGTGGCAATCAACAATGTCTACGCCACCAGCCCCTTCGTCACCAGCATGAACACGTCTTCCAACGTGGGGTCCTTCTCGGCGAAGGAGTGCATCCGCACGCCGGACGCCACGAGCTCGTCCAACAATCCCGCCACGCACTCGTCGTCGCCCGACAGTTCGATCCGCGCCCGCGAGCCGTCGATCTGGACGTCCATCGTCTCAGGCCGGCTGCGGACGATTCGTAAGCCGATATCCATCTTTTCCAGGAAGCGGATCTCCAGCACCCGGTTGCGGCGGATGCGGCGGTACACGTCGTCGATCGGTCCGTACATGAGTAGTTGCCCCCGCTCGATGATCCCGATCGACGTGCAGCAGTCGGCCAGCTCGGTGAGGATGTGGCTGGAAATCAGGATCGTCTTGCCCATCCGCCGCAACTCGCGCAAGAGCGCCTTCACCTCCAGCCGCGCGCGCGGATCGAGACCGCTCGAAGGCTCGTCGAGGATCAAGACCGGCGGGTCGTGCACCAGTGTCTTCGCCAGGCACAGCCGCTGCTTCATGCCGCGCGACAGGCTGTTGACGAAATCGTCTCGCTTGTGCGTCAGGTCCAATAGCTCCAGCACGTCCCCGATCACCTGCCGGCGCCGCGCCCGCGGAATCTGATAGGCCACGGCGAAGAAATCCAAAAACTCCCACACCTTCATCCCGTCGTATACGCCAAAGTTGTCGGGCATGTAGCCCACGCTGCGGCGGACGGCCAGCGGGTCCTTGGTGACGCTGTGCCCGTTGACGATTCCCTCTCCGGCCGTGGCGTTCAAGAGCGTCGCCAGGAAGCGGATGGTGGTGCTTTTGCCGGCGCCGTTGGGGCCGATGAAGCCGAACAGCTCGCCGGCCTCGATCTTCAAATTCAAACCTTCCACGGCCACGTAGTCGCCGTAGGTCTTGCCGAAGTCGATAAGCTCGATCATGGAATCACTCGGGCCGGGGACGTGGGTGAAGGGTCAACGCCGGGTATCGCCTCCTCTTCGGAGTCAATGTTGTGCTGATCGCGGATCGTCTCGGCGATCGCGCGGCGCGAGTTGACGTCGAGCTGCACCGCGCTTTGCCGGTGCGCCAGGTGTGCCACTACCACCGTCCCATGATGCTTCTGCGAGGCGACGGGCGTAACCGAAACGCCCGGCAATTCCTCGTCCACGTGCGCGACCAGCCGCAGCTCGTCCGGCGCCGTGTCGCTTGTCGCCAGTTGCATCAAGGACCTCAGGCTTTCGTTCGAATCTTCGCGCGATTCTTCCGACTCCGGGCGGCTGTTGGACGCCAACGCAAACTCCGCGGCGGCGCCGGGCTCCAGGGTGCCCAGCCACGCGGATCGCACGCCCGCCGCCGTTGCCGCGCCGGCGACCACCGTCGCACTACGCAATCGCAACGAAGTCTTGTTCTTGATCCGGTACCGATCAGCCGCCAGTCGTTCAAGCTGGATCGGTCCCTCGAGATCGAACATCTCCTCGCTGTGAACCATGCCCGTCGAGTTGGATGAGACTTCGATCTGCTCCAGGCTGACCGGCGCGACTCCCGTGGCGGCGGACTCGGGCTGCCGCCTGAGGAGGACGGTCGACCGGCTCTGCCGCAGCAGCAAGTCGGTCCCCGTGCGAAACGGCAGGGCCACGGCGGCGGGGTCGGCGAACTCGAGCGTGTAGTCGGTCGACAATGACGTGTAAAGCGCGTAGTAGCGCGTCAGATGCGCGCGGTGATAGCTCCCTTGTATCTCGAGCACCGCGATTTCGGTCTGGCTGCGGGCGAAGCCGATGTTGAGCTGCGCCATTTTGATCACCAGGCCGGCGAACACGATGGCCACGACCGGCGCGGCAATCCATGCCAATTCAACTCGCCCCAACGAACGAAACACGAGCCAGTTGAGCGGCACCAACACAAACACATATGCCCCCAGGACGTACAGCACGAACATGCGGTTGGGCACCTGGATGCCTGCCGACTGCCGCAGCGCGGCCCGCGCCTCGTTCGAGGCGGGGCTCTCGTCGTCCCAGCCCGCCGCGCCGGGCCCGCTCGGGGCCAGACCCAACGGGTCCTCCTCCGTCGACCCGGCCGGAAAGTAAGCTCGCCCGGCGGCAATGCCTCTCTCCTGCCGCATCATTTGTTGCTGGACGGCCAACGCAACGGGCTGGGACGAGGCGGGCGCGCTGCGCGTGAAGAACCGCAGCCGCGAGTTTTTTGCCGGATCGGCCGCGGTGCCGTCGGTCCATTGCACGGCGACCGAGAACTCGGGACTGCTAACAAACTGCCGCGACTGTCGGCGCAGCAGGCAGGCGTTGAACAATCCGTCGTAGCCTGGCCAGTTCACCAGATCGCGCTGCGAGAGGCGGAAAGCCGTGAGGACCGCGCGGCCGCGTCCCACGGCGCGCTCGACAATCAACGGTTGCTGTTGCTCGGTGGCGGCCACGACCGAGGCGTCGGCGTGCGGCGCCAATTCCTCGCCGGTCCACGGCTGCGACAGTCGCAGCCGCGGCTCGCCCGCCGCGAAACGCGCCAACGGGGCAAGCGCGTCCTCGGTCAGCTCCAGCGTTTGCCGGGACGTCGCCGGCAGGTACGGCTCGAGGAAAGTTCCCCGCAACAGCTCGAGAGAATCGGGTCCGCTGACAATCAATTGCCCGCCCCAGTGCAGCCAGTCCACGAGCGCCCGTTGCTGATCGGGCGCCAGGAGCTGAGGGTCGATTCCATCCCACAGCACCACGGCCGTGCTCGTCCAGTACGTAACCTCCGCGGGCAAAGGCGCGGACGTCGCGAGCGTCGGCAGCACGACGCGGTAGTGGGACTGCGCCCCGCGATCGTCCATCGTCCCCAGCGGCGCCCAGATCGAATCGAGCGTGTGCAGGTAGCGATAGTCGTCCGGCTGCCGCGCCAGCGCCACCAGGAAGAATTGCTGCGGCGGCATCGGCGACAATAGCTCGCGCGAGTTCCACACATCGCGCCCGCCGGCCGACAGCAGCCGCGGCGCCGCCTGCCGGCTGGTGTGCTGCACAGGATCAAATAGCGCCACGTCGAGCGTCTTCTTCTGCCCCTTCGCCAGGATCGCCGGGCGCTGGCTCCGTAGCCGGTACGGCAGCCCGTCGAGGTCGACCGGGCCACCGGCGCCCATCAGCTCGGCGACCAGCTCGCCGCGGAAGTCGGCGAAATTCGCGCGGGCCTCGAGCGAGGCCGTCGTCCAATGCCCCGGCTTGATGCCGGCCTCGACGCGCTGCGCCTCGCTCGGACGAATCGTGAAGACGCCAAATTGAAAGGGGTCTTTCGGGCCTTCGTCGGGGCGCTTGCCGTCGGACTTGGCTTTGTCGGCGGCCGTCTTCTGCGTCGTGCCGTCGTCGCCCGAACGATGAACCACCAGGTACCCTGCGACCAGCAAGATCGCGACGGCCGCCGCGATCCACGTGTATCGCGACCGCGCCAGGCGGAGCAGATAACGCCAGCCCGCGGCAGGGCCAGACAACTCCTCGCGCCACGAAGGCAGAGAGTCGCCCCCTGCCGGCTGCTCTTCCCTGGGCTCTTGTTCCATGATCGAGCTCGACGTGAAGCGGCCAGACAAGTCGTGTCCTGTAATCGAGTGTAAAGGGTAGCAGCCGTCACGCAAAGCGATCGGGATGCAAAGGCAGGGCCATTCTGTTTTTCAAAATGGCGAGGCGGGAAAATGGGACTGGCTCCTAGCATAAACAGCGCAAGTCCTTTCAGACCAACGTTGCGTCTCGGTGCCTGTCCCACTTTCCCGCCGGTGCGCCGCCGGCAAGCCTGAATCTGTGAACGGCCCTGGATGCAAAGGGCGCCCCGTAGCCGAAATGCAAGGGCTGAACTACCAGCCCGCGACTCCGGTTCGATTTCCGCAAAAACATCGTCCCCATCGCAACCGCCTGACGGCGAATCGAGATGCGCCCGGAAATGCGCCCCATCGGTGGCTGACGATTGAAAATTCCTTTGCGCGCGACCGATTCGATTCTCTTAGTCCCTTGCTACCGGCACCCTTTTTGTGACGCGGCGACGCAAGCACACGCCAACGAACTACGTTGGTTTGTACTCGTCTTGCAAACGCCGATAGTCGGTCGGGCTGTCGATGTCCACGAGCGCGCCGGCGTCGTCCCAGGAGATCTCAACCGGAGGCTGCCGGGCGAGTAGTGCGTTCACCCCTTCATCGATCCTGAGCTGGGATACTTCTCCGGCCAGCAGCCAGGGAAAAAGCACGGGATGGCCGCGCTTGCCTGCAACCTTCGCGACGACGACGCGCGGCGCGGCCGAATCGTAGGCGCCAATCACTGTGTCGATGAGCGCCGCGTTGATGCCCGGCATGTCGGCCGGCGCCATCAACCACGCATCGCGATCGGTGGGGGCATGTGCCGACGCGACCCGATCCAAACCGTGCATAATGCTCGCCTTCATGTCGGCAGGAGGAGTGGCCGGCACGACGACTTCCGCGCCGGCGCGGCGGCAGACATCGGCCAGCGTCGCGTCGTCGGGGTGCACGACGACGATCGTCGCCGCCACACGACTCGCGCGCCAGGCGGCCAGCACGTGCTCGACAAGCGTGCCGCCGCCGAGCGGCAGGAGGAGCTTTGGCCGGCCCATCCGCTCGCTCCGCCCGGCGGCAGGGACGATCGCGAAATAGCGCGGCGCGCCGGCTTGAAGCGATGATGGCGAGGTCGTGTCGTGCATCGCCTAAACGCCGCGCCGGATGAAAGAGTGTTCGCCCGTTCGTCACGAATCGAGCGCCAGCGCCCCGCTCGGCCGGCCCGGCACCTGCCCGCACAGATTGCGATGGGCCACGAGCTCGGCCAGGATGCTGATGGCGATCTCGGTCACGGTCTGCGAGCCGATGTCGATCCCCACCGGGGCGAAGACCTTTGCCAGCGCGTCGGGCGAGACCCCCTGCGACTCCAGGTCGTCGAAGATCAGGCGGATCTTGCGGCGGCTGCCGATCATGCCGACGTAGCGGGCGCCGCGGTCGACGAGCTGGGCCAGCGCCTCCTCGTCGTGGTTGTGGCCGCGCGTGACAATCAAGCAATATGTATTGGGCGTGATGTCGAGCCCGGCCAATGTCGGCCCGATCTCACCTTGAATCAGCCGCGCAGCGCGGGGGAACCGCTCGCGGGCGACGTACTCGGCCCGGTCGTCGACGACCCACACGTCGAAATCCACTTCCGGGGCGAGATTGCCCACCGCCTGGCCGACGTGCCCGCCACCGACAATCACGAGCGTGCACCGCGGCAGGTTCGGCAGGTAGGCGATGCCCGAGACGGCTTGCGCCCGCGGCCTTGTCGACAGCTCGGGCATCGACTCGCGGACGGCTGGCGGCGGCTCGCCGTCGACAACCGGTCCATGACGCGCGTCGATCAAGCGGCCGTCGGCGTCGATCAAATAGCAAGCCGGCGCCGCGAGTTGGCTTTTCTGTGCGTCGAAGACGATCGCTTCGAGGAATCCCTGGCCCGCCGCCAGCAAGTCGGCGAATCGCCGGAAGTAATCGGCCCGATCGGGCGATGCGATCGGCTCGACGAGCACCTGCATGCGGCCGCCGCAGATCAGTCCGTCGTCCCAGCCATAGTCGCTATCGAGCTGAAAGGAGCAGATTTCGGCTTTGCCACCGGAGAGGACCGCCAGGGCGCGGCGCTTCACCTCGGCCTCGACGCAACCGCCGCCCAGCGTGCCGGCCTGCGAACCGTCCGCGAATACGAGCATGGCGGCGCCCGCCTTCTGCGGCGTCGACCCGCGCGTTTCGACGAGCCGGCACCAGGCAACCGGCCGGCCCCCGGAGACGCTGTCGAGCAACTGATTCAGCAATTCGCGCATAAATGACGAATGTCGAAAGTCAAATGTCTAAAGAAATCCGAAGGCTGAAATCCGAATGGCCGAAAACCGATCGTATCGGCGACCATCGAAGTTCAGAACACCGTATCAAGCGACGCTTGTTCAGCTTAGTCCCGCCGGCGGCGACTCACAACCGAGCCGCGCTCGCTTTTCGATCATTCGGAGTTCGGATTTCGTTAGACATTTGACTTTCGACATTCGTCATTTCGAGACTTACGCCGGCTCCAGCACCTGCAACTGCGTCCCCTGCACCAGGTCCTTGACCTTCGCCCGGTAGGTCTGCATGTGCGGCGCCGCCAGGTGGGCCCGCAGCGCGTCGAGGTCTCTCCACCGCTCGACGACCACCACCACGTCGCCGCGCAGCGGTCCCTGCAACGGGATGCCGCTGGCCACGTCGACCGCCGGGCCGTAGTCCAGGCAGCCCGCCTCGGCCTTCACCAGCGGCACGACCGCGTGGAACTCCTTGAGAAAGTCGGCCCGCCGTCCCGCGGCCAACTGCACCGTGGCGATCACGTGAATCATGCGAATGGTCTTCCTCGTTCGGTCGATGTTTGTGGGCGCGTTCGGGAGGGCGAGGCATTTTAGGGAGGGCGAGGCTCCCGCCGAGCCGGCGACGCGAGCATTCCCGCCTTTGGCGAGCGGCTCGGCGAGAGCCTCGCCCTCCCTTCCGTTATTCGATCCCCAATAGCTCGATGTCGAAGACCAGCGTGGAATTGGGGCCGATGTCGGGCGGATAGCCGCGCGGGCCGTAGGCCAATTCGGCCGGAATGAAGAGCTGCCACTTCGAGCCGACCTTCATCAGTTGCAGCGCCTCGGTCCAGCCGGGAATGACCTTGTTGACGGGGAACGTGGCCGGTTCGCCGCGATCGTACGAGCTGTCGAACTGGCTGCCGTCCAATAGCGTCCCGCGGTAGTGGGTCTTCACGGTGTCGGTCGGCTTGGGCACCGGGCCGGTGCCGTCCTTGACGACCTTGTACTGCAAGCCGCTCTTGGTCGTCTTGACGCCCTGCTTCTTGGCGTTGGCGGCGAGGAAGGCGTCCCCCTCCTTCTTGTTCTTCTCCGGCAGTTGCGTGGCTACCTGCTGTTGGAACGCCTGGAGAATCTCCTCCATTTCCTTTTCCGAGATGGGCGGCTTCGCGCCCGCGATCCCGTCCTGCAAACCCTTGATGACCGATTGCGCGTCGAGCGGCAGTCCCTGCTTCTTGAAACTGGAGCCGATCCGGTAGCCGAGCGAATAGCTGGCCTTGGCCTTCATGTCGCCGGCGGCCGGCCGCTGCGGCTCCTGCGCGACGGCCGTGGCGGCCACTAGGGCCGTGCCCGCGAACAATACGAGGCAGGTGGCTCTCATGACATTTCCTTTCTGAAGGGCGTAGGGGGGGTAGGGGCGGCGGGCGGCTACTGGCGAAGGACGCCGGCGGGGTGCCCAAATCGTACCCCCGACCGGCCCGATACAACAGGGGAGGCGTGCACCCAGGCGAGGCGGAAAATGGGACTGGTTCCGAGCATGCGGAACGTACGCCCTTTGAGACCGGCGCTAAGGTCTGGGTGCCTGTCCCACGTTCCCGCCGGCGCGCCGCCACGCAGCTTGGGTTTGTGAATGGCGCTGGGCGTGTACTCTTCAGCCGGGCGGCATTGCCGCCGATGTGGCGTGCTCCGCCAAAGCATTCCGGTCGTGCACCCACAGCACGACGAACACCGGCACGAGTGCCGCGCAGGCCCACTGATAGCCGGTAAGGCCGAAGGCCAGCACCGGCTCGGGCCGGACCCATTCGAGCGCAAAACGAAAGGCGAGGTAAGCGATGATGTACAGCTTGATGAGCTGGCCCGGAAAGCGCCCCTGCCACCCAAGCCATGCCAGGACCAACGCGGCGGTCGCATGAAAGGCGAACTCGTAGAGTTGCGTCGGGTGGCGCGGCCCGTCGCCGAGAAAATCGACGCCCCACGGTAGCGCGGTGTGCGTGCCGTAGCAACATCCGGCGGCGAAGCATCCCAGCCGTCCGATGGCCACCGCGGCGGCGACCGGCACCGCGAAGCTGTCCCCCGTCTTGACGCGGATGTCGACCGCCCATTTGGCGATCTCCACGCCGAAGTAGCCGCCGACCAGTCCGAAGACGATCGTCTTCCCGTTCTCGAACCAGGCGGCGCCGCTGGCCAGCCCCGCCGGGTCGGTGAGCACGAAGGGCAGCTTGGCGCCGATCATCGCGCCGCAAAAGGCCCCCAGCGAGATGGCCAGCCGCTCGCGGCCGGCAAGCGGCAGGCCCCCCTGCGTGCGCCGCGACAGGGCGACCGCCGTGCCCACGGCCGACAGCATGATGGCCGGATAGACCCAGGTCATGTTCTCGCGGCCTCGAGCGGCAAGCCCTCGTTGTCCGCGCTCGCGCTCGCGCGTGCCACGTCGCGCAGCGCCGGCAGCGGCACGTGGCCATCGCGATAGAGCACGTTGTAGGCGCAGAACGGCACGACGTGACCGCTCGGAAGGACGTGATGGATGCAGCACTTCATCAGCCGGCGGACATCGAAGTTGTAGGCGTCCAAAAACGACGTAATGGTGATGCGAAACACGTCGGCCGGACCGAGTTCTTCGGCCAGAGAGCGCGTGAAGAACTCCTCGGCCAACCGCGAAAGCGCGCTGCCCCCGGTGCCGGCCCCATTGGATGCGGTTGCGCCGTTGGAGCGAGGCGCGGCCTCGCCCAGCGATTCGACCAGTCGCCGAATCGTCTCCGGCGTCGACGCGTCGGTCGAGCAGCAGCCCAGGCTCGCCAGATAGCTCTGGACCAGCTCGCGGGCGCGCGGTCGGGTAAACGTGATGCCGTTGGCCAACAGTTCGAGGTGGTTGCGGGCGTTGATGAAGCGGGCCAGCGGCACGACCGCGCCCGCCGAACGAAAGGCGTACGTGAGCGTGTGGCAGTTGGGATGAGCGCACGGCAGCGGCAGGAAGTCGTCCTCGCGGAACATGCCGCCGGTTTGCGCCGCGACCGCGCGGACCACGTCGGGAAACGTCACCCGCCGTTCGAGCGTTTCCGGCAGCACGTGCCGCCCTGAGTACGTGGCCGGCTGGAAGCTGACGCCGGTGATCCAGGGCCGCTCGGCGCCGAACCGCACCACGGCGCCGATCTCGTCTTCGTTCACGCCCCCTTGCAGCGTCGTCACCAGCATGACGCGGACCCCCTCGCGGCCCAACGCCTCCAGCGCCGCCAGCTTCTCCTCGACGAGCGATTCGCCCCGCAGGCTCCGCGACGTCTCGGCCCGAAAACCGTCGAATTGAAAATACACCTCCAGCCGCCGGCGATGACGAGCCACGTCCGCCACCAGACGCGGGTCGCGGGCAAAACGCAGGCCGTTGGTGTTGATCATCACCAGGTCGATCGGCTGCTCGCAGGCGTAGTCGAGGATCCGCGTGAAGTCCGGATGGATCGTCGGCTCCCCGCCCGACAGTTGCAGCACCTCGGGCCGGCCCTCGACGGCGACCAGGCGATCGATCGCCCGCCGGCACTCGTCGAACGACAGGTGCTTCCCGCCGGGCGCGCTCGCCGCGTAGCACATCGGACACGTCAAGTTGCAGCTCGATGTGATCTCGACCAGCCCCACGCACGTGTGCTGCTCGTGCTCGGTGCACAGCCCACAGTCGTATGGGCAGCCGCGATCCGGCTCGACGCCCATCCGCGGCGGCACCTTGCCCGGCAGGCTGAATTCCATTTGGTCGTAGCGGGCGAGGTCGGAGCAGACAAAGTCCTCGCGTACGCCGTGCGTCGGGCAGCGCTTGCGGAAATAGACGCGCCGGCCCTTGGCGATGATCTTGGCCGGCACCAGCGCCAGGCACTCGGGGCACAGGCTCTGCGTCATGCCCAGGAAGGTGTGGTCACGCAGTTGCATCGTCTTTCCTTTCGGGTTCGGGTGGCGAGGGCGCAGGAGGCGCCGCGCGCTCAGGAGGCACCGTTGGCGATGTTGGTGGCGGTTCCATCGTCAAAGGCGGAGGCAGCTTGGTTGGCTGTGGATACCTGCGCCATGGTTCGCCGAGCAGCGCATCCGGGTCGGCCCACGGATAGAGCCGCTCGTAGCGCTTCAAGGGACCGAACTTAACAAGCAGAAATACGACCGTCGCCAGGCTGGCGCCGATGCCCATGATGATCGCGAAGAAGAAGCCAGTCTCTCCCCTGGCGTCGAGCGCCATCAGTCCGACCGGGAAGCAGACAATCACAAAGGCGACGCTGGCGGCAATCGACACGATGAGCATCAATCCCAGGGAGCGGAAGAACGCGATGATCCGCATTTCAGCCGTCACCGGCAGTCCGGCCGCCCGCCGCCGGCTCATCGCCAATGACACGCGGATCAGCGCGGGCGTGGCCAGGATGCCCAGAGGGATCCCCAGCCCCGGCGAAGCAACGCCGATCCCCAGCGCTACGGCAATCACCGTCACCAGTCCCATCAAGCCCAAGAGGCTGAACCGAAAGGTCGGGCCAACGGAAGAGGCCCCCGCCGTGGCGGCATTCGCCGGGGCTTCGTCCAGGGACCAGGAAGCAGTGGGCGGGATGCGAGAGGGCGAGGCTTCCGCCGAGCCGCCTTTTTCAATGACGTTGCGGCTCGCGGTCAGCCCACTGGCGGCTTGCGGCGGCGCGGGCAACGCGTCTGTTGGCGGCTGGCTAGCCCCTACGTCGGTCGCCGCGGGAGAAATCGCCGCGCCGCACTTGGCGCAAGCCACCGCGCCGGGCGCCAGTGGTGCACCGCACTGCGAACACTTCGGGCCCGGGCTTGATTGCGGCGCGTCCACGCGGCCACCTCTTGCGGGCTTTCGGTTTGACGGCCGCGGTGATGGTGGATATCGCGGCGCGTCGACTGGTTTCAGCAGCCAGCCGTTGTACCCGATGCGCGGCGAGGCAGCCAAGCATTTATCCCGCCGCGCGTCGACGCCGCGGGGGCAGATCGTGCTCGCGGCCGTTCCATGCTTTAGAATGGTGGGCTCCGCCGTAACTGCGATTCATTTACGCTTTGAAAACACAACCATAACTAGGAGACAAAACCATGCTGATAACGCAAGAAAACGAACGGGCCGCACGGCAGAAATTCCCGCCCGCCGTGATGATCGCGGTCGTTTTCGCCGCGGCGCTGGCCGGCGCCCACGGTTTGCACGCGCAGGTGGCCGTCGCGGAGAGGGAATACACCGGCGACGACCGCATCGAGAAATGGGCGGGCAAGACCGTGCTGGCCGTGACGCCGCATCCCGACGACGAGACGTTCTCTGCCGGCGGCCTGTTGGCGATGCTCGCCGCCAAGGGCAACAACGTGCAGATTCTGATCTACACCTCGGACAACGCCGGCTCAAACGATCCGGCGATGACCAAGGAGCGGCTGGCCGACATCCGCCGCCGCGAGGAGGAGGACGCCTGCGCCATCCTCGGCATACCGAAGGACCATATCACCTGGCTGGGCTACGACGACGGCATGCTGGAATACGTCGACCGCCGTGAGCTGACCAAGCAAGTGGCCCGCGAGA
Source organism: Planctomycetia bacterium (assembly GCA_016191115.1). Classification (GTDB taxonomy): domain Bacteria; phylum Planctomycetota; class Planctomycetia; order Pirellulales; family JACPPG01; genus JACPPG01. Next base: position 53,947 of record JACPPG010000002.1, on the reverse strand, counting down.
TCCGCCGCCACCGGCCCGACGCGGTGCTGTCGATCGATCCCGGCGCGCCCTACGAACAGTGGCACAAGTCGGACCACCGCAGCGGCGCGGTCATCACGGCCGACGCGATGCGGGCCGCCGGCTGGCGGCTGTACTTCCCGGAGCTGGAGCGGGAAGGTTTCAAGCAGCACAAGGTGCCGGTCGCGTTCTTCTACTATTCCGCGCAGCCGAACTACGCGGTCGACATTACCGATCAATTGTCGCTGAAGGCCCGCGCCGCGGCGGCCCATACCAGCCAGTTCGGCGCGATGGTGGACCACTACGACGACAGCAACCTGGAAGAGCAGCGCGCGAAATTGACCAAGTCACTGCAGGCCAGCCCGCTGATCAAGCGCAAAAACGGCCGCGTGGTGGAGGAATTCCGCCGGTCGACCGCGTATGGAGGGTAAATGCGCGGAACGTCGCGACCAGCAACGAAAACGGCTGCCGGTGGTGTGGGCACCACTGTCACTCCGCATTCATCATTCGTTCTAGGAGCCGGTCCAGAAGTGGCGCCTGGTCCGGGTGCAATAGTTGCCGCGCCGTGGTGATCGGCACGAACTCCGCACGGTCGACTTCCCACGAGGCGCAGCGCGGGGCCGCGTCGGCAGGCGCCCGCCCGGCGAAACAATGAATCTGCTTGCGGCTTTTCGTGAGGATGACGTGTCCCAGCGGCTGCAAGCCGGCCGCGGCGACGCCCGTTTCCTCGAGTGCCTCGCGCCGGGCCGCTGTTTCCAGGTCTTCGCCCGGGTCGACCAGCCCCTTGGGGATGCTCCACGGCGCGCGGCGATTGTAATTGCCCGACGGGTGCACGATCAGCACCTCGATCCCGTCGGGACTGTCGCGATAGAGTAGCGCCCCGGCCGATTGCTTCATGCGGGCAGTCTAACACGCAGCCGGCGGCCGGCAGTACGCAGCCGAATCGAACGGCGAGCCGCCGGCTTTATCCCGGCGATCTTGCAACGGCGGATAGCAGGCCGGTTTTGCGACGGCAGAGGGAACCACAAAGGCACCAAGACCACGAAGGGACCGTTGCGCTGGAAAATTCCCGGCCTCGTGCGTGACCCGTTCCAGCGCAAGCTCCAACCGGTGCGCATGCGGCCACGGTGAGTGTACCGCGGCGCCGCAGCCTCCAGCTCCGCCACAACCATCGTGTGCGCTTCCAGCCGGTCGATGGTCACTTGCTTGCCGGCAGGCGTGTCGGTGTATCGGCCGAGCGCCCGCGTTGTTCCTGCTGACCACCGACCGCTGTTCACCGTTCACTCTCAGTTAGCGGGCCGTCACGCCGGCGTCGCGGAGCATCTCGGCCACGAGCTCCATCGGCAGGCCGACCACGTTCGTTTCGCTGCCATGCTCGACGTGGACCCAATCGAGGTCGTCCTGGTAGCCGAAGCCACCCGCCTTCCCCTCCCATTGGCCGGTGGCTAGGAAACGGTCGATCTGCTCGGCGGTCAGCGGATCCATCCGCAGCGTGGTCTCGGCGACGCGGACTGTCGGCTCACCCTCCGGCACGCGCCACACGCACAGCCCGCTGAAGACGCGATGCCGGCGGCCCGAAAGCATCGCAAGCATCCGCCGGGCATGGTCGATGTTGAGCGGCTTGCCGAGAATCTGGCCCTGGCACTCACATATGGTGTCGCAGGCAATGATGATCGCCGGGCCGACGCGCGTCGACACATCGGCCGCCTTCTGATAGGCCAGCCGGGCGACGAACTCCGGCGGCGATTCGCCGCTGCACACGCCACATTCGGCCAGTTCGCTGGGCCGCACGACCTCGAACAAATAGCCGGCGTCGGACAACAACTGCCGCCGCCGGGGCGAGCCGCTGGCCAGAATCAGCTTGTGGGGCATCGAACGATCCAACCGCAGGGTCCGCTCAATGTTTCGTCACGGCCTGCTACGCTATCACGGGCGAGCGATTCATTCTAGGATCGTTCTCGGCCGCTCCATTGACAATCGAGGTTGGGCGTCTCGCATGCCCACGGCGAGCGTAGCATGGCGCCTCATGGCGCCCAAGCAATCCGATCCGGTTAATGGACGGCGCTGTTTCCCGCCCGCCGCCTACTCCCGCTGCCCATTATGCCTCGCGCCGATCTCGAAATCCTGTACGAAGATAACCACCTGCTGGCCGTGAACAAGCCGGCCGGCGTGCCCACGATGGGTGTCGCCGCCGGGCGCGACAGCCTGCTCGTGCGCGCCAAGGCGTACATCAAGCGCCGCTATCAAAAGCCGGGCAACGTCTACCTGGGCGCCATGAGCCGGCTGGACGCGCCGGTCTCAGGGGTTGTGCTCTTTGCGCGGACCTCGAAGGCCGCCGCCCGGCTGACCGAGCAGTTCCGCGGCCGCGAGGTGGAAAAGGTCTATTGGGCGCTTCTGTCGGGCGACGTGTCTCCACCGACCGGACGGCTGGTCGACTTCATGACCCGGGATCCGCGGCACCGACGGGTGCATCGGGCCGCAGCGACGGCTTCGGGGGCCCAGGAGGCGCGGCTGAGCTATCGTCGCCTGGCCGCATTGCCCGCCGGCACTCTCGTGGAAGTGCATCTGGAGACGGGCCGGAAGCACCAGATTCGGCTGCAGTTGTCGGCCCGGGGCTGGCCGGTGCTTGGCGACCGGAAGTACGGTAGCTCGCGAACGTTTCTACTTGGCATTGCGCTACACAGCCGACGGCTGGCGTTTATCCATCCGACGAGCCGCGAGCCAATCGAGCTGGTCGCACCCCTGCCGCCAGCTTGGAACCAAATCGGCGTCCGCGACGTCTGACTCTGTGTAGCTAGGTCCCGGCAACCCACCAAAGTGGCGGCGCGCCAGTGCCTCTGGGTTTGCATTTCGCTTGGCCGGGTGAACAAAGCGCACTATGCTAGACGTAATCCTGGGGTAGTATCGCGCGGTTGCGGCGAACAGGGGGGGAGGGCCACGGGAAGGCTGGTAAATTACGTCGCCAACGAAGCGGCACAAGTTGTGACCAACACCACCAAATCCGTGTTCCAGAAGGCGGCCCTGGCCAGTGGCCTCCTGATCAAGGAGGAACTGGACGAGGCGCTGGCGGCATTGGCAGCAGAACGACCCGGCGCCGGCGAGCCCAGCGACGAGCAACTCGCCGCCAAGCTCATGGCCATGGGGCGGCTCAATCGCTGGCAGGCCGGCGAGCTGCGCCGCGGGCAGACCAAGTTCGCCCTGGGTGACTACCACATCATCGACTCCATCGGCGCGGGGGGCATGGGGCAGGTCTTCAAGGCCGAGCACGCCATGATGGGGCGCATCGTCGCCGTCAAGGTGCTCCCGGTCAGCAAGACCACGCCCGACGCCGTCGCCAGCTTCTTTCGCGAGATCCGCGCACAAGCCCAGTTGGACCATCAGAACCTGGTCCGCGCGTATCATGCCGGTCACGACGCGAACGTCTACTTTCTTGTCACCGAGTATGTGCCCGGCACCGACATGCGGCGGCTGATCCGCCGCCGCGGCAAGATCAGCATGACCACCGCCGCGGTGATCATTTCGCAAGCCGCGCTGGGACTCGAGCACGCCCACAGCCGCGGGCTGATCCACCGCGACGTCAAGCCCGGCAATCTCCTGGTAACGCCGGAGGGACACTGCAAAGTGTCGGACTTGGGGCTGGCCGGCTTCTTCACCGAGGAGATTCCCGCGGACGCGGCCAGCGGCAAGATAGTCGGCACGGCCGACTATCTCTCGCCCGAACAGATCATGACGCCCGACAAGCTGACGGCCGCGAGCGACATCTACTCGCTGGGCTGCACGCTGTATTACGCCGTGACCGGCAAGGTTCCTTTCCCCGGCGGCAACACGCGCGACAAGGCGCGGGCCCATTGTCAACTGCCGCCCATCGATCCGCGCCGCTTTAACCCCGAAATCGACGATGATTTCGTGGACGTGATCGCCGACATGATGGCTAAGCAGGTCGAAGAGCGCATCCCGACGGCCGGCGAGGTCGTGGGGCGGCTGGCCGTGTGGTCGGACGACTTCGCGGCCGCGGCGGCCGAGATCAGCTCGGCGGCGCCGGTTCCGCCGCCGGTGGCGGCGCCGCGCCACCGCCCGCTGGCGGTCACTATGCGCGACACCGAGACCAACTTCATGATCCAGCCCGCCGCCGAGCCGGGCGCGACCGAAAGTTCGAGCCAGGTTTCGGTGGGGACTGCTCCGGTCAACGCGGCGGAGCAGGAAACGCTCCCCCTGTTGGAGCCGGAGCCGTACTTGCCGCCACTACCCAATGAGTGGACGCGGATGCCGCCATGGCTGCGGTGGATGATGGTCGTTGCCGTGGGCGTGGCCGCCCTCTCATTAGCCACGGTCGTGATCAGCCGGCTGATGTGAACACGAATGATGAATGATGTATGCGGAATGCGCAACGGCACAAGGGAGTGACGGCGACCGTCGGCCACCTGCGTCCCTTGGATTCATCATTCATCATTCTCTTTCAGGCCCGGTCGCCTGCGCCGTTTCGTCGCTGCGCAGTTCGCGCTCCAACTGGTCCAACTGACTGGAATCGAGAAAGCGATTGATCACCGCTTGCGTATCGTCGAATAGTTTGTCGATCCGCTGCCGCGCACGAGGGTCGCTTGAGATCAATCTCTGCCGTTCGACCAGCAAAGTGCGCGACAGGTCCTGCTGCGTTGCCAGGCGGCGCAGTTGGTCGAAGAGTTCCTTGGCCTCCTCCTTCTTTCCTGCCTTGATCCGCGCGCGAACCCGCGCCATCAGGACCTGCCGCCGGGCGATCAGATCGACGAACTGCTCCTGAAAGCCGGTGATGAACCCCTCGGCCTGCAGCCGGCGATCGTCGTCCGACACGCGTGCGGTCATTGTCGGCACAAGGCCGGGGAGAATCGGCAATCGCGCCACCACAGCGCTGCCGCTCTTGATCAAAAGCACGCGCACGCCGCCGTCGCCCGGGTCAATCCGCGCCTCGCCGGCGTAGTCCGTCGCCCCCAGGAGCATTGTTTCCTTGGAGTCGGCCGGATGAGAATAGACCTGATAGCCGGCCAGCGGGCGCCCCTCGTTGCCCGGCGCGCGGAGCTCGAGCATGGTCGAGCCCTCGGGCGGACGCACGGCGAGCGCCAGTTGCTCGGTCCGGCCGCGGCGCCGCGAGGAGAGCGGGTTCCCGACGCCCGTGACCATGCGCGCCTTCACGAGCGGGCCTTCGACCGATTCGGCGGTCAAGAAGGTCCAATCGGGCGCCTGGATGCGGCGCGGCTTGCCGGTGCGCTCGTTGGCGCGAATCACGGGCCGGAAAATCGTGCCCGGCGTGGCGAAGACGAGTGAAGCATCGCGTGGCGGCAGCGCCGCCGCCCGGAGACGCAGGGTAACGCGGCCTTTGTCATCGGCCAGGTCCTCGACGACCGCCAGCGGCGCAAAAGCCTGCAGAATCATGCGAAACACGGCGTCGGTCAGCCGGGTTTGATGCAGCACCATCTGCGCGACCGGCGTGCCGAACAGTTGCGTTCGGACGTCGAACTCGCGAACGACGACCGAGAACTCCTCGTCAGCGGATGCAATCCGCACCAAGAACGCCTTGTCGCAGCCCTCCTCGCCAAGAGCTTGTAGGACCTCCTCGGGCGTGATCTGGTCAAAGGCCGCCAGCATCGTCTCGGCGAGAGGCGTCGGGGCCTCGCTTGCGCCGAACGTCCAATATCCACCCACAATACTCGCGGCACGCGCATCCAACGCCGGCAACAACTCCGCGGGCGATGCGCCGTCGAGCATCGCGTCAGGCGCAACGGCCACCAGCGCCCGCACGCGGTACGGCGTCAGCTCGAACAGGGCGTCGGCCGCACGGGCCGGCGCAACCGTTAGGGCGAGCAGGGACCAGAGGCATACTCCGGTCGGTCGCCGGTGGCGTGGCGAGCATCGCGGGTGCGCGGTCACGGTTGCTCCTCCGGCAAGGGCACCGTGGCCTGCCACTGCTCGACATTCTGATACAACGTGGCCGGACGGGTGCCCGCGCCCGTCAGTGATTTGCGATACGCGAAGTGCTCGACAAGCTGCCACAGCGGCACAATCGTTACCTCTTCGTGCACGATGCGATGAACGTCGTGAAGTGCCGCGCGGGCCTCGTTCCAGCCGGTCGCCGCGTCGACCTGCCGCAGCGCCAGGCTCATGTACGAGCTGGCGACGCCGCAAATCCCGTCCTCGCCGAACAGGCGCCGGGCCGCCACGAGAGGCTCGTCGACCGATAGCTCGACATACACCAGGTCATCCCCTTCGGCCAGACGGGTCGGTTGGCCGGGGGGAATCTCCCGCAGTTCGACCTTCAGTCCGATCGCGCCCAAGTTCTTCTGAATTCCCTTGCACGCGGTCAGGGCGACGTCGTCCGCCGGGTGCGCCAGCGTGAGGGTGGGGAATTGCTTCAGCTCCTGAGCGTCCTTTTCCGCGGCCGTGGCCAGATCCCGCAGCGCCACCGCCGCCAGCGTCATCGCCAATCGTGGTTCGTAGGGGCGCGGCTCGATCCGGTCGTTGTACGCATAGCCCATCGGGTCGGCGAGCCCCGCACCCTTGGCGAATGCGCCGCTGGTGACCAGCGAGCCCGGCAACTGTTGTCGTCGCAAGAGTTGTTCCGTCAGGATCCGCTGTCGATCGATCCCGTAGACAAGGGCCCGGCGAAAGGCACGATGCGCCAAGAACGGCCGCGCCAGGTTCGGCACCAGGCAATGGAGCGCCGGGACGCAGTACGGCTCGACGACTAGTCCTGCATCGCCCTTCAAGGCGGTGACGTCCCAGGGCGGCACGCGATCGACGAGGGCGACGTCGCCTTTACGGAGGGCGTCGACCGCCGCGGATCGCGTGGGAAATCGTCGTTCGACGATCTCGCGGGGTTGCCCGGCAGTGCGCGCGAAATAGTTCTCCTCGAGCCGAAATGTCGCCAGCTCGGGCGTCGAAGGCCGCGGAACGTACGGCGCGCCCGCGGTCGGCGGCGCGTCCGCGTCGCGCCGTGGCGAGGCGAGCGGCACGGTCAATAGCGCCATCGGCAGGACGTGCGCCTCGTGAAGGCGAATATCGACGGCGTACACGTCGCGCACGTCGACGCGGGCGAACGCCTCCGCCCAATCGGGACGAAAATCGGGCTGCCCGCGTTGGGCCAGCGCCAGCAGCCGCCGCGCCACGTCGTAGCCGGTCAGGTTGTTTTCGTGCGACCAGGGGAGATTGGGCGCAATCTGGATCGACAGGCCGCGGCCCAGTTCTGTAATCTCGAAGCGGCCGAACGGACAGATGTACTCTCCGCCGTTGGCGCCGTAGCCGATGAACTCAAACAGGCGTCGGTCGACCAGTCGACGCGTGCGTTGGGCCGGCCAGTCGGTAATGGGATCGGTCAATAGCGGCGCAAACGGCGTCGTGACGCCCACCACGATCTGCGGCAGCGCAGCGAAGGCCTTCTCGGCCAACTCGCGAGCGCCCTCGGTCGCGGGCCAGATCACGAGGGCTCGCCGCGCGTTCGCAAGCGCCTGTCGCGGCTCGCCGGCTTCGAGCTGCTGCCGGCCTTCAGCGACCAGACCCGCCGATCGCTCGGTCAACTGCCGCTCGAACTGCGCGGCCACGGCGCCGTCGGGGAAGCGAGCCTTGATCTCGCGTACCAGCCGGCGGACGGACCGGTAATCTTCCGCCTGCAGGTGTTTTTCGATGAGCTTCGCCGTCGCCGCACCAATCGCCGCTTCAAGCCCCGCTCGCTTCGGCTGGCGGTCGTAGAGCGTGTGCAAGAGCACGAGTGCATTCTCGTAGCTGCGATTCCGCTGCCAATGCTTGGCCTCTTCGTACAAGAAATCGGCGACGGCTTCCGGCAGCCCGTCGACCTTGGGGTATTCCGCCTCGAGATACCCAAAATAGTCGAACGCCTCGTTGAAGTTGCCGGCCGCGGCCAGCCGCTTGGCCTCGTCCAGGATCATCTGCTCGAAGAGTTTCACCGAAGCGACGTTCTGCCACAGCACGTCGAATTCCTCGTCCGGCTCGTCGAACCGCCGCAGCCGCAGCTTGTCGCCGCGCTGAGGGTTGCTGGGTACCTTTCGGTCGGGCAGGCTGAGCGGGACCGTCTTGAGCTCGGTATTCTTTGCGTCCTTGATCGTGACCAGATCGTACGGCTCCTGTTCGTAGAAGCGCTGCGGAGGGGCGGGCTCGGCCGGCGGATCCTGCGCCGCCGCGCGCGGCGCAAAGGATAGCGCAGCCAGGCACGTGCACGCGAGCAAAACCCGCGCCCCACAGGCACGCGCCGCGGTGTCCGAAGTGTGGATGACGCTCAACGAGACACTCCTCGCGATGGCGGCTACTTCGGCTCGCTAGTAACGTGCAGCGTCCCGTCGCGTCCGGCCAACAACAGCCGGTCGTGCCACCGCGCGGGACCGAAGGCGATTGGCTGGCCAAGGTCGAACTGTGCGAGAACGCGCCCGCTGTCGGACGCCAGGCGATAGATGGTGCCCGCCGACGTGGCCGCGACAATCGCGCCCTCGGAGGCGTACGGAGTGCCGGTCAGGTTCCCCTCAGGCAGCGCGACTTGCCAGACGACGCGCTCCGCGCTCTCAACGCAGAAGACCTGGCCCGACATCGTCGCCGCGAGCACCCGCCCTCCCACGACCTCCGGCCCCCATGCAACGCGCGAGCCGAGCGGGATCGACTTCGCCGGCGCCATATCCGGCAGATGGAACGCCGCCAGTTCGTTCGCTGCGTCCACGGCCCATGCGTGCTCGCCGGCGACCACGATCGGCGTCGTCAACGGATTGGCCAATTCGGCTGTCGCGGCAGCCGCCAGGTGTGGGCGTGGGTCGTCGACCACTGCCAGCCGATAGAGCTTTGTGGCTCCATCGGAAACGAGCGCCTGCCGCTCGTCGAGCGCGGTCGGCTGGCCCCAGGCGACCTCTCGGCCTCCTTCGATGGTAGGCTGAAACGGCTCGACCAGATTGCGGCCCGTGTCGGGATCGATCACAAAGACCTGGCCGATTTTGCCGGCCACCATCAGTCCATTGGCGAAGGCTACCGGCCAGCCGGATGCGGCGTCGGGAAGAGGCCGCCGGCGCAGCTTGTCGGCCGCCGATCGTTGGTCGTAGACAAGGACCTCGCGCAGCCCGTCCTTCGAGTCCGGCCGAGCGAGCGGAAGCACGCACCGCCCGTCGGACAATTTCGCCAACGGCGCGCCGGCCGGAAGGTTCGTTCGCTCAAGAGGGACGGCGACCGGAGCGTCGCTCAGCTTTCGGCTGGCGAGCCCGACGGCAGGCACCTCGTAGACGAAGCCGGCCGTGGTCCAAGCGACCGCTTTGTCGGATGCCGGCTCGACAAGCGGCGCCGTGGCCAGGGGAACGGCCACCCTCGATTCCCAAAACCGTTTGCCGTCAGTGCCGTTCGCCGCGGCGAACGTTACACCAGAAGCGTCGCCGCGGCGCATCGCATCCACGATCACCGAGCCGCGCACCTGCGGGGAGTGCACCGCGACGGCGCGATCGTTGTCAACCCATTTCGGCGCCAACAGCCCGCGCGAGGCCTGCATGTCGTAGCGGGTCAATCCGTAGCCGGCCAGCCACAGCTCGGCCCCCCGAAGGACGGCGAACCGCACCAGCGGCGTCCGCTCGTCGGCCGGCTTCTCGGCCACCTTTGTCAACGTTCGCCCGGCGCCGGGCGCGCCGATCTCGAACGAATACAAGGCGCCGTGGTCGGTGGCGACGACGAGCGATCGTCCGCCCGACTCGAGCGGCGAGAAGACGTGTCCCTTGAGCGGGACCTGCTCGACGACTTGCAGGTTGAGCCCCTGCTCGTCGGTCAAAAGGACCCGCAACAACGAGTCCTCGGCGCCGGCATTGACGGCCACGAACAGGTAACGGCCCACCACCAAGGGCCGCACGGCGATGCTCTCTGGCTCGTGGCCCAGATAAAACACCTCCTGACATGCGCCGGTCTCAGAGGACAGGACGTACAGATTCGAATGTTCGGCAACCTGGTAATAGTGTTTCGCGGCGGCGTCCGCGCCGGGGGCGACACGAAGCGGCTGCGGCAGTTGAATCGTGCCGCGCAGCTCACCCGATTTGAGGTCCACGACTAGCAGCTTGCCGGATCGCGTGGCGGCAACGATGCGGTCGCGGATGACCAGCGGCTGCTCCGCCACACTTTCGCCCACAGGCTGCCGCCACCGCAGCTTTCCGGTCGCGGCGTCCACGAGCACGAGCTCCTGCCGCGCCGCGTCGACGCACAGCGCCTCGCTACCGGCGGTGCTCGCGATGACTTGTGGAGCAAGCTCGTTCTCAAGGCCCAGGAATCGCCGCCAGCGCGGTTTGCCCGTCCGGCCGTCGAGGCTGTAGGCCGCGCCCGCGGCCAATGTGACGATTGCTTCCGAATCTTCGATCGGTGCGGCGGCGCCGGCCGTAGCCGTCAGGGCCACCGAGACGAGGATCCGAGAGGGCCGCTCCTCGACCGCGGCCGCGCGCTTCTCGGCGACGTACTTGACCGCCGCCAACTCGGCCTGCGCTATCGTTGCCACCGCTTCCACGAGCGCGCTATCGTCGGCCAGCTCGGGGTAAGCCTGGAGCAATTGCTTGCGGGTCGCGTAGGCCTGTTCAGGCGAGCCGGCGCTAGCCGCCTTGTTCATTGCGGCGATCGCGGCCGCTAGCGCCTTATCCCGATCCAGCCGGCGATTGGCCAGGGCCAACGAGCCCTCGATTTCGCGCAACTGATCGGCAGGCGTCAAATTCGCGGGGACGTATTTCTCCACGAGCGCCACGGCCTGACGCGTTTGGGTCGCCAGCTCCGGGCTGGGATGGGCGGTCGTCTGGCCCGCCAGCCCCTTGGCGATCTGCGGCAACACCGCGGCGAGTTCATTGTGCGCCTCGGCGAAGTCCTTTTCTGGCGAGATCTCACCCAGCACCCTGTCGGCGGACGCCAGCGCCTTGGACCAGTCGCTCGTGCCTTCGACGGCTTGTCGCAATTGGGCCAGTCCACGATGCACCCGGGCGACGCTCACTGATGCATGCTTGGGAAACTTCTCAAGGTAGTTGTCGTATTTGAGAATCGCTTGCGAGTAAGAGCCGCCGCGATAGTCGTCCTCGGCCTGCTGGAGCGCCTGACCGGCGGTTTGCCGGGTCAACATCCAGAAGAGCGCCGCACCCAGGATGACCAACCCCAGCACGGTTCCCCCGCCGATCAGCAAGAGTGGCGAGTCCCAGGCGTTGCGCGCTCCCGGGATTGTGCCGCCGCCAAGGGCCCGCATCCGCTTGGCGGGCGCGGCGCCGGCGGTCCCGGCCTCGGCCGCCGCTTCCGACCCCAACAGCGAGTCCAACCCCGCGGCGAGCGAGTCCTGCCGCTGAATCTCGCTGCGCCACGAGCGGCGCTTTTTCTCCGGCTTCTTCGTCGGTCCCAAGGCCGCCTTGAGGCCCGACGCCGAGCCGCTGGGCGCCGGTTTCGCCGACGGCGCCTTTAACGGCGCAAGTACCGGCTCATCCTCCAGCGGCAAAAGGCCCAGGTCGTCGTCCGCCACGCGGGTTTCGGGCAGGTGGGAACTGGGCTTCGCTCGCCGACCGGATGGCGGCGCGGCAGGCGCCGCTGATGCCGGCGGCGGGGGCAACAGGTCGTCCTCCTCGTCGTCCGGAAGGACCTCCAGGTCATCGTCCGGTATGACGGGCATCGACGCGTCGGGCGGAGGCACGGCGGTCGACAGCAACCTGCTTCCCTGCGCCTGCGTGAGATGCCCTTCCGCCACGAGCGATTGGACGATGCGCGACGGGTCAAGCGCGTGCCCCCCACCGGTAAGGCGGGCGCGCAAGCCGGCCAAAACATCGTCGGCCACTAGCCCGCTGCGCTCTAGCGCTCGCAACAGCTCTTCACTGTTCATGGGAGGGTACGCTTCCTGCTCGCTAAGCTGGCACCGTGTCGTGCACCGCCATGAGAACCATTTCGGGAGTGTGCCGGAGCAGGTCCCTGCCGGCCGTCGAGCGGCATAGCGCAGCGCCGCCAAAGAGCGCCGGCGAAACGGCACGTTGATTCGGGCGACAGGCCTGTTCCGGTTCGGATGCCCACGGCCCTCCAGCCGGGCCGTCAACATCCCATTTCAGCCTACCACGTAGGGGCCGGGCTCACAATTCATCGACCCAACGGGAGCGATCCCGTTCGCTGGACCAGGACTACGCGGACGGTTTCTGGACCCAGGGGTCGCGGTCGTCGTTTGGCGCATATTGGCGTTCCAGCGGGTTTGCGCCGTACTCGTTGGGGCCGCTGGTCCCCGCGACGAACCCCAGCATGATAAGGGCATATAGCCCGCCCACGATCGGCACGCCATTGATGAGAATCCACGCGCCCGAGATGTCCAAGTCGTGCCAACGCTTCGCCTGAGTGGCGAGCAGCGGCCAGAATGATAACCAAACCCCCATACTTGCGAGCCATCCCGGGATCTGCTTCGACTCGGCGAGCACAGCCAAAGCACCCAGAAGCACAAGAACGCCAGATCGGCACATCCAGAATTGCGAGCGCGGGATTCGACCCTCAAAAGTGAGGAACGACTTGAGAAATCCGCGCATGGGCTTCTTAGGGATAGGGGCTTTGCGCGTGGCAAGCGCAGCCACTCACGGGCCGCGGGGGCGCGGCGTGGGGATGGTGAGCACGGCTCCGCAGCCGGTGCACTTGGCCTTCCGGCCGGCGTCCTCGCGATTGGCCTTGAGCAGCTTGCCGCATTTTCGGCAATTGAATTGGATGCGCATAGGGGGAAGCAACTAGCGACTAGCCGGAGCTGGCACCCACCTCGGAGCCCCCCTTTGCCGCAGCGACCGGAGGGGCCCGGAAACGGGCGTCAGCTCCGGCTAATCGCTAGTCGCTAGTCGCTTCAGTAATACTCCTGATCCGTAACAAAAAACGCAAAGCCCTGTCCCTGCGGCTTGATGCTGAACCGCGTGCGGCGGATGTCCTTGCTGGGCCGGTTCTTGTACTGTTGCTCGACCGTGCCGAGTTGCTTTTCCGTCTCTTGCGGGATGAATTTGAGGATGATCCGCCCGGCCACGTCGACCTTGGCTCGCGCGAAGAGCTCCCGGTCCGCCTGGTCCAAATCGCCGCGGCTCCACGTCATGTACATGCGGGTTTCGGACGTTCGGGGGCTGGTGCGCACCGTCGGGACAGGACTGCTCAGCTTCGACAGATAGATGACTTCGTTCGAAGCCCCCAGCACGCCCAGCTCGATGCCGAAGAAGTCCAATTGCCGCGCGTAGGTTTCGACCGTGTTGCCTTCGGGAAAGCGAATCTCCCACCGTTGCGGCCGGGCCAAGCCGTGACCGTGACCACCCCCAGCGCCGCCGCCGGTCCCCTTGGCCGGACGGTCGCCCGTCCCCCGCGAGCTGCCGCCCCCTTCTTGCACGTTGCGATCCTGCGTGCGATCGAATTGCTCGACGTCGCTGGCGCGGGTCGCCGCCACGTCCACCACAGCGGCCAACGTATCGGGCAGCGGCTGGCCGGCGATGTTGCTCTCGCGGGCAATCTCGCCCACTTCGGGCGCTTGAATCTCCTGTCCCTCGGTTCCTTCGCCCGACTCGATGCCGCCGCCAAACTCCTCCATGACCACAGGCACCGCCCTTTGATAGTGGAAAATGCCCGACGACAGCCATGCCATCAACAGGCAAAACACGACGGTGCCCAACAACACCAAGAGCGCGACTACCAGGCTCGCGGCCCGATCGTACGCCGAGACGGCCAGCGACGCGGCCGCGGCCAGCGATTTTTTACTCTTGGGCGGGGGCGCTTCGGTGGTCGCGTGGGGCGCCATCAGTCATCCAGCCTGGCATTGGGACGGATTGCGAGGTACCACGCCTTCCACTTTCTTGTGGCCGTGGCGCGCCGCGCCGGCGTCACATCTTCGTCGGCGTCGCGGCTGGGGAACGTGCGGCTCATGAATTCGAGCGCCTCTTCGGCTGCCAGAAAGACCCGATCGTCCGGATCCGAAAGGGCCGCGACGATCACCGGCACCTGGTCCATGTCCCGCGTCCGCGCGAGCGCCCGCACCGCTGTCACGCGCGACTCGGGGGCACCGTCGCCAGCCAGTTTGCGCAACCGCTCGCGCAGCTTGTCGATCTCCTTGAGGGGCGCCGACTCGACCGACTCCTCGAAACCCTCGACCGCGCGGAGAAAATCGGGGTGGCCGGGATCCTCGATGGCCGCCAACAACTGCTCGGCCGGACCGGTCAAGGGCTTGGCGGCCAGCTTGCCGAAGCGGACTGTAAGATCGTTGCCTTCGGTCGGCAAGCCGCGCCCGCCCACCAGCGTCCCGGGTCCCAGGTGGTTCCCTTGCTCGATGCTCTTGCGGCTGGAGCGGACGAGAAACAAGACGGCGAACGCCGTATCGGGACCGAGGCCGAAGGCGCTGCTTTGCCACGCCCCGTCGGGCCGTTGCGTCTTGAGCAGATGCTGTGCTCCATCGTCGTACCACGCAGGGTGACTGAACGGCTGGCCGGTCGCGAGCTCGCGGAACGCCTGGTATCGCTCGAAGGCGTACAAGTAGTAGTGCAGATTGAACGTCCCTTCGATCGCGAACTTTTCCTTCATCCACTCGTCGCCGCGGGCAAAGGCCTTCGTGACGTGCGACATGTCGACCTTCGCCGTGGGGACGCCGCGGCGATCCTCATCCTTGCGGACGCGCTTCAGCTCCGCCGGGAGATTCGGGTCGCGGGTCGCCCCGGTGCGCTGGCCAAAGTGGTCGGCGCAGATCAACAGGCTCCCTAGTCCGGCGCTCGCCATGCTGTGCCGCACTTCCATCTGCGGCACCAGCTCGAAGCTTCCCGGGTCGTTGCCCTGATATCCCCAGGCGCCGTTGGGGTCCTGCGTGCGCAAGAGCCAATTGGCGACCCGCTCCCAGGAGTCGGCGGGCGGTTTGAAACCCAGCCGCGTCGCCTCCCACATCGCCAGGACGCCGTATTGCGTCATGGAAGTGTCGCCGGTGGTTCGCTCCGCGTAGCCCCATCCCCCGTGCGGCTTTTGAACCTTGACAAGCGCGTCCAAAAAAAACTGGATATCCGCGCGGTACCGCTCCGGATCGAGCTCCAGCAGGAAGATGACGCTCAGACCCAGCGTA
Source organism: Planctomycetia bacterium (assembly GCA_016191115.1). Taxonomy (GTDB): domain Bacteria; phylum Planctomycetota; class Planctomycetia; order Pirellulales; family JACPPG01; genus JACPPG01. Next base: position 38,901 of record JACPPG010000002.1, on the reverse strand, counting down.
TAGACGTCGAGCGAATCGGTCCGCCCCTTGCTGTCGAGAACCGCCTTGAGGGCATCCTGTACGCGGGCGTTGTCGGGCTTGGCGTCCCCCTTCATCAGCGCCAGACCAAAGAGCGCCTTCGCACCAGACCGCGGATCCTGATCGTGTTCGAGGTACCGCAGGGCCTTCTCGACCGCCGCCTTGACCTCCGGGCTCTTCGGCGTGAGCGCGGCGCGCACGGGCACCGCAATGAGCGAGGCGGCGGCCAGCGCGGCCCATGCTGCCCCCCGTGCTGGTCGGATCGACCACGGCGCCCGCATCGCTTGCAACTCCATCGTTTTGCCGTCGGCGCCCCGTTCCGGCAGGGGGCACCAGGAAACCACCGGCTGCCAGGGCACGCTTTGGGATCGGCCGGGAGCCGGCAAAGAAGCCCGCGCGAGAAGGAACCTGACGCGCGAGGACTACTACATCAAATCGTAACCGCGTAACAACGGCACTGTCAAGCAGCAGCGGCACGCCGAACTGCTTGGCGCGACGCGAGTTGCGAGGGCGGCGCCCGGTTTGACAACCGCCGCCGCGCGTAGGTACGATTCGGTTCGCTTTGCTGCCGGCGCTTGCTTGGTGCAATGTCCGTCGAGCGCGGTCCGGCATCGGGAGGGCGAAGCTCCTGCTGAGCCGGTGCCGGCGACGAAGCGGCTCGGCGGGAGCCTCGCCCTCCCAACCGACGCGGGCGGCAGCACAGCAACGGACAGGTAGCTCAGTTGGTAGAGCACTGGACTGAAAATCCAGGTGTCGCCGGTTCAACCCCGGCCCTGTCCACTTTGGTACGAAGAGCGGTTGCGCCGTCCGCGCTTCACCTTGGCGGCCTCAGCCGTCGTCAACGGGCACTGCTATTCCTGGGGGAGGCACGGCGAAAGTACGCCACGCCGCCACTGCGGCAGTCTAAAAGGCATTTGCCAAGAGGCGCGGCTCGCTATCCAGTCCGCGATTCTTGCGGCTGCGGACAGCCAGGCGATCGAATAGCGCTGCTTGCCGAGCATGAAATCGGCCAGGCGCTGGTCGGAAAGGCGCTTTAGGAAGTATCCCAGGTGGCCCGAACGTCGCAGGGCCATCAACAGTTCTTTTACCTGCACTCCCGCGCGCAACTCACGGCCGAAGCTCGCTCGCCAACGCGTTTCGTAAGCGGTCAAACGGCGACGCGTCGTATCGCCCTTGGCTACGGCATCGGCCATGACTTGACCCGCCCATCTTCCGGACCGCAGGGCATAGCGGATTCCCTCGCCGGTCGCCGCAAAGACCATGCCCGCCGCATCGCCACAGGCAATGACCGAGTCAGCCACGGTGTGTCGGATAGGCCCGTTTTGGGGAAAGCGTCCACCGAAGCGCACTTGGGCGGTGGATTTCACTTGCTGGTCTCGCTTGAACTCGGCAAGCACGTCCTGCAGCTTGCCACCACCAAAAGCAAGCACTCCTAGGTTGCAACCGTCGGCGCCCTTCGGGAACAGCCAACCGTACCCCTCACAGCGTTCCAGGATGTGCCAGGCGAACTTATCCTGTTCCCGCTCAGAGCCCGAGACTTCGTGCAGTTCGCCGCAGGCGTAGCCCATCGACGGGGTGGCTTCGACCATCCCGAGCCGTTTTTGCAACTCGTAGTGCGCGCCACAACCGATGATCAGCCCGCGGGTCAACATGCGGCCTCGATTTGTTTCGACACAGATGTCTGCCCCCACGCGTTCCACGGATTGCACGGTGGTGGAAAACTGGAGGTGTTCCTGCACGGGCTGGCCCAGCCACCGCTCGAATTGCGGACGGTCCGTCTCATAGAACCGCAACTGCGGCACATCTTCGAGCGAGCGGGCATGCCCACGACACATCACGCTATGTGACGTAATCGTCTGCTTTACGAAGGGGAACCTCGCGCCAGGCCCGAATAGCTGGTCGAAGGTCGAGGCTTCAACGGCTTCACCGCACTTAAGTGGCGATCCGAGCCGTGGCTTGCGATCGAGCACGACGAAGTCCGCCAGGCCTTTTTCGCGCAGTGCCCGCGCGGCCATCAGCCCACTGAGGCTTCCACCGACCACGATCGCGGAATAGCGGGTTGTTGTTGACATGGGCGTCGACCCTCATGCGCGTTTCGAAGAGCAACCCGTGCAAGCCCATGCCGCCAAGGACGTAGACCCCTGCCGCAGTCACATGCCGCGGCGGGCGCACGATTCCGCCTTTCGCATTCGCTGAAGCGTGATATGCGGCAAGGATTGCCTCGCTGTATATCCCAAGCGCACAGTAAAGCGATTTGTTGCACCCGATTCTTCAAAATGGCGAGGCGGGAAAAGGGGACTGGCTCCGAGCATAAACAGCGCAAGCCCTTTCAGACCAACGTTTCGTCTCGGTGCCTGTCCCACTTTCCCGCCGGTGCGCCGCCGGCAAGCTTGAATCTGTGAACGGCCCTGGCGACATTGTCCCGCACGTAGTCCGAACCCCGCCCGACGTTCCCGTTGCGCCCGGGGTGTAAGCACGTGTGGGCGGAGGATCACCAGCCCGCATTGCCCGGCGAAGGTCCGGGCGCTTGGGGGCGTGAGTCTCCGGGTCGAAACCGTCAGGAGACTCGCCCGAACGGCAACGCGGACCGGAAGTCGACTGTTGTTGTGGGACGGCGACTCTCGCGCCTGCGCCGCATTGAAATCATCAATGAGACGCACGACGCCCAGCGGACGGGAGCTTTCGGCAGTCGTCAAGGGGCGGTGCGATTCGTGGTGGGAGGCGCGACGAAAGTAAGCCAGCCATGACAGTTCAATCCCACCACAACAGCACGTGTTCCTCGCTGCCGGGCTTGTCGGCGACCTTGTCGCCCTCGCGCCTTAGCTCCTGGGCGCACAGCTTCCAGACGCGGTCGCGCTTTGCCGGGTCGGTTGGCAGCGTAACCACGAGTGAATCGGCGTAGATCTCGACGCCATCGTTTTGGATAGCCGCCATCGGCACAATCACATTGGCGGCGCCGGCACTGTAAAGCTGCTGCACGAAGCGGACAGCATTCTGCGTCTCGCCAAACCGATTCGACGCCAGGGCCGACTCGTTCTTGCTCTTGCGAAGCCACCCGAGCGCCTCAGGGCCTTGCGTGTACTCCGCCGGCAAGGGGCGGGGAGCGTTCTCGATCGACTCCAGGTAGTAGATCCCCAATAGCGCCACTCCGGCCACAAGGCCGACAATGATTCTCGTGGGCATGGCTGGAACTCTCCTCAAGGCTGACAAGATGCCGGGTAACCCAGTGTCGCCCCGGACAGGCGGACGGTCCGCCCCGCAAATCTAGGTCACGGAGACTGGCCGCCAGAGAGCCAGGGCACGCTCTACCCAGGAGTACTGCAAAGTTCTGGGAGAGGGGGTCAGGCACATTCACAGATTCAAGCTTGCCGGCGGCGCACCGGCGGGAAAGTGGGACAGGCACCGAGACGCAACGTTGGTCTGAAAGGACTTGCGCTGTTTATGCTCGGAGCCAGTCCCCTTTTCCCGCCTCGCCATTTTGAAAAACAGAATGACCCTGGCTCTGTACCCCACTTGCTTGCTCCGGTCGCGCCGCGACGACTATCATGCGCTCGCGGGAAGTCACGTTACTTGGCGGGAGACATTCCGATGCGAAGTGTATCGCGTTGGTCGGCATCCATTGCAGGCGTGGCGGCCAGCTTCATCGTTGGCTGTTCGTTCTTGGCCGCGGCCGAGCCGTTGCCCGGCTCCGAGGCCGCCGGCACTCAGGGCGCCGTGGCCGCGGGTGGGGCCGAGGCGGTGGCAGCCGGGATTGAGATTCTCAAAGCTGGCGGCAACGCGGCCGATGCCGCCGCGGCCACCATCCTGGCTCTCAGCGTCACCGATTCGACCGGCTTCTGTTTCGGCGGCGAGGTGCCGATCATCGTTTACGACGCGCGACGCAAGGTCGTCGAAGTGCTCGCCGGGCAAGGCGCGGCACCTCGGCTGGCAACGCGCGAATACTTTGAGAAAAAGGGGGGCATTCCGGCCAAGGGGATCGAGGCGGCCGCCGTGCCCGCCGCTTTCGACGCCTGCATCACGCTCTTGGACCGCTACGGAACGCTGCGGCTCGCGGACGTGGCCCAGCCGGCTCTGCGATTGCTCGATCGCGCGAAGGCCCAGTGGCATCCGCTTCTGGCTGCTTCGCTCCGCCGACTGATCGACGCCGAAAGCCGGGGCGGCGGCGATCGCAGTCGCGGGCTGCGGCTGGCGGCCGACTATTTCTATCGTGGCCCGCTCGCCCACGAGATCGCGGACTGGTGCGAACAAAACGGCGGGCTGATCCGCTGCGAGGATCTGGCCACGCACGTGACGCGCGTCGAGGAGCCGGCCACGGTCGACTACCGCGGGCACGAAGTCTACAAGTGCGGCGCGTGGACGCAGGGCCCGTATCTGCTGGCGACGCTGCGGCTGCTCGAAGGTTTTGACCTGGCGGCGCTCGGGCATAACCGGCCGGAGACAATCCACGTCGTCGTCGAAGCGATGAAGCTCGCGCTGGCGGACCGGGACGTGTTCTACGGCGACCCGTTGTTTGCCGACGTGCCGCTCGGGGCTCTCTTGTCGCGGCCGTATGCGGAGCTGCGGCGTCCCTTGATCGATCGCAGTCGGGCGTCGCTCGAGCAGCGGCCCGGCGACCCGCGCGCAGGCCAGGCCCTTTTGGCGGAGCGCGACAAGCGGCAAGGCCTGGCCGGCCCGGTACACGACACGACCACGTGCACCACGGCCGATCGCTGGGGCAACGTGGTCGTTGCCACGCCCAGCGGTTGGAGCGGCGTGCAAGCCGGGGCGACCGGTATTTGGCTCGGCTCGCGGCTGCAGAGCTTCAACACCTGGGAAGGTCACCCCAACTGCATCGTGCCTGGCAAGCGGCCAAGGATCACGCTCACGCCGACCTTGGTGCTCAAGGGTGGGAAGCCGGTGCTGGCGGTCAGCGTGGCGGGGGGCGACGGGCAGGACCAGGCGGCGCTGCAGGCGGTGCTCAACCAGATCGACTTCGGCCTCTCGCCGGCCGAGTCGATGAACGCCGTGCGCTTCGGCACGAACCATCACCTGGGCTCCTTCCGACAGTCGCCGCCGGCGCTGGGTAGCCTCTCGATTCACGAGAATGCCGACGATGCCACTGTCGGCGCGCTGGAGAAGCTGGGACACGCGGTCGCGCGATCAAGCGGCCCCCTGTGGGCGCCGTGCGTGATCCGCATCGACTCGGCCGGCCATTTCGAGACGGCGGGCGACGCCCGGGCAGGCCGCCACGCTGCGGCGTTTTGAGCGGCCTTTGGCTCGCGGTTGACCGTCAAAGGCGCCAACAAGAGCACGAAGAACGTCTGCACGTCACGAATCATGACGCGCGTCCGCTGCCACCGCGAGCGCGGTGCCCTTCTCGCGCCTTTGCTTCGGGAGACGGAATCGACGTTCGGTTCCGGTGCCTGGCATGTCGAGGCGGCGGCCGGCGCGCAAAGGCGCGCCCGCTGGCTCAAGCACCACGCCGCTCGCGCAGCCCAGGCTCCGCCCCAAGCCGTCCTAGAACGTCCTGCGCCAAAAGGGATGTCCGCGTAGGGGCATCGGCGCGCGGAATCGCCTCGCGAAGCAAAATGGAAGCACGCCCGGCAGGACTCGAACCTGCAACCTGCGGATTAGAAGTCCGCTGCTCTATCCAATTGAGCTACGGGCGCGTGCCGTGTTTTACAGGGCTTATTGACTCCGTGGCCGGGTCGGTTATCATGCTTGACACCCGCTTTGACACCCGACAGCGACCCATGGCGTCCGAAACGTGCTCAAGTCTACCACCACCCGCCGGGGCCAGAAACCACACAAGCCACACAAGGACTTCCCCCTCTTCAAACATGCGACAGGACGATGGGCAAAGAAGGTTCGGGGGCAGCATCGCTACTTCGGGCGCATCGCGGACGATCCCGACGGCGAAGCCGCGCTGCTGCTGTGGCTGGAACAGCGCGACGATCTACTCGCGGGCCGCACGCCGCGTGTCGCCAGCGACGGGCTCACCATGCGGGACTTGTGCAATCGCTTCCTCACCGCCAAGCAGAACCTCGTGGATACGGGCGAGCTGTCGCCGCGCACCTGGGCGGACTACCACGCAACCTGTGAGCGGCTGTTGACTGCCTTCGGTAAGAGCCGGCTAGTGGTCGATCTTGCGGGCGACGACTTCGAGCGGCTACGCGCCAGCCTGGGAAAAACCTGGGGACCGGTCGCTGTGGGCAACGAGATTAACCGTATTCGGGTTGTGTTCAAGTACGGTCACGACGCCGGACTCGTTGAGCACGCTGTTCGCTACGGCGCCGGCTTCAAGCGGCCGAGCAAGAAAACGCTTCGGCTGGTCCGCCATGCCAAGGGCGAAAAGCTGCTTGAGGCGGCGCAGTTGCGGACGGTCGTCGACGCCGCACCGATCCCGCTCAAGGCAATGGTGCTGCTGGGTTTGAACTGCGGTTTCGGCAACGCCGATGTGGGCAATCTACCCCTCACCGCCCTGGACCTGAAAGGTCGCTGGGTTAGCTTCCCGAGGCCCAAGACAGGCATCCCGCGGCGTTGTCCACTGTGGCCCGAGACCGCGGCGGCAGTGAAAGAGGCCATCGAGGCACGGCCAGAACCAAAGGACGAAAAGAACGCGGGGCTCGTGTTCGTGACGAAATACAGACTGTCGTGGGCGAAGGACACGCGCGACAATCCCGTGGCCAAAGAGTTCGTCAAGCTGCTCAAGGACTTGAAGCTGCATCGGACGGGCCTCGGGTTCTACGTGTTACGGCACGTGTTCGAGACCATCGGCGGAGAAGCGAAAGACCAAGTAGCGGTCAACGCCATCATGGGGCACGCGGACGCGAGCATGGCCGCAGTCTACCGCGAAAAAATCAGCGACGACCGCCTCCGTGCCGTGACCGACCACGTGCGCAAATGGCTCTTTCCGCCGAAGAAGCGAAAAACGAAAGAGTGAAAGCCAAGTAGCGCTTGGTTTCCAGTAGCTCGTCCCGAGGGGTCGCCGTTCAAAAAAACTCGATCACTCCCTCGGTCGCTCGTCGGCAGCGGGAAGGTCGCGGATTCTCGCGACCGACTCGTCTTCGTTGCTCGAAGGCTGCAAGTGCTTCGGCATCGACCAGGTATCGGGGCCGACCTCCTGGATTGGTCGCTGCGTTCATTGCCTCAAGTTGCCCCGAGCGGATTAAGGCGTGGATCTTCTCGATCGACACACCCCAATCGCGCGCAATCTCGCGAGGGGTGAACTTCGTGCGTTGTGGACCACTCATGCGTGCTTGCCATTGCTTTTCCTTTTTGCAAACGGTTGGTGGTCACTTCCCGGAGGGATAGCACAACGTCGGTTCAAGACGAAGCAAGGCAGCCCCTCGTGTCGATGGCTATCGCCAGAGGGACGCACCTCGCCAAAGCAATACTCAGTCTAGATCCGCTCCTTGACGTCGGTCCAGAGGTCCAGGGCCGCATCGCAAAAGCCGCGGATAAAATCCCAACTGTCCAATTGGTTCTGATCCTCGATTTTGGCCTCGTCCGTCCAGAACTGCCGACGGCGGCTGCCTTCCTTGTAGGTCGCAGGGGCCCACGCCACCAGAAACGCATCCCCGGCCGCCGTCCCTTCCCGCTTCTGATGGAGATCGTCCCAAGCCGCCGCATCAAACCCGCCAAAGATTGTCTCCAGGCGGCTGAGCTGATCGGCCTCGGCGACATTTCGAGCCCAAGCCGTTCCGGCCTGCAAACCAGCTAGATAGTTCGGTCCGTTTCGCTTGCGCTGCGAATGGCGCAACCGCGTGACGACATCTTCGACGTCCTTTGCAGCTTTGCTTGCTGACACTTCCGCGACCTTTGCCGCAAAGGCATCGCTCGCCACTTGCGACCAGTTCACCGCCCGGCCGACCGCCTTCATCTGAAGAGCGACCGCTCGAGGGACGGCAACGGTCACCCGTTCCACGGTTCCAAGCCGTATTTGGATTCCCCTTCCCTTGCGGGCCATAAGTTCCCCTTTTCCCCGATTGCATACCAAGTAATAATTGCATTGCATACTATGTTGTCAACCGGCTGAGGTCCCGAACACCAATCGCGACAACCGCTCGAGCCGAGCCAAAGTGCACTCACAGCCTACCCCACCCTCAATGAGTAAGGGCCCATTTCAATTTCCTGTTGAACGAAATCTTCGCTGCGGACTGCACGACGCTCGTCGCTCGAAGACGGCAGTTTAGACGCTAGAAGCGGCTCATGATGACCTGCGAGCTGGTACGACCAGGCGAAACGGCCTGGTGTTTGATCGTGGCGGAGACGACGTGTCACCGCCCAAGTCTTCTCGTTCCAGCTCAGAGGTCCATCATGTCCGCCAGAAATCGCGCGAGACGGCGGCCGGCACGTCGCCCAGCCTGCCCAGCAAGAGTCGCAGTTCGCGCGAATCAAAACGAAACTCGAACTGATAGCATTGCACCAAATGCGAATGATGTTGATGCGGATGCCGTGCCCTTCCCGTTGCAAAGCCTACCCGAAGCTCTACATCCCTTCGTTGAGCAGACGGCCGCTGCCATCGGCTGCCCCGTCGATTTGGTTGCCGCGCCGATTCTTCCGGTGGCTGCAACGGCGCTGGGGTCGAGCTGGCGGATCCAGGCCCATAACGGATGGCAGGAGCCGGCAATTTTCTACATGGGCCTCATCGCGCCACCAGCGAGTGGAAAAACGCCAGCGGTCAACGCGGTGCTGCCAGCCTTGAGCTCTCTACAAACACGGGAGAGTCGATTCCTGACGACCGACGCAACCGTTGAGGCACTGGCGAAAATCCTGTCGAGAACGCCAGACGGAATACTTTTGCATCACGACGAACTAGTTGGCTGGGTGCAGTCCATGAACGCTTACCGCGGCGGCCGTGGAGCAGACCGGCAATTCTTCTCGTCTGTGTTTTCAGGCCAGCAGATAACTGTCGATCGGAAGCGTGAACCGCCAATCATCGTCGAACGCCCGTCCGTAAATGTGGTCGGCGGAACGCAACCCGAAATGCTCAGCGCCTTGGCTGATCGCCACGGGCGCGATGATGGTTTTATCCACCGCATTCTTTTTAGCTATCCCGCCATTCAACGTCACTGTCCCGCACTTGGAGCAGGGGTCAGCGAAGAAGCCCAAGAGGCTTGGGCGTCCGCAATCTTTTCGCTCGTCGAGAGGAGAAGTCAAGACGGCGAGCATGTGCTTCAGATGTCGCAGGCTGTTCTCCGCCGCTGGCATAGATGGTGCTCTGAACTCGAAGCCACGGCCTCGGACGGAAACCGCCTGCAAGCGGCATTCGCAAAGTTTTGGTCCCATTCGTTGAGGCTCATTCTTGTCCTGCAGCAACTGCACGTCGTTTGCGGGGAAGCTTCGGGGCGAACGATTGGTAGAGAATGTGTGGAACGGGCTTTGCTCCTCGCCGATTATTTCGCGCAGCACACGCGTCGCGCTCATCAGTTGCTGCATCGCACGGCGGATGAAACAAGGGCGATGAAAGTGCTCCACTGGCTGGTCCGACGCGGGGGACCGTGCACACCCCGCGATGTCCAGCGCGCCAATGTGGCTGGCATTAGAACCGCATCGGACGCGCGAAAAACGCTGGACATGCTCGTCGATCTGGGCCGGTGCGAACGGACCAACCAGCGAGCGGGCAACCACCGGGAGGTCGAGACGTTCGAAGTGTCGTGTTCGACCCGACGCTGAAAATAGCCAAAAAGTCCCGCCAATTCAGGGGTTTGGGCTCACAGCGTCGGCGTCGGGTGTGTCGGTCGCGAACGAGCGAGGCGGCCAAGCGACCGACCTAGGTCTTCTGGTCGAATCGCAAAGTTCGCGCTCGGTGCGGGGCCTGGGGTTCCGCTTCGCGCGCGGCCAGACGACGATTGCGTCAACACTTTAGACGAACGCGCGGAAGTGACCGAGTCACATGCCGACTCGTCTAGCGCGCGTGCGCCAACTCAAGTAAAATAAAGGGGTGCAGGACCCCGTTCACACTGGAAAGGATCCGTCATGGAAGACATAGCCAAAATTCTTCAAGCCCGCGGCACGACGGTGCCAAGGCGTCCAAGCAACCGTCGCCTCCCCTCTGATCTTGACTCAGCCGAGGAACAGCATGAGCTGCTAGCGCAGTTGGCCCTATTCCTGGAGGCGGAGCACGTCAACCCGTGCCGCAAACCATGGTGGCGCTGGGAGCTCGCAGGAGCCCTCAGTTCGGCGCTCTCGCTTGATGATATCGGGAGCCTCGATCCCGCTCTAGCGCGCGCCGCGCGGCTCCGTAGATCGCTACAAGCGGCTCCTGCAGACGCCCTTCCTGCTGACCTCACCGACATGGCTGTGGCGTACCAAATCACCCAGATGGAGCTCCGAAAATGGCACCTGCAGGCCCGGTTGCTTGCCCGCGAGACGACCGAGGAAATCGCGGATCGCACTGGGTTTTCAGAGGCGACAGTTGACTTTTATGAGGAGGTTTTTTTCAACGTTCGGCCCCACCTGTCGGCACGCGGCTGGATCCGGGCAACGGTGCTCGAAGCGATCATGGACCAGTCGGAACGTGCGTTTCAATTGGCGGAGCTCGGATACCTTGGCGGTCCTTGCGTCCTGGAGTCTGTGATCGACGGTTTCGCCGATTATCCTGTCGAGGAAAGGGACGCGCTGCGGCTCAAGGCAGACCTGTGCACCAAGCTCTTGATCGCTCCTCTGGACCGTGAACTCCTAAAGCTCGTCAATGTCTACCTCGACCTTCGGCAGCTCGAAATGATGAAGGCGAGGCAAGACGTTTCGGACTTACAGGCCCAGGCTGCCGCAGTCGCCAAAGAGGTGGCAGAGACGCTGGAGAGCCTGCGAAATCGACCGACCGTTTCCCGCTCGAATGTCATGCCTGCCGTACTACCTGCATTCGATGCGGCAGCACTGGCCAGGCTCGGAGTGAGACAGGCGGGGTAACAGAATGGGATGGGAAAAACGAGGCAATGGGCGCTACTACACCCGCAGCCGCAAGGTCAAAGGCAAGGTTGTACGCGAGTATGTCGGAGGCGGCGCTATCGGCGAAGCAGCGGCCTTTGTGGACGCTGCAAAGCGTGCCGCGAGGCAAGCCCTGAAGAGGCAGCGTGAGGCAGTGCAGGCGGAGAGAAAGGCTTCGGACGATCTGGTGATCGGGTTTGGGCAGATCGCCGAGTTATTGGCCGGAGCGTACCTCCTCTTGAGCGGCTATCACCAACACGCCCACGGTCCGTGGAGAAAACGCAGTGGACGCCGCAGAAAATAGCCTGCCCGTCAGCCAGGATGCGTTTCGCCAACTTGTCAACCAGGCGAACGCGGGCGACGCGGATTCGCTCAACGAGCTGAGGACCTTGCTCGACGGCCATCCTGAAATCTGGCAGAAGGTTGGGGATCTGGCCACGCATTCCGAGGCTACCTTGATCGCCCTGATCGCCGGCAACGACAAGCTCTTGTCTGAATCGCTCGCCCGTCAGGTCACCCAGATTCGCGCTGAAGTCTTCGGTCCTGAGCCGTCACGCTTAGAGCGAATGGCTGTAGATCGATTGGTGGTCTGCTGGTTGCAACTGCAGTTCTCGGACCGACTGGCGGCTCAGCCCGGCATTACGCTAGCGATGGAGCGGCATCTACGTCGGTGGCAGGACCAGGCTCATCGCCGCTACATGGCCGCGGTGCGGTCGCTGATGCTCGTGCAGCGGTTGATTCCTGCGGGTGGTGAGTTGCCCAGTAGGCACGACCTTCGCGTGTTTCCTCGCACGGGTGGGACTGAAACGAAGGCCAAAACGGCGACGGGCTGAGCTTGTGATTGTGCAGTGACCATGATGCCGTGCTCGCCAACCAGGTCCTGATGAATCCACCGGGCCGGTAGCCCAGTTGATCCAAGACCCCAGCGACAAGCATAACACCAGGGCGTGCGCGATTCCAATGACCCATGCGGCCTCCGCCACCGAATCGTTCGGCTTGACGAACAGACCGTCTACGCCGTGGCGTCGTTGTCGGACCGTTGCATCCAGAACGAGACGCCCTCGGATAGCAGGCCCTGGCGGTAGCAAAACTGGACCGGCAGAAGTACCTGCCAGGACGGATTGAAAAGCAGAAAGGCGGCCAACACGTACTGCTCGTTCCACTGCAGGTGATCGCATCGCTCCGGGTACTCGTAGGGGGGGGGAAACGTCGTGGAGGTGGACCATGACTCCCGGCCGCAGCACCGGCAGCACTCGCAAGAAGAAGTACGTAACGTCGGAACCATGAAACGCCAGATGGCTTCCGTCCAAAAACAAGACATCACCGGCTTCCAACTCCGAGAAGAACGATGCTTCCACCTCGATCAGACTCTTTGCAATGACCCGATCGGCAATCGCCGCAATTTCGACACGCGGCGCTGGGTCGATGCACGTGATTTTGGTGTTGGTCTCGAATAGGCGTCGCGCGCGGTGGCAAAACCGCGTACTGTGCCCCGAGCCAATCTCGACATATCGGCGTGGCCGATAAGTGCCCATGATGCCCGTCAAAGTCATGGCGTCGGCGACGCCAAAGTACAAGTTCGGCCAGTAGGGCGTGATCCCGTCCGATTCGGCGCGCAGCACTCCCTCCTTGGTCCGGAAGGGCTCGATCTTTGTGAGGACCTCGACATACCTGGGCAGCTCCCGCGTGAATCGCTGCGCCAACCGTTCATATTCGCGGCGGTCCTTCTCGACCGGCAGGACTGCATCGTGGTCCAGCGGCACGATCGTAGCGATCTGCGAATAGTCCGGCGGAATCAAGACGCGGTAGTTCGTGTAGAACGGGCAAAAGCCCTTTGCAAATGCGAATTCCTTACGGACCACGTCCGTCGCGCGTTCAATCGGGCTCTTGACGACGCCATGCTCGTCGTCTTGGGTGCGACTCAAGAATTCCAATACGGTCTCGGCGGACGGCGTGAGCTGATAGTGCGGTTCATCTTGTCCGTCTCTTGCGACGATGCGCAACCAGGGCACGTGCGTGGAGCACCAAGTCGCAAGGCACAGATCAGGTGCTTTGCGTAGAGCGCGAGGATAAGCAGCTCGGACCTCCCCGCGATAGTCCACAAGCGCGGCATGAAGTTCCGACTGGAGAATCGTCACCCGGCCATCGCCCTTGAACTGTCGGTGCAGGAAATCGAGGACGAACGGCGCGTCGCGGGCTTCGAGCAGCTTGATCGCGGGCGACGACTTGAGGATTGTACGGAGCTCTTCAAAGTGCATGACTTGGTGCTCGTGACTGCTGAGGCCGCCTGAAGCATCGGGGCGCACCCACGGTCGTGAGCCTAGTGCATGCTGGTTCACAGGGCTAGTCAACCATTCGGTGCCACGCCCACCGATACGGCGTCAGTCGTGCAAGTGATGCCGGGCCGCGTGACGCGACGCCGCGCGCACACGCTTTCTTGCCCGCCTCTCGCCGGCAGCGTAGACTGACGGCTTCGATCAATCCAAGCTTCTTCTTGTAGAGAGACGAACCAAGTCGGCCATCGTGCCGCAAATCGACAATTTGAACGACGCGCGAGCGTCAAGAACTGCTTCCTGAGAAACTGCGAAATTGGCCCACCCAGGGCCTTTGTACAGAGGCAGCCCTTGGACCGCGCTCCCGAAAGGGAGCGTCGGTCATGTGCTGTTCTGTACGCCCTTTCGCAGGGGCCTCAGGAGCGGCTGTGGTTCGGCGCTCCTTTCATTTTTTGGGGGGCTGCGGTGGTTCAAGCTTTGGCCAGCGACATCGAACGAGTGCCTTGCAAGGGGCGGTGCCGTCCTTCAGCGCCACGCTCGACACACGCGCCGGTTCTCGACGCGGTTTGTCGTCCTGTTCGGCGCACGATTCACCGGCGGCCTGCTCGAATTCGAGGCGCCCGGGCTCGCAGCAATCTTTGTTGCGCGCGTTTCTCGCTCCTCATCGCAACGGCGGCCCTATTTGCGGCCACTGCCAAAGCCGACACCACGCAAGCCGCTGAAAGAAATGGGACCATCGTCTTTGTAGTGCCGCTTCGGGGAGGGCGGTTCTACTCGTCGCACGACGTACTCGCGGAAGCTAACCAGAAACTGGGGACGGACCATCAGCTCGATACAGCCGACCGCGTTTGCGAGTTGTCGGTAGCCGATCGCGCGGCACTTGCCGCAGCCAAGGCGGCCGGCTTTTTGGACTTCGAGTTGCTCGACGACCGCCTGGTCCTCCGCCTGCCCAATCGCGAAAGCGACGACGCACGAAGGCGGCACCGTCGTCGGCTGGGCTCTTTGCTCGGCATCGACCTCAATGAGTGGCCGCGCGACAAGGGGCTGCACTTGACCTCAGACTTCGACCCGGGCCGACGAACGATCGTGCTGGTGCACGGCCTGGAATCAAACGTCGACAAGCTGCGGCGTTATGTCGACTCCTGTCGGGCCCGTGACATTCAAGCGATTGCGTTCGATTATCCGAACGATGGCCCATTGGCCTGGTCCGGCGATCGGCTGCGGTCGAGCCTCGACAAGTTGGCCGACCAGCACCCGACGTTTCGCGCAGCAATCGTGGCGCACAGCATGGGGGGCTTGGTTGCACGGCATTGCCTGGAGGCCGCTGAAGACCGTCAACCAAAGTACGTGACAGACCTCTTCCTGGTCGGCACACCAAACCACGGCTCGGCGCTGGCAAGGGGAGGCGATGTTGTGGAACTGGCCGGCGAAGTGATTCCGGGTTTGTGGAATGGGAAGCGCAGCACCCTGAGGGACGGCCTCGGGGAAGCTAGTGACGACTTGCATCCAGGAAGTCTGTTCCTGCGCCGGTTGAATGCGCGCCCTCGCCCGGCAGGGGTGCGCTATCACTCCGCGATTGGCCGCAAGGGGTTCTTGCGCGACGAGCAGGTTCGCGACGTTGAACGAGAACTTCAAGACATCTTTGACCGCCGCTCGGTTGCAGCCGAAACGCGGAGCCACGTCCTACAGATGCTGCGATCGGACGAACTCCGCACCGGACGCGGCGATGGCGTCGTGGCTGTTGCCTCCGCGCGGTTGCAGGGCGCCGCGAGCGAGCGCGTTTTCGACGTCAATCATCTGGAGCTCTTGTCATTGCCGGGCGCTCGCCCGGAAGAACACGAGGTCTTTCGGTGGATCGTCGCCACGTTGGCGACGAGCACCGCGGAGGAATGACGCCATGTCTACCAATGAGTGGCCAAGGCTTCCCGACGGTCTCCGCATCGAGCGACCGTTGGGTGAGGACGGCGTCTTCGGCCGTGTCTTCAAGGTTGCCGACGAGCGATTTGCGGGGCAACGGCCGCTCCGCGCGGTCCGCGTCTTGGAACAGACCGCCGCCGTACGTAAAGCCCGCGCCGGCCTTGATGAGCAAATTGGCCTGCTTCTGAATCGTCAGCTCCCCTACCTGTCCTGTCTTCACGAGGTCGGCGAAACGGTCGACGGGAAGCTGTACATCGTCAGCGACCTGCACGACAGATCCTTCTGGGACGAACTGGGCGACGTCGACGGGAAGAAGCGATGGAAAGAGGGCAGCCAGCGGTTGCTGCGCATTGCCGAGCAGTTACTCACGGGGCTGGCCGCGCTGCACGACCAGAGGATCGCCCACGGCGACATTCGCACGAAAAACGTGTTTCTTGACCACACAAGTGGCAAACCCGACCAGACACAAGCGTATTGGGGCAACGCCGTCATTGGCGGCATGACGTGTTGGTCGGAGGGGAAGCTTCGCGATGACGACGCAAACTTCTATCGGGCGCCGGAGGTCGTCAATGGCAGCGATCCTCCCAGTCTGGAAGCCGACGTATATGCCTTGGGGCTCGTCCTCTGCGAGTTGTTTGGAGGGCGAAAGGCGAACCCCAAACGGAACGGTAGCAGCGTCGAGGAAAACGTTCCTAGCGCTGCGACTCTGCGACTCCGGCAAGCCAACGTCCCAAGATGGCTTTGCAGCTTCGTTCGCTACTGTCTGGCCGAGCAAGCGAAGCGGCCCAAGACGGCCGGCGAAGCATTGAGGGAGTTCAAGCGCCTGCAAGAACAGAATGCACTTTTGAATTGGCGTATTTTGACGAGCGCCGCGACGGCTTCGGTCGTCATCGCGGTCCTGGTGCTGATCGAACTGCATCACAACAGTCAACAATCACAGACACGGAAGGCTCTCGAGGCCAGTCTCTCGGCGGCCCAGGAAACGATCAAGACGAAGGATCGCTTAATCGAGGAGAAGGATCGCGTAGTCGAGACGCAGGATCGCGAAATCGCCCGTTCGAGAGGGGAGCCGTCAGACCGTGCGAGGGGAACGTGGCAGGAAACCGTCGCCAACGTCGCGGACCCTGACAGGAAGCTTGCCGAAGCCCAGAAGAAGCACGAAGAGCTGTTACGGTCAAAAGGCCCGAATGATCCGGAGGCCAAAGCCTTCGCAGAATGGCTCCGTCGGCTCACGCCGCTAGTCGAGAAGGCGCGCGTCTGGCAATCGACCGAGCGGGGGATTGTCGCCCTCGTCAAAGCGGCCGCGTCGGCGCCGTGGGACAACAATGCCGTGGAGCAGGCCGAGACCCGCATGCGGGCGTTGCAGGAGGCGGCAGAGCAATGGCTGCGATGGGCGGAAAATCCGTCGTTGTCCGTGAGTGACCTGCGTGAGCGACTGGACTTGGTCACCGATCGGGAAGTGCAACAGATCCTCAAGGGCTGGTTGGCGGCGATGCAAGACCGAACGTGGATTCTGCGTCTCCGCAAGGGCAAGACCAGTCCTGGCTTCAGCGCGTCGCGTCTTGTTTCGGTGCGGGGTGATCAGAGCGCAAAATGGGTCACAGGCGCGTGGCACCAGTGGGAGCGGGACCACGAGCATGACTATGCCAACGATGCACCCGACGTGACCGACATCCAATTCTCGTGGAAGCCGGGAAACGAGATGACGGTGATGCTTGAGGCGGGTGGGACTTGGGCGCGGCTGGGGGACCGGCCCAACCTGCTCAACGACACGCTCCGAGGCTCGCTCGCGCTCTGGTACTTCAACTGGTACGGATATGCCTCCAATGCGGACGAGACCAACTGGATCTCGTTCGAGATTCCTAACTGTCCGGGGCCGCCGCAGGGTTGGAAGCCATCGCTGCAAACAGTATTCCTGGGGAGTAAACCATGAGCCACTACGAGCGGGCCGGGACTGGGCGTGCATTGTTGTTCGTGCTCATCATCGCGGTCGTGTCGTTTGCGGCCATCGCCTGGTGGATCTCAGGCCGAGGAGGCAGCGAGGACAATGGCCCCACACCAGAGCAGGTCAAGAAGCTGAGTGAAGAAGCCTACCAGTTGCAGTCGAGCAAGGACTGGCGCAGTGCGCGCGACAAGTTGGACGAACTCATAACGCTGGTCGACGGTCACCGAAGATACGACGACGTGGCGAGCGAGGCCCGGCGGAATCGCGACCTCGTTCAGCAACAATGCCAGCTCGACCCAGTCAAAGGCTCGGTCGACGTTCCATCGACGGACGGGGACCGTCCCGGAAAGGTGCCGGAAGACGAGCTTATTGCGGCCTATCCAGTCGGCCGCACGGTCGAGAGCAGCGCCATCCTGACTGCGGAAGGATCGGGCACGAACAAGGAGTGGATCTTCAAGGGCTATGTGAACTTTGTCTACCAATACTGGACGGTGGTCGAAACGCGCGTTGTCGAAAACCGTGGCACGGCCGTGGTTTTTGAGCAGTATTTCAAGCAGATTCGCCAGGTCCGCGCTGACCGCGTGGGACAGATCGAGCTGCACATGCCCGAATCGCCGTTTCTGGAGCTGATCGTCGGCGAGGCGGACGAAGAACTCCGCGGAATCCCCCGCTACGCGCTCGTTCGCAGGCTGGCTCAGATTGCCAACACGTTCGATCCCCGCTTAAGGAAGACGCTCACGACCGTCAGCCAATGGCTGGGCGCGGATCAGTGGCCGGACGAGGACTTCGAAATCGTCGCCCAGATCGAGAAGCTGCAGGGATTGAAAGTCCGCCTGGAATATGTGACCGGTCTGGGCGTTGTCAAGGCTGAGCCATCGAACGACGTGCCGATCTCCAGAGCCGATCTGCTCGAGCTGGCAAAAAACGCGGCCTTGCTCGCGGACTATTTCGTCTCGAAGGCGACGGAAGTGAAGCCCGGCGAGACGTACACCGTTCGCGCCGAGGATATTGGGGGCATCCTCAACCTGGGGCACCAGCCACGTCTGTCAGGCCAGTTCGATTTGCGGCGGCGTGAGCGAGATACGGATCAAAGTCCCGATATCACCACGATGGACGTTGTGGGTGGCGCGGTCGACGTCGCGACCGAAGTGTACGGAGTCCGACGTTCGGCGACGATCAAGCGAAAGGCTGGACGGATTCGCTACTCCACGGCGGACCGGATGGTGCAGCACGCCGAAATGGAATGGGAGGCCCAGAGTGCGTATCTGTCGACCAATCACCTGCTCTTCGGGACCGAACGCGTGAAGAATCTGACAATGAAGTCACTGTATGAGGCACGGCCTGGCGCTTCGACGCCCTCGGAAGTCAAGAAGTAAGCGATCCACGGCTACCATGGACGATGCGGTCATCACTTGTCCGAGCTGCCAGACGGTAAACCCTGACGGCACGTCCAAATGCCCGCGCTGCGGCTCAACGCTCGCCTGGTTGCGGGACACGGGCCGTTTCGCCGACGCGCTGCGCAACTGGGCCAAACGGTATCCGGAGTTGTGCTGGGAGGTCATCGGGAAGAACGGGACTTCGGCAGCGCGGCTTGCTGCTCCTGGGACGTCGGAGTTGATTGCGGACGGCATTCGTCTGGTTGTTACCTGGAACGGCGGGCTGGGGATCGAACTGCGCGCCCCGAACGGTCGGCATGGCTGGAAACTGCCGGGTGAGAAGCGCGTGGACGGGCTGGTTGTTCGCGCCAGTCTCGTCGCAACCGCGCCCCACACGAAAGCGCCACCGGTCACTGCTGCCCCAGACAATAAGGAGGTCAAGCCGTACCACAGAACACTCGGCAAGGCAAAGGGGGACGCGCGCCACGTCGAACTCAACAGCGGGGAGGTCGAAGACGTCCACGCGATAGTCGTTCGCGAGGCCGGGTCTGGGCACTATTGGCTGGTGGACAATTGCACCGCCGAAGGATGCACGGTCGGCGGCACGTTCGTCAACCGGCGCCGCATCATCGCTCATCGGCTCTCGAACAACGACCTCGTGCAGATGGGCCCCTTTTCCTGGACGGTCCGCGAGTCCGGCAGGCATTGGTTGCGAGCAGAGCCCATCGATGGCCCACCCGTCGACTTCTGCGGCGTTCTGGTAAAGAACCGGCTCGATCGTTTGGATTTGTCGATCCCGGCAAAAGAGTTTGTCGCGATCGTCGGGCCGAGCGGGGCCGGCAAGTCGACGCTGGTCCAAGTGCTGGTCGGGGTGCCGCGCGTGGCCGACAAAGGCACCGTCCATGTCGGCGGCTGCAAACTACAAGAGGACGGAAGCCTCGTTACCGCCCAGCTCGAATGCTTTCGTCAATTGCTCGGTTACGTGTCCCAGCAGGAAGTGCTGCACGAGGAGCTGACGGCGACGCAGGCGGTCGAGTTCGCCGCCCGCCTGCGCGGACACAGGGACCCAGACGCGGGGCTCGCGCTCCGGCAGGTTGACATTGTGGATGAAGAGCGGCCGATCAGGGATCTCAGCGGAGGGGAACGGAAGCGGGTTCGCATCGCCGCCGAACTGGCGACCAACCCGCGGCTGCTCGTCCTGGACGAGCCGGGCAGTGGGCTGGACCGCGACCGCGAAGCCGCACTGATGCATCTTCTGCGCAATCTGTCGTACCGAGGCTGCACCGTGATCGTAGTCTCACACAATTTAGGCAGCCTGCACGAATGCGATCGCGTGCTGGTCCTTCATCCGGGCGGCAAGCTCGTCACCGACCGCACGCCGGAAGAGTTGCGGGAGTTGATTCCGTCGGGTGAATTGTCGGATTTTGACCTGAGCACCCAGTACGGCCCCGTTGATCGGCCGGAAGGTGGGGATGGCTGCGTGACTAGGCCCCTCGGGGAAATCGATGCGGCCGACGGCGTCCTCGTGCGGTGGGCAAAGCAGGGCCTGCGTCAGTTCGGTACGCTTCTTAAGCGCGAGCTGTACCTTTTGACGAACAGCCTGTGGCGGCGGATCGCCCTCCCCGTCGTCGTCGTGCCGACGGTGCTCGCTGGGGCGATCGGAGTCACGGTCAAAGTCGGTGAGCTGCCCCTGCTAGGATTCCTGGCGATTCTCGCCACGACCTGGCTGGGGGCCAGCCTCGGCTTATTGGCGATCGCAAACGAGCGGCCAGTGTATGAGCATGAAAGGTTGCTATTTCTGCGAATCGGCCCGTACGTGACAGCCAAGACGGCCATCTTGTGGACGCTGTCGTCCGTGCAGACCACGATCTTCTTTCTGTTGGTGTGGACCATTCGCCGTCACCCGGAGTGGGCGGGCTTTGCGCCCGACGGGGACTACATGCTCTTCTCGCCTTGGTCGAGCCTGCTCTATTTGTGGTTGGTCGGGCTGGCCGCCACGGGACTGGGACTGGTGATCTCTGCGTCGGTCGGCGGGCATGTGCTTGCCGCCAATTCCCTGTTGCCGTTCTTCATGGTGGGGCAGATTGTCTTCAGCGTGCACGGGGCAGGAAACGGTGATGGGCCGCTCGAGACCTCCTATGGCGGGTTCACACTCCACCACTGCGCTGCCCACCCGGACCGACGGGCCATCCAGTGGCGACGCAAGGATTCGGACTCGGAATACTCGTGGATCTGCGAGTGCGAAGAGCGTGCGGGCGACGACTGTAAAACACAGCAGAGTGGCCTACCAAGCCGCGCGGCCGTCCTTAGCTCGTACTTCACGCTCTCGCGTTACGCCGACATCGTCCTGCGGAGCTTTGCATACGGACGCGATGCGTACAAAGCGTACACCTGGCGCCCTTCGGTGGAGGATCCCATTGAACCGGCTCACGTAAAGAACGACGGCTATCCACGCTGGCGCCACGAGGCGGCTCTGACATTGCTATCGATGTTCGTAGGGCTGCCGCTGTTAACGGCAACGATCCTCCATTGCCAGGCCCGGTGGATGAAGAGCCACGTCTAAGTCGCCTCAAGTTGACGCAACTACTGCGGCAGGCTGCCTTAAGCGCCGATCGACAGGCGGCGAAACAGGTGGCGACGGTGGTGCGACGCGGGGTAGGGCCGCAACGGCACCGCAGAACCCCGCTGGAATGCATACCCTTCCGGCCGTCGGCAGCACCCGGGGTTGCCAAAGGCCCACTTCTAATCCGCCTCAAGGAATCGCCGGACGCGTTCTGCAGCCCGTTCCGAGTCTGTCGCCAACCCAGTCCCCAACACTGCCTGGACGTGTGGCCTGGCTTTGCGCTGAGCCGCCTTAGCAGCAAGATGTTCGGACAGTCGGACCAGAGCCTCTTGATTCTCGTTGCGTTTGTCGACGGCCGCGGGTCCCGTTTGAGTCAGGGCTAGCACTGTCGGGTGCTGACGGAATTGAGGTGGGCGTGTCGGTTCGCGGAGGTTTGTCGGGGTCAATTTCAAACGGCGGTATACAAGGTCTCGGAAGACAAGACAGTCTACGCGAAGAATGGTCAGATCGCCCGTTTCGTGGATGCTGATAGCTAAAGAGGGTGTATGGGACGGTTCGATCCAATCCATCCACCAGGGTCTGAGATGCCAGACCCTGGTGGACGATAAATCCGGCCGCAGCAGACCCAGAGTTTACATGGCCGTTACCGGCTCAATCGCCAGGGCATCGCGCTGGAGTTGCGTCGGTTCGTCGCATAACAGTTCGCCCACTTTCGACCAAAGCGCGCGAATCTGCGTTGGCGACGTCGCCAACCAGACAGTGTCAAGTAAACCCTCTCTCTCCTCGCGCAACTTGAGGATCCGCCGACCGCGGTCCGTCTGGCCCAATAACTCCTCCTCGTGCACGGTCTGCCGCTGGTTGATCGCCCGCTCGGCGTCGCAGTGCGGTCGGTAGTATGGGCTGCCGGCGTCCGGCAAAGCGCCGCGGATCACGGCCGCCATCTCTCGTTCGAGCTCCACTTCGCGTTTTGTGAGCTGCTGCTTCTGGCTCTCGACCTGTTTTGACTCGGCCACTAGCTCCGAAAGGCCGAGCGACGGCGAGCCGCCGGGCCTCGTCATGGAGGCGTTCCAGGAAGCCCAGCTCTTCGGCACAGATTGCCTCGATCCGCTTGTCAATCCGGCGGGCAATGCGATCTTTCCAGTGTTCTTTCTCGGTTACGGTCAATCCAGGCATATTGTCTCCTTGGAGTTGTGGGCAGTGGGAGAGACTTCCGAGCAGGCAGGCGGCCGGTCGCTCAGGCACACCACCGACGGCAGTGCTCGTCACGGTATTCGCACGACTGGCAGGCGAGCCCCGGCCGGAACACAAACCGGCCGCGATCCAGGTCATCCAGATAGGCGCGGATCACCTCAAAGAGCCTCCGCGTGTGTTGCGGGCTGCGCGGGGAGTGCCAGGCGTAAGCGACCTGGACGGTCTTGGTCTTCACCAGTTGGCGGATTTCAAGACCTGACTCACACCGGCCCAAGGCGTGCCTGACGAGATAGGCGTACACGCCAAGCTGCACTTCATGGGTCACGGCCAGCGGCGCTGTGGATCGCGAGGTGGTCTTGAAGTCCACGATCAGCGGCCCCGGTTCTTTGGCCAGCACGAGGTCGACCACGCCCACGAGCGGGATTCCCAGATCTTCGCCGGTCATTGGATCGACCAGTGGCGCGGAGACAGACGTCTCGACGGCCAGCGGATGCGGCTCGGAATTGTTCGCCAAGTGCGCCAGGTAGGCAGTCACCAGGTCGCTCGCTTGTTTGGAGCACGTCTGCTCGTCAGCCTGTGATTTGAAGGCCACCTTGTCGGCGGCGGCCGCTGGCCCCCACGCTTCGGTCAGTCGCTTCTTAAGTTCGGCGGCGTTGATTGCCAGCCCGATCTGCCGGTGGCGGTAAAAACATTCCAGGGCCTGGTGGACCATGCGACCGACGAACATGGCCGGCGATGTGGGCGTCACTACCCCGTCGATGTACCGCAGCTTGAAAGCCAGCGGACACTTGAGCCACAGATTGAGCCGGCTGGGGCTGACGTAGTCCCAGACACCAGCCGGCTCGTCACGAGTTTTGAAGTCGAGGAGTTCGACGGTCATGCGGCGGCTCCACTCAAGGCCGCATCGCCGTCGATCCTTCCGGCCTTGATGTCCTTGAGAGTGTCGATCAGGTTCGAGGCTTCCAGGCTCGTCAGGTCCGCGAGCGGCTTGTCGAACATTCGGGTGACGAGCGTTTCCAGTCGCCGCACGCCCAGCCCGCGAATCTGGCCGGCCAATTGCCCGGCGTAGTCGAGCTGCTTGGTGGTGGCCCGAGGGCCATTGCCGTTGCGGCTGTCAGGGCTCGCCGACGATTCAGCGGCAGCGTTTCTGCGCGCAGCGGGCTGACGGGCTGTGTTGCTACCGTTGGCGTTTTGTTGTCGGGCCAGTTCGTCATGCACCGCTTTCGAGCACGCCGCAAAGGTCTCGCGGACCTGTTCGTAGAAGCGGTCCATGTTTGTCCCTGGGATCGTGCCGCCGAGCTCATACTCGACGTTGCAGCTTGCACCCAGCGACCCATAGTCGGGCAGGCCGACTTTTTTGGAGAGGCCCACGTTGAGTTTGAGGGGCATGGAGGGTTCCTCGGAGTGAATGGTGAACTGGCCAGTGCGGCGCCGCACCGCAAGTTAGGCTGCGTCGTGCAACTCGCGGAGCGAGGCGAGTGTCGATTCGACGAGTTTGGACTGCCGCTTCTGTCGCTTGAGCTGACGGATCAACTTGTTGGCCTGTCCCAGGGCCGCGGCGAGCGACTGCCGCAAGACAACTGCCTGCTGGATGGGACTCACGGTCACCGACGTTTCTTCGCGGTCTGATTGCGTGGCGGCAACCTCGGTCGGCCGGCTCGCCAGCGTATCATCGGCGCCAGCCGGCGCCGTTGGTTGAGTGCGAGGCATGGGAACTCGGTTCTTTCGTTGTTTGGTGAGGGATGGTGGAGCGGCCGTCGCCGAGTCGATCCGTATTGCATTCGGTACGGCGGGCAAGGCGCTTTCGTGATCGAGCACCGCCCACAGGTACGTCCTGTGGTCGTCGCGGCACTGAATGGGCGTCGTCGGCCCAAAGACGTGCAGCTCGTTGAAACCCAGCTCGATTGCGCGGGCCAGAAAGCTGCGGTTCATGTTGACGCGGACGGGCTCGCCGGTGGTTGCCGATTGCGACAGCACCAGTTCCGTAGTGATCGGACAGTCTTCCGACTTGGCCCGTAAGACCACCCGGCTGTCGAGGTCGAGTGTGACCGCCTGACCAAAATCCTTGTCGCCGGGAAGGCGGTGAATCGACGCGGCCAAAAACTCGGCGTCTCTTGGCACCAAGCTGGCTGTGGCGATCGCCCGATCCATCGGTTGCACGATGTCGTCCACGCGCGGGAACCGCCCCTCTTTGTTGATCCGTGACCAGATGGTCCAGTTGCCGATGCCAAAGACGGCCCAGTCGTCGGTGTGGCCAACGGCGACGCCGGAATCATGGGCCAGTTCCCGGCACCCAAGCACACCCAACGGCGGCACAAGCAGCTCCCCTTCCCAAGAGAAGTCAAAACCCTCTTGCATCAGCACCTGGCGGCCATCGGTGGCCACAAGCTGGCCCCGGTCACCGCGGAGCTGGATGCAACCGAGGGAATACCGCGACGAGCCCGCGTCTGTGATCTTGGCTGCGTCGCGCAGGGCGGCCCACAGCGACGATGGATTGGCGTGCAGGTCGCTAGGAACTTCTGGAAACTTCCATCCTTTGGGCAAAGGCTCGGTCGCATACTCGGCCCGTTGTGGGATGCGGCCGTCGGACCAACTGGCGCTGAACCGGTCCTTGCCGCGTCGCTCCAAAATCACTGGATCATCCACGCGGCCTTGCCAATCCTCCAGGAATTCGAGGGGAACGATGAGTTGCTCTTCGTCGAAGCTACCGATGACAAAGCACTCGATGGCCACGTCCAGCGACAAGGCACGAATGGTCAGTTTGTCCGGGGTGGCTTGAAAGAGCAGTCGGTGGCCGTATCCGCCGAGTGCGCTGGACTTGATGCCGGCACGCCGCAGGACAGCGCGCAGTTGCCGGATGAACGTTCGAGGGATCGATATCAAGGAATGACCTCCTGGTGTGAAGAGGTGAAATACTGAGCCGACCGGTTGGTCACGCGGCCATCCGCCGCCTGGTCCGGTCCGGGAACAGGGCGATGCGCGCTTCGTCGATCGCCTCCCAATCGACGGTCTGCGCCGAAGCCGGATCGTCGAGCAGTTTGATCGCGGGCATGTCGACGATGCTGAAGCCGCGGTGGCGGATGGTGCTGACAGATTCACCGGTCGCGCGGGCGACCTCACGCTCTAGTTGGGCCTGGGTCATGGCAATCCTTTCCATTTGGTGACAAAGAGTAATGCCGACAAATGCCCCGGGTGGGGTGACCAAAGGGCGGTGGAAAAGGTGGAGGCAATTGGCGAGACCGAAACGCGCCGATCCCCCCCTCACTGTCGCTAGCCTCGCTGTGATGCGTCTGCCGGCGCTAGCGGCGAAAAAACCGCGGAAGAATTTGTTTGTAGTGGCGGCTGCGGTTTGGTATTCTTCCGCTGTGCTGCCCCTGGTAGTACATCAGCCCGTCCGGTTCCTGCCCCACCGTGACGGGCTCTTTTATTGCGCGGTGAATGGCTCCTCAAACAGGAGCAGCACCTTCGCAATGAACGCGACAAATGTGGTTCGCTTCGAGCCACTTCTGCTCAGCAGCCAACGCGTCGCTTCGTCGCGCGTAGGGTCCAAGCTTCGGACCGCCGACGGGCGCGAGGTCTGCATACCAGTTGCCGTCTGCATCCGGCTCGACATGGCTGGCCCGCACAATCGTCAACCGCCCTAGCTCCGCCAGGTCAATCGCCTCGTCATAGAGGCAGCGGACCAATCCCCCCGGAAGGACCAGAATCTCCATTGGATTTTTGTCCTTATTACTATGGCGCGCCCGCGCATTCATTTCGGGCTCCTCAGGATGTTCCGTCGGGGCCGGTCCACCAGGAGGCCGTCGAGCACCGACTGAACGCCAGCCAGTTGCGTGGCCATGTGTTCCCGTAGCGATTCGGAAGAGCGTAGTTCCTGCGGTTCGACGCCACGGACCAATCGCTGCACGCGGTCGACCAAGTCGTCAAGGTCCTGGCTCGATCGCACGTTGAGCGTGCGAAAGCGATCGAAGAACTCGGCCAGGTTGCCGACCGCCGAATCGCGAAAGATCTTGGGTTTGCCGTCTTCCGTGCCGCTCAGCCGTTCGGCCAGGTGCGAGACGAGTTTTGAGAGCTCGCTCGTGAACGCTTCTTCGGCCAGCCGCACGGCTTCGTCGAAGCGTGCTGCTACACGGGCCTGCTCCTGCGCAAACAACTCGGGGCTGAGCTGCTGCAAATAGTTGGGCGGCTCGACCGACGGATAGTCCCACTCGACACTGAACAACCGCCGCAGCGACTGCGGATAGTCGGCCGGGTTGTAGAGCGTGCCCAGCCTCGCTCGTGCTGCCGACTTGAGTTCCGCGTAATGCGCGTCCAATCGTTCGACCGCTTCATCGAGCTCGGCCTTGAGCGTGGTCATCTGCACATCGAAGCTGGCGATGTCGGCCTGGCGGATCAATCGGATGCCAGACTCGGGATATGGCAGCGTAATCCCCTTCCAGAACGAAAGCAGTCGCGTGCGGACGCTGGTCACCGCCTTGAACGCCGGATGGCGGGTGTCGAGCAGCTTCTTGCCGGCCGACAGGAACTCCCCCTCGGCGCCAAACGACTCGGCGGCCTGGGCTTTTTGTTCGGGGGTGAGCGTCTTGCGGACACCCAGCCAGGAGAGGCTCACGCGGACGGCGTCTGGGTGTAGATAGTTTTCCACGGCGCGCTTGCCGGTCAGAAAAGCACGGCAGTTACCGCGGAAGTTGAGCACTTCGACCACCTGGCGTCGGAGTTCGCTAGTTGGCGGCGTCTCACGGTCGTAGAGATGGAACTCGGGATGACCGAGCGCGGCCAGGCGGAAGGCCCACGACCGCAGATCGCCGCCTCCAAAGGAAAGAAACACGAGACGGCGCCGTTGCTCCAGCTCGGCCAGGTCGACGATCGAGTTGTCGGCCCGGTGCAAGATGGCGCTTGTCCGTCGTAGAAACTCGATGTCGTTGGCGCCTTCAACGTTGACCAGCACCGGCCTGCTGCGATCAGGGCCGATGGTTGTGTCGGGGACTAGAGGATCATTGCGGCGGAGTAGGAACGCACGCAGGCGCGCCCACACGCCTGCGCGTGTCTTCATATGGGATTCTCCAGGACGGAGACGAAGGAAAGAACCGAAACTGCGGCCAGGCGGTCAGTTCCGCTGCTGTTGGGCCTGCTGAACGTCGGCCGCTTGATGGAACTCCGCCGTGAGCGTTTCGCCGGCCCGCTGCCCAAGGGCCTCTTCGATGAAGCGGCTGGCCTGGCGGCAGGAGGGACCGACAAAACCCTTGGTCTGGACGGTCGTCTGGCCGGTGGGTGAGATGGTGATCTCGATGATTCGCGTCATGCGGCACCTCCGGCAACCTGAATCGAGAGGCGGATCGAGCCGTCAGCCAGAAGATGCTCGGTGACGTTGTGGCCTTTTTTGCGGGCCTCGATGCGTGCCTTTTCGACGGCGTACGCCTGCAGGAACCGATCGAGCTGCCTTTGGTCGCCCCAGTGGCCGCTGAAATTGTCGTAGCGGATCGCGCCGCTTGCGACGTCGCAAATGACGGCGTATCGCCAGCCCGGTAACGCGATGGCCAGTCCCGTGACTTCGCCGCTGAAAAGACGGACGGTTTGCTGCGTGGGCTGCGCGAGGCCGAGACGGCGACAAGCGGCCTCGACGGCCGCCGTGTCACGCACTTCGGTTTTGATTTCGGCAATGTGGCTCAATACGTGGACTCCTTTCGTGACGAAGGTGCTGTTGCAGGGCGATCGGCGACACCCACCCCAAGACCGCGCATGCGTAGCGCGACTGAAAGAGCTGCCCGCCGTCGCTTGCGAACGCGACCAGAAAGACGCGCGTCTTCGCGCAATGGATCAAGGTCGCGAGGACGGCTGCAAACCACGCGCGATCTGCTCGATCAACTCCCGCGGCAGGCTGGCCGTCGTGATCTCGATGAACACGTTTTTGGGACTCGACCGCCAGAAGACCTCGCACTCCTCGCCGACCGTATTGACGATCATGTGGTCGTACTCGGTCCGCTGAAAGCAATCGGCGGGGATCTCGAGTCCCTCGGGCAGGATCACGTGCCCATCGCTCGCGTCCGGCAGTTGCTCGGTCAGTGCGTCGTCCGGCGTGGAGAAGAACTCGGCCTCTGCGTTCCAAAAGTACAGCTCGTGGAGCGAGATGTCGTCGCGGTGTAGCCTGGCCGCCAGGTCCATGCGGGCCAGGATCCGCTTTGCCAATGCCGGCGTGAGGTCGACCAACGCGTAGTCGCAATCGGCGTTGTAGTCTTCCGACGAATAAGTGCCCAACCCGATTCTCATGGCTCCTGTCCTCCTTGGTCTGGGGCCGCATTATGCTCGTCGGCCGTCAGAGCTAGTGTCGGTGAATTTGGCGGACTGTACGGTGGAAGAAGCATTGGCGTGTCGGAGGCTAACTCCGCGACCAGCAAGTCGCTCAGTTCCCGGTCGCTCGGTTCGTGCCGCAGCCCATGCAGCAGATACGCGCAAAGCACAAGCGGCAACAGGCAGGCGAGCGTAAGCCCGAGATCGCTCAAGACGGCGGCGAGGATTGATTCGCGGTGCCGCTGCTCAGAAACCTGTCGGCGTTCGGCCTCCAGCTCGTCGCGCTGCTGGCCGATCCGGAACTGCTCGACTTGCAGCCCCCGCTGCAGAGAGAGGGTTTCTTTGCGGGCAATGGCGTCGGCCTCGATCAGGTTGTTTGTGGCTTCGGCCAGCTCGTGGTTTTGATGGGCGATCTGGCGGTTCTGTTCGGCTTGTCGCTCGCTAGCCGTCTCGACATGGTGGACGAGACGCTCGTCCGAGCTACAGCCGCTTGCCAGGATGACCGCGAGTAACGTCAGTGTCTTGATGGGGATCTTTGTTGGCGGCATGGGCGGACCTCCAATGATTCAACAGACGACGCAACAGGGCTTCGAGCGCCCGTCTGAGCCGGACCTCGCGGACAAGCAGCAGGACGAGCACCAGGACCAGGACGGAACAACTCAAGAGGACCAGAGTGATGATGGGAACCTCCTTTCGATGTGCGCGCGGTGGGGCTTGCGTCCGATCCGCCGGAAGAGCTTTGGCCACGTGACTTGTCAATCGAACCGAAATTGGCGAGAGAAAGCCGAGAATCGGGCCCGTGCCAAGCTAACGGCGGCCGCTCACTCGATTCTGGCGCGTTTTCGGCCGAAATTTAGACGTTGCCGGACCTCGCTGTCGAAGACGAGATCGCACTCCGCGTTGCCGCAGCGTGATATTCAGCGTCGCTTTTGAATCCCTCAGTTTTGGGTCGGTGTATCAAGACCGGTTGCTTGCTTTGGCAACCACCATTCGCCAAAATGGCCCGCAGCACCAGCCGTCTAAGCATCAGATTCTGAGGGACTTGGCTGTCAGCCGGCGCAAAACCGGTCACCCATCGGCACATTAGATCCTCCTACCAGCTTGAGTAGGACGCCCCCAACCCTAGCATGTCCTCACGCGCTGCGGGAATCGAGTGGCGGGTGAACAGGAGCAACGTTCGGCGGAGTTTTTCAGACATGGGAAGAGCACCCGCATAGTAGGGTGTTGCCACCAATTCATGCGACATGGCGCTGCTGGTGCACTTGTGCCTGGCGCGGCTAGCCGAAGCGATTGGCACGTCTTTGACCATGGGAGAAAGCCGCATGCATGTCGACCTTACTTTCCGTTTGCAGGGAACGGAACCAATTCCCGCCGACCACGGGTACGCGTTGTACGCAGCCGTGTCGCATCTGATACCAGAGCTGCATCGAGAGAACGGCGTTGCTATCCATCCGATTCGCGGACGGCAGATCGGAGATCGGAAGCTGATGCTGATGCCATGGAGTGCGCTCGCGATGCGCGTCCCGGACAACCAGATCGCGCCTTTGTTGAAACTGGCCGGCAAGTCATTACGACTGGATTATGCCACGGTGCGCGTCGGAGTTCCCGAGGTCCGTGCACTTGTTCCATCGACAGCGATTCAGAGCCGGCTGGTCGTCATCAAGGTGGCGCATGTTGGCGCGGAAGACTTGACGGCCGCGACATTCACAGTGGCCGCCCGTAGGCAGATGGACGAACTACGCCTTGGCGCTGAGGCAATTCTGACGGTTGGCAAGCGCCGCTCATTCCGCCTAAAGCAGCGGGAAATCGTCGGTTACGAGCTTCGCGTCAGTGGCCTTACCACCACCGAGTCGCTCGTTCTTCAGGAGACCGGGCTCGGCGGCAAGCGGCACATGGGATGCGGCGTGTTCGTTGCGGCCGGCGAAGAAAGAACGTGAACATGGATGCAAGCCATTTGTGGGCCAAGAGTAGGATGCACGGAGAAGCCGAGCATGCCTCGATGCTCCTGCGCCATCACTTGGCGGACGTTTACGACGCAGCGTCGAAGGTGCTTGACGTGACGGCCGACGATCAGCTTTGTGCGCTTGGATTGGATGCTGGATCGTACCGCGAACGATTTCGGCGATGTGTTCTGCTTGCGGCGGCGATGCATGACCTCGGGAAAGCCAACGATCACTTTCAGGGGATGATCTGCGGAAAGCGGAACGTGCAACAAAACCCCCAAGGACTTCGCCACGAGTGGGTGTCGGTTCTATTGCTGTGCGAGAAACTGAGGGATTGGCTCCTGACGGCGGTAGGCGGAAAGGAAATCGACTTGGCTATCGTCGGGTGGGCGATTGGCGGCCACCACCCGGCGTACGGACGTGAGTCCCCGCCACGTCGGGAGGAGCCTCGGGGCGAGGGCGATCGCCTGACCGTGCTGGTTGACCATCCAGAGTTCGGAGAATGTTTGCAGGTCCTGCAGGATCGGTTTGAAGTCGAGGGCATCCCAAGATTTTGCGGGCCGTGGGTACTCCCTCTGGTCGGCCCGGATATGATCTTTGGCCGGCTTCAAAAATGGTTCGTGGAATCCCGTCAATTGTGGAAGCGGTTCACGGATCGGGACAAACGGCTGGTCGCCGCCGTCAAAGTCGCCCTCATCGCTGCGGATGTCGCCGGATCGGCCTTGCCGCGGCGGGTGGCGGACGAAACGAAACGGGCTTCGTGGATTCAAGATGCATTCGCAAACACGCCCCAACCTGGAGAGCTCGCTGCGATTGTGAGCAAACGGCTCGACGGGGGTTCGCTACGAAAATTCCAGACTGACGTTGCCAAGGCGGGGTCATCCGTCACGTTCGTTAAGGCGGGATGCGGATCTGGCAAGACACTCGCCGCGTACCAATGGGCTGCGATCAAGTATCCCTCGAAGCGGCTCTACTTTTGTTATCCTACGACAGGCACTGCCACGGAGGGATTCCGCGACTATCTGCACAATCCGGACGCCAATTTGAACTACCGCCTGTTCCACGGTCGGGCTGACATCGATATGGCTTTGATCGTTCGGGACGACGAGAAAGCGGCCGAAGCTGATGTCGTCGCGCGAATTGAATCGCTCGACGCATGGTCCACTCCGGTCGTCAGTTGTACGGTCGATACGGTGCTTGGGCTCGTACAGAATATCCGTCGCGGGATATACGCATGGCCGGCCTTGGCTGGCTCGGCATTCGTGTTCGACGAGATTCATGCCTACGACGACAAACTGTTCGGCGCGTTGCTCCGCTTCCTGCAAAACCTTCCTGGAGTTCCCGTATTGTTGATGACTGCTAGCTTGCCAAACGCGCGTCTCGTGGCATTGCAAAACTGTTTGAAGCAGGCCCACCGCCAGCCGATGGCCGAAATCGGTGGGCCGGAGGAATTGGAAACGCTGGCCCGTTACCACCGGGAAGACACTCCCGCCGATGTGCCGAAACGTGTTTGGATCGAGATTGCTGCCGGCCGCAAGGCGCTTTGGGTGAGCAACACGGTCAACCGCGCAATGGGTGCGGCCGATTCAATCGCTGATTTACATCCGGCCATTTATCACTCTCGGTTCCGCTATTGTGATCGCGTGCAACGGCACGAGGCTGTCGTCAAAGCTTTCAAGGCGAAGCAATCCGAGCCGGTCGTTGCCTGCACGACGCAAGTCTGCGAAATGAGCCTGGACCTGGAAGGCGTGACTCTGCTAGTCACTGAACTGGCACCCGTGCCAGCCCTTATCCAAAGGCTCGGCCGATTGAATCGAAAGGCCAAGGCAGGCTGCCCAACCTGCCCGTTTATCATCATCGATGTCGGCGACGACAATCTGCCCTATTCGCTGGCGGAGTTACAGTCGGCTCGGGAATGGCTCGCAGCTTTGCCCGACGGTCCACTGTCGCAAAGGGACTTGGCCGAAGCCTGGGAACAGTACGATGCCGGACGGAAGCCGGACTTCGTGGCCAGCGCCTGGCTCGATGGCGGACCGATGACGACGGTCCTTGAACTGCGCGAAGCTTCTCCCGGCATAACCGTGGTTCTGCAAGAGGATATGCTAGGTGTTCGCACGGGAAGCAAAAAGCTCGCAGAAGTTGTCCTACCAATGCCCTCGCCGCCGAGAGCCATGAACTGGCGCGAGTGGCAAACGGCCAGGGATATTCCGATCGCACGACCGGACGTGATCGACTATGACCCACTGCGTGGTGCATCGTGGCGAAAGTGAAGAAGCCGACAGCCAATAAGGTGTCGAAGGAGCCAATTGGCCCGGACCACCTGCCGATGTCATTATTCGCCCCTGGTATGACAGCACTGCACCGAGCCGGCCTCGGTGGATTAGCGTGTACGCTCAAGTTTATTGAACGAGCATATCAGCAGGGCGCGTTGTCAGACGACGACGTGCCCGGCGGGCCGTGGGACAAGGCCGCAGCGCCTTGGGAGATTGAAGCGGATCAGATCACGCTGCGATTTGGCGAGCCCGAGTTGGCGGGCGACTATCTAAGGAAACTGTTTGCAATAGGTTTCCAGATTAAGGAAGGCTTGATTTACTTGCCCGGTCAGTACACCGACCTACCGCCGACGCTGGTAGCGCGGGCGTCGTTGCAGGAAGGAATTCAACTCACGTACTTGCAGCACGGACCAACCTGCGGCAGCCGCGAAGCCGAGCGTGAAACAACAATCGAAGTTGATGACAAATCATATCACTTCAGCCACGATGTTTTCACTTCTTACAAGCACCAAGGTTGGTTTTGGCTCGACAGAGATGAAAGATCGAAGGAAACGGACGCAGCAACCGGGAAGAGAGTAAAGACTGGACGACGGATAAAGCTCCACCAGACGCCCCCATTCGTCGACAACGATGGCCATCTAGCCGGCGGCCAACACGCGATCGACATCAAAATCCTGCCTGGGGCGATGACGCGGCATGACAGATTCAAGCAATCGGCAATCTTCGAGTCGAGTGGTGGTCTTATCTGCCTACATTTTGCCCTCATTGGGACTCTCGCGCTTCCAGTCAATGGCATTACCGCTGTGCTGATCATCCCTGATGTCGCTGACTTGTTGGAGTTTGCCAGCAGCCGACCGGTTATGACACCTCGCGGACTATTGGATAGCCGCGTCGGAAGTGGTGCAGATGCCGGACTTCAACTACAGGTCCGCTTGAAAGCGCGAGACCTGGAATTGACAGGTTGTCATGCGCTCACGTTTCGCCCAACCGCATGGGCTTCACAACAAAAATCGCGGGTCGAATCGCTTTACGTGCCCATCTTGAGAGGCCGCGAATTCGATATCTATGACTTGGCGTTCTCGAAGCTCGCGCCGCGAATCGTCACCAAAACCGTCAAAGAGCCGACAGGTAAGGGAAAAACCAAAGGCACCTCGGAACGTCGCGAATCGTTTAGAACCGACAGCGTGGTCCGCCCCTTCATCGCCGAGAACTTGGCCCGCGGCCGCCCTTGGTATTCCGGATTTGCTCGCCTGATGACTGCCATTAACCCGGCCACGGACAAACCGTACCGGAACCAAATCTTCTTTGAAGGAAAAGGCTTGAACGATATGGTGACCGACGACCGCGTCTGGGAGGACAAAGGGGAAGCCCTCGTCGTGAGGGCTGTGCATGAGGCGATTAATTTCCGCCTCGGCCAGATTCGTAACGAAACAGACGGCGACCGACCTTTATCACAAGCGACCAAGAATCGCTGGGATAAGTTTCGAGAACGGCTGCGGCTCGATCTGTCCGGCGCCAAGACGCAGGGTCAAGTCCGTTTCGCGGTCTGTGATTTGTTCAGTCGAGCGGGCCGACTTCCAAGCCTCACGGACGGTTGGCAAGCCCTGCTGCCGATGTTGAATGAACACAAGTGGCAATTGACGCGAGATCTCGCCCTGCTGGCCCTATCCAGTTACGGCGGGCGCGGCGAAGAGGGCGGCAGCTCTTCAGAATCCGAACCTAGCCAAACCAAGGAGTAGGCCCGATGAGTCTTCATGCGTTCGCCAATTTTGTCACGCCATATGGCACGGCGGCAAATAATCGTGCTGAAACGGAGGGCAATATTACTACTCTCCAAAAGCTGCTCTGGATGGGCGAGACCCACAGCACCGTTTCGGCAGAAGCGATTCGATTCGCACTCCGTAGACGGCTCCGTGCGGCCGAAACTACCAACCGCTCCTGGGACGAAACCGAACGGGTCAACGCGTGGGAAGATCACGAATTCAAGGGATGGACCAGCGAAAAGGGCAAGACTTTCATTGACGACGACCTGCTCGGATTTATGAGGGCGGACGCCGCGAAGAGTGAAGTTGACGGCGGCGACGGGAAGGGCTCAGCAAATGTCCGACGGGCTGTTCTTGAAATCACACGCGCTGTGTCGCTTACCCCATGGGCTGGCGACGTCACCTTTAACGCAGCTTCGCCCGGTGCCACTCCCTCCGCTTCAAAAGGCGAGAACAAAAGCAAAAACCCCGTGCCTTACGGCACCGAGGTTCACGCCACGCGGTACCAATACGGCATCGCACTCACGCCGGAACGGCTTCGCGACAAGTCGCGGGTAGCGAAGGCCATCGAAGCGTTGTGCAACCTTGGTACGGTTGCCGGCAATCATGGGCGTTTCCTGTTCGACTTCTCACCCGAGGCCGTCGTCTTCCGACTGACCGCCGACCCGGCTCCGCGATTGCTGTATTGTTTCTCGACGAACGACGACGGCAAGACCGTGACCGCCGACGCCCTGCTCAAGCGATTGCAGGCAGGGGATGTCACAATGGAGGAATTAATCCTAGGCGTGAGCGATCTTGAGTCTCCGCTCGCCAGGCAATTCGCCGAAGTTGGCGTGACGGCCCACGGCGTGAAGGCCGCGTGCGCCGAAGCAGTCGAGCGGATTAGCGCCGAACTGAAAATCAAGGGGTAAGTCATGCTCGGCGTCTACGTCTCCGTTCCCGTCGCTTGCTTCCGCAAAGGGCTGGCCCGGGAATACCTCGAAACCGAGCCGCTGCCGCCACCAGCGACTTGCTATGGCTTCTTGCTCTCGCTCGTCGGTGAGACCGATCGTCGCCGTCATTTGGGCGTTCGCATTGCTCCGGTGCTGGTCAACGAGCCCCAGACAAGCGTCGTCCTTCGCACCATTTGGCGGGTCAAGAAGACACCGCTCGGGTCGGCCGGCAATACCCGACCCGATTATCAACAACTGCTTACCGACCTCAAATTAGTGATCTGGCTGGATTCTAGCGAGGAAGCCGAGACTGGCCTGGAAGCCCGCGTCCGTAGGGCTTTGACTGATCCAAGTTCCGTTTCGCGGTTTGGCGGTTTGTCATTGGGGGAAAGCACGCACCTTGTCGATGAGGTGAGCCCCGTTGAAACAGTAAACGCGCGGCTCGATGGTCACTCTGGCCGTGCATTTCTTCTCGCCAACCGGGGACGCCTTACGCTGCCGGTTTGGGTCGACCACGTTGGGTCGACCAGAACCCGTTATGCAACCGGGGATTTGGTGGATTGGCCAGCAAGTCAGCCTCCATCCGTGAATTCGATACCGCTGATTTCCGCTGATTCATGAGGCGATTGTTCGGAATAAGTGTTGCAAACCAAGAACCAATCGAAGAATCTATAAGGAGCCAGATGGACATTGCTCCATGGAGGGAATCAACAATTCCTCCATAGGTCGCATCATGATCCGTCCAGCCGATTCTGGCGACGAGCCGCCGCTTCGCGTGATGGCGCTGCACGCATTGCTGTATTGTGAGCGGCTGTTCTATCTCGAAGAAGTTGAAGAGATTCGCGTCGCCGACGCCAATGTGTACGCCGGTCGCCGGTTGCACCTCGAACGGGTTTCGCTCGACGACGAGACGCCCGAGTTGCGGTCCTTCGAGGTCAGTAGCGAAACCTGGGGACTGGTCGGCAAAGTCGATGCGGTCCGCAAACGAGACGGGGTCTGGGTCGCCTATGAACACAAGAAGGGCCGTTGTCGCCGTGGCGACGAGGACGAGCCGCTCGCCTGGCCCAGCGATCGCATCCAGGCCGTTGCCTATGCCGTCTTGGTGGAAGAACAGCTTGGCGATACGGTGCGTCAGGCCCGCATTCGCTACCACGCAGACAACGTCACAGTCCTGGTCGACATCGACGAGGCCGCCCGTCAGGATTTGCGAGACGCAATCGATCGGGCTCGCGTGTTGAGCAAATCCACGGAGCGCCCTCCGGTGACTGAGAACGAGCGTCTGTGCCCAAAGTGCTCGCTGGCGGTCGTGTGTCTACCGGAAGAGGAGCGGCTTGCCGAAATAGACGTCGCAACGGCCGAACCACCGCGCCTGTTTCCCTCGAACCGCGAGCGTCACACCCTTCACGTTGCCGCCACCAAAGCCCGGATAGGGCGCAGCGGAGAGTCGCTTTTGATCGAAACAGAAGATGGCCGGCAGAAGATCGCCATCGAGCAGGTCGACTCGATCCTTATTCACGGCTATGGTCAGCTCACAACGCAGGCCCTCCATCTGTGTGCCTATCGGGGCGTGGCCGTCGACTGGCTCACTTTTGGGGGACGATTTGTCGCCGGCGTGTCGGCATCTCCGGGCCGCGTTCAACAGCGGATTCGCCAGTATCGCGCGCTTACGGACGATATCGTGCGGCTCAACCTGGCGCAGCGAACCGTCCACGCCAAAGTTGAATCGCAACTGCGATATCTGCTGCGGGCATCTCGTGGAGATTCGGCATATCGGCAATCCGTGCAGGAGCCGATCAATCGCATCCGCGAGGTGCTGCCGAAGCTGGATCAGGTCGGCAGCGCGGATTCGCTCCGTGGCC
Organism: Planctomycetia bacterium; assembly: GCA_016191115.1. Lineage (GTDB taxonomy): Bacteria > Planctomycetota > Planctomycetia > Pirellulales > JACPPG01 > JACPPG01. Next base: position 1,649 of record JACPPG010000002.1, on the reverse strand, counting down.
TGGAGGGGATGGCGGCGAAGGCGTATTTCGCCGCCTTGCCGCGATTGCTGAGTTCGCGGGTCGATGCCCTCTTGGTTCCAAGCGGACGTTCCAAGCACCCGCCCGAGGATCGCTTCAACGCCCTGCTGAGTTTCGGCTACGGCATGTTGTTCGCCCTCGTGCATCGCACGCTGCTCGGAATCGGCCTGGAGCCGGCGTTCGGGTTCTTCCATCAACCGCGTTCATCGGCGCCTCCCCTGGTGCTCGACTTGGTTGAGCTATTTCGCGTCCCGCTCGTCGATATGCCAGTGGTTGGCAGCGTGAATCGCAACCGATGGAGCCCGGATAACGACTTCACCATTGCCGGCCGCCAGGTATGGCTTTCGGACGATGGCCGAAAGAAGGCGATTGCGTTGTTTGAAGAACGCCTCAACGAGGCGTATCGTCATCCATTTACAGGTCAGTCGATGAGCTACGCCAGAATCGTCGAGTTGGAGGCAAGACTATTGGAAAAAGAATGGACCGGCGCCCCGGGACTTTACGCTCGCCTGCGGATGAGGTAACACCATGGCTGAGAAATCGTGGCACTTGATTACCTACGACATTCGCGATCCAAAACGCTTGCGAAAGGTGGCCAAGAAGCTGGAAGGATATGGCGAACGGCTCCAATATAGCGTCTTCCGATGCCGGTTAGACCGTATCGCGCTAGAAAAACTCTGTTGGGAACTGGCCGAAATCATGAAGGAAAACGACGACTTGCTTGTCATGCCGATTTGTGGCGGCTGCGCAGAGCGCGTGCCGCTTCATTCGACCGGCGATCAGTCGTCCTGGGCGGCCAGTCCGCCGAGCTTCAAGATCGTATAGGGGCCCAACTCAAGGATCACCTGGTGGTGGAGTCGTCGGTAGTGTTTTTCCACGGAAGCTCTATGATGGCAGTGGTTTCCACGCAGTTGCCGAAGATGGCTATCCGTGATTTCAACGGGAAAGCTCAGTTCCCCGTAGTTTCGACCAGGTCAGCGTTCAACGGCGTCCGATCGACGTCGGTTTTCGCCTCTACACAAACGAAGAGGCGTGACATCCTTGAAAACGCGAGCCTAAAGTATTTGGATTGCACGAGTTGGAACAGGTGCCGTGGAGAATCCTTTGATGCCGTCAGGCGTTGAGCACACGATGGCGATCGCCAGGCAGACGGCGGCGATGGCAGTGGAGAATCCTTTGATGCCGTCAGGCGTTGAGCACACGAGGCCGCGTCGCTGGTGGCCGACGGGCAGGCCGGTGGAGAATCCTTTGATGCCGTCAGGCGTTGAGCACGACCAATGGCGCGAGTCGTTCAACCTGCCGCCGATGTGGAGAATCCTTTGATGCCGTCAGGCGTTGAGCACAATTCACGTTGCGCGTTCGCTAGCGCGGAGGTGCTGCGTGGAGAATCCTTTGATGCCGTCAGGCGTTGAGCACACGGTCTGCACGTTGATCGTGGGGCCGACATGCGGTGGAGAATCCTTTGATGCCGTCAGGCGTTGAGCACGGGATCACGCGGGTGGAAGAGCGGTGGGTCGCCAGTGGAGAATCCTTTGATGCCGTCAGGCGTTGAGCACGCGAACCAGGTCGAGCACGAGCTATAACCGAAAGTTGTGGATGAGATGAGTTGAAAAAGGCGGCGTACTTGGGTT
>JACPPG010000023.1 GCA_016191115.1 Planctomycetia bacterium | reverse complement strand
GTTATCCTCAACACCATGGTCCGCAATCAGACCACGTGGACAACAACCGTTATCCCTCAAAACACTTGACAATCAACACAGCCGCTCGGTGCCTGTCCCACTTTCCCGCCGGTGCGCCGCCGGCAAGCTTGAATCTGTGAATGGCCCTGCGCGTGGCCCGCGATGGCTCGACCGCGCAACAGTCGAAAAAACTGTTGATTCCGCCCGGCCGGCAGCTAGACTGAATGCCCCGTGGGCTATCCCTTCAGGTTTTTGGGGTATCGCCGGTCAATCGCGCGGCGCCGCGTACCAGGTGCCACCGTCGGGGGTTGGATGGGCGCTTGGGACGGACTCATACGCGTCGTCGCCGAAGACGTCCATGGTTCCCGAGATCGGTGGGACTGCGCCCGGGCCGTCGGCAACGACGCCTTCAGGAGGGTAGTTGACGATCGTGCCGCCGTCCGGGTAGTTGGCGATGGCCTCGCCCGAGGGCTGGCAGACCGAAACGCATGAGCTTTCCCGCGTGAACCGCCGCAGATGACAACAGCCGCTCGCGCAAACCGTCACGACCAATACGCCTGACAAGAGAGCTACAGAGTACCGCATCGCGCGCGTTCGCACCTCCGCCATTTTTGCGTGAATCCGTTTTCCGTCCGGCAACTCTACACCACAAGCGGTGATGTGCAAACGCACGCGCTTCTCGTCCCGTACCCGCCGGGCGGGGCGGAAGGCGACGGTCCGTCACTTCGCGCCCGCGGTCAGCAACCGATGGTCGCTCAGCACGAGCGACACGACGTTGCGCTTGTCGTCCTCGGCCCGCAGCACGACCACGCGCCGCGGAAGGTCGAAGCTGCCGACGCGGAGCCAGTCGTTCAGATGCGTCTCGCTCGCCTTTAGCTTGCCTGAGTCTTTGTCCCAGAAGCTGACGTTATAACTGGTGGGCAGGTACTTGCCCTCCGGGTTGCGCTGCACGTCGAGCACCGAGATGGTGAACCGCATGGGGCCCATCTGGCGATTGACCTCGGTGACGACGTCATCCTTGACGCGATAGGCGCTGTGCAGCTCCTTGTCCTCGTCGAAGCGGATCATCCGCCCTAGGGCGTGCTCGCCCGCTTCTTCGACGAACGAGACGCCGCCGACCGGTCCGCCGCCGGCCGCGCGATGTTGCACGAGCGAATCGAGAATCTGCTGCACGCGCTTCAGATCGAGGCCATCGAAGCCCGCTAGTTGCACTTCGCCGTCGGCGGTGACGGTGACGCGGCCCCGCGCGTGATCCCGCCCTTGGTGCAGTTCGACGGTGGCGGTGAAGCCGGGGAAATCGTCCCAGATCGCGCGTCCGTCGCGGGCGGCGGCCAGAATCTGGGCGGCGGTGGCGCCGGTCGCGGTTCCAGCCGTGCTGCCGGCCGCGGTGGCGGCTGCCGTGGCGTCGGCCTTGCCCGTCGCGGCGGTGGCGTCGGCGGCCGCGAGGCGGAAGGTCACCGTGGCGTAGTGGTGGACGGCTTCGTAGGCCTGCCCGTCCTTGTCGCCCGCTTGCTTGTCGATCCGTCGGGCGCGAATGGCGTAGTCGCCGGCCGGCGCGGAAGCCAGTCGCAGCACGCCCTGGGTGTCGGTTTCGCGCTCCACCTCGTCGGCGCCTGGCACGTGGACAACGACCTGGCAACCGGCGGCAGGCTGGCCTTTCCACAGGACCGCAAGCGCGAGGCCGTCGCGGTCGCGCCGCGGCACGATTGCTAGCGGCAAGTCCGTCGACGCGGCCTCGGCGATAGCGGCGATCTCGCCCGCGCTTCCGGCAACGTGCTGGGCGTAGTAGTGCAAGAGGACGGCGGCGCCGTCGTGGCGAAAGATGCCGTACTCGTAGTCCGCCTCGACGCCATAGGGCGCCGCGGCGTCGACCGTCGCGGCAAGCTGACCAAGATCGTCGTGGTTTTCCAGCTTAAGGGCGAGCGGCACGCGTTTCTGCGCCGGACGTCGCAGCCAGGCCTTGGTCGGTTCGATCTTCGCCGCCAGCCGCGCGCTACCGGCTTCCGGGCCTTCGTTGAACCACACTTGTGCGAGCGTTTTGTCGTCGCCGCCGCGTTTCACGTCAACCCACAAGAAATGGGCGCGGGCCGGAGTGGTTGCGAAGGCCGCGCCGGCGGCCAGAAGGACCGCGATCGTGCTAGAAAGTGGCCGCATCGAATTCTTCTCCTATGCTGTTTTTCACGCTTCGTTAGTTCGTCGTCGGTTCACCGCCGGCCCGCGTCGCCAGGGCGTCGAGCGTCGCCGGGTTGGTTTCGGTCGCCACGAATCGCGTGGAGCCGTCGACCATCACGAAATTCGCTCCGCCGGGGTGATCGCTGCGGAACGTGCCCCACTCGCGCAAGCCGTTCTTGACGCGGGTCGCATTGTACTCGCCGCCGGTCGACGCGCGCGAGACGCCCGGATACCCCAGTGCCCATTGCGTCGTCCCGCCGATGTAGGCACCCGGCGTGCAAGGGTCGGGCGGATAGTTGGCCAGCCCATAGTCCAACTCGCCGACGAGAAACGTGTTCGACGAACCGTCGGCGGCCGAGATCAGCGCGATGCTCGTCCACCCAAAGAGCGCCGGGTTCACGATCGCCCCGTCGTGCACGACCTTCAGGCCGGACGTGTACAGATACTCGTATTCGTACGTTTGCCCGGTGCATACCGCGTAACTGCTCGCGGCCCCCACCTCATTGCAGGCCGGGTTAGGGATCTCGCGCGGCAGCGCCATCGACGGGCAGACAAAAAGCGGCACGGGCCGATCGATCACGGCACGGTTCGCGCCTTTGTCGGGCGCCAGCGAAAAGTCGAACAATCGGTGCAGATCGCTCTGCTCGACGTGCGGCAGCACGGCGACGAACGCCGAGGAGGCCAGGTTGCCGGCCGGCCGGCTCACCAGATCGTTGGCCGGGGGCAACGCCCGGTGCACGTCGTCGTACAGGTGCATGGCAAGGCCGATCTGCTTCAGGTTGTTCGCGCAATGAGCGCGGCGGGCCACCTCACGCGCCGCCTGCACGGCGGGCAAGAGCAAGCTCATGAGGATTCCCACGATCGCGATCACAACCAAAAGTTCGACGAGGGTAAAGGCGGTTCGGTGCTTCATACGGCGCCCTCCCGTCGACGACGCAGTTCCAGGACCGTGTGACGTCCTTCACAACGCTTGCGGCTTCGCCCGCGTACGATTCCCACCGCCACCACGGCCGCGCACCCCATGAACGCCAGCACGATCGACGCCGGCTCGGGCACCGCCGCGAAGCCGCCGATTCCCAGCCCCGCGCCGCCCTGAGTGTGCAGCCAGTTCGCGGCCACGGTTTGCACGTCGGAGATGTCGACCAGGCCGCTGAAATTCACGTCTCCCGCCGGTCCGGCCGTGAGCCAACCGGCGGCGATCGTCTGGATGTCCGACACGTCAACGCTGTGGTCGCGATTGGCGTCCCCCGTCAGGGACGCGAAGGTGTCGACGGCCACGCGATCGAGGCTCATCGAAGGCGCCGAGGCCATGAACTCGGCCAGGTACGACGCCGCGTTGCCCGCAAGCTCGAAGCGAAACAGATGGTCGACCTGGAACGTGTCGCCGCCAGGACTGCCGACGGGCACGCGGCCCAACTCCTGCTGCGCCGCAGGCGCCGCGGTGCCAATGTGCACGCCGGCGTAGTCGATTTCGCTGCCGATGGTTCGCGTCTGCAGGATCAACGTGGTGTGGTACCAACTGCCGTAGCCGTAGTTGGGAATCACGGCGTCGATGTCGGTCGCCACCGAGAACGAATAGATGTTGCCGCCCCCGGTAAGGAAGCTTCCGCCCGAGGTGTCGAAGACGTCGGGATTGCCGTTGGCGGGGCTGGCGGGGTTGAAGAGCCCCACATCGGGCGCGTTGGGCGTGGAACCGTCGGCCGAGGCGAAGACGTTCCACTCCTGATAGGTCGAGCCAGGATCGGTTCGCTGCCAGGCCGTGGGGAGGAGAAAATCACCGCGGGCCGATAGAGCGCAGCCAGCCGCCAACACAAAGAGCGAAGCCGTTCGTGAAAAAAACCGTGTGGTGTAGCGCACAGGCTCTCTCTTTCCAGAAACTCCCAGGAGCCGGCGGCAGTCGAGCGCTTCGGATGCTGGGAGAGGGCTTGGGCCGAGCTGTTGGCGGGCGAGGCGCTGGCAAAGAGCGTCGGGGGGCGGGCGGGAGCTCGTTATTGAAAACCAGTATCAATAAAGCATGGTAGCGAATCTAAGCCAGCCGTCAACTGTTTTCTTTCTTTGTGTCGTAATCATTTTATATATATTGACTTACAGCATGATAAGGCACGCGAAATACTTGCAATTAAGACTCAGTATCATATAAATGGCCGCCATTGCTCTCGCCTCCAAGCCCCGAAGCGCTCCGGCCTTCCTCCCATGATGAGCGAAACCGATCATCCCAGCCCTGCGGCGCCATTGCCTTCCCGCGAAGACCGGATCTCGATCCGCGTGCTCCATTCGGCCGACCTGTTAGGCGGCCAGCGCGAGGTGTGCATCGAGCATGCCGGCCAGATTTACCGGCTGCGCGTCACCAAGAGCGGCAAGCTGATCCTGCAGAAGTAGGCCCGACGCTGAAGACCCGAGGATCGAGGAACCAGGGGGACATAAAAGCCGATGCACGGATGTTCGAGCCGGTTGTAGCGGATTTGCTCGCTGGGAGACGCATCTAGATCGATCTTCTCGCCTCCCCGAATGCGCCGACTATACTAAAGAGTTTAGCCGTGCTTGACCCAAGGCGGAGCGTGGAAAGGCCCGATGCCCAAGGCATTGAGTATCTCCGGGATCGTCGTCGCGATTGTCCTGGTACTGGTGTTCGGGCTCGATTTGGCCCTGCGGTTTCCCTTCAGCCGCCCCAGCGTCGCCATGGACGCCGGTTTCTGCGTGGCCGCGCTCATTCTCGCGTACCTGAGCTGGACGACGCTGCGCGAGATCCCCTGACGGCCGACACGTCACCGGTCCGCTCTTGCTCACGCCGCGCGGCGCAAGATCGAACAAGCGGCGATGGTCACGCGCCTCCGCGTCAGCCTGGCCACGGCGCCCGCCGCGGTGCGCGATTGCAACTGCCCTCGTTCTCGCAACTCGACCATGAGGCGCAGGACGTCATCAAGCCGCGCGAGCGCGCGCCGGCCGCCCGCTTCGAGCGCGGCCAGGTCGACCGTCAGATGCGCGATACCGCCGGCCGCTGCTTGGCGCAGCGCCCGGCGGGCACGTTTTGCGCCGACGTGGAGCAGATCGATTGCCTCAGGCAGTTCCCAAAGACCCCATCGCAAGCTTCGTACCTGGCTGGCATTTGTCGGGCCGTGCGCGGCCTTCCCGCCGTCCGCTCGAAACAGGCGGAGCATGCCCGACGCGGGCCGGGCCGCCTCATCGGCCGACAAGGGACCGACGGCCGTGATCCCGTATTTGACCAATAGGTCGCGATGCGGCACGGTCGTGCCCGAAACATACAACGTCGACAACGCCAATCCACTAGCGCGCGACTCGAGCACCCGGCGCGCCAGCTCCGTGCCGAACGCCGCCCGCGCCGCGTTGCTTGGCGACCAGGCGTCGGCCAGCAGGGCCAACTCCTGGCGGGGCTGGTCGGCGGCGACCATCGCGGCGTGCGGCCAGGTGACCGGACGGTCCGTGGCCCACGTGGCCGTGAGATCGTGATCCGTCAGAAACCGCAGCAATGACGCAACGGCGCCGGCGTTTTTGGCGCCAGCGATTGAGGAATCGCGGAAGGTGAGAATCGCGAGCTGGCTCGGCGTCGGCATGGTGGCACTCCGCAGCAAGGCACATCGCCCCGGCAGGAGAATCGTCGGCAGCGATAGCACCCTCACTGGAAGAAAATACGGCACATGCGAAGGCTGGGAAGGAACGCCCGCTTTGCCGCGACTGAGCCCTGTGACGGCTGCCGAGGCTTTGCCGGAGGGGTCCGGGCGCCCTGTACCGACTTGGCCGCCGCCCGATGCCCGCTCAGGCGTTCAGGATCGCCTGGACTACGCCTTCGGTCGTGTGCTCGCTCGCCTCGATGGCCGGCGGATAACCCAACTCGCGGAGCGTCGCGCTGGTGACGGGGCTGATGCTCGCCAGCCGCGCCCGACGCAGGTCTTCCCCGAACAGGGCGACAAGCGACCGCGCGATGGCCGAACTGGTAGCCGTGATCCAGTCGATGTGCCCCCCGGCAAGGGCCTCGGCCACGAGCGCATCCGGCGTCTCAACGTCGCGGCTGTCGTACGCCACGACCTGCTCGACCGTGGCCCCCGCGGCGCGCAACTCCTCGGCCAAAAGTTCCCGCCCACGGCTGGCGCGGGCCAGCAGGAACCGCTTCCCTTCGGCCGCGCCCGATAGCGCCGCCGCCAGGCCCTCGGCGCGATACTCGTCGGGCACCAGGTCCGCACGCAGCGCATAGTGCGCCAGCTCGGCGGCCGTCGCCGCGCCGATCGCGGCCAAGCGCACGCCCGCCAGCCGCCGCGCGTCGCTGCGCGCGAGCAATCTATCGAGCACAAATCGCACGCCGTTGGCGCTTGAGAACACGAGCCAATCGAACGCGGCGACGCGGTCAAGCGCCGCGTCGAGCGGGCCGGGGTCCAACGGTGGGCCAATCTCGATCGCCGGCTGCACGAGCACCTCGGCCCCCAACTCCTCCAGACGCGACCGAAGAGGATCGGCCTGGTCGATCGGCCGCGTGACGACGATCCGCTTCCCAAACAGCGGCCGCGACGTGAACCACGACGCCACCGGCGCCACGTCCGCCACCGCGCCCACCACCACGATCACAGGCGGCCGCAGCGTCTGGTCGCGGATCACGCGCGGCACGTCCGACAGCGTCGTGCGGAATGCGACCTGGTCCGGCCAGGAGCAGCGGCGGACGAGCGCCGCGGGCGTCTGGGGCGGCATGCCGTGCCGCACGAGCGCTTGGCACCAATCGGCCGCCGACGTCACTCCCATGTAAAAGACCAGCGTGCCGGGAAAACGGGCGAGCGCCGCGAAATCGAGTCCGGCCCCCACTTTGTCCTCATTCTCGCGACCCGCGACCAGCGCCACGCACGAGGCGAGGTCGCGGTGCGTCAGCGGCACGCCGGCATAGCTGCCGGCCGCCAGCGCGGCGGTGACGCCGGGCACGATCTCGAAGGGGATGCCCGCCGCGCGCAGGGCGTCGCACTCCTCGGCGGCGTGGGCGAAGATCAGGGGATCGCCCCCCTTGAGACGGACCACCGTCTTGCCGGCCCGCGCGAGCGCTACCATGCGGTCGTTGATCTCCGTTTGCGGCATGATCCGCCCCGCGCCATGTCGCCCCAGGCAGACGAGTTCGGCCCCGCGCCGCGCGTGCTCGAGCGTGCGCGGATTGGCGAGGTAGTCGTAGAGCACGACGTCGGCCCGCCGCAGGCATGCCGCGCCGCGAAGGGTCAACAGGCCCGGGTCGCCGGGGCCGGCGCCGACCAGGTACACGGTGGCGACGGCGGATGGCGAACGAGAGGGCATGAGCTTGCCGGCGGCGCACCGGCGGGAAAGTGGGACAGGCACCGAGACGCAACGTTGGTCTGAAAGGACTTGCGCTGTTTATGCTCGGAGCCAGTCCCATTTTCCCGCCTCGCCATTTTGAAAAACAGAATGGCCCTGGCAGGGCACGGGCGGCTACTTTGTGACGGCACTTGGCGCTGCTAAAATAGATCGGGCGCTCTCCAAGAGAGCCGCTCACCTCCGTCTTGCGCCGCGTTCCGACCGATTTCACCCGCGTTCCGTGCTCCGCATGGCCACTAGCGAGCAGCCCCCCAAGGACAGTCGGCAGCCGATCTCTCCGGCGATGCGCAGCCGGCTGCAGCAGAACTTCCAGAAGGGGAGCCAGATGGCCGCGGCCGGCAACTTCGACTACGCCACGGATCAGTTCACCGACTGCGTGGTAGGCGATCCGGGCAATCTGATCTACGTCCGCAATTTCCTCGGCAATCTGCAAAAAAAGTATAACAACAACAAAAAAGGGAGCAAATTCGCGGGCCTCAAGGGGGCCACGACCAAAACGTCCGTCGCCAAGTCCGCGATGCAGAAGGACTGGAAGGGCGTGATCGCCAGCGGTCTGGAGATGCTCAAGATCAACCCGTGGGACGTCTCGACCTTGACGAAGATGGCCAACGCCTGCGAGCAGTTGGAATTCGACGATTGCCAACTGGAGTATCTCAAGGTTGCCGCGGAGGTCGATCTCAAGGACGCTGACGTCAATCGCCTGCGGGCGCGAGCGCTGGGCCGGCTGGGGAAATTCGACGAGGCGATCGTCTGTTGGAGCCGCGTCCGCCAGGCCGATCCCAAGGACGAAGAAGCCGCCCGCGCGATCGCCAACCTGACCGTGCAGAAGACGATTCGCAAGGGCGGCTACGAAGAGGCCGAAAGCAGCACGGAGGTGATGGTCGACAAGAACGCCCAGGCCGAGCGGCAAGGGGCCGGCGGGCCGAAGCTTTCGCCCGACCAGCTACTCGAGAAGGCGATCGCCAAGAACCCGGCCGACCTGTCGAACTATTCCGAGCTGGTTGACCTGTACTTGCGGAACGAGCGGCTGGAGCAAGCCGAGGAGGTGCTCACGCGGGCGCTGGCCGCCTCGGGCGGCGAGATCAGCACGCGCGAACGGCTCGAGGACGTGCAACTGCGGCGGGCCCGCGAAAACCTGGCTCGGGCGGAAAAGAAGGCCGCCGCCGAGAAGACCGAAGAGGCGATGGCCCTCTACCAGCAGATGCGCGTCGACCTGAACAGCAAGGAGATGGAAATCTACCGCAGCCGCGTCGAACGCTACCCCTCGAACGTCAGCCTCAAATTCGAGTTGGCCGTGCGACTCAAGCGGGCCAAGAACTACGCCGAGGCCATCAAGCTGTTTCAGGAAGCCCGCGCCGACACCAAGCGGAAGGGCACCGTTTTCCTGGAGCTCGGGGAATGCTTCCAGGCGATCAAGCAGTACAAGCTGGCGATGAGCAACTACGACGGGGCCGTGGCCGAGACGCCGGAGCGCGAGCCCGAGCAGCGGAAGCTGGCCTTATATCGGGCGGGGAAGCTGGCGACGTTCATGCGTAATTTCGACACGGCGGAGAAGTACCTGACGGAGCTGGCCGGGATGGATTTCGGCTACAAGGACACCTCCGCGCTGCTGGACAAACTGAACGAATTGAGGGAAGATAGCGGGCCAACCGGCTCCGCGCCGGCGCCCTAGACGCGGCACCGCCAAGGGGCGTCCGCGGCGCGCCGACTCATTCCTACCGCGAAACGATCCTCCCCATGCCCACCACCAAGAGTGCCAAAAAGCGCCTCCGCCAGAACGTCGCCCGCCGGGCGCGCAACCGTGCCGGCCGCAGCGCGCTAAAGTCCCAGGTTCGCAAAGTTCGCGAGGCGCTTGCCGGCGCCAACGGCGAAGCGGCGACCACCGAGTTCCGCCTGGCGGCTCAGAAGCTCGACAAGGCGGCGGCCCGCGGCGTCATTCACCGCAACGCGGCAGCCCGGCTGAAGTCGCGCCTGTCGGCGGCGGTGAAGGCGGCCCAAACTAACAAGAAGTCGTAGCTCGACGCGCATGTCCCAGACCGATTCGCGTGTGGCCGTCTATACCGGTTCGTTCGATCCGGTGACGCTGGGACATCTCAACGTCATTGAAAGGGCCAGCCGGCTGGTCGATCGCCTGATCGTCGGGATCGGCGTGCACGCCGGCAAGGATCCGCTGTTCACGCCCGACGAACGGGTCGAGCTCGTGCGCCGCACGACCCGGCCGTTTGCCAACGTCGAGGTGCAGAAATTCTCGGGCCTGGCAGTGCACTTCGTTCGGCAGTGCGGGGCGCGGGTCATGATCCGCGGCGTCCGCCCGCTGACGGACCTGGAAACCGAAATCACCATGATGATGGCCAACCGGCAGCTCGACCCGGGCCTGGAGACGGTGGTGCTGTTGGCCGACGCGGAGTTCGCCCACGTCTCCAGCTCGCTGATCAAGCAGATCGCTCCGATCGCGGGAGACGACGAGCTGGCCCGCTTCGTGCCGCCGGAAGTAATCACGGAATTGCGGCGGAAGATGGGGAAGCCGAGAAGCGACTAGCGATTAGTCGGTTGAGACGGTCGAATTCCGGCATTCTTGCATGGTATACTCCCACCATGCCGGAGCTCAGTCGCTTCTTCGGGATCATCATTCGGATGTTCATGGAGGTCGGACAGCCGCACCATTTGCCTCATTTCCATGCGTATTATCAGGACGACATAGCCATATTCAGTCTGGATCCTATCGAGCTGATCGCCGGTTCACTTCCGCGAAGGCAACGCCGCCTTGTGGAAGCATGGGCTGAATTGCACCAAGAGGAGCTTGTTGCGGATTGGCAGCGACTTCAGGCCGGTCAGCCGCCGTTGCCTATCGATCCGCTTGACTAACGGAGTTCAATCGACAGACCCAAAACCGATGGCACACCCAATCTATCGCGTCCGATCGTTTAAGATCGAGGCGCCCTATACGCTGAGCGTCCGATTTGATGACGGTTCGGAGCAGGTCATCGACTTCCAACCTGTCCTGGCCGGCGAGCTTTTCGGCCCATTAAAGGACCTGACGGTTTTCAATCAGGTGAGGCTCGATCCCGAGGTCCACACACTGGTCTGGCCGAACGGGGCGGATTTTGATCCCGCGACGCTCCACGACTGGCCGGCAAATGCCGAGGCGATCGTGACTCGGGCCAAGCAATGGGATCTGAGCCGAACTTGAACCGCGTGCGACAATGTAACCGACACGCGCCGAGATCGCATATCCCGCTACTCCGTACCCACGTCAACACGCGCCGAACGCCTGACCATGGGGAAACGCCGCCTTAAACGCGAGCGCGTTTCAACGCCATACGACGCGGTGCTTAGGCAGCTGCGCACCATGCGCGAAGACGAGTTTACACTAGAAGTGCTGAAGCCGCTACTCACGGAACTGAAATTTGCGCGCGTGGACTACCATGGCGGCGTCAACGAAGAAGGAAAGGACCTCATCTGCTGAAGTACAAATATCCTTGGCGACGCCATGGCAACGGTCGTACAAGTGAAACGATATCGGCCGACGGCGCGCGCCTCGGATCCACACAGCTTTTCGGAAATAGTTACCCAATTGGGGCAAGGTACCGAGAAGGAGGTTCCACACATTTCCGGGCGACGCATCCTACCAACGGAGGTGTGGCTAGTAACACCGTACGTGATCGACACGCGCGCACTGCAGACGCGCTTCGAAAAAGTCGAGAGTCTGCGCTCAAAAAGGGTCCACATTATTGACGGTGCACGGTTGATTGAGTTGATGGCGTCTAACGCCCCCCTTTGTTGCGCCGTTTCGGTGGACCACTCACCGACATTACAAGCCGCATATCAAAGGAGCTGAACAATGCCGCACTGCTAAACGCGCTAGGAACTGAACCAACGCGGTCGCTCAGCAACTTTTATACAGACATTGACTTCTCCTTGGGCCGTGCGAGCCACGTACCACTCTTGTACGACGACTTGCTACTTGCTGCTGACCATCGATGTATGGTGCCACTTGACGAATGGCGTCCACTCTCCGCACTGGCAAATATGGTGAGTAGTCAATGGGGATGTCCGTTGTTTACGGAGGAAATAGCGGCAATTGAGCGCCGGTGTGAGCGTGAGAAGGAGGAGTATACTGCGTGGTGGAGAGACATGCGCACCCGTACGCAAGCAGCGACCACTGCGAGAGCGGCTCTCCGTGCTGGTTGCAGCGCTCTCGAAATCGGCTTTCGGATCGGCGCAGGTCCCGACACTCGACATCGGCCTGCTTGCGTATCTGAACTCGCTGACCATCGACATCACGGACTCTGAGCTTTGTCACATCTTGGATGCGGGCGAGACGACCTTGCTCCTGGATGGAATCGACGAAGGCTTGCGCAGCGCACCTTGGCTGCTCGACGAAATTCGTTGCTTCGCAGCACGCCACCGGACGTTGCATATGGTTGTCAGCGCGCGAACGTCCGGCGTCTTAGACAAGCCGATGCCCTTCATGTCGGTCACGCTGATGCCGTTCACGGTAGCCCAACGGGACCAGTTTCTAGATGGTTGGTTTGGGGCGGGTGGTAAGAAGTACCGCCGAGTGATTGCAAACAATCTGTCGCGAAACCAGATTCTTGGCGAGATAGTTCGGAACCCGCTGCTCGCTACGGTCCTTTGCGTCCTTGCGGAGCACGGTATCCCGCTCCCAGACACAGAGGTGCGGCTGTACGACGAGCGGATGCGACTGTTCACCGGACAGTACGACGTCCACAAGCGTGTCCCGCGTCGGCTGGAGTATCGTAGCGAGGATCTCATTGCAGCCGCTCGGCGCATCGCGTTCGCGATGCATGAAGGGAGAACACGTGAGCTTTCTGCGTCAGATATGTACCGTATTGTTGGCGACGTCCGTGTGTCAAAGAGGACGGGAGCGGCAGGTGCCAAAAAGCTTGTGGACGAGCTTGTGGACCCATGCAGTGTCCTGGTGACTATGTCGGGAGATGGACGCCTAGGTTTCGGCCATTTGCGATTTCAGGAGCATTTGGCAGCGACGGAGATGGCGCTGAATCGCTCGATAGATGTCATTCCGCTATTGGCCGACCCGGGCTGGCGAGATGCGTTTGTACGTCTTGCTCGCATGACTGATTCGCTCGACTGGCTCATCGACGAGGCGGTTCGCAGGATGGCGGTGAGGCCAAGCATGGAGACGTTTCGCGCGATGCTTGACGCTCGCACGCCGTTGGAGCGCGACACCTACACAATGGCGCTTCGGCATGCTACGGAGCGCATACGACTTGCAGACGACGATGATGACGGGGGCGAGGCGCCCCAAGATTGGGGAGCCGATTAGGCCGCCGGGTCGGTGTGCGATGCAAGTCAGTGCGCGATGGAGGATTCGATGCTGCCGTACAGGCAACTGGACGGCCATAATTTCCATCCGATAGCGGGTTGCCAGTTACGCGGTTAACTCGGCGAAGTTCGCCAGCATCTTCAGCCCCTCGCGCTGGCTCTTTTCCGGGTGGAACTGCGTGGCAAACAGGTTGTCGCGCCAGATCATCGCCGTGAAGGGCCCGGGGTAGCTCGCCTCCGCTGCCACGATCGAGCGGTCCTTGGGCACGACGTAGTAGGAGTGCACGAAGTACACCGAGGGCGTCGCGGCAAGGCCCGCCAGGAGCGGCGCCGGCTTGACGATCTCCAGTTGGTTCCAGCCCATGTGCGGGACCTTGTAGCCGGCCGGCACGCTGAAGCGGACGACGTCCCCCTCGAGGATCCCCAACCCCTCGTGCCGGCCGTTTTCATGGCCGGTCTCGAACAGCAGTTGCATCCCCAGGCAGATGCCCAGAAAGGGCTTGCCGGCGGCCACGCTCTGGCGAACCGGGTCGACCAGGCCGCGGACGCGCAACTCGCGCATGGCGTCCTCGAACGCCCCCACGCCCGGCAGAACGACGCGATCCGCCGCGAGAATCTCGGCCGGGCTGCTGGTGATGGCGGCCGCGTGCCCGACCTTCTCGAAGCCTTTTTGCACGCTCCGCAGGTTGCCCATGCCGTAGTCGATGATGGCGATCATGGCGGAAGCGACTGGCAATTAGCAATTGGCCGGAGCTGGCGCCCGCTGTCTGATTCCGCCGGTGGCGCGGGACAGAGGGGACACGCCTGAGTGCGCGGCGGTTCGCGGCGCTAAGTCGATTCTAACGCGGCGCGGCGCGGTCGGGGTAGATCACCAGCTCGATCCGCCGATTGCGCTCGCGGCCGGCCGGCGTGCCGTTGGAGACGACCGGATGGTTGGGGCCGTGCCCCACGACGAACAGTTGCGTGACCCGCAGGCGGGACCGCAACGAGAGATAGTCGTAGACGGCCATGGCCTCGCCGGTGGAGAGCTGGTGATTGCTGGCCCACCGGCCGGCGCTCGAGGGATCGTTGTCGGTGTGCCCCTCGATCCCCACGATCTGGTCGGGATACATGCGGACGATATCGGCCGCGACCGTATCCAAGAGGGGACCGGCCTCGGGCAGCAGCCGCGCGGTGCCGGGCGAGAACAGCTTCGCGCTGGCGAGCTCGATCCGCACGACGTCGCCGTCGGCGCGGACCTGGACGCCGGGAATCTCGATCGCCGGCAGTTGGTTCTTCAGGCTGCTGTTGGCGGTGATCTTGGCGCTGGCCCCCGGCTTGGCCGAGGTGGTCCACGTTTCCGCCGGCTTCGCCTCGGGCGGCGTCTGCTGCTTGATCTTCGCCAATTGACTCGTCGCGCCGCTGAGCTGATCGCGGACCGCGGCCAGTTGATCCTCCAACAGCCGCGACTGTTGCTGCGACTGGCCCAAGAGCGTCTGCAACTCCTGGTTGTCCTTGTCGAGCGCCGCCGCGCGGGTTTGCAGCTCCTGGTTGCGCTGCCCGAGCGCCACCTGCTGCTGCTGGAGGTTCTGCACCTGAGTTTGGAGCAGGACCGGGTTCTGCGCGCAGCCCGTCCCGGCCACCAGCGCAAAAACCAAAAGCCAGCGCGCGCGTGCCGCGGCTCGCATGGCGAACGGCTCCAAGCACTTCGAGAGAAGAAGACGCGATGTGATTTCCCGGTAGCACGGCAGAGCTAACGCGGCACCGCCGCACGGCAACCCGGCAAAGGGCCGAAGACGGTGCATGCGCTGTCTGGGTAAACGCCCGGGGGTGCGGGATGGTAGCGGGCCGTCCCTAGCGACACAAGGCCATTTGCGGCACGGCGCTTTGGCTGTCGCGCGGCGCTGACAGCAGTGCCTCGAGCATCTCATCCGCCGGGGGATACCTGCCGTAGAACCGCTTGATAAAGGGCCGGTGCCAGCGGCGCGGCGCATGCGGCGCCCAGCCCCAGCGGGCCAGTAGCCGATCGGAGATTTTGGACGTCGCCACGTCGCACAGGAGGGCGTCGGCCCCGCGCAGTCGGGCGATCTCGTCCAGCAGTCGCAACGCTCCGCGCAGCGTCGCCAGCGTCGTTCCTCGCCCTGAAATGACGTAACTGAGCACCAGGAAGTTGGGAAACCGCCGCGGCTGGTGATAGTACAGCCAGCAGTGATTGCCCGGGCGCGCGTGGTGGGCGAATCGCCCCCACAGAAGGGCCTCGACGTGCGAGGCATGGCGGGCCCAGGGGCGCAAGCTGACGGCCACGAACCGCTCGTCGCGGACCTCGATCCGGCCGCACCGCGCGGCGCGCAACACGTCGGCTTGGCCGCGGAAATCGGTCACCGTTTGAAACAGTCGCCGCATCGTCGTGTTCGGCACGCCGGCAGGCGTTAGCCGCCCGTCGTGGCGGCCGGGGCCTTGGCGTCCGCGGCCTTGGCGAAGTTGAGCGCCGTGCCGCCGCCGGGCGCCAGCTCGATGTCCGCCTCGCGCTGGACGGGGCGGCCATCGACTTCCCACACCGCCAGGACGTGGTACTTGTGCGGTTTGTCGTCTTCCATTTCCGGCGTCAACAAGAGCCGCTTCTTGCCGGTGCCGGCCACGAGTTTGCCGTTGAGAAAGACGTGCGTGTCCGTGTCGGGGAGGATCATGTGGATCGCGCCCCGCAGGTCGTCGCCATCGTCTTCATCTTCCGACTTGGCGAGCTGATTGCTTTGCGGCTGGTCTCCGTCGTCGGCGATTTGATTGGACCCGTCGTCGCCCACGCCACCGCCATTGGAAGCGTACCGATTGTCGAGCGGCACGGAGATCGGGTCGGCATAGCCGTAGGAACCCCAGCCTCCGTAGGGGGCGCCCCAGCCGCCGAGGCCGGCCAGCCCGCCCAACCCGGCGAGGCCGGCCCAGCCGCCCCAGCCATTGTTCCAACCGTGGTTGTAGTGATAGTGGTGGTGATAGTGGTTGTAGTGGCTCCCGGCGTGTTGGTCATGGTGATCCGCATTGTGATGCTCGGCATGATGTTCGCCGCCGTGGTGGCCGCCCGCATGCCCTCCGCCGTGACCGCCCCCGCCGTGACCGCCTCCGCCCCGGGCCATCGCCATGCCGACGCTGACGGCCAGGCCCAAACCGACAACTGCGACAATGATCAACGACCGTGTGAATCGGGCTGACATGGTTTCGGTTCTCCTGGCGAGTGGTCTGGGCCGCAAGACGGCCGCCGGCACCTTGTCGGTGCGATAGGGCGCGTGCTCTGCTCTGGGCAACTCTATTTCCCGATCCGGCGCGCAGCGCCACGAAAGCGCAATCTGTGGGCTTTGGCCGCCCAAACGGCAGAACACGCATATTCGCGCTGCGGGAGGGTGGAAAACCGCACGCCAGAAGCGGTTTACCCGATGGCCAACAAGCCGCGGACGGCTTTCCACAACGCCAATAGCGCGGCCAGCATCACGACGCAGGCCACCATCACCACGGGCACGAGCCACACCGGCCCAAACAGGGGCGCGGCCCAAGCCCAGATCGGGCCCCAATTGAACACAAGCGCCAGTGCCGCCAGGCACAGAAAGGGCCCGTAGGGAATGACGTTGTCGCGGTAGAAAAACCACTGCGCGATGCCCGTCACCAGTCCCGCGAAAGGGGCAAGAAAGAAGATGATCAGCCCGGCCTGCCAGCCGAGGAAGCTGCCGATCATGGCCATGAGGGTGACGTCACCAAAGCCCATCGCTTCGCGGCCCAGGGCCCACGTGCCGACGATCCGCACGGCCCAAACGAGCGCGCCGCTGGCGGCCAGCCCGACGAGCGACGTTAACAGGCCGCACCAAAGGTCTCCGCCGACGGCCCACACGGCGACGATGATGGCGGAGCCCAAGGTCGCGATGGCGAGCATTCCCCGCGCGGACGGCTCGCGCCGCAGGCGGGCCATCATGAGGGCAGCCGCTCGAAGCCAGCCCCGGCGCCCGCGCCACGGCCGCGGCAATAGCGCAACGCACCACAAGAGGAAGCAGCCCAGCGCGACGGCAAGCGGCGCTGTATTAGGTCGCCCGGCCAGCGCCGGCGGCCAGTCGTTCGGACTGGCAAGCGTCAAGAAATCGAGCCCAGGCACGCCTCCCGGAGCGGCCACGATCGGCAAGAGCGACGCGGGAAAAAGCGCCGCCACCGCCAGTCCGATGAGCGTCCCGGGGACGGTGATCGCGTCGGGGATCGTCTGGTCGGCAATATCGACCAGCGACGCCGCGAGCATCAACAGGATCAAGATCGCCTGACTGGCATAGGCGAGGTGCAGTGCAAGCTGGTCCGCCGGCCCAGGCGCAAAGTTGGCCGGCGCCAGCGCCCGCAGGAGCCCAAGCCGCTCGGTCTCCCACCAGTACAGAAAGGCGAGCAAGAGGCCGACCGCCGCGTCGACGGCGAGGGTGCGGACTCGAAGGGTCGATGCCGCAACTTCTAGCCCGGGCGCTACACCTATCTCGCCGCGCTGGCCGGCAACGAGTCGCCGCGCCCAGCGCTCGACGAGGTGCGCAAGCCCGGCGCCGATCGCGAACAAGAGCGCCAGCCGGACGGCGTGTGGGATGGCGAGCAAGAGGTTCACGTCCGCTCCCGGCCGGCGGTGGGCGGATCGAGGCGGGCGCGGATTTCGGCGGCGACCGCGACCGGCGTGCGGTCGTCGGTGGCAACCTCGAGCGTCACGCACGCGCGATAGAGCGGTTCGCGCTCGGCCAGCAATCGCTCGATTTCCGCCCGGCCGCCCGCGGAGGTCAGGTTCGGCCGCCGCGCGGCGGTGGTGGCGTCGGTCGATAGCCGCGCGACGATCGTGTCGACCTTGGCGGTAAGCCAGACCACGCCGCCGCATTGGGCGAGCAATTCCCGGTTCTCGGCCCGCAGCACGGCGCCGCCGCCGGCGGCAATCACCGCCCGCTCGCGGGTGACGAGCTCGCGCAACACGGCCGTCTCTAGATCGCGAAACGCCCGTTCGCCCGCCTCGGCGAAGAGGGCGGCGATCGACCGGCCGGCGCGGAGCTCGACTTCGACGTCGGCATCGACCCAATCCCATCCCAGTTCGAGGGCCAACAGCCGCGCCACGGTGGTCTTTCCGGTGCCGCGATAGCCGATCAGGACGAGGCTCATTCTTGCAGTGCCCACAAGCGCGCATGCCTTGACGCGTTCTAATACTTCGCCGGCCCGATCGTCCGCCGCAGAACGTCGCGCATCAGGTCCGTGGGGGCCTCCTGGCTGGTAAACAGCTTGAACTGCAGCGCCGCCTGCCGGATGAACATCTCCACGCCCGTCACCACCGTGCAACTGCGGCTGCGGGCGTCCTTGATCAACAACGTGCTCTCCGGGTTGTAGACGGTGTCGAAGACCACCATCGAAGGCTTGAGGTGGTGTCGTTCGTAAGGCGTCTCGTCGACGTTCGGGTGCATGCCCAGCGGCGTGCAGTTGACGAGGATGTCGACCGAATAGTTGTGCCGCGCGGTCCAGTCGACGGCCTTGCAGCCGATGAACTTCGCCAGAGCCTCGGCCCGTTGACTGGTGCGGCTGGCGATGACGACCTCGGCGCCGCGCCGCGCCAGCCCGAAGGCAATGGCCCGCCCCGCGCCGCCGGCCCCCATGACCAGGGCCAGTTTTCCCTGCAGGTACCGGCCGGCGCTCGAGGCGTCTTGCACTTCGAGCGACTCGGCCAGGCTGTCCATGGCGGCACGGTAGTCGGTGTTGAAGCCCGACAGGCAGCCGTTTTCGAAGAGCACTGTGTTGGCGGCGGCGACGCCGCGGACGGCGCCGTCGACTTTGTCCAGCTTTTTGAGGATCGTTTCCTTGTGCGGAATGGTGACCGACAGGCCGCGGATGCCGAGCTCTTTTGCGTCGTCGAGAAAGCTGGCCAGGTCCTCGCGCGGAATCCGAAAGGGCAGGTACACCTTGTTCATGCCGGCCTGCTCGAAGGCGGCATTCTGGATCAGCGGGCTCATGCTCTGGGCGATCGGGTCGCCGATCACGCCGTACAGCTCGGTTTCCGCCGTAAGCTGGTCGTAGTGGTAAATGTCGCGCATCTGCAGGAAGCTGAGCTGTCCGGGCGCGAGCGTCCGTTCGTGGTGAAACGTGGCGTAGGTGAACGGCGCGCCAAAGCGGCCGGCCAGCAACCGCGAGGGCGTGCCGATATCGCCCATGCAGACTCCGACCGTCGGGATCGTGCTCTCCCGCACCAGCCGCAGCATGCGCAGGTTGTCGTGCGGATGGTTGGCCAGGGTCGAAATCTTGACGATGTCCGCGTCGAGAGCGGCCAGCCGCGCGTGGATCTGCCGCAGATCGTCGGGCGTCTTGCGGAAGTCGTGCAGGCTGATGATCCGCTTCGTGCGTCCGTAGCGGGGGATCTGGTGGGCGATGTCGTCCTCCAGATCGACGTACTCCACGCCGTCGGCGATCGCCGTCCGCAGCAGCATCACCCGCGATTCTTCGCTGCCGTTGTACTTCCCCCCGTCCCGCTGGCGGCGAATCGTGACGATGACCGGACCGGGGCGGTCGGGCACGACGCGCTTGAGGTTAATCTGCCCGTTGATGTAATCCAGCCGCAGCTCGACGAGCTTGGCGCCCTGCTCGACGAGGTGCTTGTGTTCGGCGCTCACGTGGCGGTGCCGGCCGCGGCCAATGCTGACGCAAATCATGTTCGCGAGGTCGCTTTAGTTGCGATTGTTCTTTAAAAGACGCGGCGAGCGGCGCCGGTGAGCGTGAGTCAATTATACGACGCGGGGCGTGCTAAGCCCGAAGGTTGCGAGATGTCAATCGGCGGAGCGCCGCGCCCAGCGCTACGTCCGTGTCCGATAGCCCCGCTCCACTGGGTTAAGAGACTCATCCGAGAACCGACGGGGACCGCCCCGATTTTGCGAGGTACTCCGAGCAAAATGGGACTGTCCCCCTCTCTTCGGACGGTTCTCGGATGGGCTCTAAGTCCTCTTGAACTGTCGATCCAGATCCTCGCGCGTGAACACCAGCGCCGTGGGCCTTCCGTGCGGGCAATGGTGCGTGTCCTGGGCCAGGTGCCGCTGCTCGAGGAGGGCCGCGATTTCCTCGCCGGTGAGCCGGTCGCCCGCCTTCACCGCCGCCTTGCAGGACATCATGTGCAGTAGCTCGTCTACCAGATCGCGGCGGTCCGGCGCCCTCCGCTCGGCCAGAAGCAGCTCGACCAGATCGCGCAATAACTGGCCGGCGCTACTGCCGGCGAGCATCGCCGGATAGCTCGACACGAGCACCGTGCCGCCGCCGAAGGGCTCGATCCGCAAGCCTAGTTGCGCGAGTAGCTCGCGCTCGTCGAGCGCCGCGGCCGCCTCGGCAGGGCTCAAGTCGACCGGCTCCGGCACGAGCAGGTTCTGCGTTTCCAGCGCGCCAGCGAGCACCTTCGCGCGTAGTTGCTCGTACAGAATGCGTTCGTGCAGGGCGTGCTGGTCGATCACCAGCACGCCTTCGGCGCTCTCCGTCACCAAATACCGATTGTGGATCTGCACCGCGGACGCGACGGGCGCCGGATGAAAATGCGGCTCACCGGGCACGCCAGGGCGAAGACCCCAGGACGCTTCCGCCGTCGCCTGCCGCGGCACGCGAGCCCACGGCGCCGGCGCCGCCCCCCAGTCCAATCCGCCGACGACCGGCGGCACATCCGGCCACTGCGAGCCGCCGGGTTCCGCCTCCTCGGGGCCGCCGACGGGCTGCCACGCGCGGTCGAGCGGATAGAGCTCAAGCGGACCGTGTGCATTTGCGACCGTCGCGGGACGGTCCATTCCGTTGCCGGCCGCCGCTTCCGCCGCCACGGCGCCGGGCGCTTGTTCCGGCGGATGAGCCGCCAACCGCGCCACGAGCTCGGCCTTTGCCCAAGCGACCACCTCCTGGGCGCCGTGCGGGCCGCCGGCGGCCGGTAAGCTGTCCGCCGCCCGCGGCCCGCCGCTAGTCGTCGCACCGGTCGCCGTGAGCGCGTGCGTCAAGTCGGTCGTGAGAAACTTCGTGCGGATCGTGCCCAACAGTTGGCTATACAGCCGGCCGCCGTCCTGAAAGCGGACCTCGAGTTTCGTCGGATGGACGTTCACGTCCACCATCTCCGGCGGCATGTCAAAGCACAAGAACGAGATCGGGTACCGGCCCGTCAGCAGCAGACCGCGGTACGCCTCGGCCAGCGCGTGCTGCAGCGACCGGTCGCGGATCGAGCGGCCGTTGAGGAACAGGTACTGCATCCGCGCGTTGCCGCGGCTGTGGCTGGGATGGGCCACGAAGCCGGCCAGACGGACAGGCGGATCTTGGCTCTCGATCCAGATGAGGCTCGCGGCCAATTCGTGGCCGAAAAAGCTGTCGATCCGTTCGCGCCAGTCCTGGCACGGCGCCAGGTCGTACACCGCGCGGTCATTGTGCTTTAGTGTGAAGTGCACTTGGGGGTGCGCGAGCGCCAGCCGCGTGAAGGCCTCGCTGACGTGCCCCATCTCGGTCTGCGTCGAGCGGAGGAACTTCCGCCGCACCGGCGTGTTGAAAAAGAGATTGCGGACCTCGATGATCGTCCCCTCCGGGCAGCCGCAGGGGGCAACCTCCCCGACGACGCCCGCCGCGACTTCGAGTTCGGCGCCGGCCGTGGCGCCGGCCGGGCGGCTGCGCAGAGTGAAGCGGCTGATCTCGGCGATACTGGCCAGGGCCTCGCCGCGAAAGCCCAGCGTCTCGACGCGAAACAAGTCGTCGGCCGTGGCGAGCTTGCTCGTGGCATGGCTGGCGACGGCCAAGGGGAGCTCGTCGCGCGGAATGCCGCCGCCGTTGTCGACCACCCGCACCAGCTCGACGCCCCCTTGCACAAGCGCGACCTCGATCCGGGTAGCGCCGGCGTCGAGCGCATTTTCCACCAGCTCCTTGACGACGCTGGCCGGCCGCTCGATCACCTCGCCGGCGGCGATTTTGTTGACGACGCTGGGTGGAAGTTGATGAATGGAGGGCATTCAATTGCTTGCTGGTTACAAGCCAAATTCCTTGATCTTCCGATACAACGTCCGCTCGCCGATTCCCAGCATGCCGGCCGCCTCTTCGCGGTTGCCGGCCGTGAGCTTGAGCGTCTCCTCGATGAACAGCCGTTCGATGTCCGCCAGCGGCTTGCCCACCAGGCTGCCCAGGCCGCCGGCGGTCGCCTCGACGGGCGGCTCGGCCGGTCCCGCCAGCTCGGCCGGCAGGTCGTCCACGTCGAGCACTCCGTCGTAATCGACCACGACCATGCTCTCGACGACGTTGCGCAACTGCCGCACGTTGCCCGGCCAGTCGAACGTCATCAAGCGGCGCCGCGCGGCGGTCGACATGCTCTTGATCGGCTTCTCGTGCCGCTTGGCGAAGTGCTTGATGAAATGTTCGATCAACAGCGGAATGTCCTGGCTCCGCTCGACCAGCCGCGGCAGCACCACGGTCACCACTTTCAGCCGGTGATAGAGATCGCTGCGGAAGGTGCCGGCCTCGATCTGCTTCTCCAGGTTGCGATTGGTGGCCGAGAGGATGCGGACGTTGACCTTGATCGGATCGTTCGAGCCGACGCGGGTGATCTCGCTGTTCTCGAGCACCCGCAAGAGTTTGATCTGCGTGGCCAGTGGCATGTCGCCCACTTCGTCGAGAAAGAGGGTGCCGCCGCCTGCGAACTCGAACTTGCCAATCCGATCGGTCGAAGCATCGGTGAAGGCCCCCTTCACGTGCCCAAAGAGCTCGCTCTCTAAGATGTTCTCGCTGAGGGCCGCGCAGTTGAGCCCGACGAAGGGCTTGTTCTTCCGCGGGCTGTTCTGATGGATGGCCTGAGCGACGAGCTCCTTGCCGGTGCCGGTCTCCCCCTGGACGAGCACGCTGGCGTTGGTCGGGGCGATCCGCTTCAGGAGCTGGATGACCTCGTTCATCTTGGGGCTGGAGCCGACGACGCCCTCGAAGCCAAACTTTTCGTCCAGCCGGCGATTGAGCTCGGCGTTGGTGCGGCGGAGCCGCAAGTTGGCGGCGGCGTTCTCCGTGACCGCGCGAAGCTGCCCCAGGTCGAGCGGCTTCAAGAGGTAGCTGTAGGCCCCCTGCTGCATGGCCGCCACGGCCGAGGGGACCGTGCCGTGCCCGGTGACCAGGATCACCTCCGCCTCGGGCAGGCTCTCCTTGGCCCGCTTCAGGATGGCCAGGCCGTCGACGTCGTTCATCACCAGGTCGGTGATGATGATGTCGAAGGTGTCCTCGTCGATCCGCTCGGCGCCGCGCGTGCCACTGGTGGCCACCGTGCAGTCATAGCCGACGCGCGACAGGCTTTCGGCCACGGCCTCGGCATGCGCGACTTCGTTGTCGATGATCAGCACGCGGACCGGCGGCGCAACGGCATCCGTGGGTTCGGCGGTCTTGGTGGCAACCATGTGCCCGATGATACAAAACGAGCCGGAAACCGGCCACTGGCCGAGGCGCGGCGAAGTTCTCGCCTTAGTGCCCGGCCTGCTGGTTCAGCGAGCGTCGCAGGACGACGAAGAAGACCAAGAGCGAGCCGTAGGCTAGCACATCCCCCGCGCAATAAATGGCCACCGTCGCCAAGACGGCAACCCCGCCGCCTCCGCCGCCGTCGAGAAGTCGCAAGAAATCTCTGGCGAACATCCCCAGCCGCAGCAGAAGGGCGAGCGCCAGGCCGGCGATTGCCACAAGCGTGGCCGATCTCATGTTCATTTGGGTGCTCCCATCCGTCACTTCTTGGGCATCGTCTGCATCAGGCGCAGGCGCGAACGCCACGCCGCTATTGAACGGTATCGCCGCTTTCCAGGCCAGCCATGTTCTGGGAGAAGTAAGATACTCTTGCGAATAGCGCGCGCGCCCGTAAACACTAGCCCGAAGCGCCAGCGAGGGTTGTGATCCCCTTCCGATCAGGATCCCTCGCTGGCGCTTCGGGCTAGTGTTTTCAAAATGGCGAGGCGGGAAAATGGGACTGGCTCCGAGCATAAACAGCGCAAGTCCTTTCAGACCAACGTTGCGTCTCGGTGCCTGTCCCACTTTCCCGCCGGTGCGCCGCCGGCAAGCTTGAACCTGTGAACGGCCCTGCCGCGCCGCCGGCGCCCGTTCCCCGGATTGGCTACACTACATCAGATGAACGAACCGGCGGTCGAAGTTCTCTATGAATCGGGGCCTTGCCTGGTCGTGCTCAAGCCGGCCGGGGTCTTGACCCAAGCGCCGCCGGGAATCGACAGCCTCGAAGCGCGGATCAAGGCGTGGTTCAAGCGGCGCGACAACAAGCCGGGCAACGTCTACCTGGGAGTGCCGCACCGGCTCGATCGGCCGGTGTCAGGCGCAATGGTGTTCGCCCGGCACGCGCGAGCGGCCCGGCGCCTGTCCGAGCAGTTCGAGGGGCGCTTGGTGCGCAAGGTCTATTGGGCTTGCGTCGAAAGGGAAGTCGCGCCGCGCGAGGGGACGTGGAGCGACTACGTCCGCAAGGTGCCGGGCGAGCCGCGGGCCGAGCTAGTCGCCCAGGATCACCCGGAGGGGCGCGCGGCGGTGCTGCACTATCGGGTGCTGGAAAGCGCAAGCTGGGGCTCATGGCTTGAAATCGAGCTGGAGACGGGCCGCACGCACCAGGTCCGCGTGCAGGCCGCCGCCCGCGGCCACCCGATACTGGGAGACGCGCTGTACGGCGCCGCGGGGACGTTCGGCCCGGCGCACGAAGACGAGCGGCTGCGGGCGATCGCGCTGCACGGCCGCGGCCTCTCGTTTCGCCATCCGATGACGCAGGAAATGGTCTCGGTCACCGCGCCGGTCGCGCAAGCGTGGCACGAACTCGGCATCGGGAACGAATGCGGAACGATGAATGATGAATGATGAATGGTCTTTCATTCATCATTCATCGTTCCGCATTCATCATTAGCTCTCAGATGTGATAGTACGTATCGTCGTCGGGTGGCTTGGCCGCTTCGGCTTTGCGTTCCATGCCGCGGCGACGGACGAGGCCGAAGGCGGTCACCGCCAATGTGCCCACGCCGGCCGGCAGCGCGGCCGCGGGGTGCGTGACGCGTGGTTGCATCACGAAAGTGAAGCCTGTGTACACCAATAGCGCGCCGAACCCCAGCCGCAGCCAATCGAGCGGAACGTGGGCCACCAGGTGCGCCCCCAAGTACGCGCCAAGCATGAAGCCCACCGCGATCCACGCCACGACCGGCAGCCGCACCCAGTTGTGTTGATAATAGACCAAGGCCGCGAAGATGCCGATGGGCGGGATCAGCACGGCCAGGCTGGTGCCTTGCGCCTCCTGCTGCGAAAAGCCAAAGAGCCACATCAGGCCGGGCACCAGGGCGATGCCGCCGCCGATGCCCAACAGCCCGCTCATCACGCCGACCACTCCTCCAAACAAAAACAGCAACAGAAATGTGAGGGCCATTGGTCTTGCTCCTTGGTCCGCGGCTTCCGCGATTTGTTGTATGCCCGCGGCCTGCGAGCGTCGAGGCCTATTGGACGAAGCGTCGACAAGGCGCCGCCGCTCGGTCGCGACACGCCCCTTGGTCTTGACTTCGCCCGCCGTTGTGCGACTATCCCGGCAGTAGCGCGGGCCGTCGGGCGCAGACTAGTTCTAGTCTAGTAGCGTGCCCTGTGGGCACCACGCGCCAACACGCGCGGGTTCACAGTTCAGTTAAAGCGGGCACGCAGTGCACCCTACAGAGCAGTGCCAGCGATGAAAGAAGACGCCGCCACGACCGGTCCCTATCGCACGGTGCCGGAAGACACCGCCGGCATGCCCGGCGGCGTGCCGTACATCATCGGCAACGAAGCGGCCGAGCGGTTCAGCTACTACGGGATGCGGTCGATCCTCGTGGTCTACATGACCGAGTGGCTCGTGGACGGGACGGGCGCGCTCGACGTCATGAACAAGGAGCAGGCCACGGCCTGGTACTCCTTGTTCCTTTCGTCGGTGTATTTCTTTCCCATGCTCGGCGCGATCGTCGCCGACGGCGTCTTGGGGAAATACCGCACGATTCTTTACGTGTCGCTCTTGTATTGCCTGGGTCACCTGGTGCTGGCGATCGGAGGCACCGAACCGGGCAATGGCATGGGGCTCACCCCGCGGTGGGCGCTGGCCGTCGGGCTGACGATGATCGCCGTCGGCTCGGGCGGCATCAAACCGTGCGTGTCGGCCAACGTGGGAGACCAGTTTGGGCCCCGCAATCAACACCTCTTGGAAAAGGTGTACGCCTGGTTTTACTTCTCCATCAATTTCGGATCGATGTTCTCCACGATCCTTATCCCGGAGCTGCTCAACAGGTACGGCCCGCACGTGGCCTTCGCGTTGCCTGGCGTCCTGATGGGGCTGGCGACCGTGATCTTCTGGATGGGGCGGCACAAGTTCGTGCACCGACCGCCGGCGGGCCTCGATTTCGTCCGCGAGGCATTCACGCCGGAGGGCATGCGGGCACTGGCCAAGCCGGTCATCGTGACCTTGTTCGTGGCCATGTTCTGGAGCCTCTACGACCAGAGCAGCTCCACGTGGATCTTGCAGGCCCGCGACATGAACCGCGTCGCGTTGGGCAGGGAGTGGCTGCCCGCGCAGATTCACACCGTCAATCCGGTCCTGATCCTGCTCTTTATTCCGCTCTTCTCCTACGGCATCTACCCGGCGATCAACCGCGTGTTTCCCTTGACGGCGGTGCGGAAGATTTCGATCGGCTTGTTCCTCACGGCCCTGTCGTTTGTCGTCTCGGCCTATATCGAGCACATGATCGCCGGCGGTCTGAGGCCCCACATCGCCTGGCAGATATTGGCCTACATCGTCCTGGCCTCGGCCGAAGTGATGGTGTCGATCACGGGGCTGGAGTTTTCCTACACCGTGGCGCCCAGGAGCATGAAGTCGATCGTGATGGCTATCTGGCTCTTGTCGCTGTCGCTGGGGAACGCCCTCACGGCGGTGGTGAACGTCGTCATTCAAAACGAAGACGGCACGAGCAAGTTGCCGGGCCCCAGCTACTATTGGTTCTTTGCGGCGATGATGTTCGTGACGGCGGTCGGGTTTGTGCTCGTTTCGTCGAGATTCAGGGAGCCGGCGGCGGACGAGTCGCAGGCCGCGGTGTAGTTGGGGCGGGGCGGGCATCCTGCCCGCCTTTGTTGCCAGAGGCACCCGTCGCGGCGCGCTTGCGCGCCATGTCACGTTTCACTCTTCCGGACGAAGGCGGGCAGGATGCCCGCCCCCCTCAAAAACCCCTCCGCTCGCCCCAAGATTTCTTCGGCCGCGGCGAATCCACGTGTGAGGACCAGCCGGCAGCAATGCTTGGCGGCCGTTCGCCCGGCGGTCGGCGACCGACCCAACAACGCGAACTTTGCCGCGGCCCCGGCTGTCCCAAGCGGCATGGCGCGGCGGCACGGAGGCCGAGGCAAGACATGGACATAAACAGGTGAAAGCGGGGCAATCTCCCGCCGAGACGCGACTTGCTGCTAGTGCTCCCGCGGCAGGTTCGCTCGGCGGAAGCCCCCGCTTTCCCCTGCAAGTGCCGCGGGCGAGAAAGGCCCTTGGTTCGAGTAGTCAAACCCGGTGATTCGGGCTAGGATAGCGCCGTCGAGTTGGCCGCTCTCGTGGCGGGCCATTGGGGCAACACGGCCGGTTCTCGGCCTATCCTCCCGCGACCACTTCCCCTTAGCGAAGGACGTGAGGTTCTATCATGCGAAATGCCCTGACCCTGCTGGCACTGGCCGCCGTGGCCGCCGGCTCGTCGGCCCAGGCCGCCGCGCCCAGCGACTCGCTCAACAAAAAAGTGGCCGACTTCAAATTGAACGACTTCCACGGGCAGCCCTACAACCTGGCCGACTCAGCCAAGGGTAAGATCGTGGTCGTGGCGTTTCTGGGCACCGAGTGTCCGCTGGCCAAGCTCTATGCGCCGCGACTGGCGGAATTGGCCAAGGAGTTCGAGCCGAAGGGGGTCGTGTTCGTCGGCGTCAACGCGAACCGGCAGGATTCGGTGACGGAGATCTCCTCGTACGCCCGGGTTCATGACATCCAGTTCCCGATCCTCAAGGACCTGAATCAGGCCGTGGCCGATCAGCTCGGCGCCACCCGCACGCCTGAAGTGATCGTGCTCGACGCGGATCGCAAGATTCGCTATCGCGGGCGGATCGACGATCAGTACGGCCTGGTCAACAACGCCGGCTACCAGCGCAAAGAGCCGTCGCGGCGCGACCTGGCCGTGGCGCTCGATGAGCTGCTCGCCGGAAAAGCCGTCAGCCAGCCGCAGACCGAGCCGGGCGGCTGCCTGATCGGCCGCGACCGCAAGCCGGTCGCCGGAAGCGACGTCACGTACTCGAAGCAAATCGCGCGGATCCTCAACGACAATTGCGTTTCGTGCCACAGGACCGGCCAGATCGCGCCGTTCACGCTGACCAGCTACGACGAAGTGGTCGGCTGGGCCGGCATGATCGACGAAGTGGTGCAGGGCGGGCGCATGCCTCCCTGGCACGCCGACCCGCAGTATGGCCACTTCAAGAACGACGCCCGGCTCTCCGACGCCGACAAGGCGGCGATCGCCAAGTGGGTCGCCAATGGCGCTCCG
The DNA here is from genome assembly GCA_016191115.1 of Planctomycetia bacterium. Lineage (GTDB taxonomy): Bacteria > Planctomycetota > Planctomycetia > Pirellulales > JACPPG01 > JACPPG01. The sequence continues at coordinate 239,010 of JACPPG010000023.1, read as the reverse complement.
GAAGGGAACCCCAAGGACCTGCCCGAGCCGCCGAAGTTCGCCGAAGGGTGGATGATCGCCGAGCCGGACCAGGTGATCTACATGGCCGACAAGGGTTTTGACGTGCCGGCAACGGGCGTCGTGGACTACCAGATGTTCACGGTCGACCCGGGCTGGAAAGAGGACAAGTGGATTAGCGCGATCGAGCCGCGGCCCGGCAATCCGGCCGTCGTGCACCACATCCTGATCTTCGTGCTGACGCCGGACGGCGGCAATCTGGGCCTGTTGGGTGGCAACGACTTCACCGGAGCGTTCGCGCCGGGGTTGCGGCCCGAGCCCCTGCCAGAGGGCATGGCCCGCCTGGTGCCGGCCGGCTCGAAATTGATCTTCCAGATGCACTACACGCCCAACGGCTCGGCGCAGGCGGACCGCAGTTTCGCGGGCATCAAGTTCGCCGATCCCAAGACGGTGAAGCGCGAGGTGGTCGTGAATAGCGCCGCCAACTTCGTCATTCAGATTCCGCCGGGTGTCAACGACTATCACGCGCAGTCGCGGTGGATCTTCAAGAAGGACACGCTGCTGTTGACGCTGATGCCGCACATGCACCTCCGCGGCAAGGCCTTCCGCTACGAGGCCACGTACCCCGACGGCAAGAAGGAAGTGCTGTTGTCGGTGCCGCGATACGACTTCGGCTGGCAGACCAACTACCGGCTGGTCGAGCCGAAGCTCTTGCCGATGGGGACGCGGCTGGATTGCTTCGCCGAGTTCGATAACTCGGAGGACAACCTGAACAATCCCGATCCGAAGGCCACGGTCGGCTTCGGCGACCAGACGTTCGAGGAAATGATGATCGGCTTCTTCGAAGCGGCCGATCCGAATCAGGACCTGACCGACCCGAAGGCCGCCGAGAAGGTCCGCAAGCTGTCCCGCGTCGAGGAGTTCCTGGTCATCATGCGGGCCACCGGGGGCGACCCGGACGACAACCTGAAGGCCGGCACGCACCTGGCCCTTAGCGATCCTGAGTGGTTCGCTAAGTTCAGCATGATTCTGCCGGTCACCGTGCCGCAAGTCGATCGCGTCTGCCTGACGGCCATCGTCGACGGCAAGCTGGTGCAGAAGTTCGGACCGTTCCAACGGCAGCGCCCCGGCGCGAAGCCTGAAGACCTGCCCGAGACGCTCCGCAGCCCGCTGGCCGAAGCACCGGTCGAAGGCGAACCGCTGGCCGCGTACGCGGCGGGCGACAAGCCGGTCATCAATCCGGACCTGACGAAGGTCAAAGGCGCGGTATTCGCGAAGATGGTCGCGCGGGGCGCCAAGAGTAGCATGCACGTGCCGATCGAGGTCGGCGGCGTGCGGGCGACCATCAACTTTTGGAGCACCGACGCCGACGCCTTCCCGCAGCCGGCCGTGCAGTTGCTGTCGGCCTTGTCGAAGGCCATGGCGGCGCCCAAGCCGAACCAGCAGGCGGCGGCGAGGTAGGGGTTGGGCGCTTAGGGGTTGGGGGTTAGGGAAGAATCGCGACGTAGATTATGCCTGGAGGTCCGGCGGCGCCGGGCCTCCAGGCTTTTTTGTGCGCTAGCGAGCAACTTCAAGGCCTTGCCATGAGCCGGTACACTACGGGCCGCACCGGGCCGGGCTGCAGTCCTCTCCACACAGGAAAAACTCATGCCACCACGTCGTTGCCGCTGGATCGCCGCGCTCGTTGTTGTCTGCACCGCATTCACCGCCGGACGGACCTGCACGGGCGCCGAGCAGAACACACCAGCGAAGCTCTTCGACTATCGCGAGATCACGCTCGACAACGGCCTGCGGCTGATCACGCTCGAGGATTTTTCCTGCCCCATCGTCAACGTGCAGGTGTGGTACCACGTGGGCTCGAAGGACGAGAACCCCGAGCGGCAGGGTTTCGCCCACATGTTCGAGCACATGATGTTCCGCGGCACGGAGCGGCTAGGGCCGACCGATCACATGGACCTGATCCGGCAGGCCGGCGGCGAGTGCAACGCCTATACGGCCTTCGACCAGACCGTCTACCACGAGACGCTGGCCGCGCACCAGTTGGAGCTGGCCCTGTGGCTCGAAGCCGATCGCATGTCGGGCCTGAAGATCGACCAGATCTCGTTCGACACCGAGCGGAAGGTCGTCGAGGAGGAGCGCCGCATGGGGCTCAACTCCCCCTTCGGAAGCGTGTTCGAAAAGGTGATGGCCGAGGTCTTTCAGAAGCACCCCTACCGCTGGACGCCGATCGGCAAGATCCCGCACTTGCGGGCCGCGGCCGTGCGCGAGCTGCGCGACTTCTGGAATCGATATTACCTCCCGGGGAACGCCACGGTCGTGATCGCCGGCGCCGTCAAGCACGCCGAGGCGCAGCAGCTCGTGAAGCGCCACTTCGGCTGGATCCCGCGCGGCACGGCGCCGCCGCCCGTCACGATTGACGAGCCCTTCCCGACGGCCGGGCGGACGATCACGATCCACGAAGACAACGCGCCGGCGCCGGTCGTGGGCGCGCTATTCCGCACCGTGCCGCTTAAGGACCCCGACCACGTGCCGCTTTCCATGCTGGCGCGGATTCTGGTGGGCGATGACAGCAGCCGGCTGCACCGGGCGCTCGTGGCCGAAAAGAAGCTGGCGGTGCAGGTGCTGGACATCTCGCAGTCGCTCGAGCAGGAGGGGGTGTTCTTCGCCGGCGCCGTTGTGCCCCCGTTCGGCGCGAAACCGGATGCCGCCATGGATGCGCTCGTCGAGGAAATCGAAAAGCTGCGGACCGGCCCGATCAGCGACCGCGAGCTACTTAAGGCCCGCAACCGCCAGTTGAAGTCAGCCGTGCTGCAGACGCTCTCGGTCGAAGGCAAGGCCTCGGCGCTGGGGCGCGCCGCCGTGCTGGAAGGGGACGCCGGCCGGGCCAACGACCGGCTCGCCGCGATCGCGCGGGTCACGATCGCCGACCTGAAGCGCGTCGCCGAGAAGTATCTCGACCCCAATCGCCGCATCAACGTTCTGATTCCGGCCAGCGGACCGGGCGCGGGATCGAAGAAGAACGCCGAGGAGGACGCGCCGATCACGGCCGAGCCGGAGAAAGAGGCGCCACGCCCCGGCCGGCCGGGCGTCAGTCGGCCGCAAAACTATCTTTCCACGCCCCCCTTGGCCGCTGCCCTCGACGTCCCGCCGCCGACCTTTGCGCACACCGCCCACACGCTCGACAATGGCCTGAAGGTGATCGTGGTCCCGAACCGTGAGGTGCCAATCGTCAGCGCGGAACTGGGGCTCCTGGCCGGGGCCTGGGCCGAGCAAAAGCCCGGCGCCGCCTCGATGGCCCTCGACATGCTCGTCAAGGGAACGCAGGCGCACACCGAGGAACAACTCGCCGACGAGCTGGGAACGTACGCCATCAGCCTCTCCGGCTCGGGCCTGATGGACAGCGCGACGGTCAACGCCAACTGTCTCACCGACCAGTTGGATCGCACGATGCAGCTCTTGGGCGAGGTCGTGCTGGGGCCGACGTTTCCCGCCGATGAATTCACCGAGGTGAAGAAGCAGACGCTGACTAGCCTGCGCGTCTCGTCGCGCGATCCGTCCTACGTCGCGCGGCGCGAGCTGCGCCGCAAGCTGTATGGCGAGCACCCTTACGCCCGCACCGCGACCGGCGAGACCAAGGACGTCGAGGCGCTCACCCTGGACGAGGCCTCCGCCTGGTGGAAGCGATTCGCCCGGCCCGACATGGCCGTGCTGATCCTGGCCGGCGACATCGACGACGAACGGGCCGTGGCGCTGGCGAAGAAGGTGTTCGGCGGCTGGAAAGCCGAGGGGGCAAAGCCCGATGTCAAGCTCGCGGAGCCCCCCGCGGCCACGGCCACGCACGTCTATCTGGTCGATCGCGCGACCGCCACGCAAAGCCAGATTCAGGTCGGCCAGTTGGGGATCACGCGGCGCGACCCCTCGTTTTTCACCGGCCGCGTGGTGAGCGGCTACTTCGGCGGCGCGTTCTCCAGCCGGCTGAACGAGACGATTCGCGTCAAGAAGGGGCTGACCTACGGCGCCAGCGGCGGCTTCCGCGCCCAACGCTTTGCCGGCTCATTCACCGTCGGCACGTTCAGCAAGACCGAGTCGACGGCCGACGCCGTGGCGGCCGTGTTCGGCGAGATCAAGCGCTTGCGGAGCGAGCCACCGACGAGCGAGGAGCTGCGCAAGACGAAGGCATTTTTGCTGGGAAACTTTCCGTTGGAGCACGAAACTCCCTTTCAGATGGCCGACGAGCTGTGGTTGATCGAGTCCAACGGCTTGCCGGCGGACTACTTCCAAAAGGAGCTCGACGCGGTCGCCAAAACCAACGAGCAGCAGTGCATGCGGCTAGTCGATAGCCGCGTGCACCCCGACGACATGGTGGTGGTCGTCGTCGGCCGCGCGGAGGAAGTCAAGGAAGGCCTGGAGAAGATCGCCCCGGTGACGGTGGTCGAGGAAAAGGAGTAGGCGGAGGGCAGACAGGGGGGCGGGCATGCTGCCCGTCTTCACGCGGCAGGCACGGCCGTTCTGTTTTTCAAAATGGCGAGGCGGGAAATGGGACTGGCTCCGAGCATAAACAGCGCAAGCCCTTTCAGACCAACGTTTCGTCTCGGTGCCTGTCCCACTTTCCCGCCGGCGCGCCGCCGTCCAGCTTGAATCTGTGAACGGCCCTGACGCGGCAGGCACGCCACACCCACGAACGCCTGTCCGCCATGTAGGGTTGTTGTGGGCGGCCCCGGCAGCGGACTGCACATCTCGACCGTGACGTTGGCGGAACTGTACACCTGGGCATTGCGGAGCAAAGCGCCGCCGCGGCGCCTCCATGCCTTGGCGGAATTGCTGAGGGATGTTGTCGTGTTGGATATCACACCCGCCGCGTCGCGCCGATTCGGCGAACTCCAAGCGGGCTTGCTGGATATCGGCAAGCCTGCTCCCGAAATGGATCTGCTGATCGCGGCCACGGCTCTGGTCCACGACTTGACGTTGGTACTCACAACGAACGCGACTACGCCAACGTCCCGGGATTACGCAGCGAAGACTGGATTGGCGGGTAGGCTCGCCGCCGTCGTGGGGACCAGTCGCTCGTTGGGCTCGCCGGGCGCAGCGTCCTCCTGCACTTCTTCGGCGGCCCGATCGCGCAGCGCGGCCAGTCGTGCGCGGAGATCGTTGAAGAAATCCCACGGGCCGCCCGCGCCGCGCCACCGCAGCGTGCGGCGGGAGATGCTGTGGCGCAAGATCGCGTACACGTCCTGGCAGGCGCCGCATAGATCGCCGTAGGGCGCGAGGATCTCCGGCATCTCGTCGGCGCCGACGCGCGAGTGGACGTGCGCTCCCCCCAGCGTGCCGCGCGGCACCCACAAGGGCGCCCGCAACATCCAGGCAAGCTGCCACAGCAACCGCCGGTCGACGTGCTCGAAGAACACAAACCTGGCCTGCGGGCAAACGCAGTAGATGTCGATCAACAGCGAAAGCGCGTCGCACCAGATCTGGAAGACCGCCGCCAGCGGACGCTGGGGGAACATCTTTTGCATCGACCACAGCGACTCGGCCGGCTGGCGCACGAGCAGCAAGTACCGCGACTGCCAGAACAGTCGCGTGTAGAACTCAAGGCACTGCCGGCGCCAGTCGGGCTCGTAGAAGTGCGGGCCAAACGCCAGCTTCTCCCCCACGTAGCGATGGCGCTCGGCGAGCCGCACGAAGGTGGCCAGCGGGCCGGTCTCCTCCTTCGCCGCAGGCGGAACGAACGTCCCTTTGAGCCACTCGTTCCCCATCGCCTGGTGCTTGTCGTTGAAGAACGTCGGAAAATCCTCCACCTGCTGGTTCAGCCACAGGTCGGACTCCTCCAGCATGTGGATCCGCGGCGCGCGGTTCAGGCAGCGGGCCAGGATCGTGGTGCCGGATCGCGCGCAACCGAAGATGAAGAGCCCCTGGGCCTCGAGCCGGCGCCACGCGGGGGGCAAATCGGGCGGCCGAGCCGATTCGGCTGCGGCAGCGCGCCCGACTTGTTCGCTGGTGACCGCGACGAACGGCGACTCGCGCGGAAGTTCACATCGCCCCAGAGGCGCCGCATCGACTGATTCAGGATCCTGCTGCGGCATAGGCGCAACCACCTTAGATCGCGGTGACGCCCTATTTGCCGACAGCGGCATGTGAAGGGGCGGCGACACCCGAGCAATGGCTACCAAGCAGGACGGCCCGAACTCCGACCTGCCGGTTTTCTATTTCCCTCGCGAAAATCGGTCAAGGCCGGTTCCGCCGACCTGTTGCGGCCGGGTATTTTCCCCTGCGGCGCGCGGACCGGCCGAATCCTTTCGAACACCTCGTCTCGATTTCCGGTCTTTATCATTGAGGGCTGCCGCTGCCAGGGCGGAAGGGTGCACATGCAACACCTGATATCCGTCCGCCAGACACCTACCCTTCGGGCACCGATGAGCCGGGACGAGCGCGAATTCCTGGCGATGTTCGAGGCCCACGGCGGGGTGCTGCTGGCGACGCTGCGCCGGCTGTGTGGCAACCCGCACGATGCCGCAGACCTGTTTCAGGAGACCGCCGTGCGCGTGTGGCGAAACTTCGGCCGCCGGCCCACGCTGCGCAGCCCGCGCGGATGGCTCTTGACGATCGGCTACCGGGCATTCCTGGACGATCGCCGGCGGGCGCCCAACCACGACTGCCTGGTCGATCCGGTGGACCAGCGCGTTGGCTCCCCCGTGCGCCAAGCGGAACGCGCGGAGTGGCAAAGCCGCGTGAACGCCGCCATCGATCGACTCGAGCCGGTGGCGCGGCAAGTCGTGGTGTTGCACTACACGGGAGGATTGACGCTGCGGCAGACGGCCGTGGCCACGGGCCTGCCGGTGGGGACGGTCAAGAGCCGGCTCAACGCGGCGCTCAACAAACTGAGGAGCGTGCTGGAATGAAATGCGAAGACTTCTTGCCGCGCTACGAAACCGGAGGGGCGCTTGCGAGATGCCTGGCCCGGATGCACGCTGTCCGCTGCCCGCGGTGCGCGGCGGCGCGGGCCGGGCTTGCGAAGATGAAGACCGAGCTTGCGCGAACGGAGCCGGCGAGCCCGGCAGCCCGCGAATCATGGATGCGCGCCGTCGAGGGACCGGCACCGGACACGTTGGCGCCTGGACGGGCGCGGCGTCCGCGCGGCGTTCTGGCGGCCGCGGCGGCGGCGATTTTGATCACCTGCGGGTTTTATTTCCTGCGGGTCGTGCCGGCCCCTGTGCAAGTCGAAGGGCCGCCGCAAATCGCGGCGCCGAACGTTGAAGAACAAACGCCATCGCTCTATTCGCCGGCCGAGCTGGCGCAAATCGAGCAAGGCCTGGACAAGCTGTCGGGCGATCTGGATCGACTCGCCCGGTCGGCCGACCTGCTCGACGCGCGCCGGGAGGTGGCCACGGTGATCGGCGCCTACCCGTCGCTGCGGTCGCGCGAGGAGTCGCAGGAACCGATGACGCCAAGCCCACGGAAGCCAGCCGCTGGACAACACGGGCCGTCGTCGGGTTAGCACGGCGTGACAAACCCGCCCGGCAAGCCAAAGCACATTGATCACTTGGGAGGCGCAGAGATGCTATCGCGATCATCGCATTGGTTGTTCTTGGCGACTGTATCGATGGCTGGCGCGGTGCTGGAGCCTTTCTCGGGGCAAATTGCCCAGGCCGACGACCTGCCGAAGTCGAAAGTCGATGCGCCCAAGGGACAGGACACCGTGGGCCGAAAGCTGGGTGGGTTCTATTTCGCGCCCAGGCCGCTGCGGGAACAGTACGAGGCCCTGGTCGCCCAAGTGAAGGCCTTGGAGAAAGAGATCATCGCCGGCCGGATCAGTGGCCGAGTGGCGGGCGAGAAAGTTCGCACGCTTAAGGCCGAGCTCGAACGGGTCCGCGCCGAAATCGACGCGCAGAAGTCGTTCGTCCCTTCCGCCAAGATCGACACGCGGAGTGAAACGACCACCTTCGACTTGGGGAGCGAGCGGACGCTCTATATTGCGGCCGGCAACGTTCGCCTCATCGGGTGGGACCAGCCTGGCATCAAGTGCGTGCTGGACAAAACGGTCCTCAGCGCCGGCGACCAGCCGGTGGACGACGACTTCAAGGCGATTCAGCTCGTCCACCGCCACGAGCGCGGCACTTCGAGCGAAGTAGGCCGCTCGCAAGCGGAGATCGACGCCGACGAAGAAAAATTCCTGGCCAGCCCCGACGGGCAGAAGCTCGATGCGAAGCAGCGCGAATGGCGGAAGAATTTCATCGACAAGATGATCGCCAATTCAGGCTACTTCGGTCCCCTGCAAGGCAAAGAGATCGACATCGTCACAATCGATGGGCTCACCGCTGACCAGGGCAACGCGCAAATTGCTTTTGAAACGCTTTCGCCGGGCGGCGGGGGCATGGCCGGAAGCTTGTGGCGGCGGCACGCCGCGCTCACCGTCTACCTGCCCGAGTGTAAGGCGATCGGGCTGCGCGGCGGCTGTGCCGGCCTCGACGTGCAATCCGTGCGGGCGCCTTTGATCATTTGGGGCGATGGCAACCGCGACTACGACGGAACGTTCCGCGTCCGCGATCACGAGGGGGCCCTGACCTCGGAGAACGTCCCCATTCAGTCGATCGAGAACGTGCGGGGGGACGTGTCGATCACCGTCAGCGTCGACACGGTCAATTCCGGCATGCAGCACGACGGTAACGGACAGACCGCGTACTTCGCACCGCCCGAGGAATGGAACTACCGCAACATCGAAGGCAACCTAACGGTGCTCGCCGTGAAAGCCGATCTGCACGTCGCGGGCATCGCGGGCCGGATCGACGTCAACAACGAGTTTGGAGACACGGTCGTCACGGCCGACAAGCCGCTCGCGGCCGCGGCCCATCGCATCGTTTCGCAGGGAGGCAACATCGAAGTGCAGGTAACGGATGGCGCGCTGGCCCAGGCCCCGCTCGCGGCACTCACCCAATGCGGCATGGTCCGCGTGCCCGACAAATTGTCCGTCGAGAGCATCATGGTCAGCGGGTGGCCGGGCGCCGGGCGGATCCGGCGCGGCTTCCACGGCTTTGCCCAGAAGCGCGACGGAGGCTTTGGTGGACTCGCCTTTCAGGTCCTCGAGCGGATCTCGCAGATGGAACTGGGGGAGGATCGCCCGCCGGGATTGGACGTGCTCAGCCGCGGCGGCACCGTACGGATCACGATCGCGGAATAGCGCGTGCTCCGCCATCTGTTCTCACGCCGCCGGCTTGAGCACCAGCGTGTGCACCGTCGCGCCGGGCAGAAACGGCGTCGGGCGGCCTTCTTCCCAGGCCGCGTGCGCGTCGCGGTAGTGGGGCGACAGCGGGTGGCCCGACTGGCCGCACGGCATGTGCAGATAGCCGTCGCCCTCGTGGCCGGGCGAGACCGCCATCCGTTGCGAGGCGCCCATCGACGGGCCCTGGATCCGCGGCATGTTTTCCTTATCGCCCGCCAGCGCCCGGGCCGGCATGTCGAGCCACGGCGACAGCGACGGCACGGCACGGCTGAGCGCGTGCTGGATGCTCGTCGTGTTGTAGTTGCCCCAGGTGTATTCCGAGATCGGCTTGCCGCCGCGCGTGGCGTCGGTCACGACCGCGTCGGCCGCCGCCAGCAGCAACTCGTCCCAATTCTTGTACCGCGGGTCGATCAGGTTCTCGGGCTTCTCGGACACCAATCGCCACACTGGCCCCTCGGTGCGGTCGAGCTTGGCGATCGAGAAACTTTCCTTCACCTCTTTGCACGGGGCCACCAGCACGTCCGAGAGCTGCCCGATCAGGTTGCGGCGGAAGGTCCGCACGACGCGGTAGCCCACCGAATCGGGCGCCGCGCGATCGCCCCAGTACTCGACCGCGCGGCGCAGCTCGCCGCGGCGCGGGTCGGCCTCGACCGCCTCGGGCGAGAGGACGTCCAGGAGCAGTTTCCGCCACGGCCGCAGGAACACCGCGCGGTCGTCGAGCTGGATGGCGAGCATGTCGGCCTCGCTCGCGACGTCGATCTTCGCCAGGTCGTCGCGAATCTGCTGGGCGCGGGCCCCAAGGTCGTAGCCGCCATCGCCGACGGTGGCCAGCATCTCGCCGCTGACCACCCGCGCGTTGGCCGTCCAAAGTCGGCCGTTCTCCGGGTCGATGATCCGCGGATACTCCTCCGGCGTCAGCCAACCGTCCCAGCGGCACTTGCCGTCGGCCCAGGATGTCGGCAGCCGGCCGTCGAAGCCGACGCGGCGCGGGATGCGGCCGATGATCGTCCAGGCGATGCGCCCCCGGTCGTCGGCCACCATGAAGTTCTGCGCGGGCGCGCCGGTCTGGTTGGCCAGCCGCAGGGCTTCTTCCAGCGTGTGCGCCGATTCGACCGCCAGCAGGCCCACGTTGACGCCCCCGTCTTCGTACGCCACCCAGTGATTGGCAAGCGGCCGCCCCTTGGCGTCGTGGCCCATGATCGGGCCCCAAATCGTGGACACGACTTCCAGCGTCTCGTCGGCCGCGCCTTTGGCGTGGATCGTCTCGGTGTGGTGCGCGAACTTCCGCGGGCCGTCCGGCGTGAGATAGAAGTCCTTGTCTAGCGGGTCCACTTCAACGACGACCGCGTCGACCCAGTCACCCTCGCTATTGGTGAATCCCCAGGCCACGTGGCCGTTGCTGCCTACGACGATCACCGGGGTGCCCGGCAGCGACACGCCGGTCATTCGCTCGTTACCCTGACCGTCGGCGGCGGGCCATTCGAAGCTGGCGCGGTACCAGACGTGCGGCACGCGGATGTCGAGGTGCATGTCGTCGGCGACGATCGCCCGGCCGTCGGCCGTCCGCTTGGCGGAGACGGCCCAGTTGTTGCTTCCGCCGTGCCGCGCCTCGCGCATGGCAAGCGAGCCGACGGGCGCCAGTAGGGCCAGCGTTCCCTTGTCGTACTTGCGCGTGTCGAACACGTCGGGCCCCGGCGTGGTCGCCACGGCGAACGCCTCGCCGTCCACGGGCGCGTCCCACTCCGTGCCGCGCGGCGCGAGGAAGTCGAACATCGCCGCGGGCATCCGCTCGGCCAATAGGCCCAGCGTCGCCTCGTCGGCGAAATCCTCCCCTTGCAGATCCAGGTACATCGAGCAGATCACCAGCGCCGAGTCCTCCGCTTTCCACGGCTGCGGATCGACGCGCAGGAAGTAGTACTCGAAGGGCTTTTTCGCAAGCGACTCAAGACCGGCGTTCACGCCGTCGGCATAGGCCGTCATCAAGGCCGCGGATTCCGGGCCGGAGTTGGCCATCACCTGCTTTACGACCTCGCGAAAGCGGTGCACCCGGACCTTGCGATCCAAGGGGAGCGCGGCCGGCCCGACCAGCTCCGCCAGCTCGCCGGCCGAGTTGCGCCGCAAGAGGTCCATCTGAAAAAAGCGATCCTGCGCGTGCACGAACCCGGTGGCGAACGCCAGGTCGAGGCGATTGGCGGCGCGAATCGTGGGCACGCCCAGCCCGTCGCGCTCGATGGTCACGGGCGCTGTGAGCTTGGCGACCCGCAATTCGCCGTCGAGTTGCGGCAAGCTTCCCTTAAGGACGTGGCGGATCGCCAGCCCGCCCCCCACCGCGATGACCACGATCAACAAGGTGACGACGGCCAGGGTTCTCAATATGAACTTGCGCATGGGCAACTGCCGAACTGCCCGGACCGGGCCAAAAAAGAGAAGCGTTCAAGCTTGCCGGCGGCGCACCGGCGGGAAAGTGGGACAGGCACCGAGACGCAACGTTGGTCTGAAAGGACTTGCGCTGTTTATGCTCGGAGCCAGTCCCATTTTCCCGCCTCGCCATTTTGAAAAACAGAATGGCGCTGGTGACAACGCCCCTGTGGGTGGATTCACCGATGCCGGTCGCTTACAGTGGTTGTCTGTGTCCCCGCCAACCTACCCGCCCCGTCGCTCCCACCGCGAGTCGATCATGATGCACCCGACGCCAGTCACCCGACGCATTCGTTCCCTGTGGCTTGCCGCTGCTCTGCTCCTGGCGCCGCTCGCGTTCGCGGCCTCGGCCGCCCCGCGCGTCTTGCCGGAAGGCAAGGTGCCCAACGACAAGCGGCTCGCGCCCCTCAAGACGCTCAACGGCTATTTCCCCTTCCAGCCGCCCGCCACGCGCGGCGAGTGGGACAAGCGCGCCGAGCGCGTCCGCCGCCAGATGCTCGTCTCGCAAGGCCTGTGGCCCATGCCCCAGGCGACGCCGGCGAATGCCGTGATCCATGGCCGCGTCGATCGTCCCGACTACACGGTCGATCGCGTCTACCTGGAAAGCTACCCGGGCCACTTCGTCACCGGCAGCCTTTACCGGCCGAAGGGCAAAAGCGGCCGGCTGCCGGGCGTGCTCTGCCCGCATGGGCATTGGGCCGAGGGGCGCTTCCACGACGCCGGTCTCAAGGCGGTTCGCCAGGAGATCGTGCAAGGAGCCGAACGCTTCGAGGCAGGCGGGCGAAGCCCGCTGCAATCGCGCTGCGTGCAACTCTGCCGGATGGGCTGCGCCGTGTTCCACTACGACATGGTGGGCTACGCCGACAGCCAGCAGATTCCCTTCGAGGTGTCGCACCGCTACGCCCGCCGCCGCGCGAACATGGAATCGAGCGAGAGCTGGGGCTTCTTCAGCCCGCAGGCCGAGCTGCAGTTGCAGAACATCATGGGCTTGCAGACGTACAACTCGGTCCGCGCGCTCGACTGGCTGGTGACGCTGCCGGACGTCGATCCTGCTCGCATCGCGGTCACCGGCGCCAGCGGCGGCGGGACGCAGACGTTCATGTTGTGCGGGATCGACTCGCGGCCGGCCGTGGCGTTTCCGGCGGTGATGGTTTCGACCGGGATGCAAGGGGGCTGCACGTGCGAGAACGCGCCGTACCTGCGCATCGACACCGGCAACGTCGAGTTCGCCGGACTGTTCGCCCCCAAGCCGCTAGGGATGACCGGCGCCAACGACTGGACGGTCGAGATCGCCGCCAAGGGCCTGCCGGAGCTGAAGCAGCTTTACACGCTGTTGGGCGCGCCCGACCACGTAATGGCCCGGCCCCTCAATCATTTCGGCCATAACTACAACTACGTCAGCCGCGCGGCGATGTACTCGTGGTTCAACAAGCATTTGAACCTCGGCCTGGAGGAGCCGGTGGTCGAGGAGGACTATCAACCTCTGTCGGTCGCCGAGATGACCGTGTGGGACGACGCCCATCCGCGTCCGCCTTCGGGCGAGGAGTACGAGCGCCTCTTCACGCGGCAGATGGCCGAGGCTTCGGCGCGGCAGCTTGCCGCCCTGGCCCCGCGCGACGCCGCGTCGCTGGCCGAGTATCGCCGGGTGGTGGGCGGGGCGCTCGAGGCGATGATCGGTCACGGGCTGCCGGCCGCGGCTGAAATCGAGTACGAGCGCGTGGCCGAGCAGGACCGCGGCGGCTACACGGAGTACACCGCGCTCGTGCGGAACAAGGAACATGGATCGGAGTTGCCGGCGGTGTTCCTGCATCCCAAGAACTGGAACAAGCAGGTGGTGCTATGGATCGACGAAGCGGGCAAAGCAGGACTCTTCGGCAGCGACGGCAGCCCGCGCCCCGAGGTCCGCAAGCTCGTCGACGGCGGCGCGACCGTGGCGGGCGTCGACCTGTTGTATCAAGGCGAGTTTAACGCCGATGGCCAGCCGCCCAAGAAGGCCCGCCGCGTCGACAAGGACCGCGAGTTCGCCGGCTACACGGTGGGCTACAACCACCCGCTCTTTGCCGAGCGCGTCGAGGACGTATTGACGCTGGTGACGTTCATCAAGAATCACCAGGACAAGCCGGAACGCATTCACCTGGTAGCTTTGAATGGCGCCGGCCCGTGGGGCGCGGCGGCCGTGGCGCTGGCCGGCGAAGCGATCGAGCGGGCGGCGCTCGACACGGCGGGCTTCCGTTTCGCGAAGCTGACGGAGTTCGACGACGTGAATTTCCTGCCCGGCGCCGTCAAGTATGGCGACCTGCCGGGCCTGGTGTCGCTGGCCGCGCCGCACGCGCTGTGGCTGGCCGGCGAAGGGGCCGAGCCGCCGGCGACCGTACGGGCCGCCTATCAGGCCGCGGGAAAAGGTGACGCCATCGCCACGTACGGGGGCGCCGAGAGCGGCGAGGCGGCTGCCGCGGCGGCGTGGATTGGACAGTAGTTCCGCGATCGTCCGCTCGTGCTCCGCGGCTAGCCGCTTTCCCAGGGTGCCGACCGCGCATCAGAAAGGCGCGGGTCGAGGCGCCCGGGAACCTTCCCACTAGCGCCTCGACGCGCGCGCCCGTTGGCAGACGACGTGGACAGCGCTTGGGCGTTCGACGATTCGAGCAACCCGCTAGAGTCGCCCGCTTCGTTCGCCCGCCAACTCTTCTCGGTTCACGGTCTCTTCAGGTCCGAGATCAGTCGAATCAAGTGGTCCACCTTCCGCTCCAGCTCGGCGACCCGCCCGGCCACGCCGTCGGCGGCGGACGGTCCCGCGCGGGGACCGGCGTGGGGTGGGGGACCGTGCGGAGGGCCACCCGGACCGCGCGCGGCAAACGGGTGCGGCCGCGGCCCGGGGCCACGACCGTCATGCGCGAACCGGTGATGCGCATCAGAGCGATGTCCGCCATCGTGCCCGCCGCTCATACCGTGGCGCGCGAACTGGGGATGACCGTGGTGACGACCGTGATGCGCGAACTCGTTGGGACCACGATGGCGCCCCCACCCGTGTCCCGCGCCCATGCCGTGGTGTTGCGCGTACTGGTGATGGCCGTGGCCATGGCCGCCGCGGTGGTGGGCATACTGCTGATGACCGTGGTGGCCGTGGCGTGCGAACTGATGATGCCCGTCGTGGCGATGCCCGTGGCCGTACCTGCCGCCCATGCCGTGGTGCGCGAATTGATGCGGACCGCGATGGTGCCCGTGCTGCGCGAAGTGATGGTGACCGTGCCGGTGGCCGTGCGCCCAGGCCGGCGGCCCGTGCCAGGCGTGCGGAGGTCCGCCGCCTCCGCGGCCCCATCGCGGGGAGCCGTCGCGCCGTCCGCGGTGGCGTGGGCCAGCGTCTGATTTGGCCTCCCCGTCTTTTGCCTGATCGCGCGCGCCCGCGGCCGGGTCGCGACGGCCGCTAAACCGCTCCTGGAACTTTTGCCGCTCCTCGGGAGTCATTTTCTCCCACCGCTCCCGAAAGGCCTTCATCCGCTCAGGATCCATCGGGCCGCCTGGGCCGCGGCCGGGCATTCCTGGCGGGCGGCGATTGCGGAACTGTTCGACCGCCTTCTGCCGCTCCTCCGGGGTCATTTTTTCCAGCCGCTCGCGAAAGGCCTTCATCCGCTCGGGGTCCATCGGGCCGCGGCCACGGCGCGGTGGACGCACCTGCGTATCGTCGATCAGGTCCCGCCCGACGCCCGCATCCGCGGCAAGTTGCCCGACTGCCGGGCCTCCGTTCTGGTCAACGGCAGCGACCGCCGTTTCCGCCGCAGCGGCGCCGGCAGCGGCGGTTTCCTCCGCCGATGCCCTGGATGAAATTCCGCCAACGCCCGCGAGCGTTATGGCTACGAGGACTCGATGCATGTGCAATTTCTCCCTTTCGGTGCGAGCTCCCACGGGCGTGGCGCGCTTGAACTAGCGCTCCGATTGATTCAACCCCTACAATCGCGCAAAGTGTCGCGGCGCAAAGAAAACGAGCACCGGCGCCGAACGCCTGACGTCACCGGGCTGGCACACCGCGGACCGCGAAGCGGCGGTATTCAGGATGTATCGATTGAGCCGATTAAACTACAGTGTTGGGGTGGGTTGGTTGCCCGCGCGATGGTCGCTCGATTAGAAATGCGCCCGGGCAAGCACGTTGGGAGACGAGGGTAACGAACGTCATGGCGTCCGATGACACCTTCGATGCCCGCAAGGCCGACTTGCGCCGCATCCAGGACGAGATCGCCAACAGCATCACGCACGGCATCGGCTTGGCGCTCGCGCTCGTGGGGGCGGCCGCGCTTGTGGCGCTCGCGATCCAGTACGGCGGCGCGCGGGAGATTGCCGGCTGCTCAATCTTTGCCGCCTCGCTCGTGGCGGTGTACGCCGCCTCGACCTTGTCTCACGTGTTTCAAACGCCCAGGCTGCGGCGGATGTTTCGCACCCTCGACCAGGCGTGCATTTATTTGTTGATCGCCGGCACCTTCACGCCTTTCGCGCTGCAATACCTTCGCGGCGGATGGTGGTGGGTTTTGTTCGTCGCCATGTGGGGCGTGGCCATCGTCGGCTTTCTCTCGAAGGTCCTGTGGGCCCACCGCGTCGAGGCGGTCTCGACCGCGGCCTACGTCCTGATGGGCTGGATGCCCGTGCTGGGCGTCAAGTGGGCCGTTGCCGTGGTGCCGATGGGCTGCGTGTGGCTGATGATCCTGGGCGGGCTGTGCTACACCGTAGGCGTGGTGTTCTTGATGTTCGACTACAAGGCGCTGTATCTGCACGCGGTGTGGCACGTGTTCGTCATTGCCGGTAGCGCCGTTCACTACGTGGCCATCTTGCTGTACGCGGTGGCGCCGGGCGGGTAGGGAGCGCGGGCCGGAGGCTCGCGCCGGGTGGCCGCGGCGGCTAACCCGCCTCTTGGAAATATTTTGCCTCTGGCCTGTAGCCTCTCGCCTCTAGCCTGATTGCGCAGGGCCATTCTGTTTTTCAAAATGGCGAGGCGGGAAAATGGGACTGGCTCCGAGACGCAACGTTGGTCTGAAAGGACTTGCGCTGTTTATGCTCGGTGCCTGTCCCACTTTCCCGCCGGTGCGCCGCCGGCAAGCTTGAATCTGTGAACGGCCCTGCCTGATTGCGGCCCGCCCTCGGATCGGTTATCGTTTATGCTTCGCGTGGCGGGCGGTCTGAAGTCAAACTATTTGAAGGAGTTTGGGAAATGAGCCGTCAAAAGAGTCGGCGTGACTTTTTGCGCAATACGACCATGGCCGGCGTCGGCTTTTGGGTCGCCGGCCGCGCCGCGGCCGAGGAAAGCAAAGCGGCCAACGAGCGGATTCGCTTCGCCTGCATCGGCATCGACGGCAAGGGCCGCAGCGATTCGAACGATGCCAGACGCCACGGCGACGTGGTGGCCATTTGCGACATCGACGACAACAAGCTCAACAAGGCGGCCGGCTCTTTCCCAAGCGCCGCAAAATACAACGATTTCCGCAAGTTGCTCGAGGAGATGGGCCCGAACATCGACGCCGTCACCGTCAGCACGCCCGACCACACGCACGCCGCCGCCTCGATCATGGCGATGAAGATGGGCAAGGCCTGCTTCACGCAGAAGCCGCTCACGCACAGCCTCTTCGAAGCGCGCCGCATGGGCGAGGTCGCCCGCGAAATGAAGGTCGCCACGCAGATGGGCAATCAAGGCACGGCCAGTCGCGGATTGCGGGAAGCGGCTTCGGTCGTGAAGGCCGGCGCGCTGGGCACCGTCAAGGAAGTGCACGTGTGGACCAATCGCCCCATTTGGCCGCAAGGCAAGGGGCGCCCGCCCGAGGTGCCGATCCCCGAATTCGTTCACTGGGACCTGTGGCTTGGCCCAGCGCCTTACCGTCCCTACGGCGAGGGATACCATCCGTTCAGTTGGCGCGGCTATTGGGACTTCGGCACAGGCGCGCTGGGCGACATGGCGTGCCACACGCTGAACATGCCGTACATGGCGCTCGACTTGCAGAATCCCACGTCGGTCGAGGCGCAGACCTCGGGGCACAACAAGGAGATGTATCCCGCCTGGTCGATCATTCGCTACGAGTTCCCGGCCACCGACAAACGGCCGGCGCTTACGATGACCTGGCACGACGGCGGCAAAAAGCCCTCGATCGAGCAGCTCGGCAGCGGCTGGCCCGCCGCGGCGATCAAGGACGGGCCGAATGGGGATAAGGCCGAGGAGCTGGAAGTTTCGGTCTCGGGCGCGCTGTTGATCGGCGACAAAGGGCGAATGTACTCCCCCGGCGACTATGCCGAGAAGTACTACCTGCTCGAGGGCGCGAGCAAGCCGAATGTCGACAAGCCGCCCGGACGCGATCACTTCGGAGAGTTTGCCGATGCCGTCAAGTCCGGCAGCCAGGCCACGTCGAACTTCCCGAATTACTCGGGGCCGCTGACGGAGATCGTGTTGTTGGGAAACCTGGCCGTTTGGAGTGGCAAGAAGGTGGAGTGGGACGCCAAGAACCTGAAGGCCACCAACGCGCCGGAGCTGGACGCGATCATCCGCCCGGCCTACCGCGAAGGGTATACGCTGTAGCCTGTAGCCGTGTAGGGTGCTCTGTGAGCACCAGCATGGTGTGAATCGTGGTGCCCGCAGCGCACCCTACGAGACCATTGCGGCTGCCAGGATTGGCGACGATCCTGGCGGCCGTTCTTGTTCTCTCGCCGGGCTATGTAAAGACAATCGGTCACGACACTATCCCGAGGTCCTCATCCGTGATGCGCCGTCTTGGAAAATCGCTCGTCCCTCTGATGCTGCTTCCGGTCGTGCTCTCCGCGCGGGCCGCGCCGGCGGCGGACGAACAGTCCGCGGTCACGGCGCTCAAGAAGCTGGGCGCCGGGCTGACGCTCGATGCCGCGGGTCAGGTCACGGGCGTCGACCTGACGGACAAGGAAGTCGTTGCTGGGGCGTTTCCCCACCTGGCGGCGCTCGCGAAGCTCGCGCGGCTGGTCGCTACGGGGCCCGAGATCACCGACCGGGAGATGGCACAACTTCCAACACTGCCGAGCTTGAAGGAGTTGTCGCTCGAGAATAGCGGAATCACCGACTTGAGTCTGGAGAGAATCGCCACGCTCGCGGGCCTCAAGTCCCTCAACGTTCGCCGCTGCTCGAACCTGACCGACGCCGGCATGGAGCAGGTGGCGAAGCTGCCGCAGCTCGAACAGCTTCATTTGCTCTATACCAATATCGGCGACGGCGGCCTGGCGCGCCTCGCTCCGCTTGCCAGGCTGCGCGTGCTCGACCTGCGCGGCTGCGGCGCGGTGACCGACGCGGGCCTTGTGCATCTGAAGGCGCTCGCCAATCTCGAGCGGCTCAAGCTCCGCAATCCGTCCGTCACCGACGCCGGGCTCAAAGCCATCCGCGGCATGGCCAAGCTCAAAGGGCTGTGGTTGGAGGACACGCTGGTGAGCGACCGCGGCCTGGCGGACCTGGAGCCGCTCAAGGCGCTCGACGAGCTGTACCTGATGCGGACGAACGTCAGCGACGCGGGGCTCGTGCACCTGAAGGACCTCACGGAGCTCAAGCGGCTGGAGTTGCGCGCCACCAATCTGAGCGGGCCTGGCCTGGTGAACCTCGCGGCCCTGAAAAAGCTCAAGGTCCTCGACTTCGCCGAGACGCGCGTCAACGACGCAGGGCTTTCCCACCTGGCGGGGCTGGCTGACCTGGAGCGGCTCGACTTATGGTCGAGCGTCGTGACCGATGCCGGCCTGGCGAGCCTCGTCGGCCTCAAAAAGCTCGCCTACCTGAACCTCGACAGCACCCCTGTAACCGACGACGGAATGAAGCACGTCGCCAGCCTGCCGAATCTCAGCACGCTGGTGCTGGCCAGCACCGCGATCACCGACGAGGGGCTCGCGCGACTACACGCCCTCAAGAAACTCAAGCAGGTCGACCTGAGCTTCACGCAGGTCAGCGAAGACGGCGTGGAGAAACTGAAGCAGGCCCTGCCGGGCGCGAAGGTCACGTGGTAGCGATGACCCGAAAGATTAACCGCCGTCCCAACGTCGCTTCTTGGCGTCCTTGGCGTCTTGGCGGTTAATTAATCGTCTCCGGCAACAGCCGCGTTACCGCGTCTTGCCGGCCGTCTTCTTTCGCGCCGATGAGGATGCTGCCGCGCTTCGCCGCGCGCCGTTGCCCGCCGCGTCGGGCGCCGTATTGCGCGTGGCGCGGGGGGCAGCGCGGCCCCGGCGGGGTCGCGTCGACGGTCCCGCTGCCGCCCGCGCGGCCAACAGAGCAAGCGCCCCTTCGAGCGTCACTTCCTCGATGGGCTGCTGCTTGGGAACCGAGGCATTCGTCGCCCCGTCGGTCACGTACGGGCCATAGCGCCCTTCGAGCAGCCGCACCTCCTCCTTCGTGACCGGAGAGGGGCCGAGCACCTTGAGCGGCTCCTTCGGCGCACCGAACCCGCGCCGCTGCTTCTTCGGCTGCGCGAGCAATTCAAGCGCCTGCTCGATCGTCACGTCGATCGGCGAAAGATCGGCCGGCAGGCTCCGCGTCTCTTCGCCGCTCTTGACGTACGGGCCGAACCGGCCGTTGTGCGCCATCACCTTCTCGCCGGTCCGCGGGTGAACGCCCAGGTCGCGCGGCAGCGACAACAGCGCAAGCGCCGTCGCCATCGTGATCTGCCCCGGCTGCATCCCCTTCAAGAGCGATGCGTTCTTCGGCTTCTCGTCGTCCTCGGCGTCGCCCAGTTGGACATAGGGCCCGAATCGTCCGGTCTTCAAGTAGACCGGCTTCCCGGTCGCTGGATCGTGACCGAGCGGCTTGTCACCCTCGGCCGCCTTGTCCAAAAGGTCGAGCGCCACGGGCAGCGTCAACTCGTCGGGGGATATCCCCTCGGGGATGCTCGCCCGCCGGTCGCCTTGCTCCAGGAATGGCCCGTAGCGGCCGACGCGGACGAAGATCTCCTGGCCGCCGCCGGCCGGCTTCCCTAGCGAGATCCGGCTGACGTCGCGGGCGTTGATCTCGTCGACCTTGTTCTCGAGTTGCTTTTTCAGCCCCGCCTGGCCGTTCCCGAAGTAGAAGGTCCGCAGGTATTCGAGATACATCCGCTCGCCACGGCTGATGGCGTCCAGATCGTCCTCCATCTGGGCCGTGAATCCGTAGTCGACCAGATACGGCAAGTGCTCTTCCAGCAGTTGCGAGACGGAAAACGCCACCCACGTCGGAACCAGCGCGTTGCCACGCTTGACCACGTATTCGCGGGCTTGGATCGTGTCGATGATCACCGCGTACGTGCTCGGCCGCCCGATACCCAGCTCCTCGAGCGCCCGGGTCAGGGTGGGCTCGTTGTAGCGGGCCGGCGGTTGCGTGTTGTGCTCCTTGGGCTCGAGCGCGCGGCAAGCGAGGACCTCGCCCACGCGGACGTCCGGGAGCACGGTCTCGCGATCGGCCAGCTCGGCGGCCGGATCGTCGGCGCCCTCGACGTACGCCCGCAAGTAGCCGGGGAAGTCGATCGTTTTTCCGCCGACCTGGAAGGCGGCGCCCCCGCCTTCGATGGTGATCGAGATGCGTCGGCCGCGGGCGTCGGCCATCTGACTGGCCACGGTTCGCTTCCAGATCAGGTCGTACAGCTTGAATTCCTCGGCCGACAGCCCCGCGCGGAGCGACTCGGGCAGCGGAAACGGATGGCCGGCAGGGCGAATCGCCTCGTGAGCTTCCTGCGCGTTCTTCACCTTGGTGGTGTACTTACGCGGAGCGTCGGGCAGATACTCCTTGCCGTACTGCGCCGCGACGAGCTCGCGGGCGGCGTCGATCGCCACTTGCGCCAGGTTCGTCGAGTCGGTCCGCATGTAGGTAATGTGACCGTTTTCGTACAGGCTCTGCGCCACTTGCATCGTGCGGCGGGCGGTGAAGCCCAGCTTGCGATTGGCTTCCTGCTGCAGCGTGCTGGTGGTGAACGGCGCGTACGGTTTGGTGGTGTACGGCTTGTCGTCGACGGCCGCGACCTTGAACTCGGCCGTTTTCAACCGCGCAGCCAGGTCGACGGCCCCGCGCTCGTCGAGCACGAGGAGCGTGGCGTCCTTGATCTTGCCGGTCGCCGCGTCGAAATCCTTGGCGGCCGGGACGCGCCGGTTCTCGAAGCTCGTCAGCCCGGCCTCGAGCGTTTCACCGCTGTGCTTGGCGAACGTGCCGGCCAGGTCCCAATAGGCGGCCGAGATGAAGCTCATCCGCTCGCGCTCGCGCTGGACGATCAGCCGTACGGCAACGCTTTGCACGCGCCCCGCCGACAGCCGCGGGCGGACCTTGCGCCATAGAAGCGGCGACACCTCGTAACCGTACAACCGGTCGACGATGCGGCGCGTTTCTTGCGCCTTCACCAGGTCGTCGTCGATGTCGCGGGGGTGCTCGAGCGCGTCGTGAATGGCTTCGGACGTGATCTCATGAAACACCAGCCGCCGCACCGGCACCTTGGGCTTCAATAGCTCGCGCAGGTGCCAACTGATCGCCTCGCCTTCGCGGTCCTCGTCCGTCGCCAGGTACAGCTCCTTGGCGTCCTTGAGCAATCCCTTGAGCTTGCGGACCTGCTGCGTTTTTCCGGGCGGGATGATGTAGACGGGATCGAAGTTCTTGTTGACGTTGACGCCCAGGTAGGCCCAATCCTCCCCCTTGAACTCGGCGGGAATCTGCTTGGCCCCCTGCGGCAGATCGCGGACGTGGCCGATCGAGGCCTCGATGACGTACTTGGGACCGAGGAACTTGCCGATCGTGCGGGCCTTGGCCGGCGATTCGACGATCACCAGCGACTTTCCCGAGGAGGCTACTGATTTGCGGGCCATGCGTGTCGTTCTCAGTTCCGGAGGACGCGGGCAGTTGCCATTGTGGTATCAGCCGCCGGCGGGCGGTTTCCTGAGCGAGTCCATCCGCGTACGAACGATCGTTTCAGTTCCTTTTACCCCGTCGGCGCAGACGGCGCATCCGTCTCGTCCAGTCGCCGGGGTCGGGGCGGCCGTGGGTTGCGATTTCCCCCTGTCGCATCTTATGTCCAGGCGCTGCCCCGAGCGGCGCACTTTGACGGGAGTCCTGTTTGGGATTGCATTTACGTCGATCGATCCTACAATCGGAATGACCGGTCTGGGCCACTGGCCCCGCCCCCTCCTTAATATGTTCACAACCCGGCTGTCAAGCCTTCTTAGGTAGCCGGGCATCCCGTGGGGACCCAAATCCGATGGCGAGCCCGTTTTCAATTTTCCGCAAGCACGAGCGGTTGCTGATGGCCATTGCCTGCGTGCTGGCCATGATCGCGTTCGTCTTTATTAGCCCCTTTGCGGGGCGCAGCGAACGCGGTCGCAACGACCCGGTGGCAGCCACGACCGTCTACGGAGACGTGCACGAGTCGGAGCTGTACCGCATGCACTCGGCCAAGGAACTGGCCAACAATTTCCTGGAACGCGCCATGGCCATGGCGGGGACGCTGCAGAGCGACCAGCCCTTCTTCGGCCCGCCGTCGGAGACGCGACTGGTGAATACGATGTTGCTGGCGCGCAAGGGGCAGCAAATGGGTATGACCGTCACCGACGAAGAGGTCACACAGTTTCTGCAACAAGTGACCCGCGATCGGGTGACCAGCGAGAAGTTTGCCGAGATCCTGCGTTCGCTCGGCGGTGGGGGCCGCAACCGCATCGGCAAGACCCAGCTCTACGATGCCCTGCGCACGGAAATCCTGGCATTGAGGATGGGCTCCGCGCTTTCCGTTGGCGTGCAGACGACGCCCGCCCAGCGGTGGGAGATGTACGCGAAGATCCGCGAGCGGGCCAGCGCCGAAGTGGTCCCCGTGGCCGTGGCCGATTTTCTGGACAAGGTCGCCGACCCGGATGAGGCGACGTTGCAAAAGTTCTTCGAAGCGCACAAGGATTCCGAGCCGGCGCCGGGAGCGCCCGTCCCTGGCTTCAAGATTCCGGCCAAGGTCGCCCTGCAGTACTTCAAGGCCGACTACGACAAGTTCTACGACCCCAAGGCCGTGACGTACAAGGAAATCAAGGACAACTACGAGCAGTTCAAGGACACGCTGTACCAGTCGACCGATGACCTGCGGTCGCTTCTTCCGAAAAAGGCTGACAAGGCCGATGACGCGGCCGCCGACAAACCGGAGGGAGATGCCGCCGCCGACGCGCCGCAGCCGGACGCGGCGCCCGATGCCGATGGCGACGCCAAGCCGCCGGAAGGCGCCACGCCGGATGCCGGACCGGGTGACGCACGGCCGGACGACAAGGCGAAGCCGCCGACGGAGGGCAAGAGCAAGGCCCCCGACCAAAGCCGGCATCGCGGCCTCCCGCGCGGACCGCAACTTTCGCTCGTCGCGCTCCATGCAGCCGACGGCAGCGACGCGCCGGCCGCGACGCAGGATCCACCCGTCAAGCCCGACGATGATGCCGCGACCAAGGCCGAGGCCGACGCTGACGCCACCGGTGACAAGGCCGACGATGCGGAGGCCTCGTCCAAGGACGAGGAGGCCGAGGTGCTATCGCTTTCTGACCGCTACGCTCTGCCCACCGAGATCCAACCGCCGAAGTACGATCCTTTGTGGAAAGTGGAAGGCGAAATCCGCAAGCAACTGGCCTCACAGGCCGCGGCGAAGAAGATGGACGAGGTTCTCGCCACCGTCCGCGAGAAGATGGCGCGTTATGCCAGCGAGCGGTCGCGGTGGGAGGCGCGATACGAGCAGGACAAGTCGGCGCCGCCCCCCAAGCCTTTGGACCTCGCGGCGATTTCCGAAGCGAACGGCCTTTCGAGCGATACGACGAAGCTGCTCTCGGCGCGCGAGCTCGCCCAAGTCGACGGCATCGGCGAGTCGTTCCTGGGCGATTATCGTTTCGAGCCGATCGCGGCGGTCGCTTTCAGCCAGAACCTGGCGCTCTATTCGGCCGCAGCGTCGAGGGACATAGCTGGCAACCGCTATCTATTCTGGAAGATCGAAGAGCAGGCCGCCCGCGTCCCGGAATTTGCCGAGATTCACGACGACGTTCTGCGGGCGTGGAAGATGATCGAGGCGCGCAACGCCGCGCTCGAGCGGGCGAAGGCCCTCGCCGAGACGGCCCGCAAGGAGAAACTGCCGCTGGCCGAGCTTGCCAAGCGGGATGACCTCGAAGCGCACGAGACGGGCAAGTTCTCCTGGTTGACGTTCGACTCGACGCCGGGCATGAACAGCCGCATGCCGCCGCGACAATCCGAGGTCGAGGGGGTCGAGGACGCCGGCAGCGAGTTCATGCAAGCCGTGTTCGCGTTGCCGGTCGACGGCATCGGCACGGCCTTCAACAACCCGCGGACCGTCGCCTACGTGATCCAGGTCACCGATCTCGATCCGCCGCAAGACGTGCTGCGGCAAGGGTTCCTGGCCGACAGCTTCTCGACGTATGAATCGGCCTTTATCCAAGAGAGATTCGACATGAATCGGGCTTGGGTGACCAGCCTGCAGCGCGACGCCAAGCTCAACTGGGCGCGAACCCCCGACGCGAAACAATCGCGCGAATCCGAGCCCGAGGCGTAGGGCCGGCGGCGCGTTCAACGTCATCAAGCAAGGTTTTGACCATTGGGTCGCGAATTGCGCATGACTTGCGCCGGATCGAAGGGCGATAGACGACCTGTTCAACAGTTACGTTATCGAAGCCAGGGTAAGGTGCTCTGGCCGAAGACCTATTCGCGCACAGCCTGGGTTCGGCGGCACGCGAAACGTGTGGCGCTTGCGCGAAGACATATCCTCAGGTCGGTCGGCTGCTAAGGAACCCAGCCGGGCAACGCGGCGGCCTGCTTCACCCAGGTCGCCATCTGCGCCTCGTCGAGATCGTCCTCGCGGATGTCGATCCAGCGCGCATCCTTGCCCGTGCCGCCGGGTGGAACGGGTACGAGCGACGTGCCGCGGAAGAAGGTCGCCTTGACGTAGTGGGTGAAGACGTGGAACGACAGGAACCAGCCCTGGCCCTCGATGCCGTAAAATGGCGAGTTCCACTTCACGGCCTTGCGCACGTTGGGCACGGAGTGCACGATGAGCGCGTCGAGGCGCTTCCCGATGTCGCGCTTCCCGCCTGGCATCGCGGCGATGTACGCCTGCACCGGGGCGTCGCCGTCGGCCTTCGCGATTTGCGGGTTGCCGCCTGCGAGGAGGGTCGGCTTCGTGGCTTTGCGGGACTGCGACTTGGGCGCCGTCTTGCGCGGTTTGGCCAATTTCGCACGTGGCTTGGCCTTGGGCTTCGCCTTGCTTGGCATGCGCACGGGGCCCGGCGGTGCGTTCATAATGATGGAGGCTCCACGTCGAGGTTCACGATCTCGGGTCTCATTAGGTCTGTTGAGAAATAAGACGCATTGAAGCGGCGGCGCGTCGGTGGCCAGCGAGAGAACGACGGTCACGACCACGCTCGCCAGCACGGCGCCAGATGCTTCGAAGGAGCCGGCGCGGAGGGAGCGTTTCGCTCATGTCTCTTTTGTCTCTCCCCATTCCCTTCACTTGGGGTCGTTCGAATCGATGAACTGCACGAGCGTATCGGTGTACAGGGCGGGAATCGACCCTGTCACGATGGCCGACAGGTGCGACTTGCCCGGCAGAACGACGCTTGTGAAGTTGGCCAATTCGCGCTGCATGCGGTGCGTCTTTGCGTTGGGCCGATCGAATTCGCCGTTGATGGCCAGCACGGGAATCTTGACTTTCGCGAGGTCGAGTTTAGGCCGGGAACCATCGTCCCGTCCTTCGCCGCGCTTCGGCCGATTCGCGGCCGTCTCCTGTCCTGAACCCGAGGCCTTCTTCCGCTCGGCGAGCTTCTCCCGGAACCTGGCGTACAGCTCGGCCTCCTTAGGGTCCGCCCCTTCCTTGTCGGGCGGCACCTTGGCCTTCATCTCGGGATCGGTCTCGGGAATGCCCCAGCCGCCAAAGGCGACCGTGATCAATCGCTCGGGATACCGGGCCAGCATCTGCTCGGCGATCGCGCCCCCCATCGAGTAGCCGTGCACGTGGGCCTTGGCGACGTCCAAGTGATCCATCAACTCGATCACGTCGTCGGCCATCGTGCGATTGGGCATGGAGTTGCCGGCCGGGTCATCGCTTTTGCCGTGGCCGCGGCAATCGATGGCGACGATCCGGTGATTTTTCGCGAGCGCCCCGGCGATGCCATTGGCGAACCAATTCCCCTCCGCGCTCCCGCCCGCCCCGTGGATCAAAATGACCGGCGTGCCATGGCCCAGGACCACGTAGTGGATCTTCAATCCGTCAGCGACCACCAGATAGCCGTGGCTGGGCACCGACCCGGCCGGCACGTCCCGCACAACAAGCGAAACGCCCAACACCAGTAACCAGGCGGCACGTTTCATAAAGGCAGCCCTTTTGCGGCGACTATATGGCTCTCTCGGATCGGCAGTATAACATGGGCGAGTAACCGAGGACGGGAAGCCGCGGCCGAATCAGGGCCGTTCACAGATTCAAGTTGGACGGCGGCGCACCGGCGGGAAAGTGGGACAGGCACCGAGACGCAACGTTGGTCTGAAAGGACTTGCGCTGTTTATGCTCGGAGCCAGTCCCATTTTCCCGCCTTGCCATTTTGAAAAACAGAATGGCCCTGGCGGCCGAATGCGGCGGATCCTGTACAATCGATGGCGCAGAGCCAACCGCGAGAATGGCGGACCAACGACGATGGCTACGATTCGATACACCGGCGACGCGCTTTGGGAAAGGATCGAGCGAGCCGTGGAAAGAATCAAGGATCGCATGCGCCGGGCAACACGGGCGCTCGCGGGTGCCGGCCTGCCCTACGCCGTGGCCGGCGGAAACGCCGTGCAACTCTGGGTAGCGCAGGTCGATGAAGCGGCGGTGCGCAACACGCGCGACGTCGACATCCTGCTCCGGCGGGACGACCTCGCGGCGGCGATCGATGCATTAGGGAAAGCCGGCTTCATCTTTCGAGAAATCAACGGGGTATCCATGTTTCTGGACGGGCCCGAAGCCGGCCCGCGCGACGCGGTTCACGTGATCTTCTCCAACGAAAAGGTCCGCCCGGACCACCTGCACCCGGCGCCGGACGTGAGCGAGCAAGCCATCATCGACCGGACATCCGCCGTCTCGCTGGAGGCGCTGGTGCGGATGAAGCTGGTCTCATTCCGCCGCCGCGACCAGGTCCATCTTCTCGACATGCTGGAAGTGGCGCTCATCGACGAATCGTGGCTCGCGCGCATTCCCGAAGACCTGCGCCCGCGGCTGCGCGAGCTGATCGAAACCCCGGACGAATGAGAAGACCCGCGGGCGGCCCAGGCATCGAATTTCAACCGCCGTGACGTCCCAGCGTTCGCTGGCACGCAACAGGAGACCACATCCCCATGATCGACCCGCCACAAATCATCGAAATCGCCGCGCAGCAGGCCGCCGTCATCCATATGACCGTTCCGCGCGAGGAGATCCGCACAGTGATGGGGCTGGCCGTGCAAGAAGTCGCGGCCGCCGCCACTGCCCAAGGCATTGGCCCCGCCGGACCCCTCTTCTCGCACCACGCGCGGGTGGATCCGGTGACTTTTGATTTCGAAGTCGGCGTCCCGGTTACTAGGCTCGTTACGCCGACGGGGCGCGTGAAACCCGGAGAGCTTCCCGCCGCCAAGGTCGCGCGGACGGTTTACCACGGCCCCTACGAAGGGCTCGGCGCCGCATGGAGTGCGTTCAGCGAGTGGATCGAGCAGAGCGGCCACAAGCCGGCCCCCAATCTTTGGGAACGCTACCTCGCGGGCCCTGAGTCCAGTCTCGATCCGTCGCAGTGGCGCACCGAACTCAACCGACCGCTGGTAAGCTGATAAGCGCCCTTAGCGCCATTGCTCAGGTGTGGTAGTCCGCGTTCAGCCGGACGTACTCGGCCGTCAGGTCGGTCGTCCAGAAGCGGGCCGATTCAGTGCCGTCTGAGAACGTCAACTGCACCGCCGTGTCGCGATGATCGCGGATCGAGCACGACACGGCCGCGCGGTCGAAGGCGGTCGGCGTCCCCCGCTCGTAGAGCAAGACGCCGTTAACCCACAGGCTGACCCCGGCGGGATCAAACGGCACGCCGGCGTAGCCGGCCGCCGAGACGATTCGGCCCCAATTGGGGTCGGCGCCCGCCACGGCCGTTTTCACAAGCGGGCTTTCTGCCACGGTCTTGGCGATTTGCCGCGCCGCCTGGCGCGACGCGCAGCCGGCCACTTCGATCGACACCAGGTGCGTGGCCCCCTCGCCGTCGGCCGGAATCGCCTTGGCCAATTCGACGCACAGCTCGTCAAGGGCCTTGGCGAAGGTCGCCAGCGCCGCCCCGGCCAACCGCTCGCCGCCGGCCGCGCCGTTGGCCACGAGCAGCACCGTGTCGTTAGTGCTCATGTGGCCGTCGACGCTGATGCAGTTGAAGCTGTAGTCGACCGCCGCGCCCAGCAATCGCTGCGCATCGGCCGGCGCGAGCGCGGCGTCGGTCATGATCACCGATAGCATCGTGGCCATGCGCGGCCCGATCATCGCGGCCCCCTTGGCCATGCCCGTGATTTGCACGCGGCGGCCGTCCAGTTCGAGCGTGCGGCCGGCCAGCTTGTGCGTGGTGTCGGTGGTGAGCATGCCGCGCGCGGCGGCCACGAGCGACGCCTCGTCGCTGCCCAGTCGCGCGGCGGCGGCCTCGATGCCGGCGGCGATCTTTTCCATCGGCAAGAACTCGCCGATGATCCCGGTCGACAGCACCAGCGCCTGGTCGGCTCGGGCGCCGCACGCCGCGGCGGCCAGCGCGGCCGTCCGCTGTGCATCGCGGTCGCCTTGCGCCCCGGTGCAGGCATTGGCGTTGCCCGAGTTCACGACCACGGCGCGAAAATTCTCGCCGGGCGTGCGCGGCCGGTTGAGCGCCACGCTGGCGGCGAACACCTGGTTCCTCGTGTAAACGCCCGCGGCCACGGCCGGTCGGTCCGAGACGATCAATGCCAGGTCGTGCTTCTCGGCATTCTTCTTGATCCCGCAATAGACGCCGGCCACGCGAAAGCCGGCAGGAACAGCAATGGGCATGGGAAGCTCCGGGAGGAAGCAGGCGATAAGGCAGAGGGCAGAAGGCAGTTAATGACGAATGTGAGGCTCGAATGTCAAAAAAAATCCGAAATTCCAAGGCCTCAATGACGAAGTGCGGTCACGCGTTTCAACAATTCGGAATTCGGTCATTCGTGCTTCTTTTGACATTCGAGCCTCGACATTCGTCATTCCCGCGCGCGTGCGCCAGCTCTCGCTTATTGCTAATCGCTGATCGGTAGGCACTCCCTACAGCGCCGTTGTCTCCTCATAGCCGTACATCAGGTTGAAGTTCTGCACCGCCGCGCCGGCTGCCCCTTTCACCAGGTTGTCCAGGCAACTGATCGTGATCACCCGCTCGCGCACCCGCCTCGCCGTGATGTCGCAGAAATTGGTGTCCGTCGTGTCCTTGGTGCCGGGCAGATGATCCACGACCCGCACGAACGGCTCGTCGGCGTACGCCTCGCGAAGCGCGTCGAGCACATTCTCCTCGGTGACGCCGGACCGCGGCCGCGCGTAGGCCGTGGTGAGGATGCCCCGGTCCATCGGCACCAGGTGCGGCGTGAAGACGACCTGGATCGCCTGGCCGCTGGCGGTGCTGAGCACCTGCTCGATCTCCGGCGTGTGCCGGTGCCGACCGACGTTGTAGGCCGAGATGCTTTCGTTGCACTCGGGAAAGTGCGTGGTTAATTTCGGACTCCGTCCCGCGCCCGAAACACCGCTCTTCGAGTCAACGATAATGTCGGTCGGCTCGATCAGGTCCGCTTTCAGCAATGGCGCGAGCGGCAGGATCGCGCCGGTGGGGTAGCAGCCGGGATTGGCCACGAGCCTGGCCGGCTTGATCGCGTCGCGAAACAATTCCGGCAGCCCATATACCGCCTGGTCGAGCCGCCCCGGGTCGCTGTGCTTCTGCCCGTACCACTCGGCGTAGACGTTCGGGTCGTGCAATCGATAGTCGGCGCTAAAGTCGACGACCCGCGCCCCCGCGTCCAAGAGATGCGGCACCAGGACCGACGTGACGCCATGCGGCAGACAGCTAAAGACGCAGTCGGCCCGCGTCGCCACGGCAACCGGGCCCAAGTCCTCGAGCACCAGGTCCAGCCGCTTGCCGAGCGAGGGGTGCACCATGGCGACGTGCGGCGTCCCCTCCTGCCGGCTGGTGACCGTGGTGATCTCGACGTGCGGGTGCCGCAGCAGGAGCTTGATCAGCTCAAGCGCCGAGTAACCCGTCGCACCCAATATCGCCACGCGCGTCACTGGTGGTCGGCTCGCTCAAAAAAGGGGGACAGCATCAAGAAAATGTCCGTTCGCGCCGCAGTATACCGGCCTCGGCGCAAGCCCGCCAAGGGGCGCTCCCTCGCCAGACACGTGCCACGGGCGCGTAGGTTCGCGCCCGCTACAGGGCGCGCGTGCAAGACGCCTGTAGGAGGCGGCTCCCGTCGCCGAGCGTTTCGGACATCATCGCGCTCTGGGAGGCTCGGCGACGGGAGTCGCCTCCTCCAAATCGTGCTGCCCGTCGCACCCACTGGACGACCGCACACGCACGGGGCAAGATTGTCAGAAGCTACCGCCTTTTGCCTGGGGCACGCTGCGCTTTGCCCCAGCCACCGGATTCCGATGGAGAACTCGCGCATGCCCCCGCAGTTGAACAAGTTCAGCGCCCGCGTCACCCAACCCAAGAGCCAGGGCGCCAGCCAGGCCATGCTCTATGGCACCGGGCTCACCGAGGCCGACATGCAGAAGGCGCAGGTCGGCATCGCCGCCATGTGGTACGACGGGAACACTTGCAATATGCACCTCAACCGCCTGGCCGAGCGCGTCAAGGAGGGCGTCACCGCCGCCGGCCTGGTCGGCATGCGCTTCAACACCATCGGCGTCAGCGACGGCATCTCGATGGGCACCGAGGGGATGAGCTATTCGCTCCAATCCCGCGACCTGATCGCCGATTCAATAGAGACCGTCACCTGCGCCCAGTGGTACGACGCCAACATCGCGCTCCCCGGCTGCGACAAGAACATGCCGGGCTGCCTGATCGCCATGGGCCGGCTGAACCGGCCGGCGCTGATGGTCTACGGCGGCACGATCCGCGCCGGCCATGCCGACGGCGAGGCCTTGGATATCGTGTCGGCCTTCCAGTGCTATGGACAGTTCCTGAGCAAGGCGATCGATGAGAAATCGCGGCAAGAGATTGTCCGCCACGCCTGCCCCGGCGCCGGCGCCTGCGGCGGCATGTACACGGCCAACACCATGGCCTCGGCCATCGAAGCCATGGGCATGGCACTCCCCTACAGCGCGTCGATCCCGGCCGAGGACCCCGCCAAGCTGGACGAATGCTTTCGCGCGGGCGCCGCGATTCGCACGCTCTTGGAGCGCGATCTCAAGCCGCGCGACATCATGACCCGCCGCGCCATCGAGAACGCCATGGTCGTGGTGATGGCGCTGGGCGGATCGACCAATGCCGTCTTGCACCTGATCGCCATGGCGCGGGCTGTCGAAGTGCCGCTTTCGATCGATGATTTCCAGCGCACGAGCAACCGCGTGCCGTACCTGGCCGATCTGAAACCCAGCGGCCGCTACGTGCAGGAGGATCTGCACCGCGTGGGCGGCACGCCGGGCGTGATGAAGTATTTGCTCGAGAAAGGCCTGCTGGACGGCGACTGTATGACCGTCACCGGCCGCACCCTGGCCGAGAACCTCCGCGATCTGCCGGGCCTCTCGGCCGGGCAGGAGATCGTCCACACTCTCGACAATCCCATCAAGAAGACCGGCCACATCCAGATCCTCCGCGGCAATCTCGCGCCCGACGGCGCGGTCGCCAAGATCACCGGCAAGGAAGGGCAGCGCTTCACCGGCCCCGCCAAGGTCTACGACTCGGAAGAAGACATGCTCGCCGCGCTTGAGCGCAAGGAACTGCAGAAAGGCGATATCATCGTCATTCGTTACGAAGGGCCCAAGGGCGGGCCCGGCATGCCCGAAATGCTCACCCCCACGAGCGCCATCATGGGCGCCGGGCTAGGCAAGGACGTGGCGCTAATCACCGACGGGCGGTTCTCGGGCGGGTCGCACGGCTTCATCGTCGGCCACGTCACGCCCGAGGCCCAGGAAGGAGGCCCGATCGCGCTCGTGAAAACGGGCGATCGGATCACGCTCGACGCCGAACGCAATGCGATCACAGTCGAACTCTCCGACCAGGAGCTCACGGCCCGCCGCGCCGCTTGGAAGGCCCCGCCCTACAAAGCCACCCGCGGTACGCTTTACAAGTACATCAAGAACGTCAAAAGCGCCAGCGAAGGCTGCGTCACCGATGAGTGAGCGCGGCGGGTAATGATGAATGCCGAATGCGGAATGATGAATGGACGAAGACTGTAGGGTGTCCTGTGGACACCATGATGGGCGAGTAGCATTCGCATTGAAGCTGGGCCAAGTTTGAATGCCCGTCACGCTGCGGGCCTATTGAACCGCGCTCGCTGCCGCCGTACATTGGCGCGCTTCCGGCCGTCCCAGGGGTTGCCACCCCTGGGTTTGGCTAAGCTCGCTTGAGACCGCATCGATTCGTTTTGCAAATCAGCGAATATCCGCGCCAATCCGCGGCCACCGCATTCCGCCTTGCACGCCAATCGTCCTTTCAACCGTCGAGAGCACAATCCCATGTCCAGTGAAGTTGTCCGCCTGGAAAAACAGGGCGACGTCGCCCTCATCACCATCGACTCACCCCCCGTCAACTCGCTCAGCCAGCCGGTCACCTCGGGCATCTTCGACCGCATCGCCGAGGCCAACGCCGATTCGAGCGTCCGCGCCATCGTGCTGACCGGCGCCCACGAGAACTTCATCGCCGGCGCCGATATCAGCGAGCTGCAAAACCTGGCCGATGGAAAGGCCAAGCTCGACACCAAAAACGTCGGCCGCCTGACCGGCAAGCTCGACGAGCTGGAGGCCAACAAGAAGCCCGTCGTCATGGCCATCGACGGCTTCGCCCTGGGCGGAGGGCTGGAAGTCGCCATGGCCGGCCACTGGCGCGTCGGCACCACGCGCTGCCGCTGCGGCCTGCCGGAGCTGACCCTGGGCATCATTCCCGGCGCGGGCGGCACGCAACGCCTGCCGCGGATCGTCGGCGTGCAGAAGGCCACCGAGATGATGCTCACCTCGACCGAGGCCCGCGGCAAGGAAGCCCTCGACCTGGGCATCATCCAGGAAATGGTCGAGCCCGACAAACTGCTGATCGCCGCGGTCGCCGCCGCCCGCAAGCTGGCCGACGGGCAGGCGAAGCCGGTCCGCGCCTCGCAACTGGCGGACAAGATCGGCACGGCCGACGACGCCCGCGCGATCATGCAAGGGGCCCGCATGATCGGCGGCGACAAGATGCGCAACCTCATCCATCCCGAAATGTGCATGGACGCGATTGTCTGCGGCGTGGCCGAAGGGTACGCCGCCGGCGTCAAGCGCGAGGCCGAGAATTTCGCCAAGTGCCTGGCCAGCCCACAGGCCGCCGGCATGATCCACATCTTCTTCGCCACCCGCGCCGCGCCCAAGGTGCCCGGCGTCACCGACCAGAAGCTCGAGCCTAAGAAGATCGAGCGCGTGGCCGTGCTCGGCGGCGGCACGATGGGAAGCGGCATCGCCACCGCGCTCTTGCAAGCCGGCGTCGAAGTGGCGCTCAAGGAGGTCAACGACGAGTTCCTGCAGGCCGGCCGCGGCCGGATCGACGGCAACCTGCAATCGCGCGTCAAGAAAGGCAAGCTCGCCCCTGACAAGTACGAGCAGATGATGGCCCGCCTGCGCCCGCAGACCGACTACGCCGGCTTCGACAAGGTCGACATGGTGATCGAGGCCGTGATTGAGAATATCGAGCTAAAGCAGGGCGTATTTGTGGATCTCGAAAAGGCCGTGCGGCCCGACTGCATCCTCGCCTCGAACACCTCGACGATCGACCTGGAAGTGATCGGCGCCCGCACCAAGGCCCAGGACCGCATCCTGGGCACGCACTTCTTCTCGCCGGCCCATGTGATGCCCCTCGTCGAAGTGGTGCGCAGCAAGCACACCAGCCCGCAGGCCCTCAACTCGGCCATCGCATTGGTGAAAAAGCTGAAGAAGACGCCCGTCACCGTGGGCAACTGCGTCGGGTTCCTGGTGAACCGCATCTTCTTCCCATACGGGCAGACCGCGCTACTGTTGGTCGATCACGGCATCGATCCGTACAAGCTGGACAAGGCGGTGTACGACTTTGGCATGCCGATGGGCCCGTTCCGCATGTCGGACCTGGCGGGCGTGGACGTGGGCAAGTTCGCCGGCGGCATCCTGGCCAAGGCCTACAGCGACCACACGTACATTTCGACCCTGGTCGATCACCTCTTCGAGGCCAAACGGTTCGGCGAGAAAACCAAGATCGGCTACTACAAGTACGACGGCAAAAAGGCCGAGCCCGACCCGGCCTTGGCCGGCTTCGTCCAAAAGGCGCGGGCCGACGCCGGCAACCCGAAGCCGCTTGCGCTGAGCGACGCCGAGATCGTCGAGCGGGTGCTGTTTGGCGTGGTGAACGAGGCCTGCCGCTGCCTGGACGAAGGGATAGCCATCCGCCCCTCCGACATCGACGTGGCGTGCGTGATGGGGATGGGCTTCCCAGCGTACCGCGGCGGCATCATGAAATGGGCCGACACGCTGGGCGCCAAGTACGTCCACGACAAACTCTCAGCCTGGCACAAAGCCCACGGCCCGGTGTACGAGCCGTGCGCGTATTTGAAGCGCAAGGCCGAGAAGGGGGAGAGCCTGGTGAAGTAGCCGGGGCTGTTGGTTGGGGGGGGCGGGCATCCTGCCCGCCTTCGCCGATCACGAACTAACTCCGTTTCAAACTCCCAGCCCGCGGCGCGGTATGATGTCCAAATCCCTTGGCCTGTCGACCGGCAGGTCGATGTTGTCTCAACGATGAGGGATCGCGCGATGATCGGACATTTCACTCATG
The DNA here is from genome assembly GCA_016191115.1 of Planctomycetia bacterium. GTDB lineage: Bacteria > Planctomycetota > Planctomycetia > Pirellulales > JACPPG01 > JACPPG01. The sequence goes on along the minus strand of JACPPG010000023.1, from coordinate 203,438 downwards.
CCACGCGGCGCGCGATTCTCGGCTTGGTACTCGCGGCTCCCCCGGCGTTGTGCCGCCATGCCGCTGCCGACGAGCCTCTCTCCAACGGCACATTGTCCGGCCAGATCGTCAACGCGGAACGCGCCGCAGTCGCGGACGCTCATGTATGGGTCAAGACCTTCGATGATAAGGTGCTAGCCGAGGCTACCTCCGATGCGGCCGGGCGATTCCGCCTTGGTCCGGTCGAGCCGCTCTACCGCCATCGCTTCGATCTATTCGTCGACGCGGGAGGATACGCCTGCCAGTACGTAACGTCGGACACGTGGTCCGTCCTGCCCGGAAAAGATTTTGACATGGGCGCGATCCAGCTTGATCGCGGACGCGTTTTCAAAGGCCAAGTTCTCGACGTGGATGGGCAACCCGTCGCCGGCGCCTCGGTCGAATGTTGCACGGCGCACCACGTTCTGGGCCACACGATCGACTTCATCGGACCGCCGCAAATCGTCACGACCGATGCCGAAGGGCACTTCCGCTCGCGCCCGATGCCGGTCGGCCGCTTCTCCGTGGAAGTGGCTGCTCCGAATCGGCAGAAAGCATACCGCAGGCGGCTCGCACCGTCGGGTGGAGAAGAAACTCTCGAGCCCATTCGCTTAGAGAAGGACGTGCCGATCCCTGGCTTGTTGACGGACGAGGCGGGCCATCCGATCGTCGACGCGGCGGTATCCGCGGGCGGCGTTGCGGAAACGAAGTCCGACGCCGTCGGCCGGTTCACGCTGGCCGGGTTTGGACCCAATCCGTCATTCCAACTGCAAATCCAGAAGGAAGGCTATGTGTTCATCAACTGGGGTGTGACCATCAAGGAAGACGGAATCCGCTGGCAGGAGGTCAGCAACGACGATCCTCCCAACGGCCCATTTCCGGACTTGCACGTTCGCATGAAGCGAACGGCTTGGATCGACGGCCAGGCGGTCGACGCGGAGACGGGCGTGCCCGTCCGGATCGAGCGAGTCGTGTTATGCTTCTTTGAGCGCAAGCCCAATGGCGAGGTCGTGCTGTCGGGCTGCCGCGACGCGCGCTTCGAACAGCCGGAAACCGGCCGGTTCCGCGTGTCGTACAGCTATCCCGACGAATACCACCTAACCGTCTCGGCGACAGGCTACCACGACGGAGAAGCATTCACGCCCAAAGTGACGGAGCTGCGGACAATTGATGGAATGCTGGTCAAACTCAAGAAGAAGCGGCCGGGGACGCCGCCGGTCGTCGCTAGCCAGCGGATCACCGGCCGCGTGATGCGCGGCGGCGGTCAACCGGTACGCAGCGGCTGGGTCGGGCTTTGGGCGCTGAGGCGCACTCCCGATTCCGTCAATGCCCACATCATGCGCGGCCGTACTGTCGAGGGAGGCCCCGTTGCGTATGCTTCCACGCCGGTTCGCGACGGCGACTATGTCCTGGACGTGCCCTTCCAAGATGAGAATTGGTACGTCGTGGTCGAGGAACCTGGACATGCCTTGACTCAAGTCGGACCCATCCCGATCGGTGTGAACGAAACAAAGCAAGTGAACGTTGCTTGCGTCGCCGGCGGCAGCCTGCGCGGCCGAGTCAGCGACGTGCCGCCGGAGTGGCGAGGCCACGTATGGGCCGTGGCGTTCACAAAGACGGGCATCCGAATGCAAACTCGCGCCCGTCCGGATGGCGAATTCTCGTTTACCAATGTGCCGCCCGGCGAATATGGCCTGAAGGCAGGACACGACGCGCACACGGATTCGGAGGTGCCGCAGGATCCCGACATTCCCAAGGAGGCGTGGGAGAGGCGGGCCGACCCGTGGCAGCGCGCCACGGTAGTTCGCGTCGAGTCCGGGAGCGAATCGGCGGGCGTCGAGCTATCGTTGCCGAAATAGCACGCTCGTCGACGTGCGCATCTGGTTTGTGCTTCACTCCCAAGCCGAGGAAAACATGCCCAGGCAAAAATCCTGGCGGGAAAAATTGGCGGACGATAAGGGCCTGCCCAAGATCGGCCGGCCCATGGGGAAGATGACCCGGCGTTGGGGCACCGGGACGATGGTTGTCCCCGCGCCGCGCGAGGTGGACGCGATCATGCGCGGCGTGCCGCGCGGGAAGCTGATCACGATCGCCGAGATTCGCGCGATCCTCGCCAAGAAGCACGGCGCGACGATGGCCTGCCCGATCACCACCGGCATCTTCGCCTGGATCGCCGCGCACGCCGCGGAGGAGGCGGCCGCCGAGGGGGCCGCGCGGATCACGCCCTACTGGCGAACGCTCAAGACCGGCGGGGAGTTGAATCCCAAGTATCCCGGCGGGACGGCTCGGCTCCGCGCCAAATTGCGCGCCGAAGGGCACCGCGTGGTCGCCAAGGGCAAGCGCCTGTGCGTGGCCGACTACGAACGCTCGCTGGTGAAGGTCCCCAGGTAGGTCAGGCACGAGCGTGCCTGACCATTGGTCACGCACGTCGGCAGCGCAGACAGTCAGGCAAGGGAGTGCCTGACCTAGTGTTGTAGGAGGCGTCTCCCGACGCCGATCTGCGGAGAACGCTGTTCACCCGCGCACGGGATCGGCGACGGGAGTCGCCTCCTACAAGCGCACGGGATCGGCGACGGGAGTCGCCTCCTACAGAGAACCGTCGTATGAAGATCACGCACGTTGAGACCTACCCGGTGCGGATTCCGCTCAAGCCCGAGCGGCGGATGATCTCGGCGCTCGGCCAGCACACGGTATCCGAGTACCTGATCGTGCGGCTGGGGACCGACGCCGGCGTGGAGGGCGTGGGCGAGGCGACGGTCACGCCACGGTGGAGCGGCGAGACCGTGTGGGGCGCGAAGGCCGTCGTCGAGCGGGTCTTTGCCCCCTTGCTGATCGGCTGCGACCCGGCCGACACAGCCGCGATCGAGCGGCGGATGGACCAGGCCTGCGCCCACAACTGGTTCGCCAAGGCGGCCATCGAAATGGCCTGCTGGGACATTCGCGGCCGCGCCGCCGGAAAGCCCGTCTACCAACTGTTGGGCGGGGCGCGGCGGCCGCTGGCGATCCGCAGCCGCTTCTCGATGGGGGCTTACGAGCCCCAGCGGGCCCGCGCTCGCACGGCCGAACTGGTAGCGGCGGGCTTCACCACGATCAAGGTCAAAGTGGGCGGCGCGGCCGAGCGCGACATCGAGCGCGTTCGCACCGTGCGCGAGGCGGCCGGCCCGGAGGTGGCACTGGTGATCGACGCCAATTGCGGTTGGGACGCCGAGACGGCGATCGCCTGCGTCCGCGAGCTGGACGACTGCAAGCTGTCGCTCGTGGAGCAGCCGACGCCGGATGGCGACTACGCCGCGATGGCGCGTGTCCGCCGGGCCATCAAGCCGCCTATCATGGCCGACGACATCTGCTTCAACCTCGTTCACGCGCGGGAGCTGGTGCGCAACGAGTGCTGCGACGTCATCAGTGTCTATCCAGGCAAGAACGGCGGCATCGCGAAGGCCCGGGCCATCGCCGAGTTCGCGGCCGCGAGCGGTCTCGTGGCCACGATTGGCTCGAACCTGGAATGGGACATCGCGTCGGCGGCGATGGGGCACCTGGTCGTGGCCTGTCCGGCGATCGACGTCGAGCAATATCCGGGCGACCTGTTGGGACCGGACTACCACGAGTTTTCCATCGCCCGCCAGCCCTTGTCGATCGCCGGCCCGACTACAACCGTGCCCGATCGGCCGGGATTGGGAATCGACGTCGATTGGGACGTCGTGCGCGCAAACTCGATTCCCGCTTAGCCGCCGCGGCCACGCGGCGTCGCGCTCGACGTAGGGTGCTCTGCGAGCACCGACGTGTAAGCCGCGGCAGCGGTGCGCGCTGCGCACCCTACGTGGCGCGGATGACTATCCCGGCGCCAGCGGTCACACGCAGTCCAATGACGGGCATTTCGTGACGATGATCGCAACGGTGCAGACCGTGCCGGAGCCATCGAGCGTCTTGCTCGGCTGCGTGGGGGCTGTCGGCCTAGCCTTGGCCGCGTGGCGCCGCCGGACGGCCTAAGCGAAGTGTCGGTCGGCGCAAAACGTGTCCCAAACGTCATGAGGGGAGCCGAAACCAACGTCGGCTCCTTATTTTCTTGCCGCAGAGGTTGCTGATTTCCGGGAAGGGGAACCACCCATGTGGGATAATCCCTGCTTTTTTGTTGACATGAGCGAATGGACGGGTAGCATGGCACCCAATGTGGGCATCCGTTCAACCTGCACCGGTAGCTGCAGGCGGGCCATTGCGGATCGCCGGGCGTCGCAAGACGCAAGGGATGCTTAGCCGGAGAAGGAGACGCTAATGACTCGGAACAAATTTGTGATTCTTCTGCCCGCCGCGGCGATGGCGGCAGCACTTCTTGGTTTTCTTTCGCCGCAATCCGCGAAAGCGATTGCCATCTCGGTCACTTCAGCGACGAATAACACGACGACGTCGCTCACTGGCGGCGGCTCGGGCGACCGAGCGCAAGCCAACTCTCTCAGTGTCACAAACAGCGGGACCAATACCGGCACTGATTTTGTCGCCGCTGTCGCGACCGGGGCGTCGCGATACGTTAGCAACGCCGCAGCCGATCGCGCCGTTGCCGTCAGTGGTGGCACGGCCAAGGCGCAGATCAATTCCGACTACACCGTGAATTTCAGCGTGACGCCGCTGTTTGCTCTTACGACGTATACCGTCAAGATCGACACCCTGCTGCGCGGCTGGCTCACAGCGGTCGACGACTCAGGCATCGGCGCCAGTAGCGGCGGAACCGAGACCGTGTCCAACGTAACCGGACTGCTCAACGCCGTCGGCAATCCAAGTCTTGGCCTTTCCACGAACGCCTCGGCGGACGGCACGAGCGGCACGCTCGACAACGCGATCAACGCCAACAACTCGTTAACGCTGGGCCCGTTCAGCGGTCCCACTTCGTTCACCGTCCGATTCACGTGGTCGACTTCGGCCTCCAGCCCGCAAAACGTCGCGGGTGGCGACGAATCGGCAGTCCGGCTGGGCGCCAACGGCCCACTCGGCGGTGCGTCGGCCGACGACTACCCTGGCCCCAACAGCCGAAACCAGGCGGCGGACGGCCACTTCCTGGACATTTCGGCGACCGTGCTATCGATTCCCGAGCCATCGAGCGTCGTGCTCGCGGCCTTGGGCGCGATGGGACTTGGGCTAGCCGCCTGGCGCCGCCGAACGGCCTAGACCGAGTTGTGTCCCAAACGCAAAGAGGGGAGCCGAAATCGCATCGGCTCCCCTCGCTTTTTTGCGCTCATCGCACGGCGCGTAAGGAACATGGTGCGCACAGCGCACCCTACGCGGTTGCTTCCCGCGTGCTCAGCACCGGGATCGTGCAGTTGACGGCCAGCCAGAAGATCCCGCAAGCCAGGTACGTCGCCGCGATCATCCAGAAGGCGTGACTCCAGGAGTAGCGCTGGGCCACGATGGCGATCACCGGCGGGGCCACGAGCGCACCCAGGCCGCCGACGCCGTTGGCCAGGCCGAAGATCGTCGCCGTGTGCCGGCCGGAGATGTCGGTGATCGTTCCCCACACCGTGGGCTGCCCCCAATCGAAGAAGAATTTCGCGGCAAACAGAAAACAGCAGAACACGCTGGGCACGTCGTAAAATCGCAGCCCGAGGGCGATCATCGCGGCGGCGGCCACGTTTCCCGCGGAAGCCACGAGCGAGCGTCCCCAACGACGGCCGATGGCGCGAATGGCCAGATCGTTCAAGTACCCGGCCACCATGCCCCCCAGCGCGCCGCCAGCCAGCGGCAGCGACGAATACAGGCCCATCCGCACCATGCCGACGTTCTGCTCGCTGAGGAAGTACGGCAGCCAGGCGACGTAGACGACGTCGGCGAACGTGGCGGCGAAGTACTGAAGCAGAAAAAACAGAAGATTGACGGCCGAACGTGGCGTGATGGCTTGCCACCACGCGGGCTCAGCCCCTTGAAACATTTCGCTTTGCGGCGGGTTACCCTCAGCGACGCGAGGCGGCTGCCCCTCGGCGATGAGCGCCAATTCGGCCGCGCTCACGCGCGGATGCTCTCCCGGCGCGTTGCGGAACACGACCAACACCGCCACGGCGAGCACGACGCCCGCGGCCGCCAGAACCGTCACGGCCGTGCGCCAGTCGATCGCCAGCGCGCCCAGCGCCAGCGCCCCAAACAGCAGGTACGCCGTACATCCGCCCAGCCGGCCGAAGAACGAGGCGATCCACCCTTGCAGCGACGTGCGGATCGACAGCGGGAACCAGGCCTGCGTCACCTTTCCCAAGGCCGGGTAGCAGCCGGCCTGTGCCGCGCCGAACGCCAGGCGAACGCCGTACATCGCCTGTTGATCGGGCGCCCAGGCGTGCAGACCGAGCACGGCCGACCAGAGGAAAATGATCCCGGCCAAGAATACGTGCGTGCCCAACCAATCCGCCACCAGCCCCGTCGGTATCTGGAACGCCAGGTACGTGGCGTAAAACGCCGACTGCATGAAGCCCAGCTCGGTCTTCTCGACGTTCCACTCCGTGGCCAGGCTCGGCATCACCAGCGCGAACGCGTAGCGATGCAGATAGAGCATCCAAGAGGCGGCGCACGACAGACCGAAGATCTGCCAGCGGACGTTGGACGGGCGTGCCGGCGCGACGATCCTAATCCCCAACCCCCAGATTCTTCTTCTTTCACACCACCTGCGTCACGCCGGGGGTCGCCACCACCGGCACCGGCGGCGACGAGTTCCAGGCGTATTCCTTGGGCGCCAGGCTGATCTCGGAGTTGAGCGCCTGCTCGAGCGTGATCACCTTGCCCGAGTACGTCGCCAGCCGGCCGAGGATGGCCGTCATGCTGCTCATGGCGCCGTTCTCCGCCTCGTTCAAGGGCGTGCCGGCGCGGATGCTGGCGAACAGGTCGTCGTGCTCGACCTGGTACGGATTGCGCTTGGGGCCGCGATGGCGCCACTTCTCGCCCCCCTTCACCTGGATGGTCGAGGCGCTGATGTCGGCCGTGCCCTTGGTGCCGTGGGCGTGCTCGGTGACGCTGTCCCAGCAGTTGGGGATGTGACGGCAGTAGCTGAACATTCGCGAGCCGTCGGCATACTCGAACTCGACGGCGTGGTGGTCGTAGATCTCGCCGTAGTCGGGCCCGTTGCGGACCTGCCGGCCGCCCATGCCCTCGGCCCGGATCGGGTAGGCGCCCTTCAGCCAGTTGATCACGTCCAGGTTGTGGATGTGCTGCTCGACGATGTGGTCGCCGCACAGCCAGTTGAAGTAGTACCAGTTGCGCATCTGGTACTCCATCTCGCTCTGGCCCTCGGTGCGCGGATGGACCCACACGCCGGCGCCGTTCCAATAGACGCGGGTGGCCAGGATGTCGCCGATCGCGCCGTCTTGCAGCCGCTTGATCGTTTCCAGATACGGCGCCTCGTGGCGGCGCTGCAAACCCACACCCACGCCCAGGCATTTCTGCCGGGCGATCTGCGCGGTGATCAGCACGCTGCGGACGCCCGGCGCGTCGACGGCCACCGGCTTCTCCATGAACACGTGCTTGCCGGCGTCGACCGCGGCCTTGAAGTGGATCGGCCGGAAGCCCGGCGGCGTCGCCAGGATCACCAGGTCCACGCCGGCGTCGATCACGTTCTTGTAGGCGTCGAAGCCGACGAATTGCCGGTCCTCGGGCACGTCGATGCGTTCGGCGACGCCGTCTCCCTCCTTGGCGATGGCCTTGAGGCTCGTCTCGAGGCGATCCTTGAAGGCGTCCCCCATCGCCACCAGCTTCACGTTGCCGGGCGTCTTGAGCGCCTGGCCGGCGGCGCCGGTGCCGCGTCCGCCGCAGCCGATCAGGCCGATACGGATCGTGTCGTCGCCGGCGGCATGGGCCATGCGGGCCGAACCGAGCGTGGCGGCCAGTCCGCCCGCCACGGCCGCGGCGGTTGACGTCTTGAGGAACTCGCGGCGCGAGCCGTGCCGCGCCTCTTCGGGCAGTGCGTGATCGGTCATTGGTTTTGCTCTCCGATTTCGGGGTGCTTGCGCGGAGCACCGGGGCTTAAGAGTGCGTGGTTGCTGTTTTTGGTCTCGCGGCGTCAGGCACGGGGTGCCTGACCTACAAGATTGTGCGTCATTGCTGCGAGGCGTCGGGGGCGAATTTGACTTTCTCTTCCGCCGCCGGCTCGACCAACGGCCGCACGACGCGGAAACCCAGGAACAAGGCGTCCGTATAATACCAGATGCTTTGCGGGATTTGGGGGTCTTGCTGCTTCCATTCCTTGCTCGAGCCACGGCGGACCGCGCTGCGAAGCGCTGCCGGATCGTCGTCCCACGAGCCACCCCGGACGCTTCGCGGCTCAACCCGCGTCGCCACGGCTAACGGATTCGCCACGGTCTTGCCGGCCGCCCGAGCGTAGAAATCCGGCACGTACTGGTCGACGCACCATTCGGCGACGTTGCCGTGCATGTCGTGCAGGCCCCACGGGTTGGGCTTCTTCTTGCCGACCGGGTGATAGGCCTCGTTGCTGTTGTCGTAGAACCAGGCGTACTCCTCGAGCTTTTCGGGGTCGTCGCCGAACGAGTAGGCCGTCTTCGTGCCGGCCCGGCAGGCGTATTCCCACTCGGCCTCGGTCGGCAGCCGGTAGTACCGGCCCGTTTTGGCGGTGAGCCATTCGCAATACTTCTTGGCGGCCAGTTGCGTCATGCAGATCGCCGGGAAGCCCTGTTTGCCCATGCCAAAGGTCATGTCGGTATAGGGCTTGGTGGGACGGGTCACCACGTCGGCCAGTTTGTCGCGGTCGGTGGTTTCGAGCTTCTCCACCTGACGCCGCTGGATGTCGAGGCTGAACATGAAAATCTCGTACTCGTCCCAGGTCACCTCGCACTTGCCCATCCAGAACGGGGCGATCTCGACCTCGTGCCGCGGGCCTTCGTCCTCCTTGCGGCCCTGCTCGTTGTCGGGGCTTCCCATGGTGAACTTTCCACCCTTGATCGGCACCATGTCGAAGGCCACCTTCACGCCCGCGATCCGCTCGGTGTACGGCTTCATGCCGGCCTCGTCGCGGGCGTCGGCGTCCTTCACGGCGTCGGCTGCCTTCGATGGTTCGGCCGCGCGCACGCCGCTTGCGGTCCAGCACGCCACGGCTGCCAGGATCGGCAGGACGAAAAACCGCGTTCGCCGGCGCCGGCCGGCTTGCCAAGGCGTGTTCGTCATGGGGAAGATGGTCAGTTGTGGGTGGCGAAATTGTGAGCAAGCCTGCGTCACATCCCGCGACGCACGGGTATGGCCTGCATCGACGCAATCCAAGCCGGTTGCAACAAGGGAGTTTCCGGTGTCGCGTATCCTGGCGGGAAAACGCAAGCTCTCGTGCCGTCACGGGGGGCTGTCCGCGGCATGGCTTGCGGCGGCAGTCGCGCTACAGCCAACGGGCGCGGCCGCCCAGGCCCCACGACTCGAGCGGTACCAGTTCGCCCAAGTCGAAATGGGGATGCAGTTCAAGGTGCTATTGTACGCCCCCGACCGGGAGGCCGCAAACCGGGCCGCCGCAGCCGCATTCGCTCGCATTCACCAGCTTAACAGCGTGATGAGCGACTACGATCCACAAAGCGAACTGTCCCGGCTCAGCGACACGGCCGGGCAGGGCCGCGCGATTCACACGAGCCAGGACCTGTGGAACGTGCTCGTTAAGTCGCAGCAACTGGCCGAGCAGACCGACGGCGCCTTCGACATCACCGTCGGTCCCTACGTCAAGCTATGGCGGCGCGCCCGCCGCGAAAAGGAGATGCCCTCCCGCGAGCGGCTCGACGAAGCCCGGGCCGCCGTCGGCTACCGCTTCCTGCGGCTCGACGCGGCCGCGCATACGGCCGAGCTACTGCGGCCCGGCATGCGGCTGGACCTGGGAGGCATCGCCGTCGGCTACGCCATCGACGAAGCACTTGCCGTCCTGGCAAACCACGGCATCACCCGGGCATTGGTCGACGGCAGCGGCGACATCGTCGTGGGCGAGCCGCCGCCGGGCGAGAAGGGTTGGAAGATCGGCGTCGCCCCGCTGGAGGCGAAAGACGGCCCGGCGAGCCGGCACGTCGTTCTGCACAATTGTTCCGTCACCACCTCGGGCGATGTCTGGCAGTTTGTCGAATTGGGCGGCAAGCGATACTCCCACATCGTCGACCCGCACACCGGCCTGGGATTAACGGATCACAGCACCGTCGCGGTCATCGCCGCCGACGGCATCACGGCCGACGGCCTGGCCACGGCCGTTAGTGTGCTAGGGCCAAAACGCGGCATGGCGCTGGTCAATTCGTATCCGAAGGCGGCGGCGATTATCATTCAGCGAATCGACGACAAGCCGCAAGTCTTCGAGTCGGCCCGGTTCAAGGAGTTTGAGCATACGGACGAGCAGAACTCCCCCTCCCCTCGCGTGAGAGGGCCGGGGTGAGGGGGCGAGCGGGGCAACGCGCGAGCTTCGAGAACTGTTACCACAAGTTAAAGCGAGATCAACAATGACGCACCGAACGACTGAACTGGCGATCGCGCTTTTGATCGCCGCGCTGGCGGCGCCCGCAAGAGCCGCCGACGACACGCTCATCGCCCCCGGCGGCAAGGTTGAGAAGCTTGCCGGCGACTTCTCCTTTACCGAGGGGCCGGCCGCCGACGCCAAGGGCAACGTCTACTTCTCCGACATCCCCAATAACCGCATCCTGCGGTGGTCGACCGACGGAAAGCTCACCACATTCCGCGAGAACTCCGGCGGCGCCAACGGCTTGTACTTCGACGCCAAGGGAAACCTCTTGGCCTGCGAAGGAGGCGCCCGGCGGCTAACTTCGATCGCCTCCGACGGGCAAGTCACCGTGCTCGCCGATAGCTTCGAGGGCAAAAAGCTCAACAGCCCGAACGACCTGTGGATCGATCCGGCCGGCGGCGTCTACTTCAGCGACCCGCGCTACGGCAACATGGAAGGGCTGGAACTGGCCGGCTTCTACGTGTTCTACCTTCCGCCCGACCGCAAGGGCCTCGTTCGCGTGATCGACGACCTGGCAAAGCCCAACGGCGTGCTGGGCACCACCGACGGCAAGACGCTGTACGTGGCCGACGCCGGCGGCGGCAAGACCTATGCCTACGCGATCAAGCCCGACGGCTCGCTCGCCGACCGCCGGCTCTTCGCGCCCCAGGGTTCCGACGGGCTGACGCGCGACGAAAAAGGGAACGTTTACCTAACAGGCGGCGGCGTGGTGGTTTACAGCCCCGAGGGCAAGAAGCTGGAGACGATCGCGGTGCCGGAATCGCCGGCCAACGTCACCTTCGGCGGCGCGGACAAGCGGACGCTCTTCATCACGGCGCGGACGTCGCTCTATGCGGTGCCCATGCGCGTGCGGGGGCAGTAGCAGCCCGGTTCGCTGCCTGTGGTCGGTTTTGAATGATGGTCTCGCCGCTCATCGGCGGCTCTCACGTAGACGAAGGCGCGCGAGAACGATGGCAATGGCCACGAGGGCAATGCCCGCGGCGACGAGGAAAAGCCAGTGCCTTGACTCGCGCTCTTCGCGGGCGTCGCGGATCCCGAAAGCCGCGAGCGAGAAGTCCTGGGCAGGGGCCGCACCGGGTTGAATACTCACGACGTCGAATCGCTCGACATCAAATCTTGTCCCATCCTTCTCCATCCAGTATTCCGCACTCTGCAGCAATGGAATTCCATCGACCTTGCCGTTGTACTTAATATCGGCTCGCATCGCTTTCGCGTCTGGCCGGTCTCCTTTTTCGAAGGAGCCCCGCAAGGCCCAGCCGTCCGTCTTTGAAAACAGAAACCACCCAGAGTACGTCAGCGGCTTCCGATTGAATGTCACCGTTTCGGTGTATGACACCTTTACGAGCATCTCCCCGCCGGATGGGTCCTCCTCGATAGACGTTATCTGTAGCGCCGGCCGTCTTAGGTTTTCCAAAATCGGTCTTGGAATCGCGGTGCGACCGAAGTATGTGGCAAACAAGTAGTAGCGTTGACGTTGCACCATAGACAGGCGATCCGTCGTCGCTGACATCTGCCGCAACACATATGCGGACGTTGCAGCATCGCGAGTGACTTCAAACGTATCTTTAGGGGTAAAAACGATCGAGAGTTCTCCGTCGCCCGCGACGGTACCGTTGTCTGTCGGCTCGTCGATATCAAATCGAAGGCTCGCCCCGTTTCCGCGCAAAACGATTTTTTCCCTTGAGGGGAACTGCTTCTTGTTAAAATTCGATCGTGTCAATGTGCCCGACATGGTGAGAGAGTTGTAAAATGCTTCCAGGCGCCGCGCCGCAGGCTCGTATTGCTCCAGAAAGGCGGTCTTCGATTGCTCCGCGCCAGCCTTGACATTGGCTGAAAGCAACAAGGCAAAAGGGACGGTCAGTACGATCACTACTCCGCGCCAATGCGCAAGCAAAAGTGATTTCTGACGGTTGTTCATGCGCGTGGGATTAGGCGAGCAGCGAGGTCAATGAATGCATGCACAGATCCAGTTTTCTTCACTGCCGTAGAGGTTGCAATAACAATTTGGAGTGCCGCAGGCGCCCCCGCACTCCTCTGGATAGATGACATCGCAGGCAGACCCCAGTGGATTAGGGCAGGCTCCGTGCGCGGCCAACGCCAGCCGCGCTGATGCGAGCAAGAGCCCAAAGGTCATCAGTGCAACGCCTGTCCCCGCAGTTAATTCAGCACCCAGCTTCCGCACCTTCATCGTCATGGCCCTAGCCCTTGCGCGTAAGGTGGCGTTATGAAAGCCAAATTGTACTACTATCATGTGCCGCTCTGATTGTCGGCCGTCACCAAAGCTGGCGTCACTTGTGCGGAAATGTTAAAGATGATTGGTGGACTGGGGGTATCAATATAGAGCAGGACCTGACTGAAGAGCGACGCGCCAACGTCGTCTCTGGACGGTAAAACGTCGACCATCAACTCCAGAGCCTCGCCCGGGCCAAGCGTTACGGGCAGCCCCCGCTGGGTGCCGTTGTCATGCGCCGGTATTATAGCCATTGCTCTTCTTGCGGGGCGAAAGCGGGCGGGCGCAACCCGTGTCATGCCGTAGAGCGTCGAGGCAACTGGAGGTATCCATCGTCGGAACCGCCGGCAAAGACCACCGTGACGAGCAAGGCAACGTCTACCTGACCGGCGGCGCCATAGTGCTTTACAGCCCGGAAGGCAAGAGGATCGAGACGATCGCGGTTCCGGAATCGCCGGCCAACGTCACCTTCGGCAGCGCGGACAAGCGGACGCTCTTCATCACGGCGCGGACGTCGCTCTATGCGGTGCCCATGCGCGTGCGGGGGCAGTAGGAAATCACGAGAAGCAGAATTTTGGTGCGGCTTCTAGCTAGTCGCGGTCTCCGGTCCTTGGATCGGCGTCGGGCGGCTGGGGGAACCCGTGGGTCCGACCAACGCCCTCGCACAAGTGAAGACGGAGAGCATGAAATGGACAGTCGCAGAACCAATAGTGATTCCGTTCGCGTGTCGCCGCATGGCCTGGCGCTCTTCATCTCGTTATCGCTTTACGCACTGTTCTGGGCGCCTCTGTTCCTCCGTGCCGAATCTCCCGGAAGCGCCCCGATCGAGGTGGGGTCGCGGAAGCAACTGTTCCTCGACGATTACCTCGTCGCGTCCGCGACCAACATAGTCCGGAGAATCCACCCTGCTGAGAAATCCAAGAGCAATCCCCTCATCCGTCAGACCGAGCCGTGGGAAGATCCGTTCAACATCCTCTATGGCTCGGTAATTCGCGACGGCGAGAAGTACAAAGCGTGGTACAAGAGCGGGCCGGGCGTCAGCTACGCCGAGAGCGACGACGGCATCCATTGGCTCAAGCCGCCCTTGGACCTGGTGCCGATGGGCGGTGCCAAGACCAATATCCTGTTCCGCAAGCAAAGCGAGCTCAAAGGATCTGAGGAGCTTCCCTACTATCACGAGCTGTTTGGCGTCCACAAAGACGAGCGAGAGCCCGATCAAGCGCGACGCTACAAAATGGGCTATCTGAGCATCGACTGGGAGTACAAAGGCCCGCGCGAAGGCCGCTTTCGCGAGGGCCAGCGGCGCGGGCTGGGCATCGCGGGGAGCCCCGACGGGATTCATTGGAAACTGATCGACAGCTTCGCCAGCGAAGCGATCTGCGACGGGGCGACGCATTGGATGTTCGACCCGGCGCTCTCGAAGTACGTGCTCTTCGGCCGAACGCTCAAGACGCCGCCCGAGATCGAAGCCGCCTGGAGCAAATTCGACTGGTACAACGGCTGGTATTCCGGCCGGGCGGTTGGCCGATTGGAGTCGCCCGACTTCGTACACTGGAACTTCACCGCCCCGTTTGCTTCGCCCGTGGTCATGACCGCCGATCTGGCGGACAAGCCTGTCACGGAAATCTACTCGGTGCTCGTGTTTCCCTACGAAAGCGTGTACATCGGGCTGGTGCAGACGCTGCTGGCGGTGCCCGACGTGCCGGCCATCGACGTGCAGCTTGCCGTCAGCCGCGACGGCGTACACTTCACCCGCGTCGGCGAGGGGGCTGTTGGCGGCTCGGCCCCGGCCAGCCGTTTGCCGTTCATTCCCAACGGCGCGGTCGGCGGTTGGGACCGCTTCAATCAGTCGCTCGCCAGCAACCCGCCGATCGCCGCAGGGGACGAGTTGCGTTTCTACTACGCGGGCCGCACGTATCGCCACGATCCGTATGAAGGAAAGGACACGGGCCCTCGGGCCGGCTGCATCGGTTTGGCCACGATAAAGCGCGATCGCTTCGTTTCCGTCGATGCCTCATTCGACGGCGGCCAGATCGTCACGAAACCGCTCCAGCTCAAGGGCAAACGCCTGCACCTGAACGCCAATTCCGACTTCGGCGAAATCAAAAGCTTGCCGGCGGCGCACCGGCGGGAAAGTGGGACAGGCACCGAGACGCAACGTTCGTCTGAAAGGACTTGCGCTGTTTATGCTCGGAGCCAGTCCCATTTTCCCGCCTCGCCATTTTGAAAAACAGAATGACCCTGGCAGCGCTCGCCTTTGAGATGAGCGCGGCCATTCGACGTTTTCGCAAAAGGGCGCGCCGGCGGGCGTTCACGATCGCGCTTGTGCCGGCGCGGCGCCTGTTTGTCCGAACCGCTCCAGGGCCAGGTCCTTGAGCGCTTTGAGATCCAGCTTGCCGGTGCCCAGCACGGGGATCGCGTCCACCTGGCAGAAGCTGTCGGGCGAGGGGATCCAGATATTGGGCAGGCCCGCCGCCGCCAGGTCGCGGCAGAGCGCATCGGGCGACTTGGGTAACTCGGTGTACATGACGATCAGCCGCTCGCCACGGCGGTCGTCGGGCACGGCCGTAACCGCCACCTTCAGCTCATCGGCGTCGGCCGAGATGATCGTCTGCAACTGCTCCTCGATCTTGATGTGCGGCACCATCTCGCCGCCGATCTTCGAGAACCGGCTCTGCCGCCCCGTGATCTGGATGCAGCCGCAGTCGTTCACCAGCCCCACGTCGCCCGTGTTGTACCAGCCGTCGCGAATCACTTTCGCCGTCAGGTCGGGCCGGTTGAGGTAGCCCTTCATCACGTTGGGGCCTTTGAAGCACAACAGCCCGACTTCATTCGTGCCCAGGTCGGCGCCCGTTTCGGGGTCGATTGCCTTGACGGAAACGTCGGGGATCGGCCGGCCGACGGTGCCTTCCGGGCAGCCGAGCAGGCTGGGATCGACGGCCCGCGTCTTGGGCACTTGAAAGGCGGCGATGGGCGACAGCTCGGTCGTGCCGTATCCTTCGCCCGGGCGAATACCGAACTTCTTCTCGAAGGCGTCGGACAGGTCGATGGGCAGCTTCTCGGCCCCGGTCAGCACCACTTCGAGCGAGGCAAAATCCTCCGGCTGGCAGCGCCGCAAATAGTTTCGCAGGAAAGTGGGCGCCGAGACGAGGATGGTCACATGGTGCTTCTTGCACATCTCGCCCACCTGCCGGGCCTCGAGAGGGCTCGTGTGATAGACCCCCTTGGGGTCGAGGGTGAGAGCGGTCCACAACACGGTCGTGAAGCCGGTCGAATGGAAGAACGGCAGGATGCCGGCCACCACGTCGTCGCGATCGAGCTGGATCAGGTAGTCGACGCACTCGACGTTCGAGGCGATATTGCGCTGCGTGAGCATCACGCCCTTCGGCTCGCCGGTCGAGCCGGACGTGAAGATGACCGTCAGAAGATCGTCGTCCTTGATCTTGTCGACGCCAAGCCAGCGTTCGAGCAATGCGCACGGCCAAACGTACGCTTGCGTGGCGGCGGACAGCTTGTCGAGCGTGGTGACCTTCTCGCGAAAGTCCTCCAGGTAGATGAGCTCGGCGTCGATCTTCAGGTCGAACCTCTCCATCACCCGTCGGCTCGTCAGCACGTGGCGGATGTCGCACTGGCGGATGCACGAGTTCATCACGTCGGACGAGACCGTGTAATTCAGATTCACGGGAATCCGACCGCACAAGGGCACCGCGATATTGGCCACCACCCCGGCGGCGGAGGGAGGAATCAGCAGGCCTACGAACTTCTCATCCGCCGCCAGCATCTCGCGCAACAAGAGCCGGCGGAAAATCAGCGTCCGCATGAGCAGGCCGGCGCCGGTGAGCTCCACGCCGGTCGTATCGGCGATCTTCGGACGGCGCATGTTGCGCCGGCACATGCGGAGAAAGTCCCGCGGCAGGATCATTTTTTCCGGCATCGGCTTGCTCATGGCTCGCCTTCCCCTCCCTTATGGGGTCGCGTCCCCGTCCCCTACTTGAATTTAGCATCGGCAGCCCGCCGGCTTGCCGCCAGGGCCGAGTGTGGACAGCCGCCCTAGATTGTCCGCCCCACCGCACGAACCGCGCGAATGCCCGAGAGATTTCGAGGCGCACGCGCACCGCGAACGTTACCCGCGCCGCAGGCTTGCAACAGGTTAGAAGCCGCCACGGCCATCTCCCGTCACTTGGTACTTCAAGATAGCGATTCGGATTCCAAACCAATAGGTGGGATTCTAGCGAATCGGGGCAAACCCGGCCGGGGTACAGCAGCCGCAATCGTAGCCCGTGAGGGTGAGGCTCCGGCCGCGCCGCGGTGAGCACCGACGACAGCGGCTCGGCCGGAGCCTCGCCCTCCCCAGGCGCCTCCAAAACGCCCTCAAAAATATCCCAACCAAAACAGGCCCCAGGTCAAAAGCCCGGCGTCGGCCAGGGCGTGTGAAAGCCACGCGGCGTGGATCCCGCCCGGCCGCCGGGCCAAAAGGCTCCAGGCCACCGCCATCACAAACAGTCCGGCAAACAGCAGGGCCAGCACGGCCGGCGTAACCCCACGCATCCCGCCAAAAATAAACGTGTGCATGCCCGCAAAGGCACAGGCGCTCGTCACAATCCCAGCGGCGCGGCCGAAACGGCGCGACATCTCGGGATCGAGCCATGCGCGAAAGTGCAGCTCTTCGAGCGCGGAGTTGATGGCGGTCAGAAAGACCACCACGGCGGCAGCCCGCCACGGCGTAATCGCGAAACGCGCGTCGATATCCGACCGCAGCGTGGCCGGATCGAGTCCCATTTGGCTGGCGAGCCACGGCACGACGGCCACCACACTGCCGACGGCGATCGCCGCGATGACGACAGCCATCGCCCAGGTTGACGGCCCAGGCAGCGGCTTGTCGATAGGCCACAGGATCGCCCAGCCTCGTCGGCGATCGACGCCCCGGCGCCACAGGACGGGCGCGGCGAGCTGGAACGCCTTGTACGCCGACTGCGCGACGTAGTTGTTCGCCAACCACACGAGCGACACTACTTTGGCGGCAAACGGCAGCGCCGCCAGCAGCAACAGGAGCCAGGTCATTGCGACGTACTCCCTCTTCAAATGCTATTCGCCGCCGGCCACCGATCTTGGTCGATTCAAGCCTAGCAAATGCGGCCACGGCTTGCCCGCTACTACCTGGGTCGCACGCACGCGTGTGACCGTCA
Organism: Planctomycetia bacterium; assembly: GCA_016191115.1. Classification (GTDB taxonomy): domain Bacteria; phylum Planctomycetota; class Planctomycetia; order Pirellulales; family JACPPG01; genus JACPPG01. The sequence goes on along the minus strand of JACPPG010000023.1, from coordinate 185,554 downwards.
GGGATTGCAGCCGCATCAGGTTGACGGATAATCCGGTCAGCAAGCAGCCGATTGACGCCACCGCCCAAACCCTCGTCGCGCGAGAACATGCCCCATGGAAGCCGCACCGTTTGAATTCTTCAAGAAGATTCTGGATACGCCCAGCCCCTCGGGCTTTGAGCGCCCGGTGCAGGAGATCGTCCGCTCGTACTTGTCGGACACAGCGGACCGTATTTCGACCGATCTGCACGGCAACGTGATCGCCGTCAAGAATCCCGACGCGCGGCTGCGGCTGATGTTGGCCGGCCACGCCGACCAGATCGGCATGCTCGTGCAATTCATCGACGCCGAGGGGTTCCTTTACGCGCAGACCATCGGCGGTTGGGACGCCCAAGTGCTCATCGGGCAGCCCATGACGGTGTGGACGGCCACGGGCCCGGTGGCCGGCATCATCGCCCGCAAGCCGATCCATTTGCTCACCGACGAGGAGCGCAAGCAGGTGCCGAAGGTCAAGGACCTATGGATCGACATCGGCGCGAAGGACAAGGAGGACGCGGCGAAGATCGTCCGCGTCGGCGACCCGATCACGCTGCAGCTCGGGCTGCGCCCGATGCGCAACGACTGCGCATCGGCCACGGCGATGGACGACAAGTCGGGGTTGTGGGTGGTGGTCGAGGCGTTTCGCCGGGCCGCGGCGCGCAAGCTCGACTGCGCGCTGTATTGCGTATCGACGGTGCAGGAGGAGATCGGCCTCCGCGGCGCGCAGACCAGCTCGTTCGGCATCGACCCGCAGGTGGGCATCGCCGTCGACGTCACGCACGCCACCGACTGCCCGACGATCGACAAAAAACAGGAAGGCGACGTGCGGCTGGGCGGCGGCCCGGTGATCTATCGCGGACCGAACATGAACCCGCGGGTTGTCGATCGATTGGTCGACGTGGCGGAGAAGGCGGGAATCGCCTACCAGGTCGCCGCCTCCGGTCGGGCAACGGGCACCGACGCCAACGCCATGCAGATCAACCGGGCCGGCATGGCGACCGGACTGGTGAGCATACCGAACCGCTACATGCACAGCCCGGTCGAGATGATCTCGCTTGTGGATATCGACGCTTCGGCAAACCTGCTGGCGGGCTTCGCGGCGAGCCTGAAGGCAGGCGACGATTTCACGCCGTAAAGATTCGCGAATCGCTGTGTCGGGAGGGCGAGGCTCCCGCCGAGCCGATCGCTTTGACTAACACGCGGCTCGGCGGGAGCCTCGCCCTCCCGCACTTCAAGCGCGAGTCTTGCCGGGAGAACCTCGTGGCGGCGATTCAGTTTGCTTGTCCCATGTGCGGCGCGGTGGCGGAAGTCGACGCCAGTCTGGCGGGCGCGGAAGCCGCCTGTCCGGCGTGCCAGTGCGTGCTGGTGGTGCCGGCGGCGCCCGTGGAACTGCCTTCCGAACTGCCGTCGGATAGCGCGTCGAGCAGCGCCGGCCGCACGGACCTGCGGCCGAAGTCGGGCAAGCCGCGGCTGTGGTCGCGACCTGGCGGGGAGGCATCGTCGCGATCGAAGTCTCGCACGCCGCCGCCGCTGCCGGAATCGATTGCCCAACCGGGGATCGGCGAGCCGCCGCCCGAGGACCAGGCCGCCCAGCCTTCGCCCGCGACGGTCGTCGATCTCGCGGACATCTCGATCGACGCGCCCCTATACGGGCGGGCGGGCATCGGGGCGCGTGGGCGGACGGCCGGCGGTTTGGGGAGCGCCGAGGACCGCGCGCAGAAGCGCGTTTGGGCGAACGCCATCATGTTCGCGACCGCCGCCACGATCGTGCTGGCGGCGCTGGCCGCGCTTGTGTACCTGACTGGCAGGTGAGCTATCAGCGGCAGCGAGGCCACCGGCGCGAATAACGAATGTCAAAAGTCAAATGTCTAAAGAAATCCGAAGGCCGAAATCCGAATGATAGAAACAGCGCGGCTCCCGCAGCAGAAAGAAGATGAGCCACCGAGGGCGCCGAGGGCACAGAGGTTTTGCGAGTTGCCGCAATCTGAAATCTGAGATTTGAGATTGCAGATCGTCGCGGGTCGTGCGTCGGCTGTCGGTCATCGATCGCCTTCATCTCCGCCTACTGCCTTCCGCCTTCTTCTCCTCGGCGTGCTCGGTGATCGGCCCGCTTCTTCCTCTGCCTCCCTCTTCCTTGGCGTTCTTGGCGACTCGGCGGTTCCGTCTTGCGTCGAAAATCGTGGAACCGCCAAGTCGCCAAGAACGCCAAGGAGATTCAGATTTTTGAGTGAATCATCGCTGCGGCACGGTCGTCTTTCTTCACTGCCTACTGCCCTCTGCCTTCCGCCTTCTTCTCCTCGGCGTGCTCGGTGATCTCGGTGGCCTGTCTTGCGTCGCGCTTCCCTCGCTGGCGCTTCGGGCTAGTATTCGCATGGCAGCTCCTCGTCGCCGTCTCCGTGGCTCCGTGTGAGTCCGTCCGTTGGCCACCCCGCGCGACCGGGGGGCGGGCATCCTGCCCGCCTTCGCGCGCGAATGACGAAGTTCGAAAATCAAATGTCTAAAGAATCCGAATGATGAAATCCGAAGGGGCGAAGCGCGCACGAGCGCGGCGCATGCACCGCGACGCTTCGGTCATTCGTCATTCGTGCTTCGGGTTTCTTTAGATTAGACATTTGATTTTCGGCCTTCGTCATTCAAGAATCCCACCTGGATTCGGCATGCCGACCGTGGCATGGCACCTGAGGTGCATCCTACAGCCCGCGGCCGATCTCGAAGATTTCGGGGGCGTCGAGCACGCGATCGTTCGCTTCGAAGAGCGCCTGGATCGCCGCCTTATGGATCTTCATCTTCCTTCCGCCGACGCCGATGGCGCCGTAGCACACCAGCCTGTCGTGCTCGACCGCCTTGTCAGTCACTTTGATTCCGGCGACGCCCAGGGGCGGCACCGCGTTGAGATCGATGGCGACCTTCAACCCTTTGGCGCGTTGCAACGCGTCGGCCGGCAAGAGCTCGACACCGGCCGCGCCGGCCGCGATGGCAAGCGTCGCCCCGGATAGCGCGGCATCGAGCTCCGCGACCGTCGTCGTGGCGCAAGCGGTCAAGCGGGCCGACGCGGCCTTATGGGCGACCGCCAGACACACGGCTTCGGCGCGCTCCTTCCGGCGCGAGCCGAGCCGGACGTCGGCCCCCAGGCGCGCCAAAAGCAACGCCACGCGCTGCCCAACGGGCCCAGTGGCGGCGAGCACGAGGGCCGTCGCGCCGCGCAGATCGAGGTGCTTCGTGGCGGCCAGCACCGCGGCCGCGGCGGTGGTGTTGGCCCCGCCCGAGTCGATCATCACCGAGCACCGCAGGGGCCCGATGAACGATTTAGCGATCGCCTCAAGCACCTGCTCGCCGCGGGCCACGTCCGAGCCGCCGACAAAGAGCGCCGTCCGCCGCAGGTCGTCGCCGCCGCGGGTGAAGATCGCCCCGTGGACGCGCTCGCGGACGTTCTCCGGCGTGATCGACGAGTGCCGCAACAAGTGATCGACGCCGGCGTCCAGCGCCACCACGCTGTCGAAGACGCTCGCGGAATCGTCCGTGTCAAGCTGGACGAGAATCTTAGGCTTGCTCATCGATCGACTCGTCCGATCGCACCCTCGCGCCAAAAACGCAGACGGCCACCGAGCTCACAGCGCGGCCTGCGGCCGCAACCGCGCGGGACGCTCCGCGTGTTGGCGAGGGTCCCGGGGTTGTTCACCTGGCTCTGTGAGCAGGGAGTGCTGTTGAAGGAGTTCAAAGGCTTTGCCCAGGACCTTACGGGTCGCTTGCAGCGTTCCGTCGAAGGGGTAGCGGCAAACCCGCCGGGCAGCCGGCCGGCGTGGGCGCCGTCGACTAAAACCCGCGGAACGGGTGTTTGGCGGATTCCTTGCCGGCGATCATTTCGTCGGCCGTCGGCTTGCCCGCCATGGCGTTGGCGATCGCCAGCTTCGTGGCCTCGTAGTTGAATTGATAGATCTTCTTGTCGTCCTCGGCGTGCGGGTGGATGAACACGCCGCACACGATGACCAACTGCTCGGCCTGGCTCTTGGGAATGACGTTGGCGGCCACCTGATCGGCCACGGCCTTGGCCACGGCCGACTGCGCCGGTCCAAACATCTGCACGGCCTGCTTCATCCCCTTGATCGTCACCTTGGTGATGAGCACGGTGGCCGGTTTGACCGCCAGGTTGGGCGTGAGCACGGCCAATAGGTTCGAGTGCCCTTCGCTTTGCGTGGCCAGGGCGTGCGCGAACGCCGCCCCGACGGGCCCGTCCTTGGCGCCGATCAACAGATCGATATGGGCGATTTCATTGCCCTCGCCCACCAGGGCTTCCCCGACGTGCATCGACATGGTTATTGATCTCCGTTTACTGTCCGTGAAATGGGTGCGCGCGCGGCGAACGCGGCGTGCGTTCCGCCGAACGCGCCACGATAGCAAACCCCGTTGCGAATGCAACTGGTGGCGACGAAATAGCGGCCCGGCCGGTCAGCATGCCGCAGTCGCGTGGTGGCTCGCCGCGACTCTACGGCCGGCGCAGCACTCGCCTGGCGGCTCGCGGCCGCCACACAAGCGCGCCGAGCGCGGCCATGCCCGCCAGCACCAGCGTCGACGGCTCCGGCACGACCGCCACGCCGCTCCCGCCGCCGTCAGTCTGCAGCCAGTGGGCGGCGATCGTCTGGATGTCCGAGATGTCGACGAAGCCGCTGTCGTCGGCGTCCCCCGCCGGTCCGGCAGTTAGCCAGTTGGCCGCCACGTTTTGTACGTCCGAAATGTCGACGATGCCGTCGAGATTGATGTCGCCGTCGACGGTCGGTCGGGCTCGCAGCGCAAGATCGGTGGCCGAATACCTCGGCTTGAGCGTCAAATGCCCACCGACCGCCAACCCCGTATAGCCGCCGAATGTGCCCGTGCCCGAGTCGAATGTCATCACGGTAAAGCTATCGGCCAATGCCGGCTGAAAGCCATTGATGAGGGTCACGGCGAGCGTGCCGCCGAGCGTCGCGCCGCCGGTGACATTCAACTGGTCGTATTGCGTGCCGGGCGTCAAACCGCCGAGTTGGACGGCGACGGCGCCGCCGGAATTGAGCGTCAGGCCGCTTTGGAAGTTGAGCGTTCCCGCCGAAAGGCCCGGAGAGATCGTGCCGCTCGAGGCGACCGAGCCGGTCAGGTTTCCACTGCCGGTGAGCGAGCCGGCGTTCAGGACAAGGCTGCCGCCGACATTGCCCCCGCTGAGCCGGATCTCACTGTTGGTGTTGCTCTGCGTCAAGCCAGCCACGAAATTGACGGCCCCGCCCTGGGCATTGACCAGGCCTGTGTTGGTGGCGGGTATCTCGATCGACAGCGTGCCGGCGCCGGTCTTTTGCAGCGTGCCGGCGTTGGAGAAGGCGCCGCCGGTGGAGAAGGTCTTGATCACGCGCGAGCCGATCGCGTTGTCGACGGTGAAGGTCGCGCCGGCGAGCACGTTGAGTTGGGCGTTTTCCGCGAACTCCAGAATGCTGAAGACCCCTGTCCAGGTGCTGGTTCCGCCGGCCAGGTTCAGCTTGGAGCTGCCGTTCCAGCGGGGATTGGTGTTGATGGCGAAGTTAACGCCGCTTTGCGCATTGAGCGTGAAGTTGCCGGTGAAGTTGCCGAATTGATAGGTCGTCAGCCCTGTGACGTTCAACGTGCCGCTCCCCTGGGTCGGCGTTCCGCCGAGCAAGTTGTTGATCAAGAGCGTGCCGGTCGTGCCTGACGCCGAGTCGAACTGCAGCCGGCCGTCGAGATTGGTCGCGGCCACGTTGTAGGTCCCGGCGATCACGGGATAGCCGGCGGTTCCCTGGCCGCTGGGGTTGGAGAATCGCACGGTGCCGTCGCCGGTGACCGACGAGCTGGCCGTCAGATTGTGCGTGCCGAAGAAGTAGATGGTTCTACCGGCGTTGACGACGAAGGAGCCGTTGCTGGTGCCGCCGGTGTTGAGCTCCAGGCCGCCCGAGCTGACGGTAACGGTGCCGTCGTTGTTGAAGGGCGCTTGAAAGCGCACGGTCCCCGTCCCGGTGGTGCGGGTGAAGGTCCCCTGATTGTTGAACTGGACGTTGAAGAAACCGTCGCTTCGCGCGTCGAAGGTGGCACCCGAGAGATTGCTAAAAAGGGGATAAAAGATGTTGGGGCCGATCGAGACGACGGTGGAGTTCACGCCGATACCCGTCCACGTGGCCGTCGCGTGGTTTTTGACCATCGGAATGCGGGCGATGCCGGCGACGCTCTCGACGCGCATCCGCTTGAGGTCATTCCCACTGATCGTAATGCCGTTCATGGCGTCAACCGTGACGGCCCCGTAGAGGTCGCCGCCAGTCCAGTTGTACGCTCCATTTACCGTGAGCGTGTGGTCGACGAGCGACAAGTCGCGTAGCGTATTTGTGTTGGGCGACGAGTTCACGCCGGAGTGCGTGAACGCTTGGATCGCGATGTCCTGGTCGAGTTCGACGTTGCCGGCGGTAATCACCGCGTTGTACGTGTCGCCCGGGAGCGGCTGGCCGTTGTTCGGATAAACTGGGGCCGTGCTCCAGCGCGTCCCGTCGGTCCAATTGCCCAGGAGGATGTTGCCGTCCCAGGTCGAAGTCACCTGACCTCGCGCCAGCTTGCTCGTCAACGCTGACGAGACGATTGCCACAACAACCCACAACCAAACGCGACGTGTTTTCTCATGAATCTGCGTCATCGGTGGACCTGCTCTCCTTGGGGGGATCGAAATCGCTCCGCTACTCCTACTCCGTGCCCAAAACCGATCGGGGGGGGCTCGGAATGGTCGCCATTGTAGGCAGGGCGCGCTGCGGCGCGTAGCGCGAGATTCCCCCCACCGTTCTGTTTGTTACAGGGAGCCGGTCCCTGACACGTTCCCGCGAAAGGATGGCAGGACTTTGGCAGGCCACGGTCGAGGCCGCCGCCGCGCTTCGGCGACGTAAGCGACTGGCGAGTAGCAGCTTGCAGAAAGAGCGCGACAATTTCACCGGGAGGCTTGCCGGTCAAGCGCGAAAAACGCGGTGGCTGCTAGGCCGCGTCCTCTTCGCCGCGCTCCTTGATCATCACCACGCAGTTCCCCTTGCCGCTGTACTCGACCTTGGACATGAAGCTGCGCATCAAGAGGACGCCCCGACCGCTGGGTATCTCCAGGTTCTCGGGGTTGGTGCAATCGGGGACGCATTCGGGATTGAAGCCCTGCCCTTCGTCGCGGATTTCGACGAACATGCGTCGCGGCGAGATCCTGCAAACGACCTGGATGCTCTTCGAGGCGTCGCAGCGGTTGCCATGCTTGATGGCGTTCACGAGCGCCTCTTCCATCGCCAGGTGTACGCCGAAAATGTCGCGCGTGCCCCAGTCCTGCGAGCCAAGCTGCTGGAGGATCTCGTCCAGTATGCGCTTGCCGGCGCCACTTTCGCTGGGAATGACCTGGGTAGTGCTCCAGGTCCAGCTCTCTTCTGCCATACCGAAGGGCCTGCGGAATGCGTGACTTTTGATCTCTCTCGCGCCGTGGACGGAAAATTACCGGCACGGCCGGCGACCGCACGTCCGTTGGGCGACACGCCGCGCCGTCGCGAAGTGGGCCTACGATTGAAACGCGGCCAGCGCCTCTGCCTCGTCGTCCTTGATCTCAAAAAGCTTGTTCAGCTTGGTTATGGCAAACACCTCATAGATTTCCGGGCGGATATTGCTCAGCTTGAGCTTGCCTCCGTGAGCCTTGACCTTCTTGTCGAGGGTGATGAGCTTCCCAAGCGCGGAACTGGAAAGGAACCCGACGCCGGCGAAGTTCAGCAGCAGATTCTTCCGCTGCTCCTCCTCCACCAGGCCGAACAGCTCCTTTCCCAACTCCTGGATATTGGCCTCGTCGACGACTTTGCGATCCGTAAGCCGAACAACGGTCACGTCACCGACCTCCGAGACCTCGAAATGGCGGTGCGTGGCCATCGAGCGGTTCTCCTTCGCGTGGCGATTGCCTGGACAGCGGAACTCCCCGTCCCGCCGCTTCAACATGTGATTATGCTACAAAACCGCTTCGGCCGCCTAGCTACAGGGCCAAGGCAGAGTCCGCCTGACCCCCGGCCGACGGGTGGCCTTGTTCGGATAGCGGGCGGATGGGCGTGGGGACTCCGCGGTCCGAAACTGTTCCTAGCAATGTTATTCCGGCGAGGGGGGGTGTCAAGCAATTCCACGGCGGGAGCAGGAGAACTGCAAAGTTCGGGGTCTGGCTCATTTTTCGGCACATGCCGTTCTCAATTCTTCCGAAGGACCTTCGGCCGAAAAATGTGCCTGACTGCCTGACCCCGTCTCCAAGGACTTTGCAGTTCTCCTGACGGCGGGAGTGAAATAGCCGCCACGCTCACGGCTCGTCGGGCGCGGCCGCCCAAGCGCGCCACATGCCCGGCGCAACGCCCGAACCCGCCTGCTGGGCGCAAGCGCCTTGCGCGCCACTGGTCACGCTCCTGGCCGAGGCATCGCCAGGCTGTGCAGAATGAGGACCGAACTGATCGAGATCAGGGCCCAGCCGAGCCATTCCGGCGGCCGCAGCGTCTTCCGCGGTCCCGCCCCGCCCGACGGCACGATCCGCGCGATGCCTGATCCGGGCTCGTTCTGGAATTTCGTGGCCAAGAACCGCGTGCTCTTCGGCGTCAGCACGAATGAGTCCACCATCCGCATCTGGATGCCGAGCACCAGCACCACCAGCCCGGCCATGAAGTAGTGGTTGCGGTTGAAGTCCATCGATGTCCTCCGCTCATGCTCACGGTGGGCGCAAGAGCGCACCAGGGAGCGCTCGGGCCTTTAGCAGCATCTATCGAGCGTTGGGTCCAAGGACTCCACGTGGCGCACAGCGTTTTTCGGTTGCACCGGATCTAGCACGGGCGCCAGAACGTCCGAACGCGCCCGGCGATCTCGATACCCGGCCGTGGTCGGCCGCCGGGAGCCAGTGGACGGAGGTGCGGTGGTGCGGAAGGAGGCGCTTATGTCGAGCGCGCCGGCGATTTCATGCGGCTTCGATCGGCAGCCCAGCCGCACGGCCGGGGTGCCGCCGATCAACTGCTCTTGAGCGCCTTCAGTTCATCGACCAGTCGGCCCACCCCCTGCCGAACCTGATCGGAAGCCGAATCGGAGAGGATGTGATCCTTTTGGGCCTGCACGATCGCCGCGGCCAGCGCCTTGTGGTTGGCCCAGTCCGTGGCCTGGAACTTTCGTATGTCGACATACGTGTCGCTCAAGCCGCTTTGCAGCTTGGGCACGAACTCGACCCCCTGGTCGGTCCGCACGACGTGGTAGCGCTGCGCGAAGAAGACCAGCACGCCACCTACCACAATGCCCAAGAGAAACGAGCCAATCCGTCGCATAGCGTAAGCTCCTATCAGCGGCCAGAAACGAAGGGCGGACTGTACCGGCAACCGCCGTGAGAGGGCAAGGCGAGTCCGGTCGGGCGAAGCCCTCATCCGCGATGAAAATGGGCAGCGTCGACGCCGCTACCGTCAGGAGCTAGCATCGCAGGGCCGGAAACGGGTACGGGCAACCGGTGGCCGCCAACGTTGTTTGCACGAGCTCATCGAGTGTCTCGCATTCCAGCGGCCCCGGCCCGCCATTCAGCCGGCACCACTACCACTGCTCCAAGAGAACTGCAAAGTCCTGGGAGAGGGGGTCAGGCACATTTTTCGGCGCAAAGTCCGTCGGAAGGATTATTGAAGACCGCGTGTGCCGAAAAATGAGCCAGACCCCGCACTTTGCAGTTCTCCTGTACCACTGCTCCAGGGCCGTTCACAGATTCAAGTTGGACGGCGGCGCACCGGCGGGAAAGTGGGACAGGCACCGAGACGAAACGTTGGTCTGAAAGGGCTTGCGCTGTTTATGCTCGGAGCCAGTCCCATTTTCCCGCCTCGCCATTTTGAAAAACAGAATGGCCCTGACCACTCCTCATGGCCGCTTGACGCCCCGTAGCCGGCATACCTACGATGGCGAATTCCCCCTTTTCTTTCCCTTGTTGACGCCCCTGTCTCTCTCATGGAGAAGACCAAAGTAGCCATTGTCGGGCTAGGGACCGTGGGATCGGGCGTCGCCAAGCTCTTGCTCGACTACGGGGATCGGACGGCGCGTCACGCGGGTCGCACATTATGGCTCGAGCAGGTCGTCGTCCGTGACGTCACGAAGACGCGGGACTGCGATCTGCCGGCGGGCATTCTGTCGGACGACTTGAGCCGCATCACCCGCGATCCGGAAATCGTGGCCGTGGCGCACCTGTTGGGCGGCCTTGAGCCGGCCCGGACCGTCATGCTCGCGCTACTGGAAAGCGGCAAGGACGTGGTCACGGCCAACAAGGCCTTGCTCGCCGAGCACGGGCCGGAGCTGTTCGACCGGGCCCGCGAGCTAGGGCGCTCGATCGCCTTCGAGGCCTCGGTCGCCGGCGGCATTCCGATCATCGCCAACATCAGCCAGTGCCTGTCCGCCAACCAGATCATCTCGCTCACCGCCATCCTCAACGGCACGAGCAATTATGTGCTCACGTCCATGGAGGAACGCGGCTTGACCTACGGCGAGGCGCTGGCGGCTGCCCAGCGGCTGGGCTACGCCGAAACCGATCCGACGATGGACGTCGACGGGACGGACACGGCCCAGAAGCTGGCGATCCTGGCCCACTTGGCCTTCGGCGCGCGGATCCATTGGCGGGACATTCCTCGCCAGGGAATCGACATGCTGGACGTCGCCGACTTGCTATACGCCAAGGAGCTGGGCTACCGCGTCAAGCTGCTGGCCGTGGCCGAACTCACCGGCGGCGACTTGGAAGTCCACGTTTCGCCCACGCTGGTGAAGTGCGGCACGCCGCTGGCCGAGGTCCGCGCCGCCTACAATGCCGTCAGCGTCGTCGGAGACGCCGTGGGGCGGGTCTTCTTCCACGGGCTGGGCGCCGGCCAGATGCCTACGGCCTCGGCCGTGGTGGCGGATTTGATCGACACGGTTGTCGGCCGCACGGCGATCACGTTCCGCACGCTCGAGCTGTGGAGCCAGCGCGAGGCCCTCGTCGCGCCGCGCGCGCACGATCGCATGGTTGGCCGCTTTTACATGCGATTCGGGGTACTGGACCGCCCCGGCGTGATGTCGGAGATCACGGGAGTTTTGGGGCGACATGGGATATCCATCGCCTCGGTGATCCAGCACGAAGCCGTGGACGGCGAGACGGACGTCGTGCCGCTGGTGATCATGACGCACCAGACCACCGAAGGCGCGACGCGCAAGGCGAAGGAGGAAATCGACAACTTGAAGGCCGTAAAGGCCGGCAGCGTGCGGATGAAGGTGCGGGACTGACATGAAATACGCGATCATCATTCCCGACGGATGCGCCGATGAGCCGCAGGCCTCGCTCGGCGGACGCACGCCGCTCGAAGCGGCCAGCGTCCCGGAGATGGACGCCATCGCCGCCGCCGGCGTCGTCGGTCGCGCGAGCCACGTGCCGGCGTCGCTTCCGCCTGGCTCGGACGTCGCGAACTTGAGCCTTTTCGGCTACGATCCGCTCGCGCATTTCACTGGTCGCGCGCCCTTGGAAGCGGCTGCCCTGGGGATCGAGCTGGGGTCCGACGATTGGGCGATCCGCTGCAACCTGGTGACGATCGAAAAGCAGACGATGCGCGATTTCACGGCCGGCCATATCTCGACCGAAGAGGCGACCGCGCTACTGGCCACGGCGCAGGAGCGGTTCGGGGGGGATCGGCTGCGGTTCTATCCGGGGGTCAGTTATCGCAACCTGCTCGTATATCGCGGCACGGGAGCCGCCGCACCCTTTAGCGCCGACACGCGGGCGACGCCGCCGCACGACCTGACCGACAAATCGGTCCTCGACGACTATCCGCGCGGGCCTGGCAGCGACCTGTTGAATCAGTTGATGCACGAGAGCGTGGCGCTGTTCGCCGATCATCCGGTCAACGCCGCGCGACGCAGCCAAGGCAAGCTGCCGGCCACCAACATTTGGCTGTGGGGCCTGGGGCGAACGCCGTCGCTACCGCCGTTTCTCGACGTCTACGGCAAACGCGGGGCCATGATCACGGCCGTCGACCTCTTGCGCGGGCTGGCCGCGCTCGTCGGGTGGCAAAGGATCGAAGTGCCGGGCGCCACCGGTTACCTCGACACCGACTACGCGGCCAAGGGTCGGTACGGGGTTGAGGCGCTGCGCGCCGGTGACGTGGACATCATCTGCGTGCACGTCGAGGCCACCGACGAGGCGTCGCACGAAGGGAACGCGCAGGCCAAGATTTCCGCGCTCGAGGAGATCGATCGGCACATTGTCGGGCCGCTGCACACGGCACTGAAATCGCAAGGACCGTACCGGATTCTCGTGACGCCCGACCATCCGACGCCGGTGCGCACTAAGACGCACAGTCACGGCGCCGTGCCCTTCGCCATCGCGGGAAGCGACGTCAAGCCGGACGCCGCGCAGAAATACAGCGAGACGGCCGCGGCGCAGTCTGCCTTGTCGTTCGACCCAGGTTGGAAGTTGATGCAATACTTCCTTGGCGGGTGCGAGAGATGATCCGGCCTCGATGCGAGCGCCCCCTCACCCCGACCCTCCCCGCCAGGGGAGAGGGAGCTTCCGTTGACAGCGAGATGTAGGGTGCCCTGCGGGCACCGATAACAATCATGCCGTTGATCGTGCAAAAATTCGGTGGCACCAGCGTCGCCGACAGCCAGAAGATCCTGGCTGCCGCCCGCAAGGCGGTCCGCGCGCAGCAGGAAGGGAACCGCGTGGTGATGGTGGTCAGCGCGATGGGCAAGAACACGGACGTGCTCGTGGATTTGGCCCACGAGATCACCGACAGTCCGCCGGCCCGCGAGATGGATATGCTGTTGTCGACGGGCGAGCAGGTGAGCGTGGCCTTGATGGCGATGGCGATCGAGTCGTTGGGGTGCAAGGCGATCAGCTTCACGGGCGCACAGATCGGCATCCGCACGGACAGCACTCACACCAAAGCGCGGATTCACTCGATTTCGACCGACCGTATGCGGAAAGCCTTGGATGGCGGCAAAATCGTGATCGCCGCCGGTTTCCAAGGCACCGACGAGGACCAGAACATCACCACGCTCGGCCGTGGCGGCAGCGACACAACGGCCGTGGCGCTGGCGGCCGTGCTGGGGGCCGACGCTTGCGAGATTTTCACCGACGTCGACGGCGTATACACCACCGACCCACGGGCCCTGCCCGAGGCCCGCAGGGTCCGCCAGGTGAGCTACGACGAGATGCTCGAGCTGGCCAGCCTGGGGGCGGGCGTGATGCACAGCCGATCGATCGAGTTCGCCAAAAAATTCTCCGTTCCCATTCACGTCCGCAGCAGCTTCAGCGACCAGCCAGGAACCATCATTACCGACCGTCCCGAGGCGCAGGGGCAAGCCGTGAGCGGGGCCACGCTCGTGAAGAACGAGGCCCGCGTCACCGTGCTGGGCGTGCCGGACAAGCCGGGCACCAGCTTGGCGCTATTCTCGAAGATCGCCGCCCAGAATATCTCGGTCGACATGATCGTGCAGAACGTGGGGGCCGAGGCGAGGGCCGACATTTCCTTTACCGTGCCGCGCGACGAACTGGTGGCCACGATGCAGGCAGTGGAAGCCGCCGCCGCGGAGCTGGGGGCCGAGGACTTCAGCCGTGACGAAAACGTGTCGAAGATCTCAGTCGTCGGGTTGGGGATGGCCACTCAGACCGGCGTCGCGCAGAAGATGTTCCGTGCGCTGTCCGAGGCGGGCGTCAACATCCAGATGATCACCACCAGCGAAATCAAGATCTCGGTCCTCGTCGGCCGCGATCAGGCCACAGCGGCCTTGCGCGCCGTGCACCGCGCTTTCGAGCTCGAAAAGGAGCCCGGCTCAGCCGGTGGCGCGGTCACCGCCGAGCCGGCGCGGGCCGCCAACGCCAACGACATCGTGGCGCGGCTGCGGGGCAATATGGTGGCCCGATTGCAGGGAATGGAGGACCTGACGATCGACGACATCGCGCTCGACGAAACGCAGGCCCGCGTGACGATTACCGGCGTGCCGGACGTTCCAGGGCTGGCGGCCGAGGTGTTCGAACGGATCGCCGCCGGCAACATCTTCGTCGACATGATCGTGCAGAGCTTGGGCCGAGCCGGTCACGCGAACTTGAGCTTCACCGTGCCGCAGGCGCATCTCGATCGGGCCCTGGCGGTCAGCCGCGAAACGTCCGCGCGGCTCGGCTGCGGCCCGGTCACTAGCGCGCCCAAGGTGGCCAAGCTGTCGGTCTCCGGAATCGGCATGCGCAGCCACACCGACGTGGCGATTCGCATGTTCCGCGCGCTGGCGGCCGAGGGCATCAACGTCGCGATGATCAACACCAGCGAAGTGCGCGTGAACGTCGTGGTCGACGGCGCGGCGGGCCCGAAAGGACTGGAATGCCTCACCAAGGCGTTTGCGGACGCCTTGGTGTAGCGGTTAGCCGCCGCGCCTGCGCGGCGATTGGCGCGGAGCAGGCGACACGCCTGGCATGGCCCGGACCGCGTGCCACGGTGGCGGAGCCTGCCGCTGGCCAGTCAACCTCGGCAGGCAAAACTCGATGGCCGGCAAAAGCGAATCGAATACGCCCGCGACATTGTACGCTCCGGGGGCGAGAGTCGTGGCGGCCTGGGCACCGTACCCGCTGCGGACGAGAATCGTCCGGCAGCCGGCGTGGGCGCCGGCCTCCAGGTCGGTCAGCTTGTCCCCGATCATGTACGAACGTGCCAGGTCCAGGCCCAGCTCCTCCGCGACCCGCAGCAACATACCCGGCCGCGGCTTGCGGCACTCGCAATCGATTTGGTAGGCACCCTGGCCGTCGCGTGGGTGATGCGGGCAGTAGTCGTAGCGATCGACGCAGGCCCCGTGACGCGCGAGCAGCTTGTCCAGCCGGGCGTGCACATTGCCGATCGCCGACTCCGCGAACAGTCCGCGGGCGACGCCGGCCTGGTTCGTGACCACCACCACCGGCACGCCGTGCTGATTGAGCCGCGCGATCGCCTCGGCCGCGCCTGCGATCAGCCGTAACTGCGAAGGGCGCGCGAGGTAGCCCACGTCCTCGTTGATCGTGCCGTCGCGATCGACAAATACGGCCGGCCGTTTCATCTTGTTGTCGCCGGGGCTTGAGGTCGCTGCCGTTTGTGCCGCCTGTCTCACTTGAACCCATGCGTGCCGCGACCCGGATTGCGGGGCGCATCACGCGGCCTGGGCTTGATGTCCCGCGGTGCAGTCGTTGGCGTACGCGGCGACGACCTCGCCGGTGGGACCAACCAGCCGCGCGCGTCCGTGGTCGAGCCACACGACGCGGTCGCATAGCTGCGCAATCGACGACAGGTCGTGGCTCACCACCACAACCGCGCGGGCGCTAGCGATCAGGCCGCGCATTCGGTCGCGCGCCTTGACCTGGAACTCCAGGTCGCCCGCGCTGAGCACTTCGTCGACGATCAGGATGTCGGGCTCGATGGCCGTCGAGATGGAAAACGCCAGCCGGACCATCATGCCCGCCGAGTAGTAGCGGACGGGCATGTCGAGGAACGTTCCCAGCTCGCTGAATTCGGCGATCGCCGGCATCTTCGCGCGGATCGAGCGGGGCGTTTCACCCAACAGGTAGCCACGGTAAGTCATGTTTTCCCAGCCGTTGGCGTCGAGCTCGAAACCCAACGTGATGTCGAACAGCGAGCTGATCTGCCCCGTCACGACGCGTTTGCCCGCGGTGGGTGGGTAGATGCCGGCGACGAGCTTCAGCAGCGTGCTTTTGCCCGCGCCGTTAGCGCCGATGATCCCGAGGCGTTCGCCCTCGCCGACGTCCAGGTTGATCTTGTCCAGGGCGTTGACTTGAAAATAGTTCTGCCCACGGCGGCGGAACATGCCGGTGAGCAGGTACTCCTTCAAGCTGACGCGGCCACGGCGCCGCACCTTGAACACGAGGCTGGCGTCTTCGAGGTGGATGAGGGTCATGTCTTGTTGTCGGCGCTCTGTTGGTCCGAAGGCTACAAGTAGAAGATCATGCGGCGCTCATACCGCGACAGCAGCAGAAAGGCGCCGGCCGCGACCAAAACCGTGGTCGCCAGCGCCACGGCATACGACGAAAGCGGAGGAAATCGCGCCTCGACCATCGGCAGCCGCACCAGCTCCAGAAACGCCGAGAACGGATTGAAGGTCACAACCCAGGACAGCTTGCGCTCGCGGAGCACGTCGGCCGGGTACATGACCGGCGTGACGTAAAACAGCACCTGCAAAAGCACCTGGATCAAATGCTGCGTGTCCTGGAACAACACGTTCACAACGCCCATGCAGATCGCCAGGGACCAGGCGAAAACAAAGATCAACAACATGGTGGGCAACAGGCTCACGAGCGCGGGGATGTTGCCAAGCCCGCGAAAGCACCACACGAACACCAATACGACGCCCAATCCCAGCAACAGGTGAATGCCGGTCCCCAGAGTGGCCCGCAGGGGGTAGATCGCCAGGGGCGCCGGATGCTGACGGATGTACGACTCGCCTTGAAAAAACGACTGACAACCTTGGGTCATCACGGCCGTCATGAAGTTCCACAGCGTCAAGCCCGACAGAAGGAATGGCGCGTACGTGCGGATATCGGCGTTAAAGAGCTTGCTGAAGACGGTGCACAGCACGACGGTCATGGCGATCGGGTGCAAGAGTGACCAGCCCAGCCCGAGCGTCGTGTGGCGGTAGCACTTCCGTAGATCGACGCGCACGAGCGCCAACCAGAAGTGCCGCAATCTCCAGATTTCTGCGGCGTATGCGGTCACGAGTGTCTCGTCTTCAATCGGGATTCGCGATGCAAAGCGGAGCCAGACACGGTCGAGTCCCAACGCGCGAACGTGGTGGCGCGCGCACCAGCCGCGTTGGGGGGCGACAGTGTAGAGAGGCGCCGCGCGGCGATCAACCCCTGTCGGCGCCATAGCAGGGCCGTTCACAGATTCAAGCTTGCCGGCGGCGCACCGGCGGGAAAGTGGGACAGGCACCGAGCCGCAACGTTGGTCTGAAAGGACTTGCGCTGTTTATGCTCGGAGCCAGTCCCATTTTCCCGCCTCGCCATTTTGAAAAACAGAATGGCCCTGGGCGCCATAGCGCTCGTCCGGAATCTGTAGGAGGCGACGCCCGTCGCCGATTTCAACGCGAAGCGTCTTTCGATGCCCATCGGACAAACGAGGTTGGACAAACGAGCGCAGGACGGCCCGCGGCCGGAGTCGCCTCCTACCGCCTCGATTCGAGGATCCGTCTCCGAGTGCTAGCAGCCTCGTCTTCGCGTGCATGGGGCGATAGTTACACAGCCGCGGCATCATGGCCAGTCCTATGAACGATGCCTCTTACTCTTGGAGGCAGGAGAACTGCAAAGTCCTGGGAGAGGGGGTCAGGCACATTTTTCGGCCGAAGGTCCGTCGAAAGGATTGAAGTCCGCGTGTGCCGAAAAATGAGCCAGACCCCGGACTTTGCGGTTCTCCTGCTCTTGGACGCAGGGCCGTTCACAGATTCAAGCTGGGCGGCGGCGCACCGGCGGGAAAGTGGGACAGGCACCGAGACGCAACGTTGGTCTGAAAGGACTTGCGCTGTGTATGCTCGGAGCCAGTCCCATTTTCCCGCCTCGCCATTTTGAAAAACAGAATGACCCTGCTCTTGGACGCGGCGGGCTTGTGAGAATCCACCCCATCTCCTAGAATCCCGCTCCGCGCACCACGCAAGCTAGATTGCCGAGGGGGCGTCCGGTCCGGTTCGCCGGATGATCGTCTGCCGTCGCTTTGACGCAGGCCGCCACCTCCCTCAAGGACGAGGGAATATGCCAGTCAGAGTTCTAGTCACCGGCGGAGCCGGCTATCTCGGAAGCGTCCTCGTCCCCACGCTATTGGACCGCGGCTACGAAGTCACGGTGCTCGACAATTTCATGTACGGGCAGAACTCGCTGGTGGAGTGCTGCGTACGCCGCCATTTCTCCGTCATGCGGGGGGACTGCCGTGATCGATCGGTACTGGCCCGAGCACTGGACGGCGCCGACTACATCATTCCGCTGGCGGCGCTCGTCGGGGCGCCCGCCTGCCAGGCGGATCAAACGGCCGCCCGCTCGGTGAACCTCGACGCGGTGCGGTTGCTGCTCTCGATGCGTTCCCCCCGGCAGCGCGTGATCTTCCCCACCACCAACAGCGGCTACGGAATCGGTGAGCCCGGCAAGCTGTGTACCGAGGAGACGCCGCTCAAGCCCCTTTCGCTGTATGGCACGACGAAGGTCGACGCGGAACGGGCGGTTCTCGACGCGGGAAATTGCGTCACGTTCCGGCTGGCGACCGTATTTGGCATGTCCCCCAGGATGCGCATCGATTTGTTGGTCAACGACTTCGTGCATCGCGCCGTCACCGACCGCACGGTCGTGGTCTTCGAGGGAGACGCCAAACGTAACTACGTTCACGTCCGCGACGTGGCCCGCGCCTTCCTGCACGCCATCGGGCAATTCGACCGGGTGCAAGGGCAGGCCTACAACGTTGGGCTGTCTGACGCGAATCTGTCGAAGTTGGAGTTGTGCGCCAAGATTCGCGAGCACGTGCCCAGCTTCGTTTACCTCGAAGCGCCGGTAGGCGAGGACCCCGACAAACGGGACTACATCGTGTCCAACGAAAAGATCGAGCAGACTGGGTTCCGCCCGGAGCATTCGCTCGATCAAGGCATCGAGGAACTGGTCAAGGGATACGCGATCCTGCGTCGATCGCAGTACGCCAACGTGGCTTAGGAACGCAATACGGTCCGCGCGGCGGGCGACCCTCCTCCCGCGCGGCAGTGGAAGACCCCGCACGACATGCCCCGTTTTATTTTGGTCGATCCGTCGATCGTCGGCCTCGGCGGACATCATTACGAATACGCCGACCGCGTGCTCCGCGCGGCGCAAGAGCACGGCTACGAGACCGTGCTGGCCACGAACCGACGTTGCGAGGTCGGTTCCCCGGCAACGTCGCAGACGCATGCCGTCTTCCAGCACGAGTTCTGGTACAGCGGGCCGCGGCTAAAGCTCTTCCGCGGACCGCGGCGGGCGCTCGCGCCGGTCGAAAGGTGGCTGGTGCGCCTGGCCCTGGCCGTCCTGCTGTCGCCGCTGGGCATCGTGTGGGTCAACCGCCGCAGCGTCGTCGAATGCTGCCGTCTGCTGGCCGCCGGCACGCTGCGCGAGCGGCTCCTGATCGGCGTTTGCCTCGTTCCGGTGAGCGCGGTGAACCTCTCCCGCATGCTCGCCAAAACGGCGCTTCTGCTGGTGCCCGGCGGCCAGAAGCTCAAGGAGCACGCGATCGACCTGGCGACCCGCGCGAAGAGCAGCACGGCATTCCGCCTGCGCGCCGCGCGAGGGCTTGTCGTTCAGGCCTTGCGATTCTGGTTCGCTCGGACAAAGACGCGCGGCTTCGCTCGCGACCTGGCCACGCTTTTCGATCGCGTCTCCCTGGCGAGCGGAGACGTGGTGTTTCTGCCCACGGTCGGCGCCGCGGAGGTGGAAGGACTGGGGCGATTCTTCCGTGCCCACCCCCATAGCCGCTTGGCTTCCTGGCATCTCGTCTTCCGCCGGAATATCTACGAGGGACGCGATCCGGAGTATCGCAAGCAAGACGAGGGACAGCGTCCACTGCGCAACACCTTGCGACGGTTCACTTCCGCGGTGGCCGGCCACGTCGTGCGCTTCCACACCGACACCGAACAATTGACCGACCAGTATCGCCGCCTCGGCGTCGTGCCGTTCGCAACGTTGCCGATTCCCGTCGATCCCGCGTACCGTCGCGCGCCTCTGGCGACAGGCCGCGCCGAGGCGCTGTGCGCCGTGTACATGGGCGACGCCCGCGAGGAGAAGGGCTATCCCCTCCTGGCGCGCGCGGTCCAGGACGTATGGCCGGACCTTGTGACCACGGGCCGGCTCCGATTCGCTTTTCAATCGAACTACGCCACCGAGCCGGGGGACGCTCCGTGCGTCGTGGCGCGTTCGCAACTGGAGTCTCTCGACCGCCGCCACGTGCAACTGGTCACCGAGCCTTTGACCAGCCGGCAGTATCAAGAGATGCTGTCCGCTGCCGACCTGGCGATCGTCCCCTTCGATCGCGACAATTACTACGCGCGCAGTTCGGGCACGTTCACCGAGGCGCTCGTGGCTGGCGTTCCGGTCGTCGTGCCGGGAGCATCCTGGATGGCGACGCAGATCGCGGCTTTCGTCGATCGGTATCATCGCGATCTGGTGACGCACTCGCATCTGACGCCCCTGCGATACGCCGCGGACGAACTGCAGTGGTTTATGCGCGTGCCGAAGTCGCGGCGCGGCGCGGCGCACGAGTTGCCGGCCAGGTGGGAAGAAGGCGCACTATGGCTTGGCGGCCAGGCGCTCCGCGGGACGTGGATCGACTTGGGGCCCGAGGCGACGCACGTCGTCGTCGCACTTGGGCAATGTGACGGATCGTCCGGCCATTTCGTGCGCGTCGAGCTCATTCAGCAGGACGAACGAGGGCGGACCCTCGCGGAGGAGAAGTGGATCGTGGGAGGCGGGCCGGAATATCCAGGTTCCATCGCCACATGCCTGCGTTCCGAGGCCCGCCGTGCATGGGTCGGATTCGCCAACGCCTTCTCCACGGCGCCGATCGCGATACAGGATCTCGAATTGACCGTAGTGGCCTCCACGGCGCCTTTGCCCCTGTCGGCGGCGGGGCTCGTGTACCAGGAGCCGGGCGAGATTGCCGCCTGCCTGCGCGAATTCGCCGCGCACGCCGAGCACTATTCCCAGACCGCCCGCGAGTTCGCTACACCCTGGAGGGCCTATCACGACCCGCGGCAACTCGTCCGGCAACTTCTGGAGATGCCGCCGCAGCCGCACACGGTGCCACCGCACCACTGGCGAATCGCCGCGGCTCGATGCGCTACCCCACAACAAGCGGAGGCCGTCGCGCCGTGATCGCACGCAACCTGCAAATCATGGGCGTCTCCGACGTCAGCCTGGGCTATGGCAGCCCTCAGGTTCCGGCGCTCGTCTCGTCGCTGGTGGACCACTATGGGACGAGCCGGGCGACGGTGCTCGAGCCGGATCAATCGCAGCGTCCGCAGCGCGCTGAGCTGTTCGACAAGCTCGACCTGGTCCGCTTGTCCACGCGCCGGTGTCACTACAGCCCTACGGGGCAGATCGAGTACAACCGACAAGTGGCCCGGCTGCTCGACGAGAAGCGACCCGACGTCGTGGTACTCAGCTCGTCGCTCGTGCTGCCCGGCTTCCTGCGGGCACGCCATCGCCCGCGGCTGACCCTGTACTACATGCTGGAGAGCCTTTCGTACTACTCCCAGGGCAACGCGAAATTCGGTCGGGCGGTCATCCTTCTGAATCGCCAGGCGGCGCCGTGGATCGACGTGGTGATTTTTCCCGAGGAGAACCGCGCGGTCCACGATCTCGTGCTGGGAGGTTTCCAAGGGCGGCACGCGGTCATCATGTATAACACGATCGCCGAATCCGGCGATTTGTCTCGCGTCGTTCCGGCTCAGGATCGCTCGCCGCGCATCCTCTACAGCGGCACGATCCACCGCGAGCTGACCTTGGGGAAATACTTCCTTCGACCGGAAATCCACGACGTGCCCATTGACTTGTGGGGCCTTGTCGACGGAGAGCGGGCGGAACAATTCCAGCGCCGCTTGACGATATCCGACGGCGGCATCCGTTACCGGGGATACGTCGACACGGCCGCGCTGGCCCAATGGCGGCGGCGTTACGCGTATTCGATCGTGATGTGGTCCCCCATCGACACGCACACGCTGTACGCGGCGCCGAACAAGTTCTTCGAAGCCATCGCCGACGGCGTGCCGCCGATCGCCGCCCCGCACCCGCAGTGCAAGATGCTCATCGAGCGGTATCAGTGCGGCATCCTGATGCGGGACTGGTCGTTCGCGGCGTTTCAGGCGGCGCTTAGCCAGGCGCAGGAAATGTTCGGCACGCCCGACTATGAGCAGATGGTGTCCAACTGCCGCCTCGCCGTCGAGCAGGAGCTCAACTACCGCAAGCAGTTCGCGAAGGTGCGGCGGCTGCTGCCGGACCTGACCGAGAACGAATCACCTCACGCTATTCCAACCCACAACGCTTCCAGCGGGACCTGACGCGCCTTCCGGACTTGCCATCACATCAAGGAGGAGAAACGATGCACATTCTCGTCACGGGCGCGACCGGCTTTTTGGGCACGACACTGTGCCGGCAACTCGAAGCAGCAGGACACCGCCTGGTCCGCGTCAATAGCGCCAACTGCGATCTGACGAAGGACAACTCGCTTGCCCAGTTCAACAAATCGCGCTTCGACCAGATCTACCACCTGGCCGCCTGGACACAGGCCGGCGACTTCTGCATGTATCATCCCGGCGAACAATGGATCCGCAATCAGCAGATCAACACCAACGTGCTTGCCTGGTGGGCCGAGACTCAGCCGCAAGCCAAGTTGGTCGCCATGGGCACCAGTTGCGCCTATCCGCCCGACGTCGAGCTCACCGAAGACCATTTCCTGACCGGCCTGCCGACCGAAAGTCTCATCCCGTACGGGATCACCAAGCGCACGATGTACATCGGCCTGCTGGCGCTCGCCAAGCAGTTCGGACTGAAATACCTGTTCCTAGTGCCATCGACGTTGTACGGTCCGGCGTACCATACCGACGGCCGGCAAATGCATTTCATCTTCGACCTGATTCGCAAGATCATGCGCGGCAAGCTGCTGGGGGAGCCGGTGGCGCTGTGGGGCGACGGACACCAGTGTCGCGAGCTGATCTATATCGACGACTTCGTCCGCGTGGCGATGGAGCTGCCGGCCGTCGCGGAAAACGACATCGTCAATATCGGCGCCGGTCAGGAGTTCCCCATCCGGCACTTCGCGCGGCTGATTTGCGATGAGTTGGACTACGACTTCGACTCGATCGAGTTCGACACGACGCGGTACGTCGGCGCGCGGTCCAAGTGCCTCGTGGTGCGCAAGCTGGCGAAATGGCTGCCGCACTTCGAGCGGACGCCGCTTTCCGTGGGTCTGCCGCGGACGATTGCCTGGTTCTGGAACGAGCGTGAGACGCTCTTGGGCATACGGCCCGAACCGGCCACCGCGACGGCGTCTTGAGAGATCTTTGTGTGCCACTGGCTCCGCCGGTGCTGATTGAATCCGCGAAGCCCACTGGCACGGCCAGCGCCACAAACAAGTCGACGCACCTGCCATGCAACACAGTGCTTGCGCCATCATTCTGGCCGGCGGACGCGGCACGCGTATCCGCCATTTGCGCCCGGACGTACCCAAGCCGTTTGTGCGCGTCGCGGGAAAGCCCTTTGTCGAATGGGCGATCAGGCATCTGGCGGACCAGGGCTGCCAGCGATTTGTGGTGTCACTCGGGCACCTGGCGGAGATCGGCCAGTCGTACTTCGCCCACCGCGCGGACGACGGGCTGCGCATCGCGACGGTCGTTGAGCGACAATCCCTGGGCACGGGCGGGGCCGCGCGATTGGCCGCGGCAGCGTGCACGGACGCGGACGTGCTGGTGGTCACAAACGGCGATTCGCTGGTGCTCGTCGATCGTCGCGACGTATGGTCAAAGCTGACGGCTCCCGACGTCGACGGCGCGCTGGTGGGCGTCGAGATGGCCGATGCCTCGCGCTATGGCCGCATGGACGTCGATCCGCGCGACCGCCTGGTGCGGTTTTGCGAGAAGGAGGCCGGTCCGGGCCTTATCAACGCCGGCGTGTACTTTCTCAAGCGACGGCTGCTGGAGCGATTTCCGGGAACCACGCCCCTGAGCATGGAGCAAGACGTGTTTCCGTCCCTCGTGGCCGGCGGGGCTCGTCTGATCGTCCACCGTTGTCGCGCGCCATTCCTGGATATCGGCACGCCGGAAAGCCTCGCCGAGGCCGATCGCTTCGTGCGCCGCTATTTCACCCAAGAAGTGCCCGCGTGATCATCAGCAAGACCCCATTCCGCATCAGCTTCTTCGGCGGGGGTACCGACTACCCGGAGCACTTCACGCGCGCGGGTGGCGCCGTGCTGGGCACGGCGATCGACAAGTTCGCCTACCTGTCGGCCACGCGTTTTTATTCTCGGCTTTTCGATTACGTTATCCGCCTCGGCTACGGCCGCGTCGAGTGCGTCACGTCGCTGGCGGAAATCCAGCATGCACCGTTCCGCGAATGCCTGCGGTGGGTCGGCATCACCGAGGACGTCGAAGTCGACTACACGGCCGAGCTCCCCTCGTCGACCGGTCTGGGAACTTCGTCCAGTTTCGTCGTCGGCGTGCTCAATGCGCTTTACACGTTCCAGGGCCGCGTCGTTCATCCGCTCGAGTTGGCTTACCAGGCCGTCGAAATCGAACGGGCGGCGCTGGGCGAAGCGGTGGGTTGCCAGGACCAGACGTTCGCGGCCTTGGGCGGGATCAACGTGATCGAGTTCCGCCAACTCCGCGATTTCGTCGTGCATCGGATTCCACTTTCGGCCGAGCGACAGGCCGAATTCCAGGATCACCTGTTACTCGTCTTCACCGGCATCCGCCGCCGCGCCAGTGAAGTTGCCGCCAGCCAGGTCAAGAAAATCGGGCACAACGCGGCGCTCCTGTGCCACATGCGCCGCATGGTAGACGAAGGTTATCGGATCATGACCGGTAACGGCAGCCTCGCTCCCTTCGGCAAATTATTGCACGACGGCTGGGTCGTGAAGAATCAACTCGACCACGGCGTGTCCAACGCGGTGATCGACGAGATCTACAAGACAGGGGTCGAGCACGGCGCGCTCGGCGGCAAACTGCTGGGGGCCGGCGGCGGCGGCTTCATGCTCTTCTTCGTTCCGCCCGAACAACGGGCCTCGGTGCGGGCGGCACTTGGGCACCTGGAAGAGATTCCCGTCCGCATCAACGCCCTGGGGACGCAGATCATCCACACTGAAGCGGCGCCCAGCGTCATGGTGGGCTCGCGCACCGACGGCACGTTCCAGGCGCAGCGGGCCGCATAACGAAGTCTCATTCCTGCCGTGCAATTGATCTACTTTTCACCGGTCCGCGCGGCGAGCTACGCGCAGCGTCCGCATTTCATGGTCGAGGCATGGCTGGCACGTCGCGGTGGGGACGTACTGTGGATCGAGCCGTATCCCTGCCGATTGCCGCGCGCAGGCGACCTCGCCCGTCGCGCAACCGATGACCAGGGCACGGCAATCGATCGGCGGGTCGAGGTCATTCGCCTGCCGGCACTGCCGATCGAGCCCCTGCCCGGCGGAGCGTGGGTCAACCGGGCTCTCGCGGCGCGAAGCGCCTGGCGGCGCATCCAACGGTTCGCTGCCGCGGGGCCGTTCGTGCTCGGCATCGGCCGGCCGAGTGCCTTCGCCCTGGCGGCCCTCGAGCGGCTGCGGCCGGCGGACAGCTTTTACGATGCCATGGACGATTTCCCCGAGTTCCACCGCGGGCTGTCGCGCCGCGCCACGCGCCGGAGCGAAGACGCCGTGGCCGCGCGCGTCGGCGCTGTCATTGCCTCCTCGACATTCCTCGTCGAAAAGTTCGCCGCGCGCGGGCTGCGCGTCGTCCACGTTCCCAACGGCTACCCGATGCGGCCGCTGCCCCCCTGGACGCCGCGGCCGGCCGGACCGATCGTGCTTGGCTACGTAGGTTGCCTGGGCGCATGGTTCGACTGGCCGCTCGTGGTGCGGCTCGCCCTTGCCCGCCCTGACGCGCAAATCGAGCTTGTGGGACCGATCGCGGCGCGCGTCCCGCGCCGGCTTCCCGAGAACATTCGGCTGTTTCCGCCATGCAGCCAGGCGCAAGCCTTCGCGCATCTGCGGCGATTCTCGGCCGGCCTGATCCCATTTCGATTGACGGCCCTGACGGCCGGCGTCGACCCGATCAAGTTCTACGAGTGCCGCGCGCTTGGTTTACCGGTGTTGAGCACGCGATTCGGCGACATGGCGCACCGCGGCCGGGGCGAGGGCGTCTTCTTCCTCGATTCGGATGGCGATATGGCGGGGGTGGTCGATGAGGCGCTCACCCATCGCACCGACGCGGCAACCGTGGCCCGATTCCGCGCCGCGCACGATTGGTCGCGGCGGTTTGAAGACCTCCCGACGTTTGGAAAATCGCAAGCGGCGTGAAGCTCGGCGCGCGCCCACATGCGCTTCTTGTGCGCACTCCCACGGCATCCCGACCATCCTTACGACGCTCGATCACGCGCCCCGTTCACCCGGTCGTGGAAGCCCAGCCAGAAGAGCAGGCAAGCGACGCCGGCCATCATTGCCGGCCAGATCCAGATTTTCTGCCAGTCGTGGGCTTGCGCGGCGCGCCATTCGGCCCGCGTCACGCTGCCATTGCCGTCGCGATCGATGCGCGGGAAGGCGTCGCGGAGCGCGTCGCCGGAATACGTGACATCCTTGGCGCTATCGGCCAGGTCAGGCCGCTCCTGCCAGGAGTCCGGGATCTCGGCCAGCTCCAGCGTCCCATTCTTGTCGGCGTCGTTGCTGGCGGCGAAGTCCGGGCCGCGCTCGGTTCGTGCCTTTTCCTCGCCAAAGAGCCGGTCGCGAATCGTCTTCGGGTCGAGATACTTCCAGAGCGTGTCGGCGCTCGCGGTGTCGGCCCAGTTCGGTAGCGCTACCGGCTTCTCGGCCGAGGCCTGCACCCGCACGTCTGGATACTTGTTGACGATCCAACCGCTGACGTTGGCGCCGACCAGCATGCCCAAGCCGAGCGTGATGAAGGCGATGAGGCTTTGCGCGCTCGCGCGCAAGTCGCGGGGGGCCTTCTTGTCGACGTAGATCTGGCTGGCGACGAAGAAGAAATCGTAGCAAACGCCGTGCAGCACCAGGCCCACCAGGATCAGCGAGAAATCGAGCGTCGAGAAGCACAGATACCTCGCGACCCACGCCAGCATGCCCACGATCAACATGTTCTTCACGCCCAGGCGGAGGATGAAGATCGGCATGGCGGCCATGAAGAAGACCTCGGAGATCTGCCCCAGCGTTTGCAGGGCGGTGGGCGTGGGGGCGTCGGTCTCGACGAGGAACAGGTTGGCGAAGTTGTAGTAGAAGGAGAGCGGAATGCAGATCAGGAACGAGCAAAAGGCGAAAACGCAAAACGACGGCTCGCGAAACAGGCCCACCGCGCCCAGTCCCAGCACGTCCCCGCCGGCGGCGCCGCGCGGGGGCGTGTGCGGCAGCGTGAGGCAATAGAGGGCCAAGACGATCGACGCCCCGCCGGCCATGGTGAAGAAGACCTTGTTCGTGCCGCCGAGCAGGACGCCCACGACCAGGCCCGCCACGATCCAGCCGAGCGTCCCCCACACGCGAATCCGCGGGAACTCCTTGTCGGGGTCGCCGATATTCTGGAACGAAATCGAATTGGTAAGCGCCAACGTCGGCATGTAGCACAGCGCGTAGGCCACCATCGTGACCATCAGCGGCGGGAATTTTTCCTGCTCGGCCGCCACGATCAAGAGCACGCCGCCCAGCAGGTGCAGCGCGGCCAGGATTTTCTCGGTGGCAAAAAAGCGATCGGCCACGTACCCGACGAAAAGCGGCGAAAAAATCGCGCCGATCGCCGTGGTGGAATAGATCAGTCCAATGTTCGCCGGCGTAAAGCCGAGCGTGTTCCCCATGTAGCCGCCGGCCGATACGCCCCAGCTCCCCCACACGAAGTACTGCAGGAACATCATCACCGACAAGCGAGTGCGGGCCGAAAGCATCAGGGCGAGCTCCTGGAGGATCGAGGCGACAGGCGTGCTTTCAAAATGGCGAGGCGGGAAAATGGGACTGGCTCCGAGCATAAACAGCGCAAGTCCTTTCAGACCAACGTTGCGTCTCGGTGCCTGTCCCACTTTCCCGCCGGTGCGCCGCCGGCAAGCTTAAATCTGTGAACGGCCCTGGCGCCTAATCAGGAGAACTGCAAAGTCCGGGGAGAGGGGGTCAGGCACATTTTTCGGCCGAAGGTCCTTTCGAAAGATTGAAAGCCGCGCGTGCCGAAAAATGAGCCACACCCCGGACTTTGCAGTTCTCCTCGCCGCCTAATCCCGGCGATTCCACCGCGATTTCCTGCTTGGCCGTTCTTGCGCCGCGAGTCCGCCGATTCGGATTTTGCCGATCGGGACACGCTTCGCGCGCGCCGCTGGCGAGGCATCGCCGCACCGCCGGGCGGGCAACCGTCGTCGCTCGCCTTATTGGTGCAATCGACCCAGCGCGATTCCGCGCCACCCGCGCGGCGCGGCAAATCCTCGCCACCTTACTTTGCCGGATTTTCTCAAGCCAGTTTTCCTGCTCCCCATAACCGCCGCAGCCGATCTACCCTATGTGCGCTTTCTCTCGCGAGAGAGCAACTGCACACTGGCCACGGAGGGTGCAACAATGCAAATCCGCACAACTCGTTTTGGAAGCGTGGACATCCAGGCGGGCGACCTGATCGGTTTCGCCGATGGCATGCTGGGACTGGAAGACTGCCGGCGCTTCGTGCTATTGGCCGACGCGCAGAACGACGTGCTCGGGTGGCTGCAGAGCACGACGCGCGGGGACGTGGCGCTGGCGGTGGTGAGTCCGCGGCGATTCGTGCCTGACTATCAACTCCGCGTCTATCGTCGCGAGCTGGCGCCCTTGGAGCTGGCGCACGCCGACGACGCGCAGGTGCTGGCGATCATTTCCAAAAACGAGCGCGGGATCACGCTGAACCTCAAGGCGCCGATCGTGGTGAACCTCGAGCGCCGCCTGGGCCGGCAAGTGATCGCCAACGGCGACTTGCCGTTGCAGTACGAGTTGGGGCCAACGGCCTTGCGGAAGACGGCGTAAGCGGCTGCGTGGAGCGACTAAAAACCAAACAACACAAGGCTTGCCCGGCCGCGACGCGTGCCGGAGGGCAGGTGCATCGCGAAAGCGAGACTGCCGGCGGCCGCGGGCGCCTCAAAGTGCGCCACGATTGTCAGGAAGGAGCCACAAGGTGCTAGTTCTGTCGAGACAGCGCGACGAAAGCATCATGATCGGCGACAACATCGTGATCACCGTCGTCGATATCCGCGGCGACAAGGTGCGGCTGGGGATCAGCGCCCCCACCGAGATTCCCGTCCACCGCCAGGAGGTGTACGAGGCGATCCAACGCGAGAACCTTCGCGCCAGCCAGCTCGACCCCAAGGACACGCGCAGCCTAGGGAAGCCGGCCAAGACGCCAGAGCCGCGGCCACGCGGCTAGGGCCAGGCGGCGAGCATTGCCCCGCCTCCAATGATGAATGATGAAGGGAAGAGAGCTTGAAGGCGGGCAAGATGCCCGCCCCCCAAGACCATTCATCATTCGCGCATTCAGCCATTAGCCTCCTAGCACGTCGTTCAGCACCTCTTCCGACACGAAAATCGGCAGCGGCGGGTCGCACGTCACCGCCACCGCGATGGCGTCGGACGGCCGCGCGTCGACCTCGACGATCTCGCCTTCGTGCTTGATCTGCAGTCGCGCGAAGTAGGTGTGGTCCTTCAGCTCGTTGATGACCACGCTCTGGAACTCGCCCCCCAAGTGCTCCGCGACCCGCACCAACAGGTCGTGCGTCAGCGGGCGGGGCGATTCGTGCCCCTTCACGCGCCGGTCGATGCTCGTCGCCTCGAAGATGCCGATCAGGATCGGGAACGCCCGCTCGCCGTCGACCTCCTTCAGGTAGATCACCTGCTGCTCGTTGATCTCGCTGATGATGATCCGCGACAATTCCATCTGGACGGGCATATCAGAACGCTCCAGGCATGAGCTAGGGCGCAAAACTCCCTCTCCCCAGGCGGGAGAGGGTCAGGGTGCGAGGGGGCTGCGCCGGATTCCAACTCGATTATACCGGCACGGCACACAGCCCAGCTAGAGCCGCTACCTATGCCGCAGGCCCGTTCACAGATTCAAGCTTGCCGGCGGCGCACCGGCGGGAAAGTGGGACAGGCACCGAGACGCAACGTTGCTCTGAAAGGACTTGCGCTGTTTATGCTCGGAGCCAGTCCCATTTTCCCGCCTCGCCATTTCGAAAACAGAATGGCCCTGGCCTATGCCGGACAATCGCACGCCCATTTTGTAGGAGGCGACTCCTGTCGCGGACCAGAGCAACGAGCAATCCCCAAATCGATCGGCGGCAGGAGTCGCCTCCTACACCCGCGAGCGGCGGATCCACGTCCACCAACGTCCGCGGCGCCCCCTATTTCGGCACTTTCGCCGGATCGAAGTCGGCCACGTTCGTGCCGAAGCTCCACACGTATCCGTCGGGGTCCAAAACCGTACAGACGCGGTCGCCCCAAAACATGTCCGTGGGCGGCATCTCGGCCTTCGCACCCGCGGCCGTGGCCCGCTTGAACAGTGCATCCACGTCGTCGGTGTAGCAGTAGATGGCGACCGCGGGGCGAACGCCCGTGGTGATCGGCGCCCGGCACGGATTGCGGTCCGATTCGAGCCCGAACATGATCACCCCATCGCGGCACACGACTTCGCCGTGCATGGTCTTGCCGTTGGGGCCGGGCAAACTCATCTTCTTCTCAAACCCAAACGCCTTCTGGAAGAAGGCGAGCGCCGCATCGGCGTCGCGCACGGTCAGCATGGGCGTAACCCACGGCATATCAGCCGGCTTGGCAGGTCGGGTAGCCATGATCGAGACTCCTTAGCACGCGAAACATTGAAAAGACGACGCCCCAACCGCCGGTGTACGGAATCGTGGGCGATCTGTCAAACGAGTGCGCGCCATCCGAGCGAAACTAGGCTCGACGCCTTACAATAAGTAAATGCTACGCCAGTTCACACTGCGGACGCTGCTTGCGGTCGTGACTTGTTTGGCCGTCGTCTTCGCTGGTTTGGCACAGTGGCCGGAAATGACGATCACTGCGATGCTATTAGCAGCGTTCATCGGTAGTTTGCTGCTCGCTGGACGCGTCGAAGCGCCAGCAGGTGATTGGGTTGCGACTGTCGTTCTCGTTGCTTGGGCAATTGGTATGTTTTTGTGGCTCTTGCTGCCTGCGGTCGAGTAGTCCTCGCGTCGCAGCTTGGTGCTCGGAGAGCACCCTACGCGCGCCGATTCATCATTCATCATTCCGCATTCATCATTGAATTGGATATGATAGTGGCCACCACACCAAGCTCACTCGAAGGAGGATCATCGTGCCGTTCACTGCCGGCGTCGCGCGAACCGTCATTACGCCATACTGGGGCGTGGAGCTCACGGGCTGGGGGTACTATATCGAGCGGCGGTGGCAGCACATCCGCGACGATCTGCACGCCACGGCGCTGGTGGTGGACGGCGGCCAGCAACCCGCGGCCATCGTGGCGCTTGACTTAATGGTCATCGACCGGAAGTTCGCGCTCGACACGCGCGAGCGGATCAGCGACGCGACCGGCATCCCGCCCTCGGCGATCATGCTCACCTGCTCGCACAGCCACAACGCGCCGGCCGCCGGCGGGCTGCGCGGCGCCGGCGAATGCGACCCGAACTATGCCGATTGGGCCAGCCTGCAGGCGGCGACCGCGGCGATCCTTGCTTGGCGAAATCGCGTGCCCGCCAGCGCGAGCGTGGCCCACGGCGACGTCGCGGGCGTGGCCTATAATCGCACCCGCGCCGGTGGGCCAGTCGACACCCGGCTGACCACCCTGCGAATCGATCGCGATCGGGATGGCGGCGGGCCGCTAGCGATTGTTGTCAACTTCCAGGCGCACCCTTGCGTGTACACGATCCTTCACCCGTTCGACGTGACGCGCGACGTGCCGGGCGAGGTGTGCGATCGGCTCGAGGCGGCCCTGCCGGGAGCGACGGCGATGTACGTCCAAGGCGCGTGCGGCGACGTGAACTTCAACCCGGAGTTCTCCACACCGGAGCGTTGTCACGAGCCGGCGGGAATCGTGGCGGCCGAGGCGCTAGCGTGCCAGCGGCGCGCCTCCACAATGCCCGAGCCGAGCGTAGCGGCGGTCGTCGAGACCGCGCGGATTCCCACCCGCCGCTGGACCCGCCAGGAGATCGATGGCGATCGCCTGGAGGCCGAGCGGCGGCTAGCGACGGGCGACACTACCGGCTGGCGCGACGGAATCGGCCGGGTGATGACCAACAGGCCCGACGACATGGTGGCCCGCCACGGCGGCGACGAGGCCAAGGCGGTGCGGGCGATGTGCCGGTTCAACATGGAATGGACCACGCAGATGCTGGAAGATTGGGATCGCCGGCCGGAATACCTGGAGACCGAGGTGCAGGCCCTGCGGATCGGCGACCTGGCGATCGTCGCCAACTCGTCGGAGTTTTTCACGACCCTGGCGCTCGACGCGCGGGCCAGGGCCGCCTCGCCCGAACTGATGATCGCCTGCTACGCCAACGGCCGGATCGGTTACATGCCCGACGCCCACGACGTCGAGCGAAAAACGTACGCGGCGTACCAGTCGCCGAAGTACTGCAACCAGTTCCCGTTCACGGCGGAGTCCGGACCGGCGATGTGCGAGGCGATGGTGGGGATGATCGCGAGTTGTCGGAAGTCCGCATAACGGGAGTGCGAGGCTCCTGCCGAGCAGGAAGTGCGCCCAGACGTCCACTAGCGTCGCACGGCTCAGCGGGAGCTTCGCCCTCCCGAATCATCGCTCTGCTCCGGCTGCCGATCAAAAAGCCACGAGACGAGCTTCGCGTCGGGCGGCCTGGTCAGCAGGCTCACCACGACACCCGACACGAATGACGCGGCCAGTCCCCATACGATCGGCTCCAGCCCGGCAAGGAAATAGGGGCGGAAGGCCGTCTTCAGCCCGTATTCCTGGTCGTAGCCTTGCCACGCCATCCACCAGCCGGCGCCGAAGAGGGCCATGGTCGTGGCCGAGCCCACGATCATGGCACAGATCGCGCCCGGCACGGTGGCCCTGCGCCAGTAGGCCGCCATCAAGGTCGGCACTAAGAGCGTGGCGGCAACGCTGGAGGTGCTGAAGATGACGATCGCCTGCAGATAGGCCACCGGATTGATGTTGAGCGCCACCGAAAAAAGTCCGAAGAAGATCATCACGCCCTGCGACACGCGGCGGACCTCGGTCTGGCCGGCGTGCGGGCGGATGAAGCGCAGATACACGTCACGGACCACGCCCGAGGCGATCACCACCAGGTACGTGCTGACCGTGGCCATGACGGCGCCGAAGGGGGCCGCCAGGATCAAGCCGCTAACGAACGAGCCGCCGGGTATGTCGCGCGTGGCCCACATCGACAGCCGCGGGATCAGCTCGTCGGAGGACGCCAGGTTCGGCAAGATCGAGCGCGAGGCCACGCAGATGATCAAAAGCGGCAGGTAGATCAGCGTGTTGTAAAAGGCCAACAGCACCATCGAGCGGCGAATGGTGGGCGTGTCGTGCGAAGCCATCAGCCGCACCTGCCCGGCCGGCGATCCGGCGCCGCCGAAGATCCACACTACGAAGAACGAAAACGCCAATCCCACGGGCAAGAATTGCCGCCCGTCGGCCGAGAATCCCGGCCCAAAGGCGTAATTCGGCCCCGTATTGCCGACCGCTTCGAGCGTCGCCCGCTGCATCGGCTCGCCGGGCACCAGGGGCACCACCAGGAAGAACAGGATCATGACGCCGATGAGCATCAGCACGCTCTGGAACAAATCGGTCCACACCGAGGCCAGGAAGCCGCCGATCAGCGTGTAGCCGACGACCGTCAGCGTGAACACGGCCAGGCCGATGTAGTACGCCGGGTCGACGCCCCCTTCCTCGCTGAGCGCCAGTGCGGCGTTGCCGGGCAGCGACAGCTTCATGACGATCGCGCCGGCCTTGAACTGCGCCACCATCATCGACGACATGAAGGCGATGATGAACAGCGACGAGATCAGCCCAACCGCCGGGCTGCCAAAGCGAATCCGCAGCAAGTCGGGGACCGTGATGGCGCCGGTCCGCCGCGACAGTTGGGCGAATCGTTTCCCCAGCGCGCCGAAGCCGGTGATCGGCACGACCATGTAACTGCCGATCCACAGGGCCACGATCCAGCCGTGCGTGTACACCAGCGACGGGTACCCCATGAACGTCCCGCCGCTTTGCACCGTGGCCGTGAGCGCCAGCGCCCACGCCCCCAGGCCGCGATTGCCGAGAAAATAACCGGTCAGGAACTTGCCGCGCTGGATCGCACGCTGCGCGAGCGTCCCCAGCCACACGCTGACGGCGATGACGATCAGTAGCGCGGAGATGGCGCCCCAGCCCGGTTCGCTATTCATGGCCGGGCTCCGCTTCGGGCCGGTCCAGACCGTCGCCGTCGGCATCCGCATCGGCGCTACTGCCCAGATCCTCGTCGCGCATGAAGACGAGGGCGAACCACAGCGAGATGGCGATGCACACAAACCACGGGGCGACGATGCCCCAGAACACCCAGTCGGGGAACCACAATACGAAGGTGAGCGAGGCCGGATCGCGGCCGTAGCCGGCCAGCGCGCAGTAGCCCACCGACCAGGCCGTGGCCACGACCCACACGACGAGCACGACAAGCGCCTCGCGGCGGGAGCTCGTGAGCACGGGATCTTCGGGGGGCATATCGATCCGCGATCAGGGGACAAAACGAAGGACAGAACCGAGCGAACCGGGATAAATGGCGAGGCGGGAAAATGGGACTGGCTCCGAGCATAAACAGCGCAAGTCCTTTCAGACCAACGTTGCGTCTCGGTGCCTGTCCCACTTTCCCGCCGGTGCGCCGCCGGCAAGCTTGAATCTGTGAACGGCCCTGGGCTGGATCGGAACGTCGCGCGTGAGCGAGTGACCCGCTTATCCCGCCCGGTGCTCACGCGCAAGGGGGGCGCCGCGCGGCCTTGGCTCCCTCTCCCCTCGCGCAAGAGAGCCGGCATGGGGAGGCCGCCGTCCGTAAAGCCGCCGCATGATCAAAAGGAATGGCGGCAGGTAGATGATGTCGGCGAAGAAGAGCACGGGCAGGAATACAAGCGGCAACTGCCCGGCCACGACGTAGCCCACGCCCAATAGCGATCCGAGGGCCTTGCTGGCGAATCCCAGCGCGAGGAGGTTGCGGTTCTCGATGGGCGAGCGGGCGACCAGCCAGTAGCCGACCCCAAAAAGGCCCACCAGCACGCCCACCAACTGCACCGGCAGCATCAGCTCGGGCTTAGGGATGCCGAGGAACTTGAAGCCCTCGTGGTAGAAACAGATCATCCCGATGCCGGCCAGGATGTTGTAGCCGCCGACGAACCACAGCAGATAGCGCATCCAGGGTTTGAGTGGCATCGGAAGGGACTCCTTTCCCCATCGTCGTTTGCCGAATTGCGCGGCCGGGGCGCCGGCCGTCACGCCGTCGCCTGAGCCGCGTACTGCTCTGCCCACGCCAGCAGATCGCCGGCGCCCTTGCGATGGCAGAAATCGCCGAAGGTCTCGCCCTGCTCCCGGGCCTGTTTGAAATAGGTCAACACCGGCACCAGCGTGCTCACCAGCTCCTCACCGGGCACCATGTCTTTGTAGATAAAGTTCAGGCGGTTCCCCAAGAGCCGTCCGCCGAGGAATACGGTGTAACGGCCGGCGGCTTTGCCCACCAGGCCCACGTCGGAGTTGTAAGGGCGGGCGCAACCGTTGGGGCAACCGGTCATGCGGACCGTGAACGTCTCGCTCGACAGGCCGAGCCGCGCAAGCTCCACCTCCAGCTCGTCGATCACGCCCGGCAAGGCCCGCTCGGCCTCGGTAATCGATAGGCCGCAGGTGGGCCAGGCGACGCAAGCCATCGACCAGCGTCGGGCGTTGGAAATCTCGTGCGACAACTTGACGCCATGGTCGCGCAGAATTGATTCCAGCACGGCACGGCCTTCGTCGGTAACGTCCGTGAAGAGCATGCTCTGGTGCGGCGTCAGCCGGGTATTTGGCGCCAGGCGATTGCAGATGGCGCGGATGGCTGTCTTGAGCCGCATGCCCTCGGTGTCCAGTAGCCGTCCGTTTTCCACATTGAGGCCATAGAACCAGCGGCCATCGCCTTGCTCGTGCCAGCCGAGATGGTCGTCGAAGGCCCACACGTCGTCGGGCTCTGGATCGGCCAGCGGCCGGCCGTAGTATTCCTCGACCTTGGCCTTGAATCGTTCCAGGCCCCAATCGGCGATCAGGTATTTCATCCGGGCGACTTTGCGATCGGCCCTATTGCCGAAGTCGCGCTGCACTTTGATGACGGCGGTTGCCACGTCGATGACCTGGTCCGGCGCGACGAAGGCCATCCGCTTGGCTAGCGCCGGGAACGTCTTTTTCGCGCTGGGCGTTACGCCGAATCCGCCGCCGACCAGCACGTTGTAGCCCGTGATCTTGTAGTCGCGCGGAATCGCCAGCAGCCCAAGATCGTTGGCGTAGATGTCGATGCAGTTGTCTCCCGGCAGGCCGATGCCGGTCTTGAACTTGCGCGGCAAATAGGTCGGGCCGTAAATAGGCTCGACTTCATGCCCGTTCGACCCGCCGCCGCACAGCATTTCCTCGCCGGTCTGGCTGTCGGTGAGCCACAACTCGTGATAGGCGGTGGTCCGCGGGCAGAGATGCTGGGCCAGGCGATCGGCCAGGTCCTGCATTTGCTGGTGAACGGGGTCCTGGTGGTGCGGCGCGGGGCAGCACATCACATTGCGTTCCACGTCACCGCAAGCGGCCAGCGTCGAGAGCTGGACGTCGTTGATCCGCCGGATCGTTTCCTTCAGATGGCTCTTCAGGATGCCGTGCAACTGCAAGCCCTGCCGGCTGGTGATCCGCAGGGTTGCGTTGCCCAATTCATCGCACAGATCAAGCTCGGCCAAGAGTTGGCGGCTGGTCAGCTTGCCGCCCGGGATCTTGGTGCGGACCATGAAGCTGTAAACTTTGTCGGCGTGGACGCCGCCGCCGGCGCGGCCGCCGGCCCGCGCATCCCGGTCGTCCTGCTGGTAGGTGCCGTGATGCTTGAGGAGTTGGGCGTTGTCCTTGTTGAAATGGTCTTCGCCGTCCGATAGCTCGTTGCCGATCGAGCCGCGGAGGAAGTTGCTCGTGGTCTTGATGCCCTCGACAGGGCTTAGTTTTTGCTTTTCTTCCGCCATTTCACACCCGAAGAGCGACCCTAAGCCAGTCTTCGGCCCATAATGCCGATTAACATGACCAAGTTTGTCGTAATTGTACCACGCAAGCAACCTAGGATACAGGGGCATAGGGTGGCTCGTCACTAGCGAATCGGCAGTTTCGCGGCGCGGCTCGACTGCGATTGTTGGCCGCCACCCCCAGCGCTTAGCATGCGCCCCATGAGCCGTCCCAAGTCGTCGCCGCCCGCCGAAAGCCCGTTTCGCAAGGGACCGATTGTGTGGCTGGCGACCGGCGCCTGGATCGGCTTTGCGCCGGTCGCGCCCGGCACGTTTGGGTCGCTGTTTGGGCTCCCGTTGGCGTGGGCGATCGCGTTTTTGCCAGGCGTGTGGCTACAGGGGGCGGCGACCCTGGCACTGGCGGCGGTCGGCGTCCCCATTTGCACCGCCGCCATCCGAACGTTGGGGGGCTCAAAGGACCCGGGCTCGATCGTCTTCGACGAGATCGTGGGCATGGCGGCCAGCCTGTTGGCAATCGACACCTCCCGCCCGGTAAACCTCATCGCCGGTTTTCTCCTGTTCCGGCTGTTCGATATCGTGAAGCCGCCCCCGGTGAGCAATGTCGAGCGGCTGCCCGACGGGCTGGGCGTTATGGCCGACGATTGCGTGGCGGCGGTGTACGCCAACCTGTCCTTGCGGCTGCTGTTGTGGATCGGCAGCTACTTCTTTGCCGGCGCAGCGCTGTGATGGCACGCAAGCCCGAAGCGCCGGCGAGGGATTTTGGATCAATGTGTAGCGGCGCCTCGCCGGCGCTTCTGGCGCTTCGGGCTGGTATTGTGCGGCCCAAACGCCACTGGCAAGAGGCCGTCACCACCGGGTCAGGAGAACCGCGAAGTCCTGGGAGAGGGGGTCAGGCACATTTTTCGGCCGAAGGTCCTTTCGAAAGATTGAAAGCCGCGTGTGCCGAAAAATGAGCCAGACCCCGGACTTCGCAGTTCTCCTGACCACCGGGTGACATGCCGGCTGACACGCGTGGCGCGTCTGCTAGAATGGGCTGCTTCAACGCTTTTACCGCGGTGGAGGCCGACCACTTGAGCGCGACGATCCTCGACGGCCTGGCGCTGGCGAGGCAAATCCAGTCCGAGGTGGCCCAGGACGTCGCGGGCTTTACGCAGTCAACGGGCGTCGTGCCGTGCTTGACCGCCGTTTTGGTCGGCGACGATCCGGGCAGCGAAGTCTACGTCCGCAACAAGCGCGAGGCGTGCCGCAAGCTGTCGATCGACGGACGGGTGGAGCGCCTTCCGGCTACAACGTCGCTCGACGAACTGCTGGTGCTCGTCGAGCGGCTCAATGCCGATCCGCGGGTCCATGGCATCCTGGTGCAGTTGCCGCTGCCACCGTCGGTCGACGCCGCCCGCGTACTGGAGGCGGTCAACCCGGCGAAGGACGTCGATTGCTTTCATCCCGAGAACGTGGGGCGCCTGGTGCAAGGGCGGCCGCGGTTTCTGCCATGCACGCCGCACGGCATCCGGCGATTGCTCGCCCGCCATTCGATCGAGACGGCCGGACGCCGCGTGGTGATCCTGGGGCGGAGCGATATCGTGGGGAAGCCGCTGGCGAACATGCTTGTTGCCCGTGGTCCTGGCGGTGACGCGACCGTGACCGTCTGCCACACCCGCACCCGCAACGTCGAGGAGATCACCCGCCAGGCCGACATCCTGGTGGCGGCGATGGGCCGGCCGCGGCTGGTCACGGCGGCGATGGTCAAGCCGGGGGCCGTGGTGATCGACGTGGGTATGAATCGCACGGAGGCCGGGCTGTGCGGCGACGTCGATTTCGAGGCGGTCCGCGACGTCGCCGGCATGATCACGCCAGTGCCCGGCGGCGTCGGCCCGCTAACCGTCGCGATGCTGATGGTCAACACGCTGGCGGCGGCGCGGTTGCAGCAGCCTTAGCGGTCAACAAACGCCAGGGCCATCCTGTTTTTCAAAATGGCGAGGCGGGAAATGGGACTGGCTCCGAGCATAAACAGCGCAAGCCCTTTCAGACCAACGTTGCGTCTCGGTGCCTGTCCCACTTTCCCGCCGGTGCGCCGCCGTTCGAGCTTGAATCTGTGAACGGCCCTGCAACAAACTCCACGCGGCAATGGAATCGCCCGGAGCCGCCCCTATACTAGCCCGAAGCGCAAGCGAGGGTGCGGCGCGTGGCTTACAAACCCTCGCTGGCGCTTTGGCCTTGTGGCCGCGGCTGGCGTTGCCGCTGCGCCTCGTAGAATAGCGCCGCGGCGGCGGCCGACACGTTGAGGCTGTCGGCCACTCCGCGCATCGGTAGTCGAATGGCCGTGACCTGCCGATCGCGCCATGCGTCCGACAGTCCGGCCACTTCACTCCCCAGAACGATCGCCGTGGGGCCGGTGAAATCGGCCGCCGTGTAGTCGATCGAACCGTCGACCCGCGCTGCGAAGAGACGCATGCCGCGATCGGCGAGCCAGTCCTTGATCTGGCCCGACGGGGCGGCCGCCAGAGGCATCGAGAAGATTGTGCCCAGGCTGGCGCGGATCGCGTTGGGGTTGAACAGGTCGACGCGCGTGTCGCCCACCAGCACGGCCGACAATCCGGCGCCATCGGCGCTGCGAATGACCGCGCCCAGGTTGCCCGGCTTTTCGCAGCCCTCCACGACCGCGACGAGCGGGTTGGTGGGCAAGACCAGATCGTCCAAGGTCGTTCGCGGCGTCTGGGCAACGCACAGAAGGCCCTCCGCGCGCTCGCCAAAGGCCAGCTTCTCGTAGACGTGGGGCGTGACGTGCGTCACCGTTGCGCCGGACCGCTCGATGCGGCCGACAAGGTCGCGCGTTGGCTCATCGCGCCACAGCGTCGGGCAGACGAAGGCCTCGACGATCCTGACGCCGGCGTCGGCGGCCCGCGAGATTTCGCGCACGCCGTCGATGAAAATCCGCCCTTGGCGGGCCCGATGCCGGCGATCGCGCAGCCGGGCCGCCTCTTGCACCCGCGGGTTCCGCACGCTGCTGATGACCGGATCGGACAAGGAGACCACCTGACGACGGCTGCAAGAGAGGTATCCGCCTCTTCACTACAGTAGTTCCCGCACGCGTTGGCGAGCAAGTGACTGGAAAACGCGAACGCCAGGTCGGCAGGAGAACTGCAAAGTCCGGGGTCTGGCTCATTTTTCGGCACGTGCGGTTCTCAATTCTTCCGAAAGACCTTCGGCCGAAAAATGTGCCTGATCCCCTCTCCCCAGGACTTTGCAGTTCTCCTGGCCAGGTCGGCAGGGCCGTTCACAGATTCAAGCTCGAGCGGCGGCGCACCGGCGGGAAAGTGGGACAGGCACCGAGACGCAACGTTGGTCTGAAAGGGCTTGCGCTGTTTATGCTCGGAGCCAGTCCCATTTTCCCGCCTCGCCATTTTGAAAAACAGGATGGCCCTGGCCAGGTCGGCCACTCCTTTGCAAACATTCCGCCGCGGTCGTAAGATGCTCCGCTTACGGCACGTCACGCATGCAGGGAGAATCGACTGTGGGTCATCATCAGACCAAGGAGCATCGCTGGGGGAGATCGAGCTACCATCAGATTGGCCTGGTGCGTGGGCAGTTCGGCAACGTGCCTGAGCAACGCTGGCTCGACTGGCTCGCCGAGACGGGTTTTGACGGTTGGGAGGAGGCCTCCTGGGAATTGGCCCTCGACCGGTGCGGCGACGACGCCGGCGCCAAGCAGTACGCCCAGGAGCGCGTCACTAAGGCCAAGAGCCGCGGGCTGGAGATCTTCTCGGTCGCAGCACACTTGCAAGGCCAAGCCCTGGGGGACGAACCGAGCGCCAAGACGCTGCAGTTTCTGGGCGGCGAATCCGTCGCGGCTTACGCTCGCTGGCGAAGCGAAGGGAACGATCCGCCGCGGACCGATCCCTTTTACGTCCCGCCCGAGGTAGGGCAGATCGCCCATCGGCAAGCGGCCACGGCATTGGTGAACGCGGCGCGGCTCGCGCACTTCTTGGGCAAGCTGCAGGACCGCGTCGTGCCGGTGTCGGGCTTCGTCGGGTCGCCCGCGCACTGCTGGTCGCATTGGTTTCTGTTCCCGCCGCTCCCGGCGTCGCTCGGCGGGCATGCCATCCCGAACGTCTACCAGGTCAGCCTGGAATTGCTCATCGAGCGATTCGCGCCCGTGTTCCAGGCCTGTTTGCACTACGGCACCACATTCGACCTGGAGTGCCACCCCAGCGAACGGGCGATGGGCGACATCACGAGCGCCGGCGAGTACCTCCGCGCCGTCGACGCCGCCGGCTTCGACAAGGCGGCCGGCTTCAACTTCGATTGTTCGCACATGGAATGGCAAGGGGTCTCCGGCGTACACTTCATCCGCGAATACGGCCACCGCATCCACTGCGCGCACATCAAGGGCGTGCAAGTCGTCGACGGCTACACGCGCAACGGCCGGCTCGGTGGGCATCGTCCCATGGGAGACAAGGAAAACGGCTGGAACTTCGTCACCGCCGGAACCGCCCGCGACGCCACGAGCGCCGAGGAGCTATTTGTCGAGCTGAACCGTGCCGGGTTCAGCGGCGCCGTGTCGATCGAGTGGGAAGACAACGACGTCGAGCAGCGCGCCGGCGCGAAAGCGGCCCTGGCCAACGTCCACCGCGCCGATCAGCCGCCGAGCCTGATGCGGCACGACGAGCAGTTGAAGGCGTAGGGAACTCACCGGGAGAACCCTTTCACGTGTGCCACGGCTTGACCGACGAGGGCAAGCCGTGCCGGAGCGAGTTGCGACCGTCGATCCGCGCGACGTCGATCCGTATTTCGCACTGCTTCTGCGAAGCAGTGGCACAGACGAAGCTACTGCGCCACCAGTTCGGCCGAGGGCAGGTACACCAGCTCGCGGCGCAGTAGCGCCATGATCTGCGGCGAGCCGCTGTAGTATTTCCAGCCGTGGCGGCAGTGGACGGCGCGCGCCACGTTGATTTCCACCAGCTTGTTCCGGTCCATTCCCAGTTGGCCTGGGTCGGCGACGCCCGTGACGCCCAACGCCAGCGTTCCGCCGCGGCCCCACAGCATCGGGTACCAGCGCAGCACGGGATCAAAACGGTTGTACGTCACCACCATCCGCTGCACCTGCGACATGGCGTCCTGGTGACGCATACCCGGCAGCAGCCAGTCGTTGTCCATCGCCCCGCCCATGAGGATGGCGCTCGGCGCCGGGCGGTCGGTGTGCATTCGCTCGCGGAGCACGCGTCCTTCGAGCATGCCGCCTGCAAGCATGTGCAGCCCGCCGCTCACGACCCGGGCGCCATAGCTGTAGCCCGCCATGCTGACGCGGGTCGCCGGCGGCAGGGAGTCGACGAAGGTGGCCAGAAAGTACCCCTCGATATTGGTGCGGCAGGCCTTCAGGCGGAAATCGCGCCGCTTGCACAGGACGTCGGTCTCGCTCGGCCACGACCAAATGACCAGCCGCACCGGCGGCATCGGGCAGCAGGTGTGCAGCAGTTTGCCATACAGTTGCCGGCCGCCGGTAGCCGCTTGTTCGGCCGTGGTGTCGTTGCCGTGAACGAAAATGGCAGTGACCCGCGACGAATCGTCCGTCGCCCGCAGCTCTTCCAGAGTCGATGTGACAAAGCCGCGGCCGCACTGGTAGCGGAAGACGCACGGCGCGAATTGTGGGGCGCAACAGTCGTCGCCGGCAAGGGGCAAGCCGCGCGTGCTGACGAGCCATAGCTCGCTTCCGCCGCAGGCGCCTTCAGGCGGCTCGACCGACTCTGGGCCGTCGTCGGTGGCCAGCGACTCGCTCTCGCCCACGGTGGGCGGGCGAACGATCTTCGTTAGGACACTTTCGTCATCGTTGTCGGTCGTGCCGACCGGTTCGTCCGCCGGGGGCGGAGCGGGGAACCGCGCGCCCGTCGGCGCAGGGGCGCGAGACGTCTCGGACGCCGTCTGCGCGGCCCGCACGACGCCCGCCAGCGCAAGGAGAAGCAATGCGGCCGCCAGCGCGAGCCAAACGACCGTGCGGCGACCCTCAGAATCCGTTCTGCTGCTGGACACAGTCGAGAGAGCGCGCGGGCGCTTCGTGGGGAGGTTTGGGTAGCGAGCCTTTTAGGCCGAACGAGCATGGGCCTTTGCTTCACTTCGTACGCCGGCGGTCCCTTTCTCTACTGGTGTGCGGAATCTGCAACGTTTGTGGGTGAAAAATCCGCCGCGTTGCATTTGCACATCGCCGGGCGTGATGTAGAGTTGCTCGACCCGCAGCCTCGCCATGATGCGCATAGTCCTACCGGAGGTGCGAACGATGAAGAGGCTACTCATTCTGACGACCGCAGCGGTCCTGATGGCCAGCAGCAGCGGCTGCTTCCATTGGTTCCGACGAGGCGGATCGTGCGGCCAGCCGG
Organism: Planctomycetia bacterium; assembly: GCA_016191115.1. Taxonomy (GTDB): domain Bacteria; phylum Planctomycetota; class Planctomycetia; order Pirellulales; family JACPPG01; genus JACPPG01. Next base: position 142,245 of record JACPPG010000023.1, on the reverse strand, counting down.
CCCCCGCTCCCACGTGCGGAGCCCCCGGCGCCGTGACGTACGGCGATCCGTACATGGCGGCGCCCGGCGCGACCGTTATGCCGGGACCCGTGTACTCTGGCCAATAACGCGACCGCCCGGCCCTGCGCCGACCGGCTTGATTCAACGCCCGCGAGGCTGCCGCGCCCCCGATCCTGATAGGCGGCGCCTCGCGGGTTTTCGGCAGCCATGCGGTGATGCCGCTGAGTGGTGTCGCGCGAACACTAGCGCGAAGCGCCAGAGGGCCAGCGAGGGTGCGCCGCCGACGGCCGGGGGCATCTGGTGACACTGCGCGGCGGCGGTAGAATGCGGCTTTCCTGGCACGTCCCCTAGCGCCGGAAACGCCGCATGACACCGCCTGCGCCCGAAGCCGAACTGGCCCGCGACCGCGCGCATCTGATCCACCCGCTGCATCGCCCCGCCGCGCAGCAGAGCGCTCACGTGTGGGTCGAGGGGCGCGGCGCGGTGATCGTCGATCAGTCGGGGCGCGAATACCTCGATGCCCTGGCCGGCTTGTGGAACGTCGTGGTCGGGCACGGCCGGGCGGAATTGGCCGACGCCGCCGCGCGGCAAATGCGGCAGCTCGACTACGCGACCGGCTACGCCGGCAGCACCAACCGGCCGGCGATCGAGCTGGCCGAGCGGCTGGCCGCGATCTTTTATCCGTCGATCAATCGCTTCTTCTTCACCTGCGGCGGCGGTGAGTCGAACGAATCGGCCTTCAAGACGGCTCGCTATTTTTGGCGCGTCGGGGGCAAGCCGGACAAGACGAAGATCATCGGCCGCACGTGGGGCTACCACGGCACGACGCTGGCCGCGATGTCGGCGACCGGCATCGCCTCGTACTGGCCGATGTTCGAGCCGCGGGTGCCGGGCTTTTTGCACATCGATAGCCCTTACCCGTACCGCTTTTGCCCGCCGCCGGGCGCGCCGGCCAATGACCCGCGGACGCCCGGCCAAATGGCGGCCGATTTGTTGGAAGCGGCCATCGAGCGGGAAGGGGCCGACACCGTGGCCGCCTTCCTGGGCGAGCCGGTGCAGGGGGCCGGCGGCGTCATCGTGCCGCCGGACGACTACTGGCCGCGGATCCGCACGATCTGCGATCGCCACAACGTGCTGCTTTTGGCCGATGAGGTCATCACCGGTTTTGGCCGCACGGGCGAGTGGTTCGGGCTCTCCCGCTACGGCATCGAGCCGGACGTCGTATCGTTCGCCAAGGGGATCACCAGCGGATACTTTCCGCTGGGCGGAATCGGCGTCAGCGATCGGATCGCCGCGGCGATCGACAACGCGCCCGATGAAATGACCTGGATGCACGCCTTTACGTATTCCGGTCACCCGGTCGGCTGCGCCATCGCGCTTGCGAATCTCGACATCATCGAGCGCGAGGGGCTCGTCCGGCGCGCCGGCGAGCTGGGGCGACGGCTGCTCGAACGGCTGCAAACGCTCGCTTCGCATCCGCACGTGGGCGACGTGCGCGGGCTGGGGCTGATGGCGGCTGTGGAGCTGGTGGCCGACAAGGCGACGAAGGCCGAATTCCCGCCGGCCGAAAAGATCGGCCCGCGCGTACATGCCGCGACGCAAGAGCGCGGCATGTTCACCCGCCTGCGGGGCGACGTCTACAACCTGGCCCCGCCGTTCGTCACCACCGACGCCCAGATCGACCGGATGGTGGATATTCTCGGCGAGTCGATCCAGGCGGTGCTGGGGTAGACTGGATCGGGTTTGTTGATCGCTTGCCGCCCGGTTCGTCCTCTTGGTAAGATCCCGGCATGGCAGGTAATCAACCGCTTCGACTGTCCTACGACAACGGCTTGCTCGCCGGTGTTTGCGGCGGCATCGCGGAGTGGCTCGGGTGGAAGCCCGCTGCCGTGAGAGTTCTTTTTGTCCTGCTGTCGATCGCCTCGGCCGCTTTTCCGGGCGTTCTGGCTTACGGCCTGTTGTACTTCGCCATGCCAGGACCAGAACGACCTCGCAAAGCGATACTCGATAATCGCTAGCGGTCCTGGTTGCCGCTGGGCCGTGCCGACTTCGCTCCCCAGGCTACCTGCGTGCCATGTCGCGGCGGCTGGCAGCGATACCGCGCTCGATCTATACTCAAGTTCTCGGTGCGGCGGATCGCGGCGGGCTAAGGCAAATGAGGAGCCGATTCGCGTGACGGACGCGAGCCGCACAGCGCGGCGGGAGGTGCTGTTCGATGGCCGGGTGCAGGGCGTCGGGTTTCGCTACACGGCGCGGCACGTGGCCGGGCGGTTTCGCGTGACCGGCTACGTGCGGAACCTCGCGGACGGCCGGGTGCAGGTCGTGGCCGAGGGGGAGCCGGCAGAGGTCGAGCGGTTTGTCCAGGAGGTGGCGGCCGAAATGGCCGGCTACATCCGCGGCACGCAGTCGCGCTCGCTGCCCGCGACGGGAGAGTTCCACGAGTTCGATGTGCGGTTTTGAAACGGTAGGCAGTAGGCGGTAGGCTGTAAGAACAGTGGTCGGTGGTTGTCGGTGGTCAGTGAACAGCAAGGAATTCCGGCGCTCGGCCGATTGGCAAGGACCAACCCTTGGGGCTTAGCCCGCCGCAACGAGGGCTCCGGCCAATTGCTAGTCGCTAGTTGCTCCGTTCTCTTGTCTGGCTAATTGCTAGTTGCTAATCGCTCATTGCTCATCATGCTTTTCGCCGTCTGGTACAACTGGATCGCGCCCTTGTGGCTGGTGGCCGCCGGCGCCGCGGCGGTGACCGCGGCGATGTTCGCGGTCTACTTCTTGCTCGTGCTCGTGGCGCCGAAGGTGGCCGCCATCGCCCGCACGACGGCCAAGGAGGCCTGGGCCCAGCCGCTGTTTTGGGTCGAGCTGGTGCCGGGCATCATCCTTTTGATGCTCTTTCCGTTCATCCCCTACAACACGTTCGGCGAGGACGTGAAGGTGGTGAAGGACTCCGGCCTGACGATGATCATGGTCTTGTCGATCCTCTTGGCCGTGTGGACCGCCAGCGTCTCGGTGGCCGACGAGATCGAGGGGCGCACGGCGCTCACGCTCTTGAGCAAGCCCGTCGGACGCCGGCAGTTCATCTTCGGCAAGTTCCTGGGCGTGATCGCGCCCGCCTTGTCGATGTTCATCGTGCTGGGCGCGGTGTTTCTGGGCACGGTCTCGTACAAGGTCAAGCACGAAGCCCGCGAGACCTCGAATCCCGAGCCGACGTGGCAGGAGTGCCAGAAGGAGATGGTGCAGGTCGTGCCGGGCTTGGTGCTGGCGTTCCTGGAGACGGTGACGATGGCGTCGATCGCCGTGGCCCTGTCGACGCGGCTGTCGATGGTGCCCAACCTGCTGATCTGCGCGACAATCTACGTGCTGGGGCACCTGGCGCCGGTCTTCGCCAACGCATTCGGCAACTCGCAACTAGTGGCGTTCTTCGGCCAGTTCATCGCCACAGTGCTGCCGAACCTGGAGGACTTCAACGTGCAGGCGGCGGTCTCGACCGGCGAGCCGATTCCGCTGGTGTACGTGGGCTGGGCAGCGATCTACTGCGCGCTCTACAGCACCGTGGCCATGCTGTTGGCGCTACTGCTTTTTGAGGATCGCGACCTGGCGTAGAAACGCAATGATGAATGTGCAGGAAGGGAAGAACTGACTAGCGGTCGTGACTAGGCTGCGCGGAACGCCCGGCGCTATGCTGTGCGGCATTCATCATTCATCATTCATCATTCTGCATTCATCATTGCGCTCACCCTGCCTCGCGGCGTTCGATCGGCGGCGCCGCTGGCTTGCGGTTCCAGTGCGGTCCGGGAATGATCTGCGGCGCCGGCAGGGCGCGGGGACCGACCGGCCCATCGGGCGTTCCGTCCCAGGCGTGGCGGTTGATTTTCGCGAGGATCAGCTCGGCGAGGGCCACGGCGTCGCGTCCCTGTTCGCCTGACACCAAGGGCGCGCGGCCCGTTTGAACGCTCTCGGCGAAATCCGCGAGCTCCGCGGTGATCGCGTCGCACGGCTCGGTCGTGAGCGACTCGATAGGCAAGTGCTCGGCGAACAGATGGTCCTTCAGGTCGTTGCGCTCGGCCGGCGACATGCGCTCCACGTCGAGCTCGCGGCGAAGGATGGCGCCGCTTGGCCGCACCAGGCTGGCCGTGCGCGTGGCAAAATCCATCGAGGCCAGCGCCCGTTGCGACCAGACATCCATCGTACGCACCGGCGCGCGGCTGGCGCGCGACGCGCTGAGCGTGGCGACGCAGCCATTGTCGAACACCAGCCGCGCGTTGGCGACGTCTTCCTGCCGCCCGAAAAGTGCCAACCCCAACGCCTCGACGGAGGTCACTGGCGCGCGAACCAGCGACAGCACCAGGTCGATATCGTGGATCATCAAGTCCATGACCACGCCGATATCGGTCGAGCGGAACGAAAAGCCGCTGCGGCGGACGGCATCGATGTACTTGGGCGGTCCGATGTGCGGCCGGGCGGCGGCAAAGGCCGGATTGAAGCGCTCGACGTGGCCGACTTGCAGGACGAGGCCGTGCCGCCGTGCGGCGTCGACCAGTTCGCTCGCTTCGGCCAGCGTGGCGGCCAGCGGCTTTTCGATGAACAGGTGCACGCCCCGCGATAGCAGCTCCAAGGCCACGGCATGATGGAACCGCGTGGGCGTGGCAATGATGGCGGCGTCGAGCGGGCCGTCGAGCTGGCCCACGTCACGGAAACCGGAAACCTGCGCCTGGTCGCAGGCGGCTTTGAGATTCTCGGCCAGGGGGTCGACGAGGCCCACAAGCGAGAACTGCGAAAGCCCCTTGAGCTTGCCGGCATGAATCCTGCCCAGGTGGCCCACGCCGACGACGGCCACGCGCAGGGGTTTCAAGTCGGTCTCCTGCGCTCGCGAGCGCGGCCGTGCTTGCCCTCCTGCTGACGATTGATGAAGGCCAACAGCTCGTCGACTTCCGGCGTCAATTGGTCGTTGCCGCGGAGGATGTCGCGGGCGTGTTCGAGACCCACCTTGGCGCGGAACAGCAGTCGGTGCGCCTCGGCCAGGCTGTCGATGGTGTTCGGTGAAAAGCTGTTGCGTTTGAGGGCCACGACGTTGATGCACCGCGGCCGCGTGGGGTGGCCGTCGACGAGCATGTAGGGCGGCACGTCGTGCAGCACGCGGCTCATGCCGGAGACGAAGCTGTAGGCGCCGATCGAGGCGTAGTGATGGACGCCGACGGCGCCGGATATGGAGGCGTGGTCGTGGACGTGGACGTGCCCGCCCAGGAGCGTGCCGTTGGCGATGATAATGTGGCTACCCAACCGGCAGTCGTGCGCCACGTGGGAGCAGGCCATGAGGAAGTTGTGATCGCCCAGCGAGGTGATGCCGTCTTCCTTTTCGGTAGCGCGATTGATCGTGACGCCCTCGCGGATGACGTTCGCGTCGCCGATCTGGACCTGCGTGTCGCTGCCGCGATAGCTGACGTCCTGCGGCGCGCCGCCGATAACGACACCGGGATAGATGTGGTTGTTCTGCCCGATCGTGACGTGCCCCATGATGGTCACGCCGTTTTCGAGCTTGGAGCCGCGGCCGATGCGGACGTGGGGCCCGATGACCGAGAACGGTCCGATTTCGACGTCGCCGTCGATCTCGGCGCGGGGGTCGATGGCGACGTGTTCCGCGACGTAGGTTGCCATGAACGTTCTGCCTACATGTTCCCGGTGCTTCAGGAGAGCACCCTACACTTCGCGCGACTACGCCGATCGCCGGCGTTCGGACACCATGTCCCCCTCCATCAGCAACACCCGCACGAGCTCGGCATTCAATCGGTGGCCGCTGCGGTGGGCCACGAAATGGCCGATCAGGTCGCAGCCGGCCAGCGCCAGATCGCCGACTAGATCGAGCATCTTGTGGCGGACGCACTCGTCGCGAAAACGCAGTTCGTTGTCGATCGGTCCGTCTTGGTCGAACACCAAAAGGTCCTTGGCCGAGGCGCGGCTGCCCAGCCCTTGCGCCACCAGCCAGTCGGCCTCGCTCTTGAGCATGAACGTCCGGCTGGACGCGAGCTCGCGGCGAAACGAGTCGGGCGTGATCGGCAAGGTCAGCGTCTGCCGGCCGATGGCGTTACCGGATCCGTAGTCGACGCGGAACTTGATCGACGTCCCGGGGCCCGCCGTGGGGCGGGCCTCGATCCAGTTGTCGATGTCTCCCAGCCGCGTGACCTCGCGGACCACCAGGGCGATCCGCAGCGCATTTTGCGTCACGGCGCCGGACTGCAGCAGCGCCTCGACGAACGGCAGGCTCGATCCGTCGCAGCCGGGCATTTCGGCGGCGCTGACCCACACCTCGCAGTTGTCGATCCGCAATCCGGCGAGCGCCGCCATGACGTGCTCGACCATTTCGACGCTGGCGCCCCCCACGCGGAGCGTGGTGCGGCGCGGCGTTTCCACGCGGTGGGCCACGGTGGCCGGAATCCGCTGCGGCCGCGGCAAGTCCTGCCGCACGAAGACGATGCCCGTATCCGGCGAAGCGGGCCGGAACTCGACGCGCACGTCGCGGCCAGTCCAATATCCAAACCCGTCGACGACGGCGGGCTTGGCGATCGTACGCTGCTGTCTGGGAATGTACATCACGATGGACTTAGTCGGACACGGGACCGGATGGGACGCAGGGAGCACGCGGCCGTCGCGCGAGGGCCCCGCGGCAAGCGCGCGGACGACCGAACAAGCGACGCTAACGACGTGGCGCCGGCGGCACACCCGGTCGCATCGTCGCCGGATTGGGGCCAGCCGGGCGGGGTACTTGCCCCTTCAACCGGTCCAGGATGACCGGTGTGATGTCGATCGCCTGGTTGTAGTACAGCACCAGCTTGTAGAGGTCGCGGCGGACGTCGTCCGGGTTGTCCTTGTTGGCCTCGTCGCCGTCGAATTTCATGACCAGGCTGATGCCCGTCGCCTCGGCGTGCTTCCTCACTTCGGCCAGCACCTGCTGATAGGCCTCGTAGTAGACGCGGGCCTCGGCTTCCTGGAACTTCTTCTTGGCGATATTGAAGTCGACGCCCAGATCAGCCTGCCGCTTGGTGATGTCTTCCTCGAGGTTCTTGTAGTCCGGGCTCCCCTTGGTGTAGTCGTCCAGTCGCTGGGCCAGCTTTTGAATAGCGTCGCGCTTGCCTTTGATTTCGTTTTCGACCGTTTCGGCTTCGTGGCGCAGTTCCTCCATCCTCTGCTGGAAGCCGGCGTGTTTTTTGAGGATGTAGGCGAGGTCGATGATGGCCACGTTGCATGGCGCGGACGCCAGGCTCGCGTGGACGGGGGCCGCGGCCGGCGCTCCGGCCGGGCGCTGCGGCGGCTGCTGCTGCGCGAGCGCCGTGCCGCGAACGGCAAGCAAGATCAAAAACGCCGCAAAAAATCGGACGCGAAGTGATGTGGCCACGATTGATGCGCTCCTTCGCTGTTTCGATTGGCGATTCCGCGCCGCGCGCGCCTGTCCGAGCACGCCGGCGACCACGGTAAGCCCAATGACGAAGTAGATATGGTCGAATTGACAGGGGCGGTATTGTGCCGAGAAGCGGCCCTGGGGTAAAGGCCAGAAAATGGCGGGAAAAAGGGGCGCGATGCGAGGCAACATCGCCGCCGCGACGCCCGCCACTTAGCCTTGCGGCGCAGGGGGTTAACACCAGGAGGCGACTAGCAACTAGCGACTGGCAATTGGCCGGAGCGGGCGCCCACGATGGCACGCTTGCGCGGTCGCCTGCCGAAGCCGCGGTGACAGTAGGCGGAACGTGGCACCGGATTGACCGCCTACGGCCGGCGGTCCATCGCCTGGTCCTCGATGCGGGCGATAGCTCCGGCTAGTTGCTAGTCGCTGGTTGCTTTCCCCCTACCCCGCCCCCATCCCGCGGTCGAAGGCGTCCTGGTCGCGCTGGTAGAGGGCCAGCACCGATTCGAACGTCTCGCCGGAAATCTTCCACGACGGGTTCTCGTCGGTGTGGGCGTTGGAGTGGGCCACGAACGCGCGATAGAGAAACTTGAACAAATGCCGCGGCACGCGCAGCATCCGCAAGGCCGAGATGAGTCGCCGGTCGTCCACCGTGTCGTCGAACAAGTCGCGCAGCGTGGGCGTCCGCCCGTTGGCGGCGCAGGCCTTCAGGCGGGCGTTGGCCACGTCGTATAGCGCCTCCCCGGACCACTCCAAGGACGGAATCATGTTCTGCTTGTCCAGCCGCGCCCGCTGATAAAAATCGCGGTCCTCGCGATCGATGAAGTACGAGAGTTCGACGGGCAAAAGCAGCTTGAACCCCAGGCCCGGATGCTTGAGGAACTTGTTGTCGAGCATCGGCCATAACAGGTCGCGCATCCGCTCCGGCGAGCCGTTCACCAGGTGCGGCTCGTCCACGCGGTCCACCAGCACGACGACGCCGGTAAAGCCCAGTCCGGCGAGCACGCCCTGAAACTTCACCAACAGCTCGAACCGGTCGTCGGTCCGTTCGCGCTGGGGCAAGGGCTGGCCGACAAGCTGGTCGACGGTGAAATTCATCAGCACTTGCCGCAGCGGATTCACGTCGCGCTTGATGACGCGCAACTGCCGCGCGATGCGGCTCGCGCGCCAGCACCACTTCGTCGCGCGGGCCAGCCACGGCACCCAACCCGCGGCGATCAAGATATACGGCCAGACGGTGGCCAGCCAGGACCACTGCTGCAATCCGGCGATAAGGCCCAGCACGGCCGCCGTCACGACAACGCCCAGGGCCATCGGCCATTGGGCCCGCCAGGTGTGGAAGCGGAGCTTCCTCCGCAGGCGATGCCACCGCCGCCGCGGCGCCTCGGCGGTGGAGCGGTCGTAGCAGGCGGCCAGCAGCAATAGGTCGCGCGCCTGGTGCCGGTCCAAAAGCGCGATCTCGATCGGCCCCACGTCCGCGGGCGCGGCGCCCGCCGGCCGCGGCCCCTCCAGGATGCGATCCACCAACTGCGTCACGCCCAGCGACAGGATCGCGTCCATGTGGTCCCACAATTTCCATTGCGAGACCACCTGCCCGCTCCGCCGCGCGCGGATGCTGATCCGCTCCTGAAACCGGTCGAGAAAGGGGTTGAAATCGTCGTACTCGATGACGAACAGCCGCTGGTTGGGATGCTTGCGGTTGTAGTCGGCCAGATGCCGCACGATTTGCAGCCGCAGCGCCGTCTTGCCCGAGCCCTTTTCGCCGAACACGATCGAGGTGGCGGGCTCGGCCGGGTCGCCGTACACCTTGTCCCAACTGGGATGGTGCGTGCTGTAGATGCAATGATCCTTGAAGACCGGGTCGGTCTGGGCATCCTCCTCCGAAAACGGGTTCGCGCTCACGCCGTGGTGATCGAGGAATTGCTGAATCTTCATAAGCGTTTCAATTCCGCGCTTCGGGAGGGCGAGGCTCCCGCCGAGCCGCGGCGTCGACCGCGATCAGCGGCTCGGCGGGAGCCTCGCCCTCCCCATCCGCGCCGGCGCGACTCCCTGGCCCGCTCTACTTTCGCTCCAGGCTGTCGAGCATTTTGTCGAAGGCCGCCTTGTTTTCGGCTACCGTCCGCTGTGGTCCATAGAACTTGATAAAATAGTTGCCGGCCTGCTTTGTCTGGATGATCGCCCCCAGCATGCGGTAGTTCTTCCGCTCGACTGCAGGGGCCTGCGGCCCGGCGCGGTCCATGAACGTGCCTGCGATGTCGACGCTGGTCACTTCCTGGCCGGCGATCGTCTTCTTCTCGACCTTGGCCCGCTCTTTAGTGTTACCGCCGTCGGGTTGCGTGAACTGCTGGTACCAGCGATCGATATTGGCCTCCACGCTGCCGCCGGCGCCCATTACGGTGACGCGGCCTTCGAGCTCATCTCCCTTGGCCGCTGGAACGGCGAACTCGTGCTCCACGATCCGGCTGCGCGGCTGCTTCACGGCCCAACCGGCCGGCGGAATCAGCTTGTACGCGTCCCCCACCACGAACGACTTGGGCGGGGCCGGCTCGTCGGTCACGGCTCGACTCGGGACAGCCGCGAAGAGCAACAGAACACATGCTATCGAGATCGGATGGCGATTCATGGCGGGTTTCCTCGGATGGAGGGCGGTCGCACTACCGTGGGCACGCAATTGTAGCCCACGCGGGCTGAGCGGCCAATGTAGCCACGCGGCGGGCGACGGCCGTTTCCTCTTTGTAAGAGGCGACTCCGTCGCCGATCCGTAGCGATTACCGCTGCAAGCCGCGCGCTCATCGGCGACAGGAGTCGCCTCCTACAAACGATCAGCAGCGCGCCGATGTCAAATCGTGTTGTCGGGCTGCGAAACCGACCCGCGTCGTCTGTTACTGGTTGACGAGTACGACAATCAGCGCCAGAAGCAGGCCCACGAAGAGCGTTGCCGCCACGGCAATCAACAGATTGCGCTTGGACTGCGTCCGCTGCGTGGCCGATTGCGGTCGTCCGCCCTTGTCACGGGTTGGCCGCACCACGGGTTCGTCCACGATGGGAATCATCACGGCTGATTTGTCGTCCGTCTTGGCGTCGGACTTCGCTGCCGGCCTGTTGCCGCCGGCTGACGGAGCACCCGCGACTTGCGCCGTGGCCTGATTCGCACCGGTGGCCGCGCCAAGTCGCGGAAACGCCACGGACGCCACGCGCCATTGCGGCCATCCTTCGCGCCACACGAGCGAATCCGGACTGACCCGGCCTTCGTTGATCCACGTGCGCATCATTTCGCCCGCCGCTGGACCGTACTTGGTCATGGAGCCGGGCGGCAGCACGTACCAGTGGAGCTGCGGCGCCTCGGCGATGGGATCGCCGACCGCGGCATGACCTCCGGCGGCCGGAACGGTTTGCGAAGCCGCGCGCTCCGTGCTCGCCGCATCAGCGACGCCGTGCCCGTCGACTAGCGGCAACTCGACCGATGCCATGCCGGGCTCTTGCTGCGCGTCGGTGGCAGCCGCGCTCATCTCGGGGATATCGACCTTCCCCTGGCACTTGGGGCAGATGCCCCGCTTGCCGGCGAGAAAATCCTTGACGTGGAGCGTGTGGCCGCAATGCACGCAATCGAACTTGATGCCCATGCGATTTAGCGAGGAACCCGGATTATAGCAATCCCAGAAGTAGAGAACCGCCAGGCGCCACGAAGACGCCAGGGCCATTCACAGATTCAAGCGGGACGGCGGCGCACCGGCGGGAAAGTGGGACAGGCACCGAGACGCAACGTTGGTCTGAAAGGGCTTGCGCTGTTTATGCTCGGAGCCAGTCCCATTTTCCCGCCTCGCCATTTTGAAAAACAGAATGGCCCTGACGAGGACGCACATCGTTGCCCTCATGTTGCAGCCGGCGGCGGGGCTTGGCGCTGGCGACTAGCATGCCCATATTCTACCGGACTCACGGGCGGGCACTCACCGGCTGGCGCACCGTTGTTGTTCCTTCCAAACTGACCGCTGACCGCTGTCGCCGTCCCCCCGGCCGCGTGGCCGCGGCTAAACGTTTCCGTTCACCATTTTTCTGCCGGCTGCCGGCTGCCGCTGCCGGCTTCTGACCACATGTCCACTCGCGAGCCTGACGCCGCCGCGCCCACCAATACTGTCGCTCGCGTCGTCCTGGCCAGCCTTATCGGCACGACGATCGAGTGGTACGACTTCTTTCTGTACGCGACGGCCGCGGCGCTGGTGTTCAACGAGATATTCTTCCCGACGTTCGATTCCCTGGCCGGCACGATGGCGTCGTTCGCCACTTACGCCGTCGGGTTCTTCGCCCGGCCCGTCGGCGCCGTCGTGTTCGGGCACTTCGGCGACCGGATGGGCCGGAAGTCGATGCTGGTGACGACGCTGATGCTGATGGGCATGGCGACGTTTCTGATCGGCGTTTTGCCGACGTACGGGCAGATCGGGGCGGCCGCGCCGGCGCTCTTGGTCTTGTTGCGGTTCGTGCAAGGCTTCGGCGTCGGCGGCGAATGGGGCGGCGCGGTGCTGATGGTCGTGGAGCACGGCCACCACGGCCGCCGGGGCCTGAACGCAAGCTGGGTGCAAGCCGGGGTCCCGGCCGGCATGGTCCTGGCCACCGGGGTCTTCAAGCTGTTTTACTGGCTGCTGCCCCACGACCAGTTTGTCCACTGGGGGTGGCGCATTCCGTTCTTGCTGGGCATTCTCTTGCTTTGCGTCGGGCTGTTCATCCGCCTGCGGATTCTTGAGAGCCCGCTGTTTGCCCGGATGCGCGACCGGAAGCAAGAAGCTCGCGTGCCGTTCTTCGAGGTCCTCAGGCGCTATCCGCGGAACGTGGTATTGGCCATCGGCGCCCGACTGGCGGAAAACGGCAGCTACTATATCCTGACCGTCTTCGTGCTCACTTACATCAAGGACAAGTTTCCCGATGCGAGCGATGCGGCTTTGACGGGCGTCATCATCGCCTCCGCGCTGCAGTTCTTCGTGATTCCCGTTTATGGCATCCTGTCCGACCGCGTCGGCCGCCGCCCGGTCTATCTGGCGGGCGCGCTGGGGCTGGCCGCTTTTGCGTTCCCGTTCTTCTGGATGCTCGACACCGGCAACGCGACCATCATCGTCCTGGCGATCGTTTTTGGGCTGGCGGTGCAATCGCTCATGTACGCCCCGCAAGCGGCGTTCTTTGCCGAGCTTTTTGGCACCGAGGTCCGCTACACCGGCGCGTCGATCGGCTACCACCTGGCCGCGCCGCTGGCCGGCGGCGTGGCGCCCCTCATCTCAATTGGCCTGCTCGAGTGGAGCGGCCGCCAGTCGTGGCCGATCGCCGTTTACATGATCCTGCTGGCGGCGATCACGCTGGTGTCCGTCTGGTTAGCGGCCGAGACGCATCAAACGCGGCTGGGTGAGCATGAGCATGAGGAGGTCGATTGAGCGGTGCCCAATCAGCTCCGCGCAGGGAGCGCGGCATCGGTCGAGCAGCGATCGCGCTAAGGGTGGCGGCAACTCCTGATCGTGATGTTCGCCCGCGCTCGGCTCCCGGCAAGGGGTACTCGCAACACCTGGCAACTGCGAGATTCCGATGTCCACATATCGCAAGCTACTGACGAGACGATCCCATCGCCGCTCCGCGAGGCGGTCGCGCGCGCCGCGCCGATTTACCTCCCTTGGCGAGTGCTTGGAGTCGCGGCGGATGCTGTCGATCACCGCGACGTTTTCGGCCCCAGCGGGATCTTGAGCGTGTTCGGCGACAGCGCGGACCGAGGCCGGAGCGTAGGACAGCCGCGTACGCGGCGAAGGTCTGTAGCCGTGGGCGCAAGCCCACGGTTCGCGATACAACCTTGCGGTAGGAGCCCCGCAAGGGGCGACACCGGGTTCAATGCGGCGCGCCACCGCGACGCGCGATGTCGCCCCGTTGGGGCTCACGGGAAGCGATTGGCAATCGCAAACCGTGGGCTTGCGCCCACGGCTACGTGCTGTCGCCCCTCGCGGGGCTCTCGATTCGACTCGCGCGCGACGCTCGCTCTATCGTCGCGGCTTGAGCACCGTCAACGCCAGGGGCGGGAGCACCAGCTTGAGCGAGCACGGCCTTCCGTGGCTGGGGATTTCTTCGGCCATGATGCCGGGGCCGTTGCCGAGGTTGCTGCCGCCGTAGTACGTCGAGTCGGTGTTGAAGATCTCTTCGTACCAGCACATCTCCGGAACGCCCATCCGGTGTTCCAGCCGCGGGGTGGGCGTGAAGTTGCAGCACACGACCAGGAAATCGCCTGGGTCTTTCGCCCGGCGGATGTAGCCCAGCACGCTCTCGTCGTAATTGTGGCAGTCGATCCACTCGAAGCCTGTGTAGTCGAAATCGACCTGGAAGAGCGCCGGCTCGCGGTGCATGAGCTTGTTCAGATCGGCCACCAGCTTCTGCACGCCCTGGTGCGATTCCCACTGCATCAGGTGCCATTGCAAGCTGGTGTCGTAGTTCCATTCGTTCCACTGCCCGAACTCACAGCCCATGAACAGGAGCTTCTTGCCCGGGTGCGTCCACATGTACGCGTACAAGAGGCGCAGGTTGGCGAACTTCTGCCACAGGTCGCCGGGCACCTGGTCGAGGAGCGATCCCTTGCCGTGTACCACCTCGTCGTGCGACAGGGGGAGCACGAAATTCTCGTGGAAGGCGTAGATCAGGCTGAACGTCAGCTCGTCGTGGTGGTACTTGCGGTGGACCGGGTCGTGCCGCATGTAGCGGATGGTGTCGTTCATCCAGCCCATGTTCCACTTCAGGCTGAACCCCAGGCCGCCGACGTACGTGGGGCGCGAGACGCTGGGCCAGGCGGTTGATTCCTCGGCGATCGTCAGCACGCCGGGGTGCTGCAGGTGGGCCTGCTCGTTGAGCTCCTTCAAGAAGCTGATCGCTTCCAGGTTCTCGCGGCCGCCGAACTGGTTGGGGATCCACTCGCCTGGCTCGCGGCTGTAGTCGAGGTAGATCATCGACGCGACCGCGTCGACGCGCAGCCCGTCGATGTGGTACTTGTCGAGCCAGAACAGGGCGTTGGAGAGCAGGAAGTTGCTGACCTCGTGCCGGCCGTAGTTGAAGATCAGCGTCCCCCAGTCGCGATGCTCTCCCTTGCGCGGGTCGGCGTGCTCGTACAGGGCCGTGCCGTCGAAGAGGCGCAGGCCGTGCCCGTCGCGCGGGAAGTGCGCGGGCACCCAGTCGAGGACCACGCCCAGCCCGTTCTGGTGGCAGTGGTCGACAAAGTACATGAAGTCTTCCGGCGTCCCGTAACGGCTCGTTGGGGCGAAGTAGCCGACGGTCTGGTAGCCCCAGCTTCCGGAGAAGGGATGCTCGCTGACCGGCAAGAGTTCGAGGTGCGTGAAGCCCATCCACTTGGCGTACTCCACCAGATCGTGGGCCAGCTCGCGGTAGGTGAGCCAGCGGTGCGGATCTTCGCCGGGCCGCTTCCAACTCCCCAGGTGGACTTCGTAGAACGCCATCGGCGCGTCCAGCGCGCTCGTCTCGCGGCGGCGGGCCATCCACTCGTTGTCGTGCCAGAGGTAGCGGTCGAGATTGGCGACCTTCGAGGCGGTGCGCGGCGGCAGCTCGGCCGCGAAGCCGTAGGGGTCCGATTTCTCGAAGACCCAGTCGCCGTGCTTGATCTGAAATTTGTACAGCGTCCCTTCGCCCAGCCCCGGCACGAACAGCTCCCAGAAGCCACTGGGAATGTGCTTGCGCATGGGGTGGCGGCGGCCGTCCCAGGCGTTGAAGTCGCCGACAAGGCTGACGCTAGTGGCGTTGGGGGCCCACACGGCGAAATTGACGCCGTCGACGCCGTCGATCGAGCGCAATTGCGCCCCCAGGCGGTCGTAGCTGTGCCAATGCTTCCCCTCGTTGAGCAAGTACAGGTCGTACTCGGTCATCAGATGGGGGAACGCGTACGGATCGTGCATCGTCGAGAAGTTCCCGCGATCGTCGGCGGTCTGTAGCAGGTATTTCGTGGGCGCGCCTTCCGGCGGCAGCGGACAAATCGCCTCGAACAGGCCGGCCGGGTGGATCCGCCGCATCGGCCGCGGAACGCCCGCGCTGGCAACCGGGTCGACGATCCAGGCCTGCGCCGAGTGGGGCAGGTACGCCCGCACCGCCAATGCCCGGCGGTCCCCGTCGACAACCTCATGGGGTCCCAAGAGGTCAAAGGGGTTCTCGTCGCGGCCCTCGATCAGCCGTCCTACCTTCTCCAAGGCAACTGTCGTACGCACAGTGCAACCTCCTTGCCGTTTCGCAGTCGATTGTGGTTTTTCAGGGTTGGTTCGTCCAGCCGTGTGCCGGCCAATGCCCACGCCGCGGGACGCGGTCAATCGAGCCAAGGGCTGGGTAGCAAAGAAGTTCCGAGCTGCGCACAGAAGAGCCACGCCCGCTCCGCCCGCTCCTCAAGACGGTGGCCAAGGGCCGCGAGCAAGCTGCGCAGGCCAGCTCGCAAGCCGCGCACCGGGGGGCCAGGCGCAACGCCCTCGGCGCTGTCACAAGCCGCGCCGGGCGCGTGCGGCGGATCGTGGCGGAGGATCGCGCCCTCGATCCGATGAATTCGCAGCGCCCGGTCCAGCCGTTGCCACAAGTCCCGGTTCTTGACCGGCACCATCTCGCCGAAGCACTCCCAGTTCCAGTCGTTGCGGCCCCATTCGTCCAGGCCGTAGGAGATGCCGCTGTTGACGTAGCGGCTGGGCGTGACGAGCGTCACGCGGGAAGGCTGGTCGAGGGCCTCCAGACCACGGACGACGGCCAACAGCTCGAGGCGCTCGCCGCGGATTTCGGGTTCCGCGTCGGCGGCTTCCCATTGGGCCGATCCGTCAGCCGCTTTGAGGACGAAGCTCCATTCGCCCTGTTGTTTTTCCCCGTTCGCTTGCGAGAACAGGAAAAAATGCGGCGCTGGGATGTGCATGGAGACTTGGTGTACCTCTCGCGGCGGTGTGGTGCGGATTGTGGCGCGTGCGCGGATTCGCGCGCCGCGTTGCCGTGGCGGCTAAGCGGGACGCTCTGAGCGCGGCTCGGCGCAGCATGCCCACGGCGAGCGTGGGCATGGCGCCTCATGGCACCCTTCGTTTGATTCCCTATCGGCAGCGGCCGCGTAGTTTCCCCAGTTTTCCTGTTCGTGAATGTTTAAAGCGGCTGGGGCGGTCGCGCGCCGCGTGGCCGCGGCGGCTAAGCCGTTATGGCATCACGCGCATACCCACCACGGTGTTGAGCCGCAACATGCTCCGGCGGTGGCGAATCAGGGCGTCCCGGTATTGCCGGACCAGCTCTTGATAGTCGCGCTGCGCGATCAGGTAGCCATAGATATCCTCGCCGGGCCGGGTGGAGAACTTCAGCGTATGATCGCGGACGTGTCGCGCGGCCGGCAGCAGGTGCTGTTCCATTCGCTCGACCATGGCCTTGGAGACCGCGAATTCCTGGCGGGCCTCTTCCACTTCGCCGGCCACCCGCCGCTCGATCACGTCGACCTCGATGCGGGTCTGGTCCACGTTGTACTTCGCGCGGCGAATGTTGCCCTGATTGCGGTCGTAGATCGGCACGGTCATCGTCGTGCCCAAAGCCCAAGACCGGGAGCTGGGCAAGTTGAAAGGCGAGTTGTCTTGATAGGTGAATGGCTGGTAGAGCACGTACACGTCCGCATAGCGGTTTGCCTGGGCCAGCCGCACGTCGGCCATCGCCCGGCACAACCCCAGGCGGAAGGCGGCCAGGTCGGGGCGCGAGGCAAGGGCCGTGGTGACCAGCTCCTCGGCCGGTGGCGGCACGGGTGCGGTATCGCGCAGCGTGCCGCGGAGCTCGATCGTCGGAGCCATTTCGCGCGGCAGGTTCAAGAGCGCGGCCAGCGACCGCTTGGCGCTCGTCAGGTTGGCCTCGGCGTCCATGAGCCCCACCTCGATCGCGTTGCGGTGGATCTCGACGTGATCGGTCTGCAGCCGCTCTTCCTCGGTGGGATTGGGGCGCTGCTCGCCATGGGCGCGCAGCACCTGGTCGACCGCCTGCAGGCTGGCACGGGCCAAACGCAGCGTCTCTCGCGCCGCCAGCACGTCGACGTAGGCGGTGTACACGTTGTCGAGCTCGACGCGGACGGCGTCCTGGTATTGCGCCTCGACGACGCGCCGCGCCTGGCAGGCGACTTGCATCCGCGCGCTCCGCTTGCCCGACAGGTCGAGCGGGTAGGTGACGTTGAGATCGTACTGGGTCGGCCCGCCGGGGTTGCTGGTGGCGCTGTAGCGACGGTAGGGGATAAGCTGCCCGTCGCCGTACAGGAACGGATTGGCGCGGAGCGAGGCGGTCAGCTCATCGGCCCGCGCCTGTGGAATGTCGAGGTACCGGCCGCGAAGCGTAAGGCTGCCGCGGGCGAGCGCGTCGATGGCCTGATCGAGCGTGAGGCCGTCGGGCGGACCTTCGTCTTCCGCTCCCATCGGCACGTCGAGGGCGAAATTGCCCAGGCTGGGCGCCGCGCCGCGCATGGTCGGCGGCGGCAGTCCTTCCAGGTGGCGCGGGGTTCGCGCGCCGGGCCGGGCGGGGATGCGAAGACGCATGCCGCCGGCGCGGCCACCAATGATGCCCTGGTTACTCCCCTGGGCGCCGGGGATCGTTCCGGTGACGGTCCCCGAGTCGCCGGGCTGGGGTTGCGCAACCTGGCCGCGGGCGTCGGCCGCGAGCGCCGCAACCGTGAGCACGAGCGCTGAAATAAAACGAATGCGCATGTTGGGCGGCCGCCGGTGTCGTCGCGCTACAATCCTTAAATGGTGGGCGCCATGGCCACGGAGGTACGCCGTCATGGCCATGCGCCAACCGCATGCCGACGCGCTGCCGGGCATGCCCACGCAAGCGTGGGAATGGCACCCAACAGGCGCATGCAGGCGGGCATGGCGCCCCCGATTTCCGCGGTCTCTAACTTGGAAAGATCGGCAAAGTTTGCCGTCTTTGATGATCGAATCGACGAGGGGACGGAGCGCGGGCGAGCAGCGGCCTTACAGCAGCAGCTAGCGGCGCTTCAAAAAAGCTTGCTTTGGGGGTAGAAGCGGCGGATGACGATCGCGCGCAGCCAGAGCAGGATCCCCAAGTTCACCAGCTTGGCCCAGATCAGCCAGGACTCGAGGACCCACGCCTCGCGGAAGTCGCTCAGCCCGAACATGAAGAAGGCCAAAGCGTAGGCGAGTTCCAGCCGAGATCGCCGGTGCCGCAGGTGGCGGACGAGGACCATGGCCGCGAAGACGAGCCAGGCCGATCCCTCGAACAGGTTGAACCAGTGATACGGCACCGCCTGCGCCGGGAATCGCGCGGTCCGGTACGTCCACCAGGTATGGAAGAACAGAATGTCGAATACTCGGGCCTTTGGCGCGGCATCGCGGTCGTCCTTCCGCCACTGTAGGCGATCCGCAGCCAGGAGAACTGCAAAGTCCGGGGTCTGGCTCATTTTTCGGCGCATGCGGTTCTCAATTCTTCCGAAGGACTTTGCCGTTCACAGATTCAAGTTGGACGGCGGCGCACCGGCGGGAAAGTGGGACAGGCACCGAGACGCAACGTTGGTCTGAAAGGACTTGCGCTGTTTATGCTCGGAGCCAGTCCCATTTTCCCGCCTCGCCATTTTGAAAAACCGAACGGCCCTGGATCCGCGGCGCCGATGCTTGCCCTCACTCTGCGCGGCACTTACACTCGACTCTCCATCGGCCCTTGAAACACCCCACTCGAGGTTCCCCATGACGCGCTCGATCCCGCGACGACGATTTCTCGGTCTGGCAGCCGCAGGCGCGGGCGCGGCAATTCTCGGCGTTCGCCGTGGAGCGGCCGCCGACACAGGCGACTACGGCGGCTTCACGATGGGCATGCAGACGTACTCGCTGCGCGGCTACCCTGTAGACAAGGCGCTCGAGCACTGCCGCGAGTTGGGCGTCAAGACGCTCGAGTTCGCCACCGGGCACCTAAGCCCGCAGGCCTCGCCGGCCGACATCGAGGCGGTGCTGGCGAAGGCGCAGTCGCTTTCGCTCAAGACGCTGTCGCACGGCGTGAACCCGTTCACCAAGGATCACGAGGCGAACCGCAAGCTGTTCGCGTTCGCGCGGCGGGCGGGCGTGCGCAACCTGTCGGCCGACCCGCGCGAGGACGCCTTCGAGAGCCTCGACCGGCTGGTCGAGGAGTTCGACATCCGCATCGCCATACACAATCACGGCCCCGGCGCCCGCTACGACAAGATCGAGGACGTGCTCAAGGCGATCAAAGGACACAATCCGAAGATCGGCGCGTGCGCCGACCTGGGACACTACATCCGCTCGGGCGAGGATCCGGTCAAGGCGATCACGCTTTTCGAGGGGCGGCTCTACGGCGTCCACTTGAAGGACTTCGCCGAACCAAAGAAAAACGCCAAGGGCGTGATCCTGGGGCGCGGCCAACTGGACCTGGAGGCGACGTTCCGCGCGCTGCGCAAAGTCAACTTCCCGGCGGACGCCTGCCTGGCACTCGAGTACGAAGAGAAGCCGGAGGATCCGCTGGCCGACATCCGGGAATGTCTGGCCGCGGCGGCAGCGGCGGCGCGCAGGACGGCGTAGGAGAAAGCTGAAAGGTCCACTAGCTAGCCGGAGCCCGCGCCCGCTGCCATGTCCGGGTTGTAGGGGGCGGCTGGACCACCGTCGGCTGGCGGCGCGCCGGTCGCCGCGCGGCCGTTTGCGCCAAACCGCTTCATCCAATGCTCCACCGGAAAGGCGATGTGCGGCGCCGGCAGCAGAAGGGCCACGGGCCAGACCGTTTCGTCCTCGCACATCCGCCAAGCGCCGGCGTCCTCGTCCAGTCGCGCGAGCGGACGGCTATGCTCGCGATCCACGTGCATCGTGCCGTCGACCACGCCCACCATGTCGAAAGGCCCGCAGGAGATACTGTCTCCAGTGGCGGGGTCCTCGAAGCGGACGATGGTGCGCATCTCGGTCCACAGCAGGCGGCAGTCACTCTTGGCGCCGCCGTGTGTCCAGGCGCCGCGACGAAAGGTGGCGATCTGCCGGCCATCGGGCTCCTGCCGCAGGCTGACGCCCGCCGCCCGAAAGCTGCGCGCGGGGCCGATCAACGTCTGGGATCGCTCCTCCGGGGCCTCGATCCACATGAGCATGAATTGTTCGATCTCCGATGATGTGGCTTGCTCTCGTCCGTACACGTGTCACTCCCTGTTGCGCATTAAGTGGGGATTTCATCCAGCCCCCTAACCACTAATTGCGAAACCGACCCCAAATCAGACGCGCCAGCGGCAAGATTCCCGAACTTTGTTCAGATTTGTTCGCTTCTCCACCCGGTTGGAACTACGGCGCTGCCCTGCAGGGGGGATGCTCAGGCGCGCGCAGTCAAGGCGGGGTGAAGAGGCAACTTCAGCGCGAGATGACGCAGGCTCAGGTGCCCGCACGCTTAGCCGCACACCAAAACGGCGGCGCCACGTACGGTTCCCGCGCGGAGGGCGGAAAGCGCTTCGTTGGCCTGTGACAGAGGGAAGGCCTGGGCTTGGGTGCGAATGGGGATGCGCGGCGCGAGGGCCAGGAATTCCTCGCCGTCTTGACGCGTTAAGTTTGCTACCGAACGAATGATGCGCTCGCCCCACAGAAGGTCATAGGAAAAGGCCGGGATGTCGCTCATATGGATGCCGGCGCAGACGACCGTGCCCCCTTTGCGCACCGCGCGAAGGGCGAGCGGCACAAGGCCACCGACGGGCGCGTATAAGATGGCAGCGTCCAACGGTGTCGGCGGGGATTGCTCCGAGGCGCCGGCCCAGGCGGCGCCCAGCGAGCGGGCAAACTGTTGCCCCTCCGCGTCGCCGCGGCGCGTGAAGGCGAAGACCTCGCGCCCCTCGTGGCGCGCGACCTGCGTGACGATGTGCGCGGCGGCGCCGAAACCGTAGATTCCCAACCGCCGCGCGTCACCAGCCAGACGCAGCGAGCGATAGCCGATCAAGCCTGCGCACAAAAGCGGCGCGGCCTCGACGTCGGAGTACGTCTCAGGCATGACGAACGCGAACCGCTCGTTGGCCACGGTGCATTCGGCGTATCCGCCGTCGACGGTGTAGCCGGTGAAGCGCGGCGCGTCACACAGATTCTCTTGCCCCGCGCGACAGTACGAACATGCGCCGCAGGTCCATGCCAGCCAGGGGACGCCGACGCGCTGGCCGACGCCATAGCGCGTGACCCGCGCCCCCAGGGCCCGCACCACGCCCACGATCTCGTGCCCCGGCACGAGCGGCAGCTTGGGCAAGGGGAGCTCGCCGTCGACGACGTGCAGGTCGGTGCGACAAACGCCGCAGGCGCGGACGTCGATCAGCAACTCATCAGCCGCGGGCGCGGGCGTCGGCACGTCCGCCGCGCGGAGCGGGGCATGCGGCTTGTCGAGCACCATCGCGCGCATCGCGGAACCTCTTTGGGCGGTTATGGCCCGGCGCGATCCGCGCCGACTCGCCGGAACGAGGCCCCCGTTTTAAGCCCAAGGATAAAAATCACGAGCGCCACGGCGCCGAAGGCAAACAACGTGTCGCCGGGGATCCGCATCCACCGCAACGTGCGCAAGCCGGGCGACTCCAGGAACTCGGCGCTGCGCGCGAACCAGTAGCCGTGGTCGACCGAGGCCCACGTTTGCATCAATCCGAGCGGCAGCAGGCTGCCGACCACCATCGCGAACAGGCCGATGTTCATGGCCCAGAACGAAAACGCGACCAGCCCTTCCTTCCAGGGAACGCCGGGCCGCAGCGTGCGCAGGCAGAACAGCATGAGCCCGATCCCCAGCATGCCGTACACGCCGAACAATGCCGCGTGACCGTGGACGGGCGTGGTATTCAAGCCCTGCATGAAATAGAGCGCGATCGGCGGATTGATCATGAAGCCAAACAAACCGGCGCCGACCATGTTCCAGAAGGCGACGGCCACGAAGAAGTAGATGGGCCAGCGGTACGAGCGGATCCAGTCCCGGCCGCGGCCAATCCGCAAGTCTTCAAGCGCAGCATAGGCCACCAGCACCAAAGGCACCACTTCGAGCGCGCTGAACACCGAGCCCCAGGCCAGCGCCACGGTGGGCGTGCCGGCGAAATACAGGTGGTGCAACGTGCCGATGATCCCGCCCGACAGGTAGATGGTCGCCGAGAGCAAGGTGGCCTCGGCCGCCAGCTTCGCGCGGATGAAGCTCAGTCGGTAGAAGAAGAAAGCGATGACGGTCGTGGCAAAGACCTCGAAGAACCCTTCCACCCACAGGTGCACGACCCACCAACGCCAGTACTCGACGATCGACAGATTGGTGTGACGCCCCCAGGCGAGCCCGGCCGCGTAAAACAGGGCAATCGCCGCGGTCGACACCAAGAACAGGGCGAGAAGCTGCTTCTGTTCGCCCGGCTGGCGCAGAGCCGGCGCGATCGACCGGACCACGAGAAGCAACCACAGCACGAGGCCCGCGAAGAGCGCGATCTGCCAAACGCGCCCCAAGTCGACGTACTCGTAGCCTTGGTGCCCCAGGTAAAACGATTGCGCGAGCGACAGCTTGCCGTGAATGCTCAGCCATTGGCCGGCGAGCGAACCGGCCACCACCGTCACAAGCGCCACGAACAACAGGTTCACGCCCAGCCGCTGCCCAGCCGGCTCGCGCCCGCTGACAAGGGGACCGATGAATAACCCCGCCCCCAGCCAAGCCGTCGCGATCCACAGGATGCCAAGCTGCAGGTGCCAGGTGCGGGCGACGCTGTAAGGCAGCCATTTGGCCAGTGGGATGCCGTAGAAGCCGTTCCCTTCCACGCCGTAGTGCGCGGTGACGACGCCCAGCATGATCTGGACGAGAATCATCGCGGCGACAACCCAGAAGTATTTCACGGTCGCCTGCTGCGACGGCGTCGGCTGCCAACCGACCAAGGGGTCGCTCACCGCGCGCTCGCCCTCCTCCTGTCGATAGCCGCGCGAGGCGTAGAACCACACGAACGCGGAGATGCCGGCCAACAGCATGATCACGCTGACGCCGGTCCAGACGACGGTCTCGCCGGTCGGCCGGTTGCCGACGAGCGGCTCGTGCGGCCAGTTCTGCGTGTAGCTGACCGTGTCGCCGGGGCGGTCGGTCGAGGCGGCCCAGGCTGTCCAGAAGAAGAACGCCGCCAGCGCCCGCAGCTTCTCCGGATCGGTCATCGCACCTTCGGGAATGGCGTAGGCTTCGTGTCCCTGGGAAAAAATCTCGGCGTAGTGAAGGACGTTTGCTTCAAAGGCGCGAGCGCGCAGCGGGTCGATCGTGATGGCGTTCGTAGCGGGGTCGTAGCGGTTGGCGCGCATCAGCGATTGCAGCCGCCCTTGCAACTGCATCTGCTGCTCTTGGGCGAGTCGGTCGTAGGGGCGCTGCAAGCCCTCCTGCGCCCAGGCGTCGAGGATGAACACGCATTCGCGATGCAGCCAGTCGGCCGTCCAATCAGGGGCAACGTAGCTGCCGTGCCCCCAGATCGATCCCAGCTCCATGCCGCCCATGGACTGCCAGACGTTTTGCCCGACGAGGATGTCGCCCGACTCGACAACGACCGTGCCGTCGTCGGCCACGACGCGGTCGGCCAAGGGGGGCGCCTCCTGGTAGATCCGCGTGCCAACCCAGCCAAGGACCGCGAACGAGAGAACGGTCACCAGCACGAAGGCAATCCATAGTCGGACCATCAGTCGAATCCTCCCGCCAAAAAGGATGAAGCGTTCCGTGCCTCGAATGCGGCGACGCCGGTACTCGTCCCCTTTTCGCAGGCTCGCACGGCCGGCGGCCCCTGGTACGATACAGAAGTTTGCCCGCAAAAGGCAGCCGGGACTGCGCCGTGCCATCCCGTGGAGGGCCACGTAAGGCGTGGCCCTCCAAACCGGACGACTTCGCCACCCAAGATTCTGGCATGGACTGGGTTCAAACCTACGATCCGTTCGGCTCGCCGCTGGTGTCGACGCTGGTGGCCGCTGCGCCGGTCACGCTCTTACTGGGGCTGCTCGTGGCCGGCGTCGCCGCCCATCGCGCGGCGCTGGTGGGGATGGTGGCGGCGCTGGCGGTGGCGGTTTTTGCCTTTGGCATGCCGACCGACGCCGCGCTGGCGTCAGCCGTTTATGGCGCCGGTTTTGGTCTATTGCCGATCGGCTGGATCGTTGTGGCCGCGGTGTTCATGTTTCACCTGACGGTGCTTTCGGGTCAGTTCGACGTGGTGAAGCGTTCGGTCGCGCGAATCTCGCCCGACCAGCGTATGCAGGCGCTCTTGATCGCCTTCTCGTTCGGCACGTTCGTCGAAGGCGCGGCCGGTTTCGGCACGCCCGTGGCCATCTCGGCGGCCCTATTGATCGGGCTGGGCTTTACGCCGCTATATGCCGCGGGGCTCGCCCTGTTGGCCAACACGTCGCCGGTGGCCTTCGGCGCGCTGGGCACGCCCATCATCACGCTGGCGAAGATTTCCGGGCTAGACGAGATGGCGCTATCGCAAATGGCCGGCCGGCAGTTGCCGCTGTTCTCGCTGGTGGTGCCGGGTTGGCTGGTGGCCGTGATGTCGGGCTGGCGCGGCGTGCGGCAATGCTGGCCGGCGATCCTGGTGTGCGGGGGCAGCTTCGCCACGCTGCAATTTCTCGTCGCGAACTTCTATGGGCCGACGCTCGTGGACGTGATCGGCGGGGTGGGATCGCTGGCGGCGCTCGCGCTGTTGTTGCGCGTCTGGCAGCCGGCCGAAGTGTGGCGCTTTCCCGGCGCCGCGCCGCAAGCGCCCGATGAACGGCCCCTTTCACCCGGCCAGGTCGCCTACGGCTGGGCGCCCTGGGCATTGCTGTCGGTGATGGTTTTTCTATGGGGCTGGCCGCCGGCCAAAACCATATTGAATGGCGGCACGGCCGAAGAGCCCAACGCCCTGGCCGGCATTAGCAGCATCTCTTGGGAAGTCCCTCGGCTGCACGGCCGCGTGTACCGCGCCGCGCCGGTTGTTGACGTTCCGGAAGGAGCGGAACATGCCGACGACGCTGAGCGCGCCGTCTACGAATTGAACTGGCTTTCGGCCACGGGCACGGGAATTTTTTTTGCCGCCGTGCTGTCGGCCGCCTGGCTGCGGATTGGGCCAGGCACGTTCGTGCGGCAGTTCTTCCGCACGTTGTGGCGGATGCGACTCGCGCTACTCACGATCGCCTGCATGTTGGCGTTGGGATTCGTCACCAAGTACAGTGGCGCCGACGCGACGCTGGGGCTGGCCTTTACCCGCACCGGTTGGTTGTACCCGTTCTTTGCGCCGCTGTTAGGCTGGCTGGGCGTGGCGCTGACGGGCTCCGACACGTCCTCGAACGCGCTGTTTGGCAGCTTGCAGCGGATCACGGCCGAGCAGTTGCAGCTTCCCCCGGTGCTGATCGTGGGTTCCAATAGCACGGGGGGCGTGATGGGCAAGATGATCGACGCGCAGAGCATCGTCGTCGCGGCCGTGGCGACCGAGCAGTCGGGCGGCGAGGGAAAGATCCTGCGGTTTGTCTTCCCGCACAGCGTGGCGCTGGCGGCGCTTGTGGGACTGGTGACGCTCGTGCAAGCGTATCTGTTGGCGTGGATGATCCCCGCGGGGCCATGACATGTTTCTGGGTCCGGTCTTCTGGATGGAGGCACGCACGCGGGCCCGCCGGCGGCGGTTCTTCGTCGCCCGCGTGCTGGTGGCCGCCGGACTGTCGGCCGTGCTGGCCGTGGTGTATTGGAATTTCGACCAGCAGCGGGCTGTGAATCAGTACGCGCGGGTCAACACGCCCACGGGCGTACAAATGGTCAACGTCTCAACGCGCGATCGCAACAGCATTGCCGAGCTGGCCCGGTTGGGCGGCGAGATGTTTCAGACGTACGCGATCACGCAGTTCGGCCTGCTGCTGCTATTGGCGCCGGTGTACTGCGCCGGGTCGATCGCCGGCGACCGCGAGCGGCGGGCGCTGGACCTGGTGTTTCTCACGCGGCTATCGAACGTGCAGATCGTGGCCGCCAAATACCTGGTGAGGCTTCTGGAGCTGTTTCTGTTAGCCGTCGTGGCGCTGCCGGCCTTGTTCTTGTGTCTGCTTCTGGGCGGGGTCTCGTGGGCGAGCGTGCTCACGAGTAGCGCGGTGACGCTGGTGTTCATCGCCTTCATCGCCAGCGTGTCGCTGTTGGTGTCGATCGTGGCGGCGCGGGTCATGTCGAGCGTGGTGCTTTCGTACATGACGCTGTTGATCTTCTGGGTGGGCCTGCCGATCATCGTGATCATGCGCAATCCGGGCGCCCCGCCCGCCGCGGGTCTGTCGTGGTTGGTGATCGCGCTGAACCCGATCGCGGGAATCGGCTCGGCGATCATGCCCGACTTCGACCGGACGCCGTGGACCGACGCCTACCTGTGGTGCCTGGCCTTTTACGGCTCGGGCTCGATCTTGTTGTTGGTGAATAGCATCTTCGTCGTCCGCCGGCTGGGACTGTGGGCGTCGCGCGAGCGGGTGGCACGCGATCGCAAAACTAAGCTGCGCCGCCGCGACGCCGCCCGGCGCGTGTGGGACAATCCGGTCGCCTGGCGCGAGGTGAAGACCATCGCCGTGCACCGCCGCATGCGGTGGGCGCGAATCTTCGCGCTGGTGATGCTCGTGCTCTTTAGCGCGCCGGTATGGGTTGTCTACCTGGCGGATCTCCTGGAGCGCGGCCGGCCACTCCCCAGCGACATCCATGCAACCACTTTTGTCGTGGTCGGCACATCGATCCTCACCTGGCTCTTGATGACCTTGCAGGGGAGCATGAGCTTCGCCTACGAGCGCGACCGCAGCACGCTCGACGCGCTCCTGACCACGCCTCTCTCCGGCGCGCAGATCGTGCTCGGCAAGTTGGCAGGCATCGCCCGCAGCTCGGCCTTCGCCTTGGCGTTTCCGCTCTTCTTCACTGGCTTGGCCGCGTGGCACGGCGTGATCTCGGGTCGCGCCGCGGCGCTGGGCGTTGTGATTCTCGTGACGACGGCGCTCTTGGCCGCGGCCTGGGGGTTATTCTGCTCGATCGCCACGGCCACGAGCCTGCGGGCCGCGTCATACGCGTTTGGGATCGCGCTCGCGCTAGTGGCCGGTGTGCCGCTCGTGGTGAATACGGCCCTCAGCCAGCCCACGCAATTCTGGCTGCTGCCCGCCACGTTCACTAGCCCGACAGTGAACCTCGACTACGCCGTGTTCGAGGCGGCCGATCACACGTCGCCGTACGACCGTTATGCGGGTTATGGGAGCATTTGGAATCAATACCCGAAATGGCCCGAGCGGCTCGACACGGCCATCACGCACGTCGCGGCGGACGCGATGATCGCCGCGATCCTGGTCCTCTTGAGCATTCGCCGCATCGAGCGGCAACACCGCACCAGCCCAATACGGCGACGCTCACGTCCCATCGCGACGGTCGTCACGACGACCGCGGCGCCTGCACCGCCGACGCCACGTAGTCCAACACCAGCCGCGCCACGTCCTGTCGCGTGACCGCCGCCAGCGCCCGCCATCCCGGCACGGCGTTCACTTCGATCACGTACAAATGGTTGTCGCGGCCTGGCAGGATGTCGACGCCGGCCACCGGCGCCCCGACGCTCGCCGCCGCGCGGCGGGCGAGTTCCACCAGCTTCGCATCCGGTGAAAATGCCTCGGCTGTCGCCCCGCGGCTGACGTTGGTCCGCCAATCGAGCGGGTTGCGCCGCCGCATCGCGAGCACCGTCTCGCCGATCAACAGCAGCCGCAGGTCGCACCCTTCGTGCGCGATGAATTCCTGCAAGTACAGGACGGCGCCGAGTTCTTCGAGCATCTTGAAGGCCCGCTGCGCCAGTGCCTCGTCGGTCAGCCGGGTGATGCCCCGCCCCTCGGAACCAAAGAGGGGCTTGAGCACGACGTCGCCCCCCAGCTCGGCAAAGCAGCGAAGCGCGTCGTCGGCCGTCTGGCACACGGCCGTGCGCGGCACGCGCAGGCCGGCGGATTGGAGTTTCGCGGTGGCCAGATACTTGTCGACCGCGGCCTCGACCGCCCGGGCCGGGTTGATCACCACCACGCCGGCGGCTTCCAGACGCGCAAGGGCGTCCATGCGGAACACCACTTGCTCCAGCGAGCCGGGCGGCATCGTCCGCACCAGAACGGCGTCTACGCCGCTCATGTCAACCGCGCCCGACGAGCAGCGCACGCCCGCCGGGCCGACGCACGCCGTCAATTGCCGGAACGTGGCCTGCGTGATCCGGTGGCGACCGTCCGCCGCGCGTGCCAGATCGCGCAAGTACCAGCTTGCCGGTGATCCTAGCACGACAAAGTGCATCGCCGACGCGCCCCCAGGTCACGAATGGAACGATTCGGCCAGCACGTCCGGCCGCGCGTGCCCGAACGAGTGCTGGTAGCCGGTATCGAGATTGCGAAACGCGAGCACGGCCGGACTGAACAGAAGCGGGTCGATCTTGTAGAAATCGCGGTTGTACCGCTCGAAGATCGCGGCAAACGGCTGGCCGTGGTCCGGCGAAGCACTGCTGGGAACGCGCGGGCCGATAGCTTCCAGGCTGGCATCGTCGCCGCGGACCGAGAGGGTTGCTTCGCCGCCGTAGAGGATGGCGTCGTTGGTGCGGCCGATGGCCGCCATGTCGTCCGCGGCCACCGGCGGCAGCGGCGCCGTGCCGGTCCCGCGTTCGACGCGCGAAAGATCGAAGCCCAGCTCCAGCAGCTTGTGCAGCGCCGTCTCGACCGAGCGGGCCACGATCTGCAGCGTGCCGGCTGGGCTGGCCGTCGGCGCCACCAGCAGTGTGAGCCGCTCGGGCGCAACGCGGCAGGCCTTGGCGATGTAGTCGATCACTTCCGGCGTGGGAATCTTTCGCGTTTCGAGGACGCCCACGACTTCATCGGCCGTCTCGCGGCAGCCGATCCTCGCGAAAAGCTCCTCCTTGGCGGCGACGGCGCGCATCGGCCCCGAGCCCATCGCGAAGTATTGTCCAATGGCGATCTGCCAGCCGGCGTACTGGCTGGCCATGCAGGCCGCGACCGGATGATCGGTCGACACCGCCACGAACGGCCAGGCGTGCGGCTCGCTGGGTTGAACGATTTCCACGCGCGCCAGCCCGGCCAGGCACACTTCCGCGAGTGCCAGCCCCGCGTCGTGCCCACCCGGCGCGTTGATGCCCAGATCGATGACGGTCGCCCCGGCCACGGTCGAGATCGCGCCGTGAAACCGGTCGATGTCCGCCAGCAGGCGTTGGCACAGGGCTTGGGCGCCTTGATTGAGATTCATGGGCGAGCCGGCCGCATCGGCGGAAAACGTACGGGGCGAAGCGGCTCGTATGATCCCGATTCGCGGCATGCGCCGCAATGGGCTGGACAAGCGCGGCGCACGACGATTCCGGCTCTTGGGCGCATCATTGCTAAGCCGCGAGCGTGTGGCCTAGAATTGTTTAGCGCCGCCGCGACCGCGCTTCTTTCTTCTGAGGCGCCGGGCTTGGGCGTGCGTGATCTCAGAGACTCGTGGAGCGTGAACCGTGGCCAGCCTGACCGTCGAAAACTACCTGAAGACGATCTACCAGATTTCCGGCCGGCAGGGGGGCGAGCCGGCGGCGACGGGCCAGGTGGCCACCGCGCTTTCGGTCTCGCCCGGCACGGTAACCAGCATGCTCAAGACGCTGGCCGACAGTGGCCTGGCGACCTACACGCCGTACGAGGGGGCGAAATTGACCCCCTCGGGGGCGGCGCTGGCGCTACGGATCCTTCGACGGCACCGGCTGATCGAGCTATTCCTCACCAAGACGCTCGAGCTCTCCTGGGACGAAGTGCACGAAGAGGCCGAGAACATGGAGCACGCCGTGAGCGATCTGTTAGTCGACCGCATCGACGCCTACCTCGGCTACCCGCGCGTCGATCCGCACGGCGACCCGATCCCGCGGGCCGACGGCTCGTTGGAGGACGAGCAGCAACTGACGCTGGCGGATTGCGAAGTCGGGTCGCAGTTCCGTTTCGCGCGGGTGATCGACCAGTCGCCGGAGTTTCTCCGCTATCTGAGCGAAGCCGGCCTGCCGCTGGGGGCCGTGGGCCGCGTGACAGCGAACCGCGCTGAAGCTGGCATCGTGACCGTCACCATCGCCGGGCAAGACACGACGCTTGGGCGGGCCGCGGCGGAGAAGATCCTGGTGGCGGCGGTTGAGGACGGCTCGGGTAGGTAGAGCTCGTCTGGGCGTCATCGGTTGACGATTCGATTCTGATCGCGTGCGCCATGTGTCACCAAAAGGATTTGCACACCATCTGCGACGGGGCGGTAATAAATCAGGTAGTTCCCAGCCACATGACGATGCACTTCGCCGAACCGTCTGGTCTTTATCCGTTGTCCGATCCCTGGTTGTGCGGCGAGCAATTCACATACGGCCCGCGTCTCGTCCACCCAGCGAAACGCTGCCGACGGGTTGTCCTTGGCAATGTATGCGGCAATTCGGGTGAGCTCGTAATCGGCCTCTGCCGTAATGTCTGCCTTGGCCATTAGCTTGTCGCGCTATTGCCGGCAGCCGTGTCCCGAACAACCTGTCGCAGACGCTCCCAATACTCGGGCGTCATCGGAGTTAACTGACCCGCATTGGCCGATTCAATGGCCTTCTCGACCTGTTCCATGTGCACGTCCGGCACAAAGGGAATGTCGGCGGTTTTCTCCCGGAGCGCCGCCACCGCTGCTTCAAGGGCAGCTTCTTTCGAGGGGAACAGCCCACCGGCGACGACACTGGCAAGGTACTGCTCGGTTTGCGGTGAAAGCTCTTTGTCCATAAGGACTACCGTACCACAGAATCCCTGGGGCTGGCAACGAATTCTATGCGGCCCGGCAACGCCGATTTCACCGTGCGAGCTCTGTGGCCTGGTCGCGCTACTTGAAGTCCGCCGAGAGCTTCGTGCGGGACCCGTTGGGCATGCCCGAAGTCTATGCTACGGCTCATGGCTTGCAATCCTGGTCGGCTATGATGGAGGAATGGGACGCCCCTTCGCCAATACAGTCGTTGCAAAGGCATATGACGCTGACGGCAACCTCCTCGCCGAGGACCTCGTTCCCGCTGAAAGCTATGCCAAGCTGGGCTCGTTACTTCTCAATTCCGACAAAGTACGGGCTGCTCGTGGCATTCGATTTATTTCATTCCGGCGGTTCGACGAGTCAGGCAATCGTGTCGAGCAACGGACCATAAGTTACGACTTGCACGGGCAGCTTGCCGGCGGCGCACCGGCGGGAAAGTGGGACAGGCACCGAGACGCAACGTTGGTCTGAAAGGACTTGCGCTGTTTATGCTCGGAGCCAGTCCCATTTTCCCGCCTCGCCATTTTGAAAAACAGAATGGCCCTGCTGGCCCACCGCCCCCCTTTTGACCTCGCGGCCGCGAGACCGTACAACGGGGGACATGCCGCGCGAACGCACTTTGGCGCGCGGACCCTTTGCCTTCGGTCGCCGACGAGGGGCCCCCGCAATGGGGCGCTGTGAACCTGGTCAGGGGAGAAATCCAGCAGCCATAAGCAGTCAGCTCTTTGTGCGGTGGGCCTCTCGTCGGCCGCCCTGGGCACTAAGCCGCCAGCGATTTTCGAGGGTCCGTTCTGATGGCTAAGCAGGAGTCGGCGGCCGCCGCCGCGAATGACAATCCGCAACCCGCTGCCACTGGGGCGCGCGAGCGCGAGTACGTCGTCGTCGCCCGCCGCTACCGTCCGCAAACCTTCGACGAGCTGGTGGGCCAGGAGCACGTCGCCCGCGCCCTCTCGGGGGCGATCGCCACGGGCCGGGTCGGCCACGCGTACCTGTTCACCGGGGCCCGCGGCGTCGGCAAGACCTCGGCCGCGCGGATCCTGGCCAAATGCCTCAATTGCGTGCGCGGGCCTGCTCCCGTCCCGTGCAACGAGTGCGACAGTTGCCTGAGCATCGCCTCGGGCGACGACGTCGACGTGCTGGAGATCGACGGCGCCAGCAACCGCGGCATCGAGGAGATGCGCGAGCTAAGGCACAACGTCGCCATCCGCCCCAGCCGCTCGCGGTTCAAGGTCTACATCATCGACGAAGTGCACATGCTGACGCGGGAGGCCTTTAACGCCTTGCTCAAGACGCTGGAGGAGCCGCCGGAGCACGTCAAGTTCATCTTTTGCACGACCGAGGCGGAGAAGATACCCGTTACCATCTTGTCCCGCTGCCAGCGGTTCGACTTCGCGGGCATCGAGACGCGCTCGATCGTCGAGCGGTTGCGGCAGATCGTCGCGGCCGAGGGGGTCGAAGCAGAACCGGCCGCCCTGACCATGCTGTCGCGCCGCGCCGGCGGCTCGATGCGCGACAGCCAGTCGCTGTTGGAGCAGTTGCTGTCGCTAGGCACGAAGAAGATTCGCGCCCTGGATGTCGACCAACTGCTGGGCACGGCCTCGACCGAGCGGCTGGTGCGGCTGGCCGGCCATCTGATCGCGCGCGACGCGGCGGCGGCTCTTGCTGACCTCGACCAGGCCGTGGCCGAGGGGGTCGACACCGGGCAGTTGCTCGACCAGTTGCTGGTCTACTTTCGCGACTTGATGGTGGCGGCCGTGGGTGGCGCGGCAGAAATGTACTTAGCGGCTGAAGAGGCGTCGCACGCCGCGATGAGCCAGGCCGCGGGCCAATTGGGGCTGCACACGGTGCTGGCGATCATGCAGATCATCGAGCAATCAATCGCGCGGCTCCGCTACAGCACGCACGGCCGCGTCCTGGCCGAGCTGGCCCTGGTCCGCATCTGCCAGTTGGCCGACCTGGAGGAGATCGCGGTGCTGGTCGAGCAACTCAAGACGGGCCAAACAGGGCCACCCGCCGGTCCAGCCGCGCCGCGCGCTGGTGCAGTAAGAACGGCACCGGCGGCCGCGCCTTTGTCCCAATCGTCAGTACCCGCCGCGCCGCCAAAAAAAAAAGAGGATGAGCCGCCCGACGACGTCGACGCGAGCGGCCGGCCGAGCGAGGCTGCCGAGCAGCCAGCCGGGTCGCTGGACGGGCAAGCTCTCTGGCGGCAGGCGCTGTCGCGATTGTCGGGGATGGTCGGCCTCCACGCGGCGCGCGCCGAGCGCGTGGCGATGCCCGAAACCGGTTTCCTGGTTGCCACATTCGCCAAGACGTATAATTCGTGCAAAGCCTTTTGCGAGCAGCCCGAGCAATTCGAGCGACTCGAGCAGGCGCTGGCCGAGGTGGCCGGCGGGCCGATCCGTCTGAGCTTCGCGCTGGTTGACGACGGAGTAGCCGCGCGGCCGGAGAGCGACGCATCGCCGCCGCGGCCGGCGGCGGAGCGGATTCGCGACAGGGCGCGGCACCCGTTGGTGAGCAAGGCGATGGAGCTGTTCGATGCCCGCCCGGTGCGGGTCGACGGTCCCGGCCAGTAGCATTTCTAATGGCAGAAGAAGGTGAGGTGCGCGTGTTTGGAAGCCTGGGCAACATGGCGTCGATGATGCGGCAGGCGCAGCAGCTCAGCGGGCGCCTCGAGGGTCTCAGCGAATCGCTGCGCGCGAAGCGGGCCACCGGATCGGCCGGCGGCGGCATGGTCGAGATCGAGGTCAACGGCCTGCAGGAAGTGCTGGCGTGCCGGATCGACCCCGGCCTGTTCGGGCAGGGGGACCGGGAACTGGTCGAGGAGCTGGTGCGGGCCGCCGTGAACGATGCCCTGGCCAAAGCCAAGCAACTGCACGCCGACGCGATGCGGGCACTGATGGGGGGCGTCGACCTGCCGGGACTGGACCAGGCACTCGCCAAGCTTACCGGCGGCGAGCCATCGGACGGATAAGCTTGGTTGGGCCGCATTTCGATGCCACTGCTGGCTCGTCCAGCAGCGCGTTCGCTCGTTTTGCATTGCTGGACGAGCCGGCAGTGCCACTGCCGACTGACAGGAAGCCCAACAAGTGCCCCAACTTACCGAATCGGTGGCTCGGCTGGTGCAGGAATTCGCGAAGCTTCCGGGCATTGGGAAGAAATCGGCGGAGCGACTGGCGTATCACGTTCTGCGGGTGAGCAAGCAGGAAGCGCTCGAGCTGGCCGAAGCCATCCGCACGGTGAAGGAGAACGTGCGGTACTGCCAGATTTGCTATAATCTGGCCGAGGGCGAGCGGTGCGAGATTTGCCAGGACCCAAGGCGCGACCAGCGGCAGTTGTGCGTCGTCGAGCAGCCGCGTGACTTGATGGCCCTGGAGCAGGCAGGCACCTATCGCGGCCTGTACCACGTCTTGCTCGGCCGGATCGCCCCCTTGGACGGCGTCGGCCCCGATCAGTTGACCATCGACGCCCTGGTCGAGCGGGTCCGCACGGGCTCGTTCGCCGAGGTGATCATGGGCACCAACCCAACGGTGGAAGGGGATGGCACCGCGCTTTATATATCGAACCGATTGGCGGAGTTCGGCGTGGAAATCACGCGGCTCGCACGGGGGATCACGACCGGCAGCGTGCTAGAATTTGCTAACAAGGAGATTCTGGCCGACGCGTTGAGCGGCCGGCAGAAGTTTTGAAGTTTTGCGGGTGTTTCGGTCTGGTTTTGGCGCTGGCGCGTTAGAATACCGGCCGGGGGCCGATATGGCGCCGGCCAGCGTGGCGCTCGTGCGGCAAGTTCAAACAAAGTGATCTCATGCGACTTTCGTTCGGCCAAGAACTGAGGCTCGTCCAGAAGCAGGTCCTGGCGCCGCGGATGATCCAGTCGATGGAGATTCTGCAGTTGCCGATCATGGAGCTGCAGGAGCGCATCGAGCAGGAGATCGCCGAGAACCCGTGCCTCGACAAGGAAGAGAACGATCCCGACCTGCCGGACGAGCCGTCGGAGGAGAACGAGAATCCCAACGCTCCGACTCAGGAAGAGCGGGAGCTGGTCGTCGACGAATCGAAGAACAACCAGGAAGACTTCGAGCGGCTGTTGAATCTCGACGAGGAGTGGCCCGACACGTTCGAGGAGCGGTCGCGCCCCTCCAGCACGCGTCTTGAGGAAGAGTCCAACCGCAAGCACGACGCGATCGCCAACATGGTCGCGCGGCCGCAAACCCTGCAGGACTATCTCCGCGATCAATTGAGCTGGTTCGAGCTCGACGACGCCACGCGGCAGATGGCCGAGCGGATCATCTACAGCCTCGACACCAACGGGTGGCTGCCCGGTCGATTGGAAGAGCTGATCGACCCGACGGGCGGGCCGGACCAACTGACGATCGCCCGCCGCGCGCTGGCGATCGTGCAAAAGCTCGATCCGCCCGGCATCGGCGCGCACGACCTGCGCGAGTGCCTGCTGTTGCAGTTGACGCCGGGTATGCACTGCTACGAGCAGTTGCGCACCCTGATCACGAGCCACCTGGAGGACATCGAGCACAACCGCTGGCCCGTCATTCAGCGGAAGACCGGCTACTCGATGGAGTTGATCCAGGAGACGCTGCACGAGCTGCGGAAGCTAAAGCCCAAGCCGGGCGCGGATTTCGCTGACGTGCCCGCGCCCATGGTCACGCCCGACGTGTTCGTCGACGTGGTCGAGGGAGGCCGCTACAAGGTCCGCCTGGAGGACGGCCGCACGCCCAGCCTGTTCATCAGCCCGTACTATCGCAAGCTGCTCTCGAAGGGGGACGCGACCGAAGTCGAAAAAGAATGGATCAAGCGGAAGATCAATAGCGCGCAGTGGCTGATCGAGTCGATCGAGCAGCGCCGCAACACGCTGACGCGGGTGGCGCAGGCGATCATCGACCATCAGACCGAGTTCCTCAACAAAGGGCCCGAGGCCATCGAGCCCTTGAAGATGCAGCAGATCGCCGACAAGGTGGGCGTGCACGTGACGACGGTCAGCCGCGCGGTCGACGACAAGTGGATTCAGACGCCGCGGGGCATCTTCCCGCTGAAGCGGTTCTTCGGCGGCGGCACCGTCAGCGCCGACGGCGACGAGGTGGCCTGGGACACCGTGCGGCTGAAGCTGCAGGAAATCGTCGGCGCGGAAAGCAAGCAGCACCCCTACAGCGACGACGAGCTGGTCAAGGAGCTGGAAAAGAAGGGGCTCTCGGTGGCCCGCCGCACGGTCACCAAGTACCGCAAGGCGATGAACATCCCCAGCTCGCGGCAGCGCCGCGACTGGACGCTTGAGCCCCAGGACCACGCCAAGCACAACGGGGCGGAACGGCCGGTCGATGAGCAGCCGGGCGACGAGTAGGGCCGGTGCTCGCAGAGCACCCTACTTGGCGCTTCGCGCCGCGTGGCCGCGGCGGCTAAACGCTCACCCGTGGCCGCCGTGCATGTCGCCGCCGTCGGCCTGGATCGACTCGATGCGCAAGCCGCGGCGGCGCCGCTCGGCGCGGCGGGCGTTGTCCATCAGGTCGGCCACGTACGTCACGTTTTCGATGCCCGGCATCAGGAGCGTGGGGTCGGTGCGGTCGCTGGAGACGACCTTGATCATGCCCGTCCCGACGAACCGGTCGAACACGCCTTGCTCGACGGTGATGTCGTCGATGTCGATGGTCTGGATGCGATCCGTCGTGCGGCGCAAGAGCCCGCGCTGTTGAATGAAGCGCTGTGTCGTGAGCTTGTAGCGAATGCTCCACCGCCGCACGAGCGTGATGGCGGCCACGCTGAGAATCACCAGCACAATCGCCGCGGCAGCCGCCACCCACACTCCCGGGCGCTGGCCGAACGCCAGCCCGATCGCCAAAAGTCCGATCGTGATGACAATGGCCACGAACCAGGTGCCGATCATGGCCTTCGGCGAGTAGGTGCCTTCCCACAAGTCTTCTTCCGTGTAGGCGCCGGTGGCCGCGGCAGCCAGCCGCTGCTTTGCGTCCAACGCCTCGACCGGCGAAGGCCCCGCTACCGCGGACGTGCCTGTGCTGGCGCTGCTCGCACTGGCGGGGTCGGCGTCGAATCGGCGGCCGCATCGCGGACAATAGACCGAATGGGGCGGCGCATCGTGACCGCAATCAGGGCACTTCATTCGTGGCTCCGGAAATAGGTTAGGGGCCAGAGACCAGAGGCTAGAGCGCAAATGCGCCAGGACCTCTTCCCTGCGGCCGCTCCCTGTGGTCTGTGGCCTCTCGCCTGTGGCCTGCTCTCGCCAGGAGAACTGCAAAGTCCGGGGTCTGGCTCATTTTTCGGCACATGCGGTTCTCAATTCTTCCGAAGGACTTTCGGCCGAAAAATGTGCCTGCCCCCCTCTCCCAGGACTTTGCAGTTCTCCTGCTACTCTCGCCTGTGGCCTATCTGTTCTTCGTGCTTGTATAGTAAACTTTGGGGCGGCGGCCAGTCCGAATCCTGGATTTCCAAGCCGTGGGGCCGCCTGAAAAGCGAGTATCCGCCCGCCTTTCGGCCCGAAAACACCGGCTCCTTGCCCGATGAAATGCCCGTTCTGCCGCGTTGACAACGACCGTGTGACCGACTCGCGCGCGAGCGAGGATGGGTTTTCGATCCGCCGCCGCCGCGAGTGCGCGCAGTGCGGCCGGCGGTACACCACCTACGAGCGGATCGAAGAGCCGGTGATGAAGGTGGTCAAGAAGGACGGCTCGCGCGTGCCGTACGAGCGCGAGAAGCTCAAGCGGGGACTGGAAAAGGCCTGCTGGAAGCGCCCCATCAGCGACGAGCAGATCGAGGGCGTTCTTTCGGTCATCGAGGAGGACATGTACGCCAACTTCGACAACGAAGTGCCCAGCCGCTACCTGGGCGAGCAGGCGATGCAGCACCTGCGTCAGTTGGACCAGGTGGCCTACGTCCGTTTCGCCAGCGTCTATCGCCAGTTCGAGCACGTCCGCGACTTCGTCGAAGAGTTGCAGCCGATGCTGGAAAAGCCGGACCGGCCGAAGTAGCCGGTCAGTCGCCGCCAAACTGCCGGTCATTTGTCACCTGGCAAGCGTGCGTTCGATCTGGGCTTTCAGTTTGGGCAATGGCTCGTCGATCCAGGGGGAGCTTCGCCGGCTTTGGACCGAAGACCATGCCTTTTGCTGGGCCGCCCAGAGTGTGAGCTCCAGCGTGCCGGCATCGGTCGCCGCGCCGGAAGTGCCAGTGGATGCCGCCGGGGTCCGGGCGAGCTTGTCCTTGATGGCGACGCGCAGTCCGGCGGCGCGGCATGCCGCCTCCAGGGCTTGCTTGGCGCTTGAGATCGAGGCCCGCCGGCAGACGAATTTCGACGTCCTTCATCCGGCCGGCCTGGCCATACGCCTGAAGCGTGACATGAGCCGCGAGTCGGTCACATGCCGGACGCTAGCCGCCCGGACGCGTTGTGGTTCCGGCGCTCATGACATTTGACAATGGGACATAGAAGAGAATCATCGCCACGTTGGGCGTGCGCTTCGTGGTTTGGTCCTCTGACGTCGGGTCGAAAATAACGATGCTCATGTCGGCCAGATTGCTTGGTCCCCCGTCGCCGGAGTAATCGTTGGCGTACAAGGTGACTTTGTCCGTGCCGGCCCCGCCGGCTGCCAACACGTAGAGCCGGCCGTTGCTGTCCTCGTCCGACTTCGTATTGACGTTAATGTCGTCCATTCCGGCTCCGCCGCGGACGGCGACATTGAGCGTGCCGAAGAGGTGCCCAGTATAGGCGGTCCTCAGGTCGTCGTTCCCTGCGCCACCGTCGAGGTCGACCAGCAAGGACGAGCCCGCCCAGATCTCGGCATTCGGGTCCCCCACGTAGATGTGATCGTTGCCGTTATCCCCCCTGAAGAAGACGTTGACGCGCGACCGGGAGATGGCCCCCAATGTGGCGGAAATCATATCGTCGCCATCTTGGCCTTGCACTTGGATTTGCAAATTGGCGCGACCGACGCCCTTGGACATGTCGAACGTCGCCCAATCGTTGCCGCTGCCCAACTGGAAAAAAATGTCCTGGCTGTTGAGCAGTACGTTCAAAAGCGTGTAGCGGATGACGTCGCTTCCCGCTCCACTGTCGAGGTCAATCTCCTTGACCGAATCGGCCGAGCCGAGCAATTTTCCGCTGCCGTCGCGGACGTCGACATAGCCGTTGCCCTGATCATAGATGTTGATCAGATTCGTGACCTCGTCTCCGACGATCCGTAGCGCCGTCCCTCCTTGCACGGGCGTGCTGGTGACCGTCACGCTGGGACACTGACGATCTTCCAGGGCTTCGATATGTAGTTGGCGAACTCGATTTTTTTTCTCTGCTCCGCTTACACGATGCAAACGCATCCCTCTTCTCTCCAGGCAAGCACCCCTGAGCCGACCCTGGCCCTTTTTGGCACAAAGACCTTAAGCTATGGGACGGGGTGCCGCAAGGGAAGAGGCCGGCGGGGGCAGGCAGGAGAACTGCGAAGTCCGGGGTCTGGCTCATTTTTCGGCACACGCGGCCTTCAATCTTTCGAAAGGACCTTCGGCCGAAAAATGTGCCTGACCCCCTCTCCCCAGACCAGTTCTCCTGCGGGGGCAGGGCCGTTCACAGATTCAAGCTTGCCGGCGGCGCACCGGCGGGAGAGTGGGACAGGCACCGAGACGAAACGTTGGTCTGAAAGGGCTTGCGCTGTTTATGCTCGGAGCCAGTCCCATTTTCCCGCCTCGCCATTTTGAAACACAGGATGGCCCTCAGCCGGCGGGGGGCAGAGCGAGAGGCGAGGCGGCCGGCGGGGACTCAGGTCTGTCGTTTTTGGACAGGGGCCACCCTTACGTTCAGCCCTGCGAACGGGGGTCGCGAAGCCATGCCCACGCACCGCGACGGGAGAATCCACCTGCCGCCGCCCACGCCGGAGGCTGTCGTGCCCCTTCGACGGCCCCGGCTCTCTACTGCTGCCGTTCGACGGCGAAGTCCGTGACCCGCTCCAAGACGCTCCGGGCGGGGCTCGACGGCAGGCACAACAGCTCGCTTTTCGCCCGATCGGCGAACCAGCGGGCCTTCTGCCGCGTGTAGTCGAGGCTGTCGGTCGCGTCGAACCAGCTCGCCAGGACGTCCGCGCACTGCGGCTCGTTGCCATCGAGCACCTCGACGATCGCGGCCCGCTGTTCCGCGTCGACCTGCGACAGCAGCCGAATGAGCGGCAGCGTGGGCTTGCGTTGTTCCAGGTCGGTGCCGAGCGATTTGCCGGCCGTCGCCTCGTCCCCTTGGACGTCCAACAGGTCGTCAACGATCTGGAAGGCGATCCCCAGGTAGCGGCCAAACCGCGCGAGCGCCTCCTCGACGTCAGGCACGGCGTCCGCGTAGTGGGCGCCCAGGCGGCAGCAGCAGGAGCACAGCTCGGCCGTCTTGGCCTCGATGATATCCAGGTATTCCTGTTCCGATAGCTCGTAGTCGCCGCGGCTCTCGATCTGCCGCAGCTCGCCTTCGCAGACGATGTTCGTGGCGCGGCCGATCGTCTGGCAGGCGAACGTGGTCTCTAGGGTGCTGGCCAGATAGAACGAGTGCGTGAACAGATAGTCGCCGAGGAGCACGCTCGATTCGTTGCCCCAGCGGGCGTTGACAGTATCGAGGTGGCGGCGCAAGGTTGCCTGGTCCAAGACGTCGTCGTGCACCAAGGTCGCGGTGTGGATCATCTCCATCACGGCGGCCAGCACGACGTGATCGCGCTCGAGGGCGCCGGCGGCGCGGCCCGCCAATAGCACCAGGGCCGGCCGCAGGCGCTTTCCGCCCAAGTGGAAGCTGTGCCGGACCAACTCGTCGACGAAAGGGAATTTGCTGCGCAGCTCGCTTTTGAGGACATCCTCGACGCGGCGAAGCTCCTCGGCGACCGGATCGTAGAGGCGGTCCAGCAGATGCTTTGTCGTTGCGACGTCGGCCAATCGGCTCATGCCTATCCTCGAATCGCTGCCATGCGTTTTCCGCCATTCCCCCGCGCACGACGCCCACCACGCTCAACCGCAGTTCCGCGACGGACGTAACCGAACCCAGACCACAACGGGATAGACCGGCCTCGTCGGCCCCCGCATCAGGTATGGCGGCGGTAGTGGCCGCTCTTTCCCCCTTCTTTCTCCTCAAGCCGGATCTCGCCGATCGTGATCCCCCGGTCCACGCTCTTGCACATGTCGTAAATCGTAAGGCCCGCGACGCTTACCGCAACCAGGGCCTCCATCTCCACGCCCGTCCGGGCCGTGACGCGCGCGGTGGCCACGATCTCGATCGTGCCGTCGTCCGACAGTTCGAGGTCGATCTCCACGGCGTCCAAGGGCAGCGGATGGCACAGGGGGATCAGTTCGCTCGTTCGTTTGGCCCCCATGATGCCGGCCAGCCGCGCCACCTCGAGAACGTCCCCTTTCGACAGCGACCGGTCGCGGATCATCGCCAGCGTCGCCGGGGCGACGTGGACGCGCCCACTTGCCCGCGCCATCCGCGCCGTTGCCGGCTTGTGGCCGACGTCGACCATGCGGCTTGCGCCCGAGGCGTCGAAATGGCTAAGGCCGCTCATGCGAGGGCGCATTCCCGTGTCGTGGTGGCCAAGCAACGCGCACTTCCCCACGCCATTGTAGGGATTGGCGTGCAGCCGTCGAGAGTAGCCCTTAGCCGCCCAGAGGGTAACGGCGCCGGTTATTAGCCGCCGTGGCCACGCGGCGTGAAGCAAACGAGGGGGCGGCGTCGAGTGCCGCACGACAAGGCGGCCACGGCGGCGAGGCGCGAACCGGTTCAAAAAAGAGGGGCCATGCTGGGTCCACCGCGTGCCCGATCATCACGCGGCGGTTATCGCGGCGAAAAACTGCGCACCCGTGACGAAATCATCGTCGCGCCGCGGTTGTGGCATGTGCAAGAGTGTTTCCGGCTGCGATGGACCCATGACACGGTGATTTTGTGGAAGCGGCGGAGTCCCGCGGCGAAAACGTCATCGCAAATGCTCATTCCTTGGCCACGGAAAAGCGGACCGCGCGCTGAATCCCGACGTGTCGCAATCTTGAAGTCGCTGCGCAGTCATGCGTTGCAACCACTACGGCGACAGTGGCACATAATGTGCGGCTCCGCGTCGAGCGGTCGCTACGGCAGCGACGGCACCAGCGCGCTTCCTTCAGACAGGAGAAGTGAACATGCGACGATCAGAACGAATTGGCGGCATGCGACGCAACGTTGCGTTCCTCGCTCGCAATCGGCCGCACGCATTTACGCTTGTCGAAATGCTGGTCGTCA
This sequence comes from Planctomycetia bacterium, assembly GCA_016191115.1. Taxonomy (GTDB): domain Bacteria; phylum Planctomycetota; class Planctomycetia; order Pirellulales; family JACPPG01; genus JACPPG01. The sequence continues at coordinate 99,895 of JACPPG010000023.1, read as the reverse complement.
TCGCGATTATCGCGGCCCTGATGGCGCTACTCTTGCCGGCCGTACTGAAATCGCGCGAATCGTCTCGGTCCACGTCGTGCCTGTCGAATCTACGGCAGCTCTATCTTGGGCTCGCGCAGTTCTACGACGCCAATCGCGCGTATCCGCCCTATCGCTGGGAGGACGCGAACAAGGTGAACCGTTGGGGAGTGAACCGGCCGCGGTGGCAGTGGATTATCGCGGACTACGTCGGTCGTCCGGTGCAGAATCCCGATGCGCTTCGAGCCTACGACGCCGCCGTCGCGGCGGGAGGCCCCGTTTTTGGCTACGCGTTGGGCACGCAGGTCATCAAGGGGTATCCCGTCGGTGCCGACGCCGCCGTGAGCGTCGGCGGCAACGCGACGTATACGCTCGTGCCAATCGACAACGAGATATTTCTTGATCCGGTGTTGGAAGATGCGGTATCCGATCCGACGACGGCGGGGGGGCTAGCGACGAACGTCAACAGCATTCGCAACGGCGCCTATGGGTATAATTTTCAGTACCTTGGCAACTCAAGAACAATTGACGACCAGGGGGACTACCCCAACTCGCCCTACATCAACTATCCGGTCAAAAAAGTCGACGATTCCGCGCGCACGATCTGCTTCGCGGATAGTCGCGGCGGCAACACGCCACACGGCGGACATTCGATGACGCTCGACCCGCCGCACATGCGTGTCCACCCGCCCGACCCGTTTTCCACGAGCACGGCCGGCTGGGGGTCGCCCTCGCCAGCTCTAATGAAGGGCTTCGATCCGTATGGCCCGGACGAGACGGGCACCGATATCGCGATCTACTTTTCCCCCGCCGACGCGCGGCACAACGGCCGGGCCAACGTCGTCTTTCTCGATGGTCACGCGGAAAGTCTCACCCTGCAGGACCTGGGGTACGTGTTGGATGGCAATGGCGTGCCATTGCCGCAATATGTGCAGGATTCGGTGCTGAATCCCACTCCCGGGACCCTTCCGTACGGCAATACCGCCGGCGTCACCAGCAGTGGCGCCACGACGAACAACATCAGCAACAACCGGCTGTGGACGGGAACAGGTCGAGACGAGGTCTTATCGAAGTATTTCAGCGTGCGCTAAGGGTACGGCAACGGATAGCGCTCAAAGGACTTCGGATGTGCATCCCGTCAGACGCTGACCGCTACTCCGCCATGGAGTTGGCGCTCGTTTGTCCGAAGTGCGCGTCGGAGGGTCTCGTCGCCTGGGAGCACCTCGACCGTAGGCTCATTTGCCGTGGCTGCTGGACTGTCTATCGCGTCGAGCCGAACGGACTCGTTGAAGTCGAGCAGCAGGAGTGTGAACGCATCTTGGTCGCGGTCCGCACAGGTTCGTCCGAGTGGCGAAGACATGAGGCCGTGATCGAGAGGGCGCCCGGCGTCGCCGACCGGCTGCGCGACGTTGGCGTTCACATACTGACGAGTTGGACGGGGCGACTGAGCCTCGCCGCGGTGGTCATGCTCGTCGGCATCCTGTGGGGCACCGGTCGGCTCTCACGCCCTCCGGTCGCCGTGTCCGCTGCGCGGCTCCCCGACTCCTTGGACGAACGCGCGACGTTGCTGGCCGAAGCGGTCGCGCGCCGCGACATGACCTTACTCGTCCAATTGACCGACCCGTCGCAGCATCGCGCCTTGCGGATATGGCTCGCGCACGGCAAGGATTTGCCGAAGGAAGTGCCTGCTGAGAGTCCTGGGATCGAATCCGATGTCGTGGCAAGGACCAAAAGCGGTGCGTCGGGCGGCACCAAAGTTCGAGTGCGCCTCCGCCTCCCTCCGGATGGTGAGGAATTCGTCCTCAACGAGCAATGGGTCCAGCGCGCCGAATCGTGGTACTTCCGACCCACGATCGTACGCTCGCCAGCGCCGCCGAAAACGTTTGAGCTGCAGCCGAAGGGTCGCCGTCGCTGAGGGCAGTTGGCGATGCCGACAGGAGGTCGCGTGCGCCGGAGTCGTGCACGCCAAAAAAGGAGGGGCAATGCTGGGTCCGGGAAAACCCAGCTTGCCATGAGCCGATTCGTTCGGCTGCCTCACTCTGATCCTGAGCCGTCGCGGGGGTCTAACCGCGACGGAGTGTGCATGCGGCGAGCAACCGGCCTCGGGGCGTGGCGGCCGGCGGATACCTTACACGAGTTCCTTGCGGGCGCCGATCAGCGTGCGGAGCCGCTCGGCCAGCAGGGCCACGTCAAAGGGCTTCTTGAACGTCTCGTTAATCGTCGACCGGTCGAAACTGTTCGCGTTGCCGTCGTCGGGCAATAGCGCGATCAGGATCGTCTCGGCGTACTCGGTGTTCCGACGCAGGTTCTGGCAGATCTGCAGCGCTTCGGTCCGGCCGATCGAGAAATCGACGATGATGCAGTCCGGGTGGAAGCTCTCGGCCTGAATGCCGGCCTCGAAACCGCTGGCGGCGACCGCCACGCGGAACGAGCGCTCGACGGGCAACTCGCGCTTCAGGTTTTCGATCAGCACCTGGTCCTGACCAACGATCAGCACCTTGGCCATTGCTTCGTCTTCCAAATCGCCCAGCGGCATGCCGTGCTCTTTGAGGAAGCGAATCAGATACTCGCGGGGAATCCGCCGGTCCTGCGAACCGGGGATGCGGTAGCCCTTCAGCCGGCCGGAGTCGAACCACTTACTGACCGTTCGCGGGGCCACTTTACAGATCTTCGCGACCTGTCCAGTTGTAAAGACCTTCATCGCAAACTCTCCAATCTCGTTCGCATGGTTTGGGAACTTCGCTCCGCCGGAGTGACCTAGTCACCGGAAGAGCCTAGGCCCCTTGCTGGCAAGCGCGCAGGCGGCGTGTCTCTCGGTCCTTCTTGCCGGCTGTGGGCAACCAGACCGTCCGCGCGTGCAAGCATCTGGGTCGGGGCTTCACATGTTTCACTTTGCTTGGCTGTGGCTCAGCTCCCTCTGATCCGCGCCTGACAGTTTTCTTATCGACATGCTTTGCATTCAGCAGCCAGAGAAAATCCGTAAAATAGGGAACTTGTGCCCTGACCGCGCCACTACGGACAATCTCTGGAAGCGCAATGCAAGCGGCGAACACGCGGATGGGGAGGAGCCGGCGCGCGGCTGGCCGTCTTTCAACGACCCAGCGGCCAGCGACGAGGCGTGGCTTGTGGCAGGTCCCCCCTGCGGCCCAAGCAAGACGCGGGCGGCCTCGGTGGAAGCCGTGCGTGCTTGGTTGAGCTATCCGAAAGTAAGTTTCGAGATAAAGCCGCTTGCGACTTTAAAAACTTTTTCCAGTCGTAACGCCCTCCCCGATCGTGCGGCCATTGACACCGGCGGAAGTCGCTCGGTTTGCAAAACCCGGGCGAGTTGGGCCATTCGTCTGGCCCGCTGCGCGCCGTCCGCATTTGCCGATCTTGCCGCACATGCCGGATTGTCCGGTCCGCCGGATATGATCGGCGCCCCGAAGCGCGTGTGCAGGATTGGCCTTTCTCGGCCGCAGGCGCTTCGCGGCGCCGAAAAAAAATCCCGAAGCTCGCCCGAGCGCAACCCGCCCAGCTTGTCACGCCAACCCGCCCAGGAGCTGCCATCAGGCACAGCCGTGCGACTCGCTGCCATATTGTTCTCACGCCCGCGCCGATGGGACATGCGCCATTCCATTTCCGCCGGGCCCACGGCCGGCCATGCCAGAGGGTCCGTCCCGTAGCGCTCGTGATAGCCGCCGGCGCGCTGCCGGCAGCGCGGTGACAGCGGCTCGGGTGGATCGATTCCTGAGAGCGAAGCTACCCCAGGGCCCTCAAGCCGCCTGGGTTTCGTCTTGGGCGTCGGCCTGCACGGCCTCGGCGTCGATCTCGCCGTGGGCGCTGATGTCCTCGAAGCGGACGCTGACGCGCTTCGACACGCCCGATTCCTGCATGGTGACGCCGTAGAGGGTGGTGGCGCAGGTCATGGTCTTCTTGGAGTGCGTGACGACGATAAACTGCGTCCAGGCAAGGAACTCCTGCAATACGGCGATGAACCGCTCGATGTTCGCCTCGTCCAAGGCCGCGTCCACCTCGTCCAGCACACAGAACGGGCTGGGCCGATACTGAAAAATTGCCAGCAATAGCGCCACGCAGGTCAACGTCTTTTCGCCGCCGCTCAACAGGGAAATGTTACGAGGCTCCTTGCCCGGTGGCCGGGCGATGACCTCGATACCGGCATCCAGCAGGTCGACCCCCTCTTCCAGCACGATGTCGGCATGCCCTCCGCCGAACAGCTTGCGAAACAAGGCCTGGAAATGGTCGCGGACCCGCTCGAGCGTTTCGGAGAACAGCCGGCGACTGTCGGCGTTGATGCGGTCAATGATCGCCACCAGCGATTGCTTGGCGGCCGTCAAGTCCTGGTGTTGGCCGGAAAGCGTCGTGTACCGCCCTTCGAGCTCCTCCAATTCCACGAGCGCATCCAGATTGACGTTGCCGATGTGGCCGATTTTCCTCCGCAACTCGGCGATCTCCTGATCGATCTGGGCGCGCTCGCGCGACTCCTCGAAGTCGCCCGCCGGCCGCCACTGAGCCAGCTCGATCTGGTAATCCTCCCGTAGACGACTCTGCAGGCTGTCGCGGGCGTGGCGAATCTCGTGTGCTGCCAGCTCCCGCGCGTGTCCCTGCTCTTCCAGTTCTCGGACCGCCCCCCGGTGATGCTGCGCTTCGGCCAGATGCGCGGCGCGGGCCGCCCGCTGGCTATCCAGTTGGCCGGTCAGGCCCTCGGTCTCAGCCAGGAAACGTTCCGCGTGCAGATAGAGTTCGGCCGCCTCCGATTCGGCCGACAGGATCGCGCGCCCGGATTCGAGCAATCGCCGGAGGCACTGCGACAGCTCGCTCTGGACGTCGTCGACGGTTCGCCGCCTCTCGCGCTGATCTTGCTCAAGCTGCCGCGCGCGAAGCCGCAGGTTCGCCAGGCGCTCCTCGCTCTTGGCCACTTCGACGCGCGCCGCCAGAGCCGCTGTTTCCGCGGAGGCGCGCGCGGCGTCGAGCGTCCCGGCCTGGGCCGCCACGGCCGCTGCCCGCGTTTCCAGCTTCACCAGCTCGGCCGAGGCGCTTTGCAGCCGTTCCTGCGCGAGCGCCAACTCGCCCGTTGCCGTTTCCACGGCCGCGGCCGTCTCCGTCGATTCGCTCAACAAGCGCTGGTGCTCTTCGTCGTTTCGGCTGCACCGTTCGCGGGTCGCCGCGGCACGGAGCCGCAGCGTGGCCAGACGGGCCGCCAGCAGATCGCGCTGTTGCGACACCGCGTCCAGCGATTGCCTGGTCTCGGCGATCTCTGTCTCACGCGCGGCGATGGAGGCCGATTGCTGAACGATCATCGCCGTCAACTGTTCCACCTGCTGACAAATATCGCGCCATTCGCTGCGCCGCGAGATCAGGCCGCTCGCCGGTTGGCAGGGCCCGAACGCGACGTTGCCATCAGCCGACAAAACGTCTCCCTGAAGAGTGACGAAGCACAAGCCGGCGTGTTCCGCGGCCAAAGCCGTCGCCTGTTCGAGGGTCTGCGCGATCCACGTCTTTCCCAATAGCCGGCCGGCCAGCGGCACGAACTGCGGCGAGGTCTGGACGAACTCATCGGCGCGACCGACTACTCCCGCGCGGCCGTGAAGGTCCAACTCGCGCGCGGGCGGCACGGGCTGGCGGTTGCTCCGCACGTCAAGGGGAGTGAACGTCACCTGTCCGTCGAAATGTTGCGGCTTCCGCGCGAGCGCCTCGAGCAGCTCGTCGGTCGAGTTGATCACCAACTGCTGTGCTCTCTCGCCGAGAGCGGCCTCGACCAACGGCGCCATCTCGACGCTGACCTGCAGCAGCTCGGCCACGACTCCGCGCACCAGGCCGAAGGGACCGCCCGGATCGGCCTGCGCCCGGTCGAGAACGTCCTTGACGGCTTCGCTCAATCCCTCGCGGCGCCTTTCGAGCTCTTCCAGCACGGCCGCCCGTTCTTGCGCGGCGGCGTGCCGCTGGCGCGTGTGCTCGATCTGCTGCTGTTGCTTCCGTAGCGCCTCGCGCAAGGTGGTCACAAGCCCCTGCGCCGCGGCGGCCGATCGGCCCTGCTCGTCGCATTCGGCCGTAACCGTGGACTCCTCGCGCTCCAGGTCCGCAAGCTCCTCGCGGACCACCCGGGCCGACTGCGCCAACTCGGCGAGCTTGCGCTCGTGCTGCTCGCGTCGGGCACGCGCCGCATCGCGTTGCGCCGCCGTGCGACTGGCTTCGCTCTCCCAGTGCGCGACGCGGCGCATCTCGGCCAGGCACGCCTGCCGCGCTTCCTCGGCCGCGGCCCGAAGCTCGGTCAACCGCTCATGGATCGCGGCGGCTTCCCGGCCGATCTGCGCGGCGCTTGCCGCGGCGCGGGCGTGCTCACCGTCCGCTACGCTCACGTCCTCCGCCGTGTCGGCCAGTTGCTGCTCCAGGCCGCCAACCCGCACGCTAACGGCGGCCCATTGGCGTCGGAGTCGGCTGGCCTCTTTTTCCAACTCGGCGCCGCGGCGGTGCTCATGGTCGATGGTCGATTGTCGCGTGGCGATCGCCTCGCGGCAGTGGGCCCCGCGGGCTTCGGTCGCGCGAATGGCATCGCTCGTTTGCTCGGCCGAGGCCTCGTCCTCGGCGGCCGCCGCGTCGGCCTGGTCCGCGGCAACGGTCGACCGCGCGCGCTCGTCGCCCAGTCCGGCGATCTCTGCTTCGAGCGCTTGCAACTGGTCGCCCAGCATCCGCCAGTCGATCAGGCCAACGTGGGTCCGCAGGGCCTTTAGCCGGTCCGTGTAGTCCTGGTACCGCTTGGCCTTCGAGGCCTGCAAGCGCACCTGCCGCAAGCGGTGCTCGACCTCGGCGACGATATCTCCCAGGCGGAGCAAGTTCTGCTCGACGCGTTCCAGGCGGCGGAGCGACTCGATTTTCTTGGCCTTGAAGCGGCTGATGCCCGCCGCCTCCTCGAAGATCAAGCGCCGGTCGCGGGGGGAGGATTGGAGCAGGACGTCGACTTTCCCCTGCTCGATGACGCTGTAGGCCTCGGTGGCCACGCCCGTGCCGGAAAACAGCTCGCGGATGTCGCGCAGCCGGCACGGCTGGTTATTGAGGAGGTACTCTCCTTCGCCGCTCCGATACACGCGGCGCGTGACGTGTACTTCGTGCGTGTCGATCGGCAGCCGGCGGGCGGAATTGTCGAGCGTGAGCGTCGTTTCAGCGTGGTTCAACGGGGCTCGGCTGGCCGATCCGTTGAAGATCACGTCGGCCATTTCCTTGCCGCGCAGACTCTTGACGCTCTGCTCCCCCAGGACCCATTTGATGGCGTCGACGACGTTCGACTTGCCCGACCCGTTCGGCCCGACCACGGCCGTGATGCCCGGCGGAAAGTCGAAACGGGTCTTGTCGGCGAAACTCTTGAAGCCGACAAGTGCAAGCGCCTTGAGCATGGCCGGCTTGGGGGTGAGAAAAAGGAGCGCGGATGATGCGCCCTTGGGCGCTGCTACTTCATTCTACCCAACCAGGACCGGTCGGCATGGGCCTTTTTGGCGGGCTTGGCCGGCGGGGGGGACGAATCGGCGCCCTCGTCCGAGGCCTTGTCGAACGTCTTGCGGCCGCTGTCGAACAGGCCCGGCAGCGGGTTGGCGACAATCACGCCACGACCCTTGTCACGCGCCGGACCTTCTTCCGGGTCCGCCTCGGCATCCTCACTCGACTCGGAGCTGCCTCGATCGTAGCTGCGGCCCCCGCTGGGCACCGCGTCCATTGCCAGACGGCTCGCTAGCACGTCTTTTGACTTCGCCTGTTGCAATACCGCCACCACGTCGGGATACGTTCCACCCAACTCGACGATCGCCCGAATGCACTCGTCAATTCTGGTGGAGACGACGCGTTTCTGGTCCGGCTCGTTGGCCACGAAGCGGCTGACCGTGACGCGGTCGTCCTTGCCGGTAAGGATGATGTCCTTGCCGGCCTCGAGTACGAACGGCGTCACGATCCGCTGGTCCTGCCCAAAGAACACCACCTCGGGCCGATAGCTGCGCGTGACATGCACCAGGGGCGGGCCCATCGAGTCGATCGTGTGGACGCTGAACTGGTCGCCGAGCATCTCGCCGCGCACCAGCGCGTCCTTCGGATTCATGGCCCACAGCGCGCGGAAGGCGCCGTAACGGGTCTCGTTGCTGGGGAGGTCCAGCAGGCCGCGCAGCGCTTCGGAGGCAGCGAAATCGTCCATGGCCGATAGCGCCGCCAGGGCATAGGCGCGGAAGGCGGGCACGTCGCGAGCGGCCTCGGCCAAGGGCGCCGCGGCCTCGCTCGAGTCGAGGTACGCCAGCCCTTCGGCCGCGTAGAACTTGACCTCCTGATCGGGCGACTTGGTCCCCTTGAGCAACACGGGGATCGCTTCCTTGCCGATCGCTTCCAGCCGCAGCGCCGCCGCGGCCGAAGTGATCGGGTCCAAGAGCTGCCGCTCCAGCACCCCCAGCCGCGCCACTTGCTGCGCCGCGCTCTCGCGAATCGGAATCGCCCGCACCACCTGCATGTACCGCTCCACGTTGTCCTTATAGCGCGGGTGCACGATCAGCTCGACGTGCTGGTCGTCTTTCGGGTTGGCGACGCCCTGTTTCAAGCCGACCTGGAACGTGTGGAAGCGGCGATTGACCGCCGATCCGACGTGGGCGCTGGCCGCCACGCTGCGGTGGTCGGGTTTCAGCACCAGGGCAAGCGGGCGAGACTTTAGCGCGACGCCGCCGCCGAGCACGCGGGCCCGGCCGGCGGCGACGGAGTTATCCTTGCCGGCCGACGGATCGACCAAGAGCGCGCCCTGGGCTAGCGCCACCAGGCTTCCCTCGCGGACGCTCCCCTGCAGCACGGCCAGCTCCTGCAGTCGAGTCTGCATCAGCCATCCCCCCTGCAGGCTGGTGGTTCCGCTACGGCTGGGCACGCGAACTTCGATGTCGAATCGATCGCCTTTCTGGATGCCAGGCCGCAGGAAGCCTCGCACTAGAACGAGCGACGTCGAAGTGGATGACAGGACCTGATTGGCGTTGACCACGCCGTTGGACTTCATTTCGCTAACCAATTCGTCGCGGGCGCTCGACGGATCGGGATCGCTGCCGGTACCGGGAAGATTCGTGACCAGCGCGACCCCTTCCACCTTGACCGGGTGAAGCCCAAACGACACAGCCAGATCGCCGACCAGCTTGGTGCGCGAGGCTTCATCCGTGGCCTCGGGGCTTTGCGAACGTATGAACGGACCCGAGCAACTGCTCGAAACCGCCAGCAGTATCGCAATCAACCCGTGGGCTGGCCTCATCGCCATCGCACTCCGTGCGTATGTGCTGGCACACACGGCAAGGCGTCTCGCGCGCCGCGCGATCGCTTGCCGCAGCCGTGTGCCGGCAATTCACTCGTGAAGGGAAGAGAGAAAGGTAGTCGGGGCGGGAAGATAGTGACGAGCGGCCAAAGGTGTCAAGGCGACCTTGTGGCCGCGGCTTCGCAAGCAGCCACATGCTCATCCGCAGATACCGCAGATTCCGCAGGTTTTCGTATCCCTTGGCCTCACGCCTCTTTACGGTGGATCGTAGCCGCCCGGATGGAACGGATGGCAGCGGCAGATGCGTCCGATGCCCCGCAGGCTGCCGCTCACGGCCCCGTATTTGCGCACGGCGCCGATGAAGTAATGGCTGCACGTGGGCTGGAAGCGGCACTGACGGCCGACCAAGGGGCTGAGCGTAAGCTGATAAATGCGCACCAAGAGAATCAGCGCCTCGCCCGGCAGACGAACGATAGCACGGACGATTTCTGTCACTCGATGCCGCTCCCCTCGACGCGCTCGGCCAGGCGCGCGGCCAGGCGGACGAGCGACTCCTGAAATTGGGCCAGGTCCGGACGCCCGCGCCCGGCGGGAATCACCACCAGGTCCAGCGCCGGCAAGTTCTGTCGCGCCAGCCGAAATGCTTCACGCAACAGCCGCTTGTAGCGATTACGCACGACCGCGCCACCCACGCGCCGCGACACGGACAGCCCCAGCCGCGGATGAGGGCACTCGCTCTTCAATCCGTAGATCCGCAGCACACCGTCGCCGATCGATATCCGGCCGGCGTACACGCGCTCGAAATCGGTTTGCCGTCGCAATCGATACCGCGCTGGTAGGCCATGCCCGGTCATCGAATCAATCGGCCTGTTCGCCCGCGCTTGCGTCGTCATTGGTCGTGAACTCTTCGTCCGGCGGGGGCTGCGGCGGGGCCTTTTTCCGCAGCGGCGCCAAGGGCGGCGGCGTATAGCGCGTCCACCGTCGCACCATGCGCGCCGCCATCATCGTCATCACCACTAGCCCAATACCCAATATCACGATCGCCAATAGCGCCGCCATCAGCCGGGCACGGGTGACCGGATCGATATCGGCCGGGGCGCCTTCGGCCCGCGGTTCGTCCGCGCGTGCCGCGCCCGCCACAAACGACCACACGATCGCAACCGTGACGGACCAAACAGACTTGCCGACGCTTGTCGCTACCATCGCAGATCGGCGCGCGGATTCGAGGGATGCCGCTGGTCGATGTCGCGAATCTGCTGGACCTCCTCGTCGCTGAGGCCCTTGGGGAGCACGATCAACAGCTCAGCGTACAGGTCGCCCGCGGTTTTGCCGGCCCGGGCGACGCCGTGCCCCTTGATCCGCAACCGCGTGCCACTCGAGCTGCGCGGCGGAACGCGCACGGCGACGGTCCCCTTGGGAGCGGGGACGTCGACCTTGGCGCCTTCGGCCGCCTCGGCCATCGTCACCGGCACGCGAACCTCCAGGTCGTCGCCGCGGCGGCGAAACGACGGATGCTGCGCCACGCGGACCGTGAGCAGGATATCGCCCGGCGGACCGTCGTTCACACCGGGCTCTCCCTGGCCGCGGAGGCGGATTCTCTTGCCGTCCTCGATGCCCGCCGGAATCTTGACGTTGATGGTGTCGGTCTTTCCGCTGGCGCGGCGCACGCCGATCTGCGACTGCCCGCCCAGAATCGCCGTGTTGAAGGGGATCTCGATGGTGTGCTCGACGTCGGCGCCGCGCTCGCGCGGCGGCGTTCGCGTGCGGCGCGATTGCGTGCCGGCGCGGCCGCGGCCGAACTGGCCGAAGATATCGGCAAAACCGCCGGCACTGCCCGCGTCGCCGGCGCCGAACCGCTCGCCGAAGAACTGGGAAAAATCGAAGTCCTCGGCCTCGGGGCCGCCGGCCGTGTGCCAGGTCGCGCCCGGTTGGGCGCCCGCGGCGCTTTCGAACGCGCTGCCGTAGCGGTCGTACATCTCGCGCTTCTTGGAGTCGTTCAGCACGTCGAAAGCGGCCTGCACCTCCTGGAACTTCTTCTTGGCGGTCTTGTCGTCTGGATTCATGTCCGGATGATACTTCCGCGCCAGCCGGCGATAAGCCTTTTGGATGTCGGCCTGCGACGCCTCGCGGGCCACCTCCAACGTCTTGTAGAAGTCATCAGGCATGATTCACTCAAAATGGCGAGGCGGGAAAATGGGACTGGCTCCGAGCATAAACAGCGCAAGTCCTTTCAGACCAACGTTGCGTCTCGGTGCCTGTCCCACTTTCCCGCCGGTGCGCCGCCGGCAAGCTTGAATCTGTGAACGGCCCTGGAGTGCGACATTGCATGTCTCTAGGCTACGTGCAAGAGCCATCTCCCGATGATCCCTTTTGTAGAAGCCGTCTCCCGACGGCGATTTGGCGCCGTAGAAGTTGTCGCAAACTGGAACGGCGACGGGAGTCGCCTCCTACAGCTTGTGGCGCCGGCTTGGTATGTTGAGGGACGGGTAACGATCGACTAGTCGCTCGCTTCGGAACCTACTGGGCTGCACTGGGGTTACAGACTACCAGTGGCCCGTGCCGCGGTTTGGACCAACAATAGACATAGTGCTCTCCCGCGCGAGCCGGCCGGCGCTCGCCCGGCGCCGCGGCAGACGGATCGTGGCGACAGAATTGCCCAAAACCGCCCATGAAAATCCTCGGACAAATCGCGGTCCTGGCGGCCCTGCTCGCCGCTGCCGGAGGCGGTGTCTGGTACTGGCAAGGCGCCGGCGCCGATGCGCCGCAGTTCCGCACCGCCGAAGTCACGCGCGGCAACCTGGACGCCTCGATCTCCGCCACCGGCACCATCGAGCCCGAGGAGGTCGTCGACGTCGGGGCGCAAGTCGCGGGGAAGATCCAGAACCTGGGCATCGATCCGGCCGATTCCACCAAGACGATCGACTACGGGTCGGCCGTCGAGGAAGGAACGATCCTCGCGCAAATCGACGACGCGATCTACAAGACGCAGGTCGCCCAGGCCAGGGCTAACCTGCAGCGCTCCGAGGCGGACCTTTCGCAGTTGCAGGCGCGGCTGTTTCAGCGCGAGCGCGACTGGCAGCGCGCCCAGTCGTTGCACGCCAAGAACGCCAACTCGGAGCAGGACTACGACCTGGCCCGCGCCGAATGGGAAGCGGCCAAAAGCGCCCTGGCCGTCGGCAAGGCGGCCGTCGAGCAAGCCCGCTCCAGCCTGGACCAGGCCGAGATCAATCTCGGCTACACGACGATCAAGTCTCCGGTGAAGGGCGTGATCATCGATCGCCGCATGAACATCGGCCAGACGGTCGTCGCCAGCCTCAATGCGCCAAGCCTGTTTCTCATCGCCAAGGACCTGGGCCGGCTGCAGGTGTGGGCCGCGGTCAATGAAGCGGACGTGGGACAGATTCATCCCGGGCAGAACGTGACGTTCACGGTCGACGCGTACCCCGACCAGACGTTTCACGGCCAGGTGCTGCAAACCCGGCTCAATGCCACGATGACGCAAAACGTCGTTACGTACACGGTCGTGGTGACGACCGACAATTCCGACGGCAAGCTGCTGCCCTACCTGACCGCCAACCTGGATTTCGACGCGGGAAGCCGTTCGGGCGTGCTCGTGGTGCCGAATTCGGCGCTGCGGTACCGGCCGGCGACGCGACTCGTGGCGCCGGAGTACCGTGCGGAGCTCGACGCGCGCGGCGGCGGCGGGCGGCGCGGCAAGTCGAGCGATCCCAAGGAGCGCAATAACGGCCGGGTGTGGGTCGCCGACGGTCATCTGCTGCGACCGGTGAGCGTGAAGCTGGGCCTGGCCGACAGCGGCTCGACCGAAATCGTTGCCGGAGACCTCAAGGAGGGAGACCAAATCGTAACGGGCGACGTCCGCCAGGACACGGGCGGCGACGCGAAGAGTCCCTTCACACCGCAAATGTTCGGCGGCGCCAAGCGGCCGCCGCAGTGAGAGCGTGGGGATTGGGGGTTGGGGAAGAGCACGAAGACCGCCGGGATAAACCCGGCGGCTCGCTGCTTTTGTCCGGCACTGCAGCGGCCCCGAAACCAAGAGTTCCAACCCGAACCCCCAACCCCCGACCCCTGAGCCCTTCGTCCATGCCCCTCATCCGCCTGGAAGACATCCGCAAGACCTACTATCGCGGCGAGATCGACGTGCCCGTGCTGCGCGGCGTGTCGCTGTCGATCGATCGCGGCGAGATGGTGGCGTTGATGGGCGCGTCGGGCTCGGGGAAAACGACGCTCATGAACATCCTGGGGTGTCTCGATCGTCCCACGTCGGGCCAATACTGGCTCGACGGCGAGGAGATGTCAGGGTTGTCGATGGACGAGCGCGCCGGCGTCCGCAACCGCAAGATCGGCTTCGTGTTTCAGAACTTCAATCTGCTCGCCCGCACCAGCGCCTTGGAAAACGTCCTGATGCCGCTGTCCTACAGCCACGAGCCCTTGAGCGACCGGCAGGCCCACGAGCGGGCCACGCGACTGCTGGCGGCCGTGGGCCTCGGGGACCGCATGGACCATCAGCCCTCCCAGCTTTCGGGCGGGCAACAGCAGCGCGTGGCCATCGCCCGGTCGTTGATCCACGATCCGCCGCTATTATTGGCCGACGAGCCGACGGGCAATCTCGACTCGCACACAAGCGTCGAGACCCTGCGGATGTTCCAATGCTTAAACGCCGAGCAGGGGATCACGATTATCCTCGTCACGCACGACGCCGGTGTAGCCAGCTACGCCCAGCGCTCGATTCGCATGCGCGACGGGCTGATCGAGGACGGCGCGGACGACCATCGCGTGACGGACGGCGTGGCCGCGGCCGGCAGGCACGCCGGCGGAGGCGAAAACCGATGAGAGTCTATCGCATCCTGCGAACCGCCGTCCGTGCCCTGCGGCGCAACATCATGCGCTCCACGCTCACCACCCTGGGCATCGTCATCGGCTGCGCTTCGGTCATCGCCATGATCGAGATCGGCCAGGGCTCGGCCACGGCCGTCCGCAAGTCGATCGAAAGCATGGGGTCCAACAATCTATTGATCCAGTCGGGCACGGCCGCCAGTGGCGGCGTCAGCTTCGGCAGCGGGACCATCCTGACGCTCACGCCCGGCGACGGCGAGGCGATCCTGGCCGAGTGCCCGGCCGTCGACGCCCTGGCGCCCTTGGTGCGGGTGCGCCCGCAGTTGGTGTACGGCAACCGCAACTGGGTGCCACCGTACATCTATGGAACGGTGCCCGAGTATCTCGACGTGCGGGAATGGAACCTGGCCGAAGGGGACGTCTTCAGCGACCGCGACGTTCGCAACGGCAGCAAGGTGTGCGTCGTCGGACAGACGATCGTCCGCGAACTGTTCGACGGCCAGTCCCCGCTGGGCAAGGAAATCCGCATCAAGAGCGTCCCCTTTCGCGTCGTGGGCGTGCTGACGCGGAAGGGGGCGAGCATGACGGGACTGGACCAGGACGACCTCGTGCTCGCGCCCTGGACGACGATCAAGTACCGCGTTGCCGGCACGAGCGCGCAAACGGCCGTGCAAACCGCCACCGTTGCGGGCGATCCATCGCAGCGGATCAACACCTTGAGCCAGCTCTACCCCGGATCGATGACGGGCCTGTACCCTGTCCCGTCGGCGGCGCAACTGGCCAACACGCCGCAGCCGGTCCGCTTCGCGAACGTCGACCAGTTGTTGGCCCGCGTCGTTACGGAGGACCAGATTCCGGTCGCGATGCGGCAAATCACGGAACTGCTGCGCGAGCGGCACCGCATCCGTTCCGGCGAGCCCGACGATTTCAACATTCGCGACATGACCGAGATGGCGCGGACGATGTCGTCGACCACCAAGCTGATGTCGTGGCTGCTGTTGATCGTGGCGTGCATTTCGCTCGTCGTGGGGGGCGTGGGCATCATGAATATCATGCTCGTCAGCGTCACCGAGCGGACCCGCGAAATCGGCTTGCGGATGGCCGTGGGCGCGCGGGCCCGCGACATCCTCCGCCAGTTTCTGGTCGAGGCCATCGTGCTCTGCCTGTTGGGCGGGATCATGGGAATCGTGCTGGGGCGGCTGGGCTCGATGGTGGTCACCAGCTTGTTGAAATGGCCCACCGAAACGTCGATCCCGGCCGTCGTCGCCGCGTTCCTTGTGTCGGCGTCGGTGGGCATCGCGTTCGGCTACTACCCGGCCTGGAAGGCATCACGCCTTGACCCGATCGAGGCCCTGCGATACGAGTAAAATATCCAAGAGGTGATCGACCGCGCGACTGGTCAAGCCCGCGGTCGATGTGGCCGGCCAAGACGAAAGGATGCACAGGTGGCCGACGGGCGGCAGGCGGCGGAACAGATTCAAAAGGCCTAGAGGAGGCGCGTCGCGTGAGGATGATCGCACGTATCTGCGGATTCACGGCCTTGTTTTGTGGGGCGCCCGTATTGGCCCTCGCGGCCGGCGCGCGCGAAGTCACGGTATTGCGAACGCCCGCGGGCGTTCGCTTCGGGATTATCGGCGAGCGGCCCGCGGAGCCGGCTGCCACGCTGTTTGTGTTCGCGACCTCGGTCGAAAAGACATTGGCCGACGGCGACCAGTACGGCCGGGCCGGCCGGAAACTGCTCGACGACGGCGTTTTTGTCGTTTCCGTCGATGTCCCCGGTCATGGCCAGGACCTGCGCGCGGACGAGCCGGAGGGGATCGCCGCGTGGCGCTCGCGCGTGCTGGCCGGCGAACCACTGGTGAACGATTTTGTATCGCGGGCCTCCGGAGTCCTCGACTACCTGGTGGCCGAGAAATACACGGATCCCGCCCGCGTCGCCGCGTGCGGCACGTCGCGCGGCGGTTACATGGCGCTACAATTCGCCGCGGCCGACCCGCGCGTGCGGACCGTGGCGGCTTTCGCGCCCGTCACGCGCCCGTCGGTGCTGCGCGAGTTCGTGGGCACGGAGGCCGATCCGCGCGTTTCGGCGCTGGCGCTTTCCGGCATTGCCGAGCGGCTGACGCCGCGCTCCGTGTGGCTGTGGATCGGCAATAACGACGTCCGCGTCAATACCGACGATTGCATTCGTTTCGCGCGGAAGATCGCCAAGGGGGCCAGGCTGACCGACCAGGTCGTGGACGTGGAACTTCATGTGCTGCCGGCGTCGGGGCATCGGGTCGCCGACGCAGCCTACGACGCCGCGGCCACGTGGCTCCGCGACCGGCTGCTGAAGGGGAAGTGACCGCGGCGTGCACCGCTCGCATGAACCAGGCAGAGCCCTCGACGAGGCGAAGTCCCTGTTGGAGGCGCCTCCCGACGCCGATAGCCGAACGACATTCGTCAAATCGCGCGTAGAGTCGTCGGCGACGGGAGTCGCCTCCTACAGATAAGACGAACCAGGAGAAGTTCCCATGCTCAGCGCACGCAACCAGTTCCACGGTCAGGTCAAGAGCGTCAAGATGGGCGTGGTCACGGCCGAGGTGGTCGTAACGGCCGGCGGGCTTGACGTGGTCGCCTCGATCACGCGCGAGAGCGCCGAACGAATGAAGCTGGCAGCGGGCGACCGCGTCACGGCCGTCATCAAGGCCTCGGACGTGATGATCGCTAAAGACTAATGATGAATGCGCGAATGATGAATGGGGCAGCGGGTCGCCTTAGGGCGACGTCGCGCGCTTGGGCGAGTTGGCCATGATCTCCAGGAACTTGTGGGCCTGCGGCGAGAGGGGCCTTCCGCGCCGCGTCACGACGCCGTACCGTCGCCTGGGAAAGTAGCGGTTCACCGGGATCGCCGCGATCCGTTCCTTTCCCGTCAGGCAGATGCTGGCCACGATCGAGATGCCGAGCCCCAGCTCGACGTACCGTTTGATGACTTCCCAGCCGCCGGCTTCCAGCTTGACGTGGTACTTCAGCTTGTGCTTGTGGAAGGCGAAATCCACCACCCGCCAAGTGGCCAGGTGCCGCGGCGGCAGGATCAACGGGTAAGCGGCGATGTCGCGGATCGTGACCTTCTTCTTTTTCGCCAACGGGTGGTCGAGCGCCGTGATCAACATCGGATCGGCGGCGAACATGTCGCGGTAGTCGAGCCCTTCGCCCTCCTCCGTCATCGGCCCGACGGCGAAGTCGACCTGATCGGCGCGGAGCATGGCCACGCCGTCGCGCCCGGTGACGTTGTGCAGCTTGAGCTCGATCCCGGGATAGCGGTCGGCGAATTCCTTGACGAACGGCGGCAAGAGGTAGAGGAGTGTCGATTCGCCGGCGGCGATGTCCAGCCGTCCCGCCTCGACGCCGCCGCGCCGCGCGGCGAACTTTCCCTCCAGCGTGTCGATCGCCTCGACCAGCGGCCAGGCCAGCTCGTAAAGGGTCTTGCCCTCGGGCGTCAGCGCGATCTTCGGCCCGCGCCGCTCGAAGAGTAGCGTCTTGAACTCGCGCTCCAGGGCCTGGATTTGCAGCGACACGCTGGGCTGGCTCAGGAACATCCGGCCGGCCGCCTTGGAGACGCTCCCCTCCTGCGCGGCGTAGCAGAAGCTGCGTAGTTGCGGCAGACGGCTTCCCTGATAGGCGTGCGTCAGGCGGCGGCTGGGGCGGCGATCGGGCGGGATTTGAACCATTGATGCAGCCAATAGTGACTATTTCATTGATTATAACAATAGACTCTATTGAAACAATTGCTTTTGCAAATATAGCGTCCGTTCCTATCATTCGCGTAAGGAAAGCGGTCGTCGCCTTTGGCGGACGGTTTGTCGTCCGACGAAAGGGCAATGGCCGTGGCGGCCGGCAGGGAAGGCCGGCCCTTGTTTCAGACTCAACCGCGCAGGAATACCATGCCCATGTGCTCGATGACGCTCGCCCGCCCACCCCGACTGGCTGCCGCTCAAGTGACCGCCCCCTTGTCCGAAATGGATCGCGAGATCCTCACGCCCGCCGCGCTCGATTTCGTGGCCCGGCTGCACCGCCGCTTCAACCACCGGCGGCGGGAGCTGTTGGCCCGCCGCCAGCAGGTGCAGGCCCGCCTCGACGCCGGGCAGCTCCCCGATTTTCTGCCCGAGACCCGCGGCATTCGCGAGAGCAACTGGCGGGTGGTGGACGTTCCGCCGGATCTGCTCGACCGCCGCGTGGAGATCACCGGGCCGGTCGACCGCAAGATGGTCATCAACGCGCTGAATTCGGGCGCGAAGATGTACATGGCCGACTTCGAGGACTCGCACGCGCCGACGTGGGCGGCCACGCTGGCGGGGCAGCAGAACCTCCGCGAGGCCGTCCGCGGCACGATTCACCTGACCACGCCCGAGGGCAAGGAGTACCGTCTGAACCGCCAGACGGCGACGCTCCTGGTGCGGCCGCGCGGCTGGCACCTGGTGGAAAAGCATCTGCTGGTGGACGGACAGCCGGTTAGCGCATCGCTGTTCGACTTTGGCCTGTTCGCCTTCCACAACGCGGCGCTCCTGGTCGAAAAAGGCACCGGTCCCTATTTCTATCTGCCAAAGCTTGAAAACCACCTGGAGGCGCGGTTGTGGAACGAGGTCTTCGTCTTCGCCGAGAACGAGCTGGGCCTGCCGCGGAGCACGATCCGCGCCACGGTCTTGATTGAGACCATCCTCGCCGCCTTCGAGATGGACGAAATCCTGTGGGAGCTGCGCGAGCATTGCGTGGGCCTGAATTGCGGGCGGTGGGACTACATCTTCAGCTTCATCAAGAAGTTCCGCCGCCGGCCCGATTTCGTGCTGCCCGATCGGGCCCTGGTGACCATGACCACGCACTTCCTGCGGAGCTACTCGCAACTGTTGATCAAGACGTGCCACCGCCGCGGGGCCCTGGCCATAGGGGGCATGGCCGCGCAGATCCCCATCAAGGGTGACGCGGCCGCCAACGAAACGGCTCTCGAAAAAGTCCGCCAGGACAAGCTCCGCGAAGCAACCGACGGCCACGACGGCACGTGGGTCGCCCACCCGGGGCTGGTGAGCGTGGCCAGGCAAGTCTTCGACGAGCACATGCCCACGCCCAATCAGCTTCACGTGAAGCGCGACGACGTCCGCGTCGCGGCGGCCGACCTGCTGGCCGTGCCTGAAGGGCCAGTCACCGAGGCGGGCCTGCGGATCAACGTCAACGTGGGCCTCCTGTACCTCGCGTCGTGGCTCCGCGGCAACGGCTGCGTCCCGATCTACAACCTGATGGAAGACGCCGCCACGGCCGAAATCTGCCGCACGCAGCTCTGGCAGTGGGTCCGCCACCGCGACGGCGTGCTCGACGACGGGCGGCGGGTGACCATCGAGCTGGTCCGGCAAATCCTGCGGGAAGAGCTGGACAAGATTCGCGCCGCGGTCGGCGACCAGGCATACACCTCCGGCAAGTACGAGTTGGCCGCGCGGCTCTTCGACAACATCGTCGCCAGCGATGAATTTGTCGAGTTCCTCACGCTACCGGCCTACGAGCACTTGCCGTAGCGCCGTTCCCACGGCCGGGCGGGACCAGTCTGGTGTCGGGAGCACCGCCAACCAATCCTGGCCCGGCCGGGAGCGGCCGCGATCTAAAGATTGGATTTGAGATCTGAAATTTGGGATCTGAGATCCCCAACCCCCAACCCCTGCTTTCTGGGAGTTTCCAGCCATGATCCGCACCGCGTGCCCCTCGATTGATGAACTGAAATACCGCTGGGAGTCCGCCGAACGTTGGAACGGCATCCGCCGCGACTACACGGCCGAGGACGTCGAGCGGCTGCGCGGCAGCGTCCACGTCGAGCACACGCTGGCGCGCATCGGGGCCGAGCGCCTGTGGCGCCTGTTGACCACCCAGCCCTACGTGCACGCCCTGGGGGCGCTCACCGGCAACCAGGCCCTGCAGATGGCCGAGGCGGGCCTGGAAGCCATCTACATGAGTGGCTGGCAGGTCGCCGCCGACATGAACAATGCCGGGCAGATGTATCCCGACCAAAGTTTGTACCCTGCCGACAGCGTGCCGAACCTCGTCCGCCGGATCAACAACGCCTTCCGCCGCGCCGACCAAATCCAGCACGCCGAAGGGCGCGGCGGACGCCAATACTTCCTGCCGATCGTGGCCGACGCCGAGGCCGGCTTCGGCGGAGCGCTCAACGCCTTCGAGTTGATGAAGGCCATGATCGAGGCCGGCGCGGCCGGCGTGCATTTCGAGGACCAGTTGGCCAGCGAAAAGAAATGCGGCCACCTGGGCGGCAAAGTCCTCGTGCCCACATCGCAGTTTATCCGCACGCTCAATACGGCGCGGCTGGCGGCCGATATCCTGGACGTGCCGACCGTGCTCGTGGCCCGCACCGACGCCGACGCGGCGCGACTGGTGACAAGCGATATCGACCCCCGCGACGCCGAATTCTTCACCGGCGAGCGGACGCCCGAGGGCTTTTTCCGCATGACGGGCGGGCTAAAGGTGGCGATCGCCCGGGCTGTCGCCTACGCACCATACGCCGACCTCTTGTGGTGCGAAACGTCGCACCCCGACCTGGCCGAGGCCCGCGCGTTCGCCGAGGGCGTGCACCGCCACTACCCTGGCAAGCTGCTGGCGTACAACTGCTCGCCGTCGTTCAACTGGAAGCGGAAGCTGGACGACGCGGCGATCGCCCGCTTCCAGCGCGAGCTGGCGGCCATGGGCTACAGGTTCCAATTCATCACGCTCGCGGGTTTTCACGCCCTGAACCTGTCGATGTTTGAGCTGGCGCGCGGCTATCGCGAGCACGGGATGGCGGCCTACGCGGCGCTGCAGGAGCGGGAGTTCGCCTGCGAGGCGGAAGGAGACTATCGGGCCGTGAAGCACCAACGGTTCGTCGGCACCGGCTACTTCGACCAGGTGACGCAATGCGTCACCGGCGGCCGGGCGTCGACCACGGCGCTTGCCGGTTCGACCGAGGAGGCCCAGTTCAACGGCAAGCCGCGCGTCACGCCAGCGGCAAAAATCCCGGCCCCCGCGGCCGTCCGCGGCGACACGCAGAGCATTTGGGCCACCGACTAACGGTAAATCAACCTGCCTTCGCCGCCATCCGGCTGATGCGGACGTGCTTGTCGAAGTGCGCCGTCGCCACCCGCAGCCCGTCCGGGTGCAGGTCCATGTCGCGGGCCGTGTTGGGGAGTTTGAAGCGGAAGAACTCCTTGTCCTGGTCCGGCTTGAGGAACAGGAGCAAGGGATCGGTCCCGCCGCAGCCGGCGATCAAGAAGCCTTCCGGGTGATAGACGACGCGCCAAGCGACCGTCTTCGCGTCCGGGGCGTGCAGAATCCGCTGCTTGGCCGACTCCCAATCGAACTCGATCACCAACGGGTCTTGCACCGCGCCCAGCGGATTGGTCGCCTTGTGCAGGCCCGAACAGGCCAGCGACTTGCCATCGGGCGAAAGCGCCATGCTACGGACGCCGCCGTAGTCCACGGCCTGCCCCTTTTCGTAGGTGTGCAGCTCCTTGGCATCGAAGGTGCGCATGAGCTTGCCCGTGGCCACTTCCCACTGCTGCACCTGGCCCATCAGGTCGCCGGAAAGGAGAAACTGCCCACTCGGGTGAAAGAGCACGCTGTAGACGTTGGCCGTATGGCCGGTGAAGGTGCGCACAGGCGCGCCGTCGGCCGCGTTCCACAGCTTGACTAGCTTGTCGTTGCCGCCGGTGGCGATCGATTGGCCGTCGGGACTCACGGCCAGGCACCGTAGCCACCCGGCGTGCGCCTCGACGGAGCGGGCCGGCGCGGGGGCATCGGCCGCGGCGGGCCACCACACGAGCCGCCCTTCGTAGCCGCCGGTGTAGAGCGTCGCGCCGTCGGGCGAAAAGCCCAGGCTGCGGACCCAGCTTGAATGCCCGGCAAGCGAGGCCTGCGCGCCTGTGGCCAGGTCCCACCGCTGGACCGTCATGTCCTCCGCCCCGGCAAAGACGAACCGCCCGGTCGGGTCGAACCGGCAGGAAATGAACGGGCTCTTGTCGTACTTGAACTCCTTCTCGACGTGGGTCTGGGCGGGGTCCGGCTTCGCCGGCGGCGCGGCCGGCTGTTGCGTCTGCTGCTGCCCGGCGACTTGGGCGGCGCCTTCGCTCATGCCAACAGCTCCTTGATGGCCGAGGTGGCCGGGTCGGCCATGGGCATGGCGCGGCCCGCCACGTCGAACGTGCCGGTCGAATCGAGCCCAACCGCGCTTAGGTACGTGTGGAACAACTGGCCGTGGTCGACCTGGTTGTCGACGACCTCGGTGCCGCCAGCGTTAGTCTTGCCGAACGCCCCGCCGCGCTTCACGCCGCACCCGCCGACCAGCACGCTCCAGGCGGCCGACCAGTGATCGCGGCCGTAAAAGTGGTTGATCCGCGGCGTGCGGCCGAACTCGGAGATGACCACGATCAACGTCGAATCGAGCATGCCCCGCTCGGCCAAATCGGCCACGAGCGCCGCGAACGACTGGTCGAACTCGCCAAGCTGCTCCAGGTGGAAATCGAAGTTTTCGTTGTGCGTGTCGTAGTTCGAGTGCGTCACCTGCACGAACGTGGCGCCGTTGGACAAAAGCCGGCGGGCCAACAGGCAATGCCGCCCGAAGTCGAACGTGCCATAGCGATTCAGGTCCTGCTCGGGCTCCTTGGTGACGTCGAACACCTCGCGCTTCTGCATCAAGGCCTGCGCCTGCTCGTAGCTGTACGTGTAGGCGTCGGTCAATGCCGAGCGGCGGCGAAGCAGGAACCGCTCGTCCGCGCGGCGCCGCAGCGCGTTGCGCTCCACGTCGGCCGCTTCGGCCAGCGAAGCGTCGCGGGCGCTATTGGACGGCGGGTTGCCGCCCCCCAGGCTGATGCTGGCATAGCGCGGCCCGAGGTACGCCGCATCGTTGCTGCGACCGCCACCGCCCCCCGGCGTGATGCGGATATGCCCGGGGATCGCCGCGTCCTCGGGCGCGAGCGCCTTGGCGGCCACGGCCCCCAATTGCGGATAGTCGGCCGCGGGCGTCTGGCGGCGGCCGGTCGTCATCAGGTAGTTCCCCTTGCCGTGGTCGTCCTCCTTGGTGTTCACGCCGCGGACGATCGTCAGGTGTTGCATCTGTTTGGCGATGTTCGGCAGCAGCTCCGAAATGTGCACGCCCGGGACACTCGTGGGAATCGCGCGGAAGGGGCCGCCCGTGTCGGTGCCGGGCTTGGGGTCCCAGCTTTCCAACTGGCTCAGCCCGCCGGCCATGTAGAAGCACAGGATCCGCTTCTGGCTCTTGGCCAATTGCTCGGCCGCGGCCGGACGGACAAGCGCGCCCAAGCCCCCGACCAGCGTGCCCCCGGCGGCCAGTTGCCCCAGGAAGCGGCGCCGCGCGATGAAGTGCTCGGGCGATCGACAGGCATAGGAAGTGCGCATCGTGATCTCCTTCACGTTAGTGGTTGAAGCGAAACTCCGCCGAGCAGAACAGGGCCCAGATGAGCTCCTGCGCGGCGGCTGCCCGGTCGGCCGCCCGATTGGCGAGCAGCGCGGTCACGTCGGCCGTTTCGGCCTCGGCGGGCGTTCGCGAAAGGACGGCGAGATACAACTCGGCTGCGAAGGGCACGGGTTCGGCGAGCTTGGCGAGCCGGTCCGCGAGATTGCCCTCGGCCGGCGCGAGCCAGCCGCGGACCTGCCCGCCGTTAGCAAGAAAGAGCGCCTGATCGACCGTGGCCGCGAAGCTCTGCTGCGGCTGGCCTGGCGCGGCGGCGAAGAGCGCGACGAAGGCGGCCACGCCGGGCTTCAATTTCTCGCTCGTGACTTGGTCGATCTCCCGCGGCCGGGCCTTTTGCGCGGCCTCGTCCGGCGTGGGATGGTTCTTGTTCCATTCGGCCTCGACCGCCGCCCGCTCGCGATCCACCACGCCCGCCGCCTGCATCATGCTCATGGCAAGCTGCTCGGGCGTGAGGGGCTTGAGCGTGGCCGCGGCGCAGCGGGCGCTGGCGCGTTCGGCGACCTCGCGGCGGGCGTCGGCCGCGGCGGCGAGTTGGGCATCGGCCTTTTGTCGCGCGGCCGCGGCTGCTTGCTCGGCCGCCTGGGCGCTTGCCGCCAGGGGCGCCACTTGTGCCGCTACGTTGTTCGACGCTTGCTTCGCCGCGGCCGCCCGCTCGGCGACGGTCTTGGCAGCCGTCTCGCGCTCGGCGATTTGCGTCTCGGCGGCTTTGGCGTCGGCGGCCGACTGATCGGCCTTTGTTTTCAATAACTGCACGGCCTGAGCCAACTCGGCCGATTGCGGCAGCTTCGCTAGCGCGACTTCGGTCTTCGCTAGCGCCTCGGCCACGGCGTCGGCGGTCGACTTGCGATCGGCGTGCGCTTTGCGCGCCTCTTCCACGGCCTGGCCCGCCGCGGTTGCGGCCTGCCCGGCGGCGGTCAAAGCCTGCGCCGCCTGGTCGACCTGGGGCTGGAACGCGGCGACCGCTTGTCGCGCCGCGGCCAGATCGGCATCCGCTTTTTCGACATTGGTGCGCGCCGCTGAGACGGCCGCCAACGTATGCGCGTACCCGACGATAGCCTTGGCGTCCTCGATCCTCGCGGCGATCTGAACGAGAACGCCCGCCGCGCCTCGCTGCTTTGCGTCGGCGGCCTTGGCGTGCTCGGCCAGCGCGGCAACCTGAGCCTTCAAGGGCTCGACCTTTACGGCCGCCGCGGCGGCGACGGGCTCTTGCGCGGCCGCCTGTTCCGCGGCGGTTTTCATGGTTGCCTGACCGTCGGTCACGGTCTTGGCGAGCGCCGCCACTTCGGCCGTAAGCTGCTCGGCGCGAGTCTTCAGCTTGGCGGCGGCGTCAGCCAGCTCCTTGTCGTCGGGCAGCTTCGTGGTGGCTTCGAGCGTTTTGGCGCCGGCTTCCGCCACCAGCTGCGCGGCGTCTTGCTTGGCCGGCAGCGCGTTTTGCGCCGCCGTGACGGCCTGGCCGGCCGCGTCGGCGTTCTTCTTGGCCTCGGCCACCGCCGCCTGCGCCTTGGCCAGCTCGTCCGCCACCGGCGCCATAGTGGCGCGGGCCGCGGCCAGCTCGGCGCCGACCTTGCCGGCGGCCTCCTGGGCCTGGCGCGCCGCGGCTTCCGCCTGCGCGCGCTCGGCCTCGACCACGGCCAATTGCGATTCGAGCTGGGCGCCGCGGGCCGGCATCTCGGGCGCCAGATCGATCGAGCGACCATACGCGCGCGTCAGTGCCAGCTCGCGCAGCATCACCTTGATGTCGTACTTCATGGCCCCAAAGGCATCGGCCAACAACTCAAGCACGGCCGGGTGCGAGGGTGGGTTCC
Source organism: Planctomycetia bacterium (assembly GCA_016191115.1). Taxonomy (GTDB): domain Bacteria; phylum Planctomycetota; class Planctomycetia; order Pirellulales; family JACPPG01; genus JACPPG01. The sequence continues at coordinate 74,472 of JACPPG010000023.1, read as the reverse complement.
CGTCGTGGTGCAAATCGACCGGATCGACCAGTCCGCGCCCCATCAGGTGAGCCCACAGCCGGTTGGCGATGTTGCGGTCGAACGCGCGGCTCTGCCCGCCGGCCACGGCCTTGGCCAATTGCGCGCGGCGGCTGTACTTCGGCACGGGCCGCACGTTGTCGGCCGGCGCGACTTCGTATTCCTGCCCCTTGGCAAACGTCGGCTCAGGGATGGGCTCGCCGCCGGGCAGCTTGGGTAGCGCGGTTCCCTTCTTCGTGGCGTCGAACACCGACTGAAAATTCACCTCGCCGTCGGCCTTCTCGCCGACGACCACTTTTTTGACGTCCTTGTCGGTGAGCAGAAAGCTGCGGTTGAAGAAGGCATACAGCCCTTGATAGTCGGCCTGGTAATAGTCGGCGATCAGCGGATGGTCGTGGCATTGCGCGCATTGCATGTCCACGCCGAGAAAGATACGCCCCACGTCGCGCACCAGGAGATTCGCTTCCCCTTCGCGATCGAGAAAGAATCGCGCGGCCGGCCGCAGGGCCGGATCGACGCCGTCGGCCCCGATGATCTCTCGCGCCAACTGATCGTACGGCTTGTTCGCCGCAAACGAGTCATACAAGTAGCCTTGCCATTCGGGCAGCTTCACGTGCTTCTCCGGCCGACGCTCCATGAGCATCACGTCGAACACTTGCGCCATGTGCCGGGCGTACTCAGGACTCACAAGCAGCCGATCGACGAGCGCCTCGCGCTTCGTGGGCGCTTGGTCGTCGAGAAACGCGCGGACCTCGGCCACCGAGGGAATCCGCCCGATGAGATCCAGCGACGCACGGCGGATGAACTCCGCGTCGCTCGCCGGCGGGGCCGCGGGGACGACCTGGGCCGATTCGATCGCGCGGTCGATCCGCTCGTGCAACGGCTCGTCGGCCCGGACCACGGCCGGCCCGGAAGCGCCCCACCACACCGCCAGCGCAAACGCCGCGGCGCGACAAAGCCCAAGCAGTAGCCAGCAAGGCTTGCGGCGGGGCATGCAAGCTTCCTTCACTCTGGGGCGGGACCACGGGACCGGCCAGCATACTAGCCGTTGGCCCGTGGCTTGACCGCTCGTCCTCCGATCCTGCTGGGGATGGTCAGGCGAGCAGTATGGGCGGGCGGCCCGTTTCCGGGCGGCAGGATCATTCGTAGGCGGGAGTACGGCTGCCGATGTTACCAGCCGTCGCGGGACGGCCATAAGGGAGTCCGGCCACGACGCATCAGCGACCGTCGATCAGTATGGCAAATCAAGTGGCTCGATTGCAAGAGAAATCCGGCCCCGCCAGCGAGCAAATTCTCGCCGCCAAACGGGCCTCTCGCGGTGACATATCCGGCGAACTGAGTACATCTTGCGACAATTTGCCGCGGCAGAATCTTGGCCCGCTCGAATCGAACAACGTCACTCAGTCGTCCCACGGTTGGGCCAGCGTCGGGCGATTGACGTATCGCTTGGTGCCAAGCACCAACTGGGCGCCGCACCCTGGTTCGAGCCGCACGGCCACCCAAGGCCGGTCCACCCGCTCCTCGCGATCCCCGATCGCGGCGGTGGCAATTTGGTGCTCACCGTAGGCTCCCCCTTGCACGATTAATGATCGTGGCTGGACCGGGTCGACGTTCACCAGGGTGACGGTGACGGCGTCGGCCGAGAGCCGCTCGACCAATGCGGCCACGCCCTCGGGCAGGCCGGCCCGGTGGGTCTCCGGGTCGAAGTACCGCACCCGGGCGTGCAGGTGCGAGGCATGGTGGCCGGGATACAGCCCGCCCAGCGTCAGGTTGCACAGCGTCACGACCGTTGCGGGGCTGACCATCAATGGGTCGTCGGCCAGCCGGGTGTCAGGCGTTGTGGTGTCCTGGCGCATGGCCTCGACGCGGCTGCGGAGGGCGGCGAAATCGGCACGCAACGCGGCGGCGGGATAGCCCGGCTCGCGCCCGTCCAGAAATGCCAGCCAACCGCCGCCCGAGAGCCGCTCCCGGTCGGCCGGCTTCATCGACCAGTAGTAGACCTCGTCGGCGCCGTGGGCGTATTTGGCGGGCTGGAAGGCGTACCAGCCCTGGTCGCCGTGCATCGTGGGGTACATCATGCGGCCGTCGATCTCTCGTCCGGCGGCGTTGACGGCGTCGATCTGCGTCCGCCAGGCGTCGGCATAGCGCTGGCTGCCCGATAGCAGCGTGGCATTGCCGAAGCCGACCAGGCCGAGAGCGTGCATGTTGCGATGGGCGATCTGCCCACGGGCCGGGTCCATCACCGAGAAGCCCCATCCGTAGACGCCGCCGTGCCAGCGTCCGCCGCACTCGCCGCCGATCGTTCCGTCGAGCCCGATATTGGTGGGAATGATGCCGCTATTGGCCGCCATGCGATCAACCCAGGCGTCGACGTAGCCCAAGAGCCAGTCGCGGTACTTCGTATCGTGCGAGAGCATGTAGGCGGCCAACGGCAGGCTCGTGGCGCACAGATTCTGCGGATGGTCGCCGACAATGTCGTTGTAGTCGCGGAAGTGCGCGAGCATCTCGGCGTAGCTGCGCTCGCCGTGGCGAAGCTGGAAGCGCCCTTCGACGTCGATCTTGTCGCCGGCCCAGTCCAGGCCCGTGGCCTTTCGCAACAGCGGCCCGCGGCTGCCGTTGAACAGGCTGCGAATGATCTTGTGCCGCGGGTCGTAGTTGGGAGCACCCGGGTCTTCGCCGGTGTAGAAGCCGGCGAAGCGGCGGACCCGGGCTTGGAACTTTTCGTCGTGCGGGTCGGCGAGCCCCTCGTTGATGAACGCCGTCAGCCCTTCGCCGTTGTGTACCCAATCGAACGTGACGGGGAATTCCTTGTAGTACATGCCGTCGCGGGCGAACTCGACCTCGACGGTTTTGGCCAGCGTGTACTGCCGCAGGTGCCCTTCCCAGGCCCGCTTGTAGAGCGACAGCACGCGGTCCGATCCGCCGAGCGCCACCAACAGCGGCCAGTCGGCCACGCACTCGATGGCGTCGTCGGGCCCGTCGTCGCCGCCCCACCGCTCGACGCACAACAGGTATCCGCGCTCGTCGAAGTAGCGGTCGTAGAACTCCTCGCAGGCGGCGGCGTTGGCCCGCAACAGCTCGCGCTCGAGCAAGGCCCACTCCGGCGGCGGCATGGGGGTTGAGATCGTGATCACCCGCCCGTCCGACGGCGCATCAGCCGCGGCCGCGACCGAAACCCCGATCGTCGCGAGAAGTAATACTATCGCGAGAGCGCCGGCCATCCCGCGGCCGGCGCGCCGCGCACGGCGGGCAATCGTCGTATGCTGTTCACCGTCCACTGTCCACCGTCCACTGCTTCGTGCTAAGCCCCAAGGGTTGTTTCAGGACAATCGGCCGAGCGCCGGGCGGAGCACCGCTCGCGTTCCCGCGTAGCGGTTTCTAAACTGTCCACTGTCCACCGTTCACCGTCCACTTCTTGGAAAGTACACGTCCACCTGGTCGTGCATCGTGTACAGCCGGTAGCGCTGGCCGTCGTGCACCAGGATGCCGCTCGAGCGGTTGCTCTTCACCAGCGGGTTGCCGGGATACTTGGTCCAATGCCGCAAGTCGTCGGACGAGGCTACGCACGTCGACCAGCGGCCCGGCTCGTCGTCGCCCATCGCGTGGTAGTAGCCGTAGTAGCGCCCCTTGTCCTTGACGATCTGGTTGAGCGCGATGAGCCGGTTGTCGTACGAATCGGGCCCGGGCACCAGCACCGGCTTGTCGTCGACGTTGGTCCACACGCGCGGATCGCGCGCGCGGGCCAGCCACACGCCGCGGTCCATGATCTCGTAGAACAGGTTCCACTCGCCGTCTTCGATCCAGGCGGTGGGCGTGCCGTAGATGCCCGGCTTGACGCGGCCCGCCGCGTCGCGAATCTCGAGGGCCCCCGCGCGCTTCCAGCGGATGCCGTCGGGCGAGGTGAGCAAGTGGGGCTCGTCGATCGGGCGGCCGCCGAAGACGTAGGCCCGGCCGTAACGGAACCCTTCGGCGAACATGTAGTACGTGGCGTCGCGCCGGACGATCATCATGTCCTCGGTCCATCGCGCGTCGTAGATCGGATTGTTGGGGTAGCGCTCCCACGACAGGCCATCGGCACTGGTGGCCAGGCCCAGCGCCTTCCAGCCGACGCGGGCGCCGCCATAGCCGGTGTACCACATGCGGTACTGCCCGTTTTCGTTGATGATCCAGCCGCGCTCGCGAATCTTCGCGTCCCAATGGCCGGGGCCGGCGGCGGTGAACACCGGGTTCTTTTCGTAGGGGACGAAGTCCACCAGTTCCGGCGGAAAACCCCCGAACTTCTTGGTGTCATCGGCCGCGGCGCGTGCCGCGCCATTGGTCCACAACACGACCACCGCGACAAGGCAGGCGAACGTTCGCAGGCGATGGTTTGACTTCATGTTGCGCGTCGCTCGCGGACCGGGACTCGGTTTCCTCTCGAACACCAGGAGCGTGCCGGCTATGGTAACAAGGGGCGGAGGCCGCTGCACTCTTTCCATCTCCGGGGCCGCGGCGGACCGATCCACGTCGAATCGGAAAGGGGGGGTAAAGATGGCCGGCCGCAACGACCAGCGCCATGCCAGCCTGTGGGGCGTGGGAGCCTTTACGCTCCTCTATCTGGCCATCGCCGTCGTCACGGCCTGGACCATCGGCAACGCCGAGTTCGCCATCTATATCGGCGTGATGTTCCTGCTGATTGCCCTGGTAGGGCTCGTACACTGGCGGATCGGGCTCAGCACTCCGGTGCTGTGGGGGTTGAGCCTCTGGGGACTCGCCCATATGTGTGGCGGCCTGGTGAGAGTGCCCGAGAGCTGGCCGATCGAAGGCGAGAACCACGTTCTCTACAGCCTGTGGCTCATCCCCGGGCGCCTGAAGTACGACCAGGTCGTACACGCCTTCGGGTTCTTCGTCACGACGTGGGTCTGCTGGCAGTCGCTGCAGGCAATCCTCGCCGCGCGGACCGGTCAGCCGCGAAGGAGTATCACGCCGAGCCCGGGCATGCTCGTGCTGTGCGCGGCGGCGGGGATGGGCTTCGGCGCGCTCAACGAAGTCATCGAGTTCGCCGCCACATTGATGGTGCCCGAAACCAACGTCGGCGGCTACCAGAACACCGGCTGGGACCTGGTGTCGAACATGGTGGGCTCGGTGCTGGCGGCGGCGGCGATCGGGGCCCGCGGCAGGTATTCCACGAGAAGTTGAGCCGTCGCCACGCGGCGCCCGCGGGCATCCCGCCTGTGGCGCTTCCCGCCGGCGCGGAAACACGTATAATCTCCACAGAGACTACGTATTCCAAGAGGGATCCGTGATGCGGATGACGAAATTGACGCTTAGCGCGGACAAGGAACTGGTCAAAAGAGCCAAGAAACTGGCCGCGCGGGAGGGCACGTCCCTTTCCTCGATGTTTGGCCGCTTTCTGCAAGCCGTCCTGCGGCAGCGAGATAAAACCCAGCGGCCCGGCCCTCTCACGGCGAAGGCGACTGGTCTAGTGCGACTACCACCAGGAAAGAGCGACCGCGAACTGCTGGAAGAAGCGCTCGGCGAAAAGTACGAGCTTTGACCATGCAGGTGTTCGTCGACACGAACGTGCTTCTTGACGTGCTGGCCGAGCGAAAGGCGTTTTATGTTGACTCAATGCGCGTTTGGACGCTGGCCGAAGCGGGAACGATCGATGCCCACGTGGCCGCCATTAGCTTCAGCAATTGCTACTATCTCGTGCGCAAGCACGCGGGACGTCGCGGTGCTGACAGTGCCGTGCGGCTGCTGCGCGGCGTTTTCAAGCTTGTGGAGCTAACCGCACAGATCTTGAATCAGGCGATCGACGCGAACTTCGCCGATTTTGAAGACGCTATCCAATTTCATTCCGCCATACAGGCCCATGCGGAGTGCATCATTGCGCGCAACCCCGATCACTTCCCTAGGACGCCCTTGACAGTGTTGTCGCCGCGGGAGTTCCTCGCGACGTATAACATGCCTTGAACAAGCGGCCTTTGCGATCACTCCGCCGGCTCGGCCTTCCGCTCCGCGCCCAGGGCGATAGCGTAGGCCGTGGCGTGGCTGCGGCAGTGCGAGATGCTGACAAGGACCTGGCGGATGCCCTGATGCTCGACGGCATCGCGGGCCCCGCCGCGCAGGCCGACGACCGGCCGGCCGCCGGGGTCGTTGCACACTTCGACGTCCCGCCAACTGATGCCTTTTCGCCAGCCGGTGCCGATGGCCTTCAGGATCGCCTCTTTCGCGGCCCACCGTCCGGCGTAGTGCTGCGTGGCCTGCTTGCGGCTTTGGCAGTAGCCGATTTCGTAGGGCGTATAGACGCGATTGATAAAGAGGTCGCCGTGCCGCTCGATCATTTGCGCGATCCGCAGGCACTCGACAATGTCGGTGCCGATGCCCAGCACGGAAAGCGGCAGCTTGTCGGACATGAGTTAGTGGACAGTGGTCAGTGGTCGGTGAACAGTGAACGAAACCGCGCGACGACGCGGCCCCCGCGCTTCCGTGGGCGCTAGGCGGATTGAGTGGGAAACGACCTTGGGGCTTAGCACGGACAGCGCACAGCGTCTGCGATGCGCCGTTTGTGCGACTTCCATGATACCTCACGCCCCCGTGCCGCAGGCTTTTTTCGCCCGCGCCAGGACCTGGCCGGCCTTCTTCCGGGCGCGGCTGGCGCCATCGGCCAGGATTTCGCTGACCCGCTCGGGGTGCGCTTCCAGCTCGGCGCGGCGGGCGCGGGGTTCGGCGAAAAACCGCTCGGCCACGTCGGCCAAGGCCTTTTTCACTTCGCCATAGCCGAATCCACCGCGGCGGTAGAGCGCCGCCATGTCCTCGCGCTCGGGATCGGTCGCCAGCAGCGAATAAAGCTGGAACAAATGGTCCGTTTGCGGCTCCTTGGGCTGCTCCATGGGGCGCGAGTCGGTGGTGATCCGCATGATCTTCTTCCGCAAGGTCGCCGGCGGCTCGAACAGCTCCAGCGTGTTGTTGTAGCTCTTGGACATCTTTTCGCCGTCGGTGCCCGGCACCCGCGCGGCGGACTCCAGGACTTTTGCTTTGGGCAGCACGAACGTCTCGCCGAAGTGATGATTGAAGCTGCCGGCGATGTCGCGGCAGACCTCGATGTGCTGCACCTGGTCCTCTCCCACCGGGACGACGTCGGCATCGTAGCTAAGGATGTCGGCGGCCATCAGCACGGGATAGGTGAACAGGCCGGCATCGGCCGCGAGCCCTTTGGCCTTTTTGTCCTTGTAGGCGTGGCAGCGCTCCAAAAGCCCCATCGGCGTGCCGGTCATCAACAGCCAACAGAGCTCCGACACTTCGGGCACGTCGGACTGGCGGAACAGCACGGCACGATTGGGATCGAGCCCCAGCGCCACAAGGTCGATGGCCGCGTCGAGCGTCAATTGGCGCAACAGCTCCGGGTCGCGGACCGTGGTGAGCGCGTGCAGGTTGGCGACGAAATAGTAGGCTTCGCCCGCATCCTGCAGGTCGATGTACTGCCGAATAGCGCCGAAGTAGTTACCCCAGTGAAAACGGCCGGTTGGCTGGATGCCGGAGAGGACGCGCATGAGAAGAACCTTGCGGAATCGTTTGGCGGGAATGGTGTTATTTTAGCGCCGGCGGGTCAGCCTGGAGCGTGCCCACGATCTCGCGCACGCTCCTGGCGCCCAGCTCGGCGAAGGCGCCGGGCAGGGCGTCGAGGATACGGATCGAGGCGGTCGGATCGTAAAAGTTGACGGTGCCCAATTGCACGGCGGTCGCGCCGGCCACGAGGAACTCCATCACGTCGTCCAGTGTGGCGATCCCGCCGATGCCGATAATCGGCGTCTTCACCGCCTGGGCGACTTGGTACACGGCCCGCAGCGCGATCGGCTTGATGGCCGGACCGCTTAAGCCCCCCATCACGTTTCCCAAAAGCGGCCGGCGGCGCCGCCAATCGACGGCCATGCCCAGGCAGGTGTTTACGAGCGAGATGCAATCGGCCCCCGCGGCCTCGGCGGCGCGGGCGATGTCGGTAACGCTCGTGACGTTAGGCGTCAGCTTGGCGATGATCGGCAGCCGGCAGGCCCGCAGCGAGTCGGCCACGACGCGCTGGCACATCGCCGGGTCGGTGCCAAAATCGACGCCGCCCGACACGTTGGGACAAGAGATGTTGAGCTCGACGGCGTCCACGCCTTCCACGCCGTCCAGCCGGGCGCATAGTTCCACGAACTCGGCGTGCGTCCGGCCCGCCACGCTGACCACGATGCGGGTCGCAAGCGAGCGCAGATACGGCATGTGATGGTCGATGAAGACCTCGATGCCGTCGTTATCCAGGCCGATCGAGTTGAGCATGCCCCCGGTCGTCTCAACGGTGCGCCAAGGCGCGTTGCCGGCGCGGGGTTCCTTGGTGATCGTCTTGGGGACAATCGCGCCCAGGCGAGCGAGATCCACGAGCCCAGCCATCTCGCGGGCATAGCCAAAGGTGCCCGAGGCCACCATGATCGGGTTGGCGAGCCGCAGCCGGCCAAGCTGCACCTGAAGATCGACGTCGGCGGGGTTCACGAGAAAAGCGGCATGCAGGGGCCGAGGTCGAGTTGTTGCAAGCTGTGCGAGCGACGCCCCGACAGCGACCGCAATGTAGCCCGTTGTGCCGCGAGCGGCAACGACGGGCTGCGCGGGCTGAGATCGGGAGGGCGAAGCTCCTGCTGAGCCGTTGTTCTTCCCAACGCCACCGCTCGGCGGGAGTCTCGCCCTCCCCAGAGCCTGGATTTGAAGGCACGGATCAGATCAAGCCACCGTGGGTACGGTACGGCGAGAGATGCGTGGGCTGGTCCAAGAACCAGATCCGCTCCCAGTCGTCCAATAGCAAGCGGAGATCTTCGGACGTGAAGATGAGCTGCTGGGTGCGGCGAATCGGGTCACCGGAATAGGCCGGAATGAAGCACCCGGTGGCGGAGCTCAACATGAGTCCCAAAGCCAGTGACAGGACGGCTGCGCGCATCACCCAACTCCTCGCATCTAGGCGGTTTAGGCGCGCCTCGGGGTATTAACCCAGCGGCGCAACCGCTCGTCGCGGCTGTCCGTGAGGCCGGCGCATATGCCGGAAACCACGGTGGCCCAAATTCAACCACTGAATTGTGTTGCGGGATGGGACTTACGCACGCACCACTCGCGCGGCTTGCGGCCGCGGATCAAGTGGCTGCCGACGGCCTGGGTGTGCCGTCAGACGACTCTTTGACGTGGCTTGCTGGCACTGGCCAACGCGCGGCTGGATCAGCCAGACGATTTGTGCTCGTAACTCGATGCGCCAAGCGGTGATTCGCCGCGTGGTGGCGATTGGGTGCCGTCCTGGGCACGGGCCACGGCGGCGGCCGCCGCTTGTCGCTCCAACTCGCGGACTCGTTCTTCCATCTCCTTGCCTGGCTTGAAGGTTACGACGTACTTCTCGGGCACAAAGACCTTGTCGCCAGTTCGCGGGTTGCGTGCTTTTCGCGCCGCCCGCTTCTTGACCTCAAAAACGCCGAAGTTGCGTAGCTCGATGCGTTTATCCTCGACGAGCGTCTCCACGATGGCATCGAACGTCTTCTGGACGATCTCCTTCGTCTTCAGTTGCGTCATGCCGATCTCTTCGGAGATGGTTTTGACGATCTCTTTCTTGGTCACGACTCGGTTCTCCTGTCCGCGACAGAGGTCCGGCGGATCGCTACGCACATTGCCCAATGGATGGCCAGGACACGCTCCAAGTGTAGATGCCGTAAAGACTAGTGTCAAGGGCACCCAGGCCCTGCCCCGGCGGCCGGAGTAACGCGGATTCGGCCCACGGAACCCCGGCTGGAAGCCGCCGGATCGGTCCCCGGCCTCGCGGGCGGGGAAACGAGTCGCTATCGGTTGTCAAAGAGCTTCCAAGCACGCCGCAGTCGCCACAGGCCGCCCGGAGGCCACCGGTGGGCCTCTTGGGCCATCGCACGTCGCCATGGGGCAACGTGGGGCCATACTAGCGGCTGGCTGCCGGCCAAGCTCCCGGCTGCGGGCGCAGCAGCGTGGTCGGTCCCAAATGTTATCGTCGGCCCAGCCGTCAAACTCAAACTAATCGGATCGACCTCGCGCGGCATCGCCGGCTTTGCTGAAGAGGCCGTCCGGGCTCGGGCGCCAGCACGGCGTGCTGTCACTGAGTTGCCCGTAGGGTGCTCCGCGAGCACCGCGCAACGGCCAATCGAGCGCCGGCCACAGGATTGGTGCGGCCCCATCTCAGTGCTCGCGGAGCACCCTACGCGCAGCCTGGCGGCTACGGCGAGACCGGCGCGCGGCCGATGCAGTGATAGGTGAACCCGGCAGCTTTCATCTGGCTGGGCTCGTACAGATTGCGGCCATCGAAGATCGTGGGAACTTTCATCCGTCGCCGCATCTCGTCGAAGTCGGGGCGGAGAAACTGCTTCCACTCAGTGACGATCGCCAAGGCATCCGCGCCGTCCAGTGCGTCGTACGGATGCTCGGCGTAGACCAGCCGATCGCCGTACTGCTGTGAGACGTTCTCCATCGCCTCGGGGTCGTGCACCTGCAGCCTGGCCCCCTCGGCGAGAAGGCGATCGATGAGGACCAAGGCCGGCGCCTCGCGAACGTCGTCGGTGCGCGGCTTGAAGGCCAGACCCCAGACGGCAATCGCGCGGCCCTTCAGTCGCCCTTCGAAGTGGCGGGCGATCTTCTGGAACAGGACCTGCTTTTGCCGCGTGTTCACCTCGTCGACAGCCCGCAGTATTTGCGGATCGACGTCGAACGACCCAGCCATGGCCTGCAAAGCGCGGACGTCCTTGGGAAAACAGCTCCCGCCGTAACCGACGCCGGGAAAGAGAAAGGCAAAGCCGATCCGGCTGTCGTGGCCGATGCCGCGGCGAACGTCGTTGATATCGGCCTCCATGTGCTCGCACAGGTTGGCGATCTCGTTGATGAAGCTGATCTTGGTCGACAATAGCGCGTTGGCCACGTACTTGGTCATCTCGGCGCTTTCCGGCGACATCACCAGGAACGGGTGTTCCGTTCGCAAGAACGGCGCGTAAAGCTCGTGCAAAACCTCAGCCGTGTCCGGCTCGCGAACGCCGACCACCACGCGGTCCGGCTTGGTGAAATCGTCCAGCGCCGCCCCCTCCTTGAGAAACTCCGGGTTGCTGGCCACGCGGCAATCGCGGCCGGTCGATTTCCGCAGGCGGTTGAAGATGCCCGTGTTCGTGCCCACGGGCACGGTGCTCTTGGTTACGACGATCGACTGCTCGTTGAGATGCGGCGCCAAGGCGTCGACCACGGCCCACAGGCTCGACAAGTCGGCCGAACCGTCGGCGGCCGGGGGCGTGCCGACGGCCAGAAACACGAGTCGCGCCGGCCGCACGGCGGCGGCCAGGTCGGTGGTGAAGCGCAGTCGCTTGTCTTCGGCGTTGCGCTCGACCAGCTCGGCCAGGCCCGGCTCGTAGATCGGGATCTGGCCCTTTCGCAGCATGTCGATCTTGCGCTGGTCGATGTCGACGCACGTCACGTCGTTGCCGCTGTCGGCGAAACACGTTCCGGTGACCAGGCCGACGTATCCGGTTCCAATGACGGCGATCTTCATCAGATTGGCCCAGGTGTTGGTTGGCGCCCCGTTGGAACGAGCGATGGTGGCGTGCCACGGCCGGCTGCGCACCAGGGAATTGTAGTTTATCGCGGGACGCAAACCGCGGCACGCGAGTGGCTCAAGCGGCTGTTGACCCGGCGGGCGACTTTTTAATACGACCGATCCAGGTGGCCCCACGGCCGGCCCAATCCGCGGCGGCCCCGCCCCCAATTAGAACTGGAAGTAGATGAACTGCCTGATCGGCTGCAGGTAGACGAACACCGCGGCGATCAGAAACGCATAGGCAACGCTCTGTACCGGCAGCCACAGGATCGGCCGCTCGCTCGACCGCGGCGCCAGACGCGTTTCGACGAAATACGCCGCGACCATCAACGCCATCAACAGGGCGGTGATCAGGTAGGTGTTCTCGAATAGCCCCATCGCAAAGTACTGCCGCGGGTCGATCACCTTCACCCACATGCCGAAAGCGATCGAAAGCGTGCTCGCCCGAAACGGTATCCAGCCCAGCATGGCGATCGCCAAGGTCAGCATCCAGCCGCCGATCGACTGCACGCCGGCGGGCAGTTTCGTGAACGTGGGCTTTGTGGTCCGGTACAGAAAGACGAACGCCGCGTGCCACAGGCCCCAGACGAGAAATCGCCAGGCCGCCCCGTGCCACAAGCCCATGATGGCCCACGAAGCGAACAAGGCGAAATCCCGCCGTTCGGTGTGCTCGGCGCCGGCCGCGCCGGCCAGGCCGCCGGTGGAGTGATCCATCATCACCTTCGCCCCGGATAGCGGCAGATACAAATAGTCGCGAATCCAGCTCGACAGCGAGATGTGCCAGCGGCGCCAGAAGTCGCGGGGCGACGTGGCCATGTACGGATAATTGAAGTTTTCCGGGAATTGAATGCCCATCAGCTTCGCCGAGCCGATGGCGATGTGCGAATAGCCGGCGAAGTCGAAATAGATCTGGAAGCCGAACAGAAACGCCAGCGTCCACACGTCGAGCGCGCTTAGGGCCGCCACCGACTGATCGAAGCCCGAATCCACCAAGGGGGCGATCTGATCGGCCAGGCACACCTTCAAAAACAAACCGAAGAGGATCCGCTGCACGCCGTCGCTGATGTAGTCCAGACGAAACGGCTTCCGCTGGCTGATCTTGGGCATCACCTCGGCGGCCCGCAGGATCGGCCCGGCCACGAGTTGCGGGAAGAACAGCACGTAGTCCGTATACAGGATGAAGTCGCGCTGGGCCGGGATGAACCGGCGGTACACGTCGATCACGTACGACAGCGTGTGGAACACATAGAAGCTGATCCCCAAAGGCAGGATGATGTCTCCCAGCGACGCGCCGAAGATCGTCGGCCACTCGATCCGCACGTCGAACCCCATAAGCTGCAAGAGCGACAGGGCGTTAGAGTTCAAGAAGGACAGGTACTTGAAGAACATGAGCGCCCCGAAGTTGCTCGTCAGGCTTATGCACAACAAAAGCTTCCGGCGTCTTTGGTCGTCGCTGTTGTGAATCAGCAGGGCCAGCACGTAGTCGAGCCCGGTGTTGGCCATCAGCAGCGCCAGGAATTCCCACCGCCAGAAGCCGTAGAACGTCAGGCTGGTCGCGAACACCAGCCACAAGCGCGGCCGCCGCGGCAGCACCCACCACAGGGGCACCACGATCGCCAACAGCAGAAAATACGTGACCGAGTTGAAGATCATGGGCTACTGTGTTGAAAACGGGGGACCGGCTTCGAGCACGTGAAGGTTTGCGGACAGCATTTTGGTTGCCGCGAGGCGCCTGTCCCCCCTTTTTCAACAGCTAATGGTTCAGGATGCGGTTCTCGATCAGCTCGCCCAGGGCGTCGGCCAAGCGGCGGTGCGCCCCTTCCTGGAAATGGAAGAAGTCGGGCTGCGACTCGCGGCCGAAGACGCGCGAGCTGTGCACCCCGTACAGTTCCGACGGGACCGCTTCATCCAGGTCGGCGAACGCGGCGCCGTACTTTTCGGCCAGCTCTCGCACTTGCTTCCGGCAGGCGTCGTACTCACTGGCGATGTACGGCGGCTCGGCATCGTGCCGGATCGGCGCGATGTATACGAGAACTTGCACGTCGTGCTGCCGGGCCGATTCCAGGATCGCCGCCAGAGCCTCCATATTGGCGTCGTAGGCGCCTTTGATCATGTGCCGCTTCGACTGGCCGCTGATCCCCAGGACCGTGTTACGGCCGCGAATCAACGCGTCGGCGATTTGGCCGCGAGCCTCGGGCCGCAGCTCCCACAGCGTCCAATGCCTGGAGAGCCAGTCGGTGAGCGCCTTTTCGGTGACTTCTTGCGTGGTCTTTTCCAACGCTGCCATGTCCTTGTCGGCCGATTCGTCCGGCGCGGCGCCGAACCGCGCGACCAGCCGGCGACCGATCTCGGTCTGCGCGAGTGCCTGCCGCGTCTCGGGATCCTGCACGCAGACCGCGATCCCGTCACGCACGTCGAACGCCCGCTGGTTCATGAAGACGACCGGCAGAATGAGGAACTTCGGGTGCAGCCGCGCCAACAAGTACTCGAACAGGATGTAGTGCTCCTGAAGGCTGGCGCTAGGCTGCGTGAACGTCAGCAGGTCGACGCCTCGCGGCCTTAGCCGTTTGAAGAGCATCTCCGCGGCGTTTTCTTGGCCCTCTTTGTATTGATTGATGCCGTGTATCTGCGAATTGCCCAAAAACAGCCCCACCGGCTGCGCGCCGCGCCGCTTCCATGCGGCCATCACCTGCTCGACATTCGGGGGATCGCCGGGTTCTTGTTTGTCTTTGCGGGCGTCTCGCCCGTGGATCGGCTCGCCCTCGAACGTTCCCAGGTGATTGGCGGTGTTGATGCCCAGGCCGAGGTCCTCGAAACTGGTCCGCTGGCCGCCGAAGGCGGCATGGAGCATGTAGCCGGCCAAAAGGGCGCCGGCAACGAGCGGCACGATGGCGAGCCATCCCCGATCGGGTCCGGCGGCATGGTCATCCGCCGCATCGGTCGGCGTGGCGACGGTTGTGGAAGTCAACGACATGCTATCGCGACAGATCGACGGGGGCGGCGGAAGCAGGGAAAACTCAACCCTAATGACCCCTTGCAGGCTCGTCAACCGACGGGCTCGCGGACGCCGCGGCCACGCGGCGACGCCGCAGGGCGTACGTCCGATTGTCACCGCGCAGCGCCACCAGGTGCACGAGCAAATCGTCACCCCAGCCGGGGCCGCGGGGGAATTGCCACGTGCCGGCCTGAAAGTACCGCACCGGCAGGGCATCCTTGTCGATCGACAGGACGCGCGCGGCCGGCGCGCCGGCGCGGACGTGCCACAGCGATCCGCGGCGATCTTTCTGACTGGGGCACAGCTCGGCGGTGACGCCGAAGAAGAGGTCGTCCCCTACGGCGCAAGAATAGTAGACGGGCCCGTCGATCGCACTCAGGCACGTCCGCTCGCCCGTCACGCGGTCGATTGAATACAGGTGATTTTCGATGAACTCCGCGTCCGACCCGTAGTAGATGCCGCGCGGGCTGAATAGCAGGCTGACCGCCCGCCACGTCTCGTCCCCGCAACCGACGACGTCGATCGTGCGAAACCGGTCCATGGTGCGCATCACGCGGCATTCGGTCGTGCGATCGCCTGTGACGCACCATAGACCGCCGCCAAAAGGATCGGCGTAGATGCCGTGTACGTGCCGCACCTCGCCAGCGGCGAACGTGTGGACGATCTCTAGTTTCGTCGCGCCATGCGGCAGCCTGTAGACGTGGATCTCGTGCCGCTGGGGATTGCCGACGTACTCGCCAAAGTACACGTCGCCGTGGGAATCGAGCGCACACGAGCCGCGGAGCACGCGCGCCGGCCGCGCCAGGCCCGAGATGGCCTCGTATCGGCCATCGCGCCCCACGCCGATGAGCCGGTCAAAGGTGAAGAACAGCCGCCCATCGGGAAGCTTCAGCACGTTGTAGAACATGAACCGCAGCGCCCGCTGGGCGGGGCGAAAGCGGCTGGCCGCGGCCTTGAGCGCCGGTGCCGGCACGCGGCCCAGCGATTCAAAGGGCGGCCCGAACTGCCGGGCGCGAAACAATTCGTTGCGGCGGGCCAGGATTAGTTCCCCCGGCTCGGCCCACTCGATGCTGTAGCCGCGCAGTGGGCGCAGCTCTTCGAGCGTCCAGGGCGAAGGGCAAGCCGGGCCGGCCATCAGGCTGGGTCTTTCGTCAATTCACGCCCCGGTCGCCGCGCCGGCGGGAAAATGGGACAGGCACCGAGACGCGGCGCGGTCCGAGGAATCCACTTCAAACGCGCTCGGAGCCAGTCCCATTTTCCCGCGTCCCCGCGCTCGCTCAGGCGGCGCCTGGCCCCTTCGTACACACGAACGGGCCGATCGCCAGCGTATCCATCTTGGTGCGGAGAAAGCAGTCGATTGCTTCCGACGGCCGGCAGACGATGGGCTCGTTCTCGTTGAAGCTCGTGTTCAACAGCACCGGAATGCCGGTCCGCTTGTCGAACTCGCGAATCAGATCGTAGTAGAGCGGATTCTCCTCGCGGCTGACCGACTGCAAGCGGCCGGTATTGTCCACGTGGTTCACGGCCACCAGCCGCTCGCGCCAGGCGGGCTTGATCTTGTAGACGTGCAGCATGAACGGCGACGGGTGCGCATGCTCGAAGATGTCCGTCTGCCGCTCGGCCAGCACGCTGGGGGCGAACGGACGGAACGCCTCGCGGCGCTTGATGCGGGCGTTGAGCACGTCCTTCATGTTCGGCAGACCCGGATGCACGACGATCGAGCGGTTGCCCAAGGCCCGCGGCCCCCATTCCATGCGTCCCTGGAACCAGCCGACGACGTTGCCTTTGACGATCTCGTCGATCGTCGCTTCCAAAAGCGGCTGCCGCTCCAGCCGCCGGTACTTCACGCCCGCGCTATCCAGGTCGGCCTTCATTTCGGCCTCGTTGAACTCGGGGCCCAGGTAAGCGTCGCGCATCGCATAGCGGCGGCCTTCCTTGAGCATCGAATTGCTGACGTACAGCGCGGCGCCCAGCGACAATCCGTCGTCCCCGGCGGCCGGCTGGATGCACGTCTCGCGGAACGGCGTCTGATCGAACAGCTTGCCGTTGGCCACGCTGTTCAAGACGCAGCCGCCCGACATCACCACCCGCTCGCACGGGACCATGCGGTGCAGGGCGTTGAGGATGTGCATGTAGCCCTTTTCGAACACGCGTTGCAGGCCGAACGCCAGGTCCATCTCGCGCTGGGTCAGCTCGGCCTTGTCGGCGCGGGGCGGTCCGAACAGCTCCAGCATGTAATCCGAATAGTGGCGGTGGATGACCATCTGTCCCTTGTCGTCGATCTCCAGCCCCTGGTCCGAGCCGAAGGGCAAAAAGTATTTCGAATTGAGCTGGAAATTGTCGCCGTCCAGGATCACCATCTCGTCGAACCGCTCGTGGTAGGTGTCCTTGCCCAACGGGGCCAGACCCATCACCTTCCCTTCGTCGCCGTACTGGCCGTAGCCGATGAACTCGCAGATCATCGTGTACAGCGACCCCATCGAGTGTGGCACGTACACGCGGTGCTTGACGGTGATCTGGTCCCCTTCACAGTCGCACAGCATGCATGTGACGAAGTCGCCCGACCCGTCCAGCGAGAATCCGGCCGCCTTGTCCCACTCCGAGATAAAGTAGGCGCTGGCGGTGTGGGCCAGGTGGTGCTCGACGTTCCACTGGCGAAAGCGGAGTTGGCCGGGATCGGCGTCGCACCCCTCGGCGATCAGCGTCTTGAGATCGTCCAACTGGCTGCGGGCCGCGCGGACCTTGAGCAGCTTCAAAAGCTTCGTGGGGTTCTTGAGGACGTACTCGATCTTCTTGCCACGGTTGGCCGACGGCTCGCGCCCCACGGCCACGTGGTCGATGTCCGCAAGCTTCAGCCCGGCGATCTCCAGGCAGCGGCGCACCGCCATGCTGGGAAAGCCGGCGTAGTACTTGACGCGGTTGAGCCGTTCCTCGGGAATGGCGATCACCGGCTGGCCATCGACCAATAGCGCCGCGCTTGCGCCGGCGTGGAAGGCGTTGATCCCTAAAATGACGCTCATCGGGAGGTTGTTCTCGCGGGGTGGGGCCGCTTGCCGGCCCCGGCAAGCGGAAACGTAGTAGGGTTGACGGCCGCCCCAGGGGCGCCGCCGAACGGCGGCTAAAGGAATCTTCTTACGGCGCCCCGGTTTCGGCGAGCCTGCCAGCCACCCACTCGCCCCCCGGCTAGCCACCGGGCAAAGGGTCAAGAAACCATAGCATAGCCACGGTCTGCAACCGCGACAATTGGCCGCCGAAAGACGGGATTACGTCCCCGGGAGGGGCTGTCAACCTCGTCACTTCGCCACCGGCGCCGCCGGCTCGCGCGAGGGCGCCGGCATCCTGTCGCGCAACGACAACAGCAAGCTCACGTACTGCTCATATCGCTCGCGGGGAGTCGGGAAGCGCTTGAGCGCTTCGGTGCCGCGGGCGATCTGCCGCTGCCACAGCTCACGGTCGCCGAGCAATCGCGCGACGCACGCCGCCGCGGCCGCGGCGTCCTGCGGCGGGTAGTACAGCGCCGCGTCGCCGCACACGTCGTGCGCGAAATCGAGGTCCGTCGTCACCAGCGGCAGCCCCATCGCCATCGCCTCGGGATAGTTCGCGCTAAATGTCTCCAGCAGCGTAGGCAACAAGGAAATGTCGCAAGTGCGATAGAGCTCCGGGCCGCGAGCCACGGGCACGGGGCCGACGTTTTCGAACCGGTCGGTCACACCCAGCCGCTTAGCACGGTGCATCACCCGCCGGCAGACGCGATCGTTCGTGGGAAGCGTGATCACGATCCTGAAATCCAGATCGGGCCGTTGCCGATCAAGTTCGGCGGCTATCCGCGGCAGAATCTCCAGGTTCTTGTGCTTGTGGCCCACCGAGAAGCAGAGGATGCGCGTCGTCTGGCCAGGCACGGGAAAGGGGCGCGCGCCTTGCTCCTTCAGGTAGCGCTCGCCGCACGTATTGAGGATCACGCTGATTCGCTCCGGCGGGACGCGCAATCGCCGCGAGAGGCCGCGCTTGGCCGTCTCGGTCTGCATGACCCACGCATCGGCCTGCCGGAACCACAGCGCCTTGTACAGATTGCGGACGGCGCAAATGGCCCAATCGCGCACTGTGCCCAGGCTGCGATAGGCGGTCCACGTCGAGTGCGTCACCCAGCCGGCCGAGCAGCCCAACAGGTGGAAGCGGCGAAAGCGCACGTAGGCCGGGCCGGAGAACGTGAACACCATGTCCGGATTGACCTCGTCCTCCAGCTTCCACAGGCGCCTGCGCACACGGGGGCTGAAGGTCGGCGGCTTGTCGAACACGATCATGTTCGGCGGCGGCTCCACGCCGAATTGCGCCAGCTCGCGGACGCCCATCTTCGAGGCGGCAAAGACCCACTCGATCTCGCCGGGATTCGCCAGCGCCTGCATGATGAAGGCGCTCGACGTTTGCAGCGAGCCGCCCAGGCGAAGCGTCGTCGTGTTGAGGAGGACTTTCACGTGGTCTTTGCCTCGTGCCGCTCGCGCGCCGGCAACCGGTCGCCCCAGTGGCGCAGCAAGTCGACGTAGGCCCGGTAGCGCTCGTGCGGCGTGGGAAACCGCTTGAGCACCTCTTTGCCGCGGGCGATCTGCCGCTCCCACTGCGTGCGATCCGACAACAGCCGCAGGACGCACTCGGCCGCCGCCCCGGCGTCGTGCGGCCGATAGTATAAGGCGGCGTCGCCGCACACCTCGCGAGCAAAATCGAGGTCGGTCGTCACAATCGGCAAGCCCATCGCCATCGCCTCGGGATAGTTGGCGCTGAACGTCTCCAGGAGGGTGGGCAAGAGGCAGATGTCGCAAGCGCGGTATAGGTCGGGCCCCTGGGCCACTGGGACGCGACCGCGGTTCTCGATCACGCGCGCGACGCCGGCCTGCGCGATCCGCCGGCTCACCAGCCGCCAGACATAGTGGTCCTCCGGCAATGTGATAACGATCGAAAAATCGAGGTCCGGCCGCCGCCGCGCGAGCTCCTGGGCGATCCGCGGCAGCAGTTGCAGGTTCTTTTGCCGGTACGGGGCCGAGAAACTCAAGATTCGCACCTTCTGGCCGGGCTGCGGAAACGGCCGGGCGCCCTGCTCGGCGAGGTAGCGCTCGCCGCAGGTGTTCGAGATGACGTCGATTCGCTCGGCCGGCAGTCGCAGCCGGCGGGCCAGGCCCCGCTGGGCCGTCTCGGTCTGCACGACCCATGCGTCAGCCGCGCGAAACCACCAGCCACGGTATACATTGCGGGCCACGTTGTCGGCCCAGCCGCGCGGAAACAAGCTGCGGTACGCCGTCAACGTCGAGTGCGTCACCCAAGGGTTCGAGCAGCCCATCAGGTGGAAGTTCCGGAAACGGACGTAGGCGGGGCCAGAGAACGTGAAGACGACGTCGGGCCGTATTTCGGCTTCCAAAGCGGACAATTGGCGGCGCGCGGCCTTGCTGTGGCTGGGCAGTTCCTCGAAAACGATCATCCGCTCCCGAGCGTCGACGCCAAAGTGAGCTAGCTCGTCGGCCACCTGCCGCGACACGGCAAACGTCCAATCGATCCCGTCGTCGTTGCGCAGAACCTGCAGGATGAACGCGCCCGATGTTTGCAGCGCGCCGCCCTTATTGAGCGTGGTGGTGTTGAGCAGGACCTTCATTCATTCATGCTACGAACGGACATTGCAGGAGGCGACTCCCGTCGCCGACGAATCAAACCAGATATTCAACCCTTGCCCGCGGTCGTTCGGCGACGGGAGTCGCCTCCTACAGCGGTCGTTCGGCGACGGGAGTCGCCTCCTACAGCGGTCGTTCGGCGACGGGAGTCGCCTCCCACCGAAGATGTGGCAATCATCCTCGCACTGTCCGCGACCAACTCCTTGACCGGCCCGGGGGCTATGATTCTGATACGCTGTTGCCGAGTCCCGCATCGAAATATACGCTGCCCACGCCGCGCGCGGGCCCATTGAGCAGGGAGCCGACCTTTGTGCGGGATTTTCGGAGTCTGGTACCCCGGCGGCCAGCCGGTCGACGTGCGGGCCGTCGAGCGCTCGCGCGATACGCTCGTTCGCCGCGGGCCGGACGACGCCGGCACGTGGCTCAACGGCAACGTCGCCCTGGCCCACCGGCGGCTGTCGATCATCGATCTCTCGCCGCACGGACGGATGCCCATGACCGGCGAGGCCGGCGACATCTGGGCCGTCTTCAATGGCGAGATCTACAATTTCCAGGAGTTGCGGCGCGAGCTCGAAGGACTGGGGCACCGCTTCCGCAGCCATACCGACAGCGAAGTCATCGTCCATGCGTACGAGCAATGGAAGGCGGAGTGCTTCTCCCGCTTCGACGGCATGTTCGCCATCGCGATCTGGGACGATCGCCACCGCCGCATGGTGCTGGCCCGCGACCCGCACGGCAAGAAGCCGCTCTTCTACTACCACCGGCCTGGCCAGTTGCTCGTCTTTGGCTCGACGCTGCGGCCCATCGCCATCTGGCCCGACGTGCCCACCGCGGTCGACGAAGCGAGCGTCTACGAGTTCATCAAGGTCGGATACCTGCACGCGCCGCGGAGCTTGTTGGTCGACACGTTCAAGGTGCGGCCCGGTCACTACGTGGTGATCGGCCCCGAGGGCGTCGAGCGCGACCGCGCGCATTGGAGCCTG
This sequence comes from Planctomycetia bacterium, assembly GCA_016191115.1. Taxonomy (GTDB): domain Bacteria; phylum Planctomycetota; class Planctomycetia; order Pirellulales; family JACPPG01; genus JACPPG01. The sequence goes on along the minus strand of JACPPG010000023.1, from coordinate 53,229 downwards.
GTCGAGGTGGCCCGGCGCGACGCGCCGCGGTTTTCCGGCGAAGCGGAGTTGCTCGACCACCTCGACGCCCAGATGCGGTCCGCCGTGCGGAAGCGGTTGGTGGCCGACGTGCCCTTGGGCGCCTTTCTTTCGGGCGGAACCGATTCGAGCCTGGTGGTCGCCCTGATGCGGGAAGTTGCCTCCGACCGGGTGAGGACGTTCACGATCGGCTTCTCGAGTTCCGAGTTCGACGAAAGCCAGTACGCCGTTCGCGTGGCGGCGCATCTGGGCGTGGAAAACACGGTGCACCGCATGTCGGTCGACGACCTGCTGGCGTACGTGCCGGACGTGGTGAAGTACTACGACGAGCCGATTGTTGATTTTTCGCTGTTTCCGACGCTGGCGATCGCCCAGATGGCCCGCCGCGACGTCACGGTGGTGCTGACGGGTGACGGAGGCGACGAGCTTTTCGGCGGCTACGAGCGGTACCTGGCGTCGCATTACTTCGAGTATTACGCGCGGTTCGCCGGGCATCGCGTCCGCCGCGCCGTCGCCCGCGTGCACCGCTTCTTGCCTCGCGAGCGGCTGCGGCGTTTTGCCCAACTGTCGGCGGCGCGGGACCCGGCCACGTTCTTCGGTTTGTTTGCCAACCTGGGGCGATACGCCGGCCTTTCCACGTTCGTGCCCGAGGAAAAGCTGGGCGAATCGCCGGAGCAGGAAGTGGCGCGCTTCATTCGGGCCCTGGGCCTGCGTCCCACCGCGGGGGCGATGATCTACGACGCGACGCATCCGATGATCGACGGCATCCTGGTCAAGGTGGACCGCGCTACGATGGGTTTCTCGCTCGAAGCCCGTGCCCCGCTGCTGGACAAGGGCTTGTGGGAAAGCGCGGTCGGGCTTCCCTTGTCGCTGAAAATCCGCAGCGGCCAGAAAAAGTACCTGCTGCGGAAGCTCCTGTACCGCTATCTGCCCACCGACCTGGTCGACCGTCCGAAGATGGGTTTCACGCCGCCCTTGCGCGATTGGTTCCGCAAGGAATTGCGCGAGCTGTTGACCGACGCTTTGTCGGAAGACACGGTCCGCCGCCGCGGCTACTTCAAGCCTGAGGGGGTCGCCCGGCTGCTGCGCGAGCACACCAGTGGCCAGGCCGACCACGTGTACCCCCTGTGGGCGCTATTGATGCTCGAGATGTGGCTGCGGGAATTCGCGTGACGGGCGACCGGTAGTGGATTGGGAAGTTCAGCCCCGCGAGGGGCGGCGGCGTGTAGCCGCGGGCGTAAGACCGTGGAACGCGGGCGCATAGCAACGCCGTATGAGCCCCGACAGGGGCGACGTCGGCGTTGCGACCAACCGTCAGGCGGGACGTCGGCCCTATCGGGGCTTGAAAACGGGACAATGCCGACCGTCCCAGGGGCCGCGGGCACCTGGCTATACGCCGTCGCCGCTTGCGCGGCTGAGTGCTCCGCACGAATTCCATGCGGGTCGGCCACGCGGACTCGTTTTCCTAGTTCGCACTGCTTGCTGCCGTGCCATTTCTACTGGGAATCTTATCTCTCAGCCGCTCGACGAGCAGGCTCGTCCGACGCGCGGTGCCTGCTTCCGTCAAGTGGTACACCGTATTGAAGAACTCCGACTCGGGGAAGGCCATCTCGTCGGGCGTATTCAAGATGGGAATGGTGCAATCGCTCTTTAGCCGCTCGACGATGTGGCGGATCTTTTGCTCGTCGCGCTTCAAGCATCGCTCCGGGATCGCCGGCAGGAACAAGTAGACGTCCGCCCCGCGCTTTCGGCACGCCTCGTGGAAGGCGTTCAACTGCCCGATCGTGGCGCGCAACTGGCCGTCGAACGAGTCTCCTAAAAGGAGCTGGCTGGCGCGGACTTCCGCGGGAAGCGGGGCCATGGCATGGTGGCCGACGACGTCGCCATATTCATTGAAAGCCTCGCGGCGATAGGGCAGCGGAGAAGTCGGCGTCTTACCCGACGCCAGCCGGTCGATGCCGCGAACCACCACCTCGCGGATGCACAAGTGCCCTTCGTCGAGAAACATCTTCACCAGTGGCCAATCCCAATCCACCTGGCCCACGGCCGCGGGATTTTGCTCGAAGAGCCGCATCAGGGTCACGCTCTCCTGCATGCGCCGGGTCAATTGCTCGTACTCCGGCGAAACGACGACGATGTCCCCCGGCCGGACCTCGTCCTCCACTTCGTGCAGCATGTAGCCCACGCCCAGGCTTCCCTGCATGGCCATGTCGACCGGCCCGATGGCCAGCGATTTCTCGATCTGAGCGCTGTCGGTGCCGAAGCAGACGTTCGATCCGCCCACGAGCACCAGCCGGGGCGAGGCGAGCTTCGCCAGGCGATCGTGCTTGTCGCGCACGGCAGCGAGGAACGAATTGTCGTCGATGCGATAGTTCGCCAGCACCACGGCGCCGATCGCGCACTGCAAAAGCGCGAACAGAAACAGCTTCAACAAGAATCGAGGCATCGGCGCTTCAGAACTGGAAGTAGATGAAGGGGCTGCGCGTCCCGGGCGTAATGTACAGTGTAGCCCAGAAGAGCGCGGTGTACGCCAGCCACCGCGCCGCGCGGGGCCAGTTGGGCACGTCCAGCGGATACACGCGGCGGCGCTGCACCCATTCGGCCAGGATCAGCATGGCCAATGCCGCTAACCCCTTGACGCTGCCCGTTACCGGAAGGTGATAAGCGCTCGGATGGGCGGCATCGACGACGAAGCCGCGGAGGATCGACAGCGCGTCGTGGATCGTGGCGGCGCGAAAGAAGACCCACCCGAGGCAAATAATCAGGAACGTTCGCAGCATCCGGAACAGCGTCACGGGCGACGGGATCAGTGACTCGCCTCCGGGCGTGTCGTGGGCGCGGATGATGACGTGCGACTTGCGCAGCGCCGTGGGCAGGACGCCCAGCCCGTTGATCGCCCCCCAGATCAGGAAATTCCAGCTTGCCCCGTGCCAGATGCCGCTGAGGGTGAACGTGGCAAGGATGTTCTGCGCGGTTCGCGCGGCGGTGGTCCGGCTGCCGCCCAACGGGATGAACACATAATCGCGGAACCACGTCGACAGCGAAATGTGCCAGCGGCGCCAGAACTCGCCGATCGTCTGCGAGAAGTACGGGTAGGCGAAATTCCGCATCAGTTGGATGCCGAACAGCTTGCCGGTGCCGGTGGCGATGTCGGAATAGGCGGAAAAATCGCAATAGATCTGGAAGGCAAAACAGATCGTGGCGAAGGCCATCTGCGGGCCTGAATGCGCGCCGGGGTTGCGGTAGCAGGTGTCGACGGCGATGGCCAGGTTGTCGGCGATGGCCATCTTCTTGAAGAAGCCCCACAGCATCTGCCGGCAACCGTCGGTGGCCATTGCCGGGTCGAAGCGGCGGGTGGTCTCGAACTGCGGAAGCAGGCGGTAGGCTCGTTCGATCGGCCCGGCGACCAACTGCGGAAAGAACGTCACGAAGGCGAAGTAGTCGATCGCGCTCGTGGTGGCGTGCATGCGGCGGCGGTACACCTCGATCGTGTAGCTCATCGTCTGGAAGGTGTAGAAGCTGATCCCCACCGGCAAGACGACGTACAGCGTGCTGGGGCTGATGGGCGAGCCGATCGTGGCCAGCGCCGCCTGCAAGTTCTCGATGAAGAAGTTGTAGTACTTGAAAAAGCCCAACAGGCCCAGGTTGGCGCACAACGTCACGCACAGAAGGGCCCGGCGGGCGCGCGGGTTAGTGGACTTTTCCAGGCCTACGCCGACCAGAAAGTCCAGGCCGGCGGCCCAGAACATGAGGCCGCAAAAACGCACATCCCACCAGCCGTAGAAAAGGAAGCTGGCGAGCACCAACAGGCCATTCTGGACCTTGAAGCTGGTGAAGGACCAGTAGGCGGTGAAGATCACCGCCAAAAACAGAACGAAGGCAAACGTCGTGAAGATCATCTATGTCGCGAAATCAAGCCAAGCATCGTCGGCAGCCAGGGCCGTTCACAGATTTAAGCTTGCCGGCGGCGCACCGGCGGGAACGTGGGACAGGCACCGAGACGCAACGTTGGTCTGAAAGGACTTGCGCTGTTTATGCTCGGAGCCAGTCCCATTTTCCCGCCTCGCCATTTTGAAAAACAGAATGCCCCTGTCATCGGCGGCCACCACGCTTGCGAAGCCCAGGGGTGGCAACCCCTGCGGTTTTCGTCGCGATTCGTCGTTCGCGCCGCGGTCGCTCCCTCAAAACTGAAAGTAGATAAACGGCGCGTTCTCGCTCGGCCAGGCGAAGAAAAATACGAGCCCCAACAGCATATACACGAGCGACAGGGCCGGCGCCGGCGCCCGGTCCAGCAGTTCCGCCCAGCGAATCTCGAAGTACGAGAAGCAGTGCAGCACGACGAAAATCAGAAACGCCAGTAGCGCGATCACCGGCGAACCGGTGCCCAGGCCCAGGCTCGTAAGCTCCCAGCGGCCGTCGAAGATCACGAATTTGCGCGCCACTTCCTGCAAATGCGCGAAATCGGTCACGCGGAAAATGAGCCAGCCCAACAGCACGAAGTACATGGTCACGGCCCAGCAGAGGACCTTGACCGCCGGCCTTTCGAACAAGGCCACTAGCCGCTCGCTCTTGGCTTTCCACTCGCTAAAAAAGCGGTTGACGCACAAGAGGGCTCCCTGATACGTGCCCCAAATCACAAAGTTCCAACTTGCCCCGTGCCACAAGCCGCCGAGCGCCATGGTGATCATCAGGTTGGCGTACACGCGCGGCATGCTGACGCGGCCGCCGCCAAGCGGGATGTACAGGTAGTCGCGCAGCCAGCTCGACAGGCTGATGTGCCAGCGGCGCCAGAATTCGACAATCGAGGTGCTGAAATAGGGAAAGTTAAAATTCAACGGCAGCTCGACGCCCACCATCCGGCTGACGCCGCGGGCCACGTCGGTGTAGCCGGAAAAATCGCCGTAAATCTGCACCGCGAACAGCACCGTCCCCAGCCAGATCGCGATACTGGGCTGACCGTCGGGATGGGCGAGGATCGAATCGACCAAAGGCGCCACGCTGTCGGCGATGAGCACCTTCTTCACCAGGCCCACGGCCGCCAGATGAAAGCCGCTTGTGAGCCGTTCGGCCGACAGCGTCCACGGCGCGGTGAGCGTGGGGAGCAACTGTTGCGGGCGAATGATGGGCCCGGCCACCAGGTGCGGAAAGTAAGACACAAAGAGCGCCATCCGCACGAACGACCGCTCCGGCACGATGTCGCCGCGGTAGGCGTCGATGCCGTAGCTCATCGTCACGAACGTGTAGAAGCTGATCCCCACCGGCAGGGCGACGTTGAGCGCCGGCAGTGCCCAGTGGTAGCCCAGCGCACCCCCGAGACCGGCAAGATTGTCGCGGAAAAAGTCGAAATACTTGAAGAAGCCGAGGATGGCCAGATTGCCGCACATGCTGGTGGCCAAAAAGGCGTTGCGGCGGGCGTTTTCGCTCAAGCGGAAATACCAGCCGTAGATCACCGGGCCCACGAGCGCGAAAGCGGCGATCGCCGCGATCGCGGCCGGCGCCTGCTCCCAGCCGGGCCGGAAAAACTCGGCAAGCGCGATTTGCGTTTGCCGGCCTTGCACTGCCGGCCAGTTGAGGCCCAAGGTCAAGTACGCCCCGGCGATCAAAAGCAGACTCAGCCGGAAGCGTTCTTTCCAACTGAGCTGCACGCCGTAGATCCCCAGCGCCGCCGAGTAGTCGATCATCGAGGTGAGCAAGAGCAGGATCAAAAATCGCACGTCCCACCAGGCGTAGAACATGTAGCTCGCGACCAGAAGCATCCAGTGCTGCGCGCGGGCCTGGCGCAAGATGGCGATGCCGGCGAGCACGACCAGCATCAGGATCAGGAATTCGCGCGTTTGGAACAGCATGCGATTCGCGGTGGCGCGCTACGGTTTCTCAGTTGCTGCCGGCGGCGGCAGGCGCTCGCCCAGGAATCGGCTGTAAATCTCGCGCCCTTCGCGGTTCGGGTGGAGCACGTCGGCAAAGTCGTTGGCCGAAAGCACGTCGATTGCGTCGATCGTTAGGCCGGATTGCTCACGCGCCACGCGGGCCATGAGGGCTTGCATCGCGGCGACGTGCGGCTCCATCCCATCGCGCAATAGCGGGTGCAGCGGCAGGGCCACCAGGATCGGCATCGCGCCCGCCCGGCGAATCTCGGCCGCCAACGTGGCGATGAGCGTGGCCCCGGTGCCAGCCCCGCCGGCCAGGCGGGCGTCCATCTGTTCGCGCGTGGTGCGGGCGTGCCGGTCCAGACGCTCGTCGCGGACGTTGAACGTTAGCTCGTACGGGTCGGTCCAGTTGTCGGGAGCAATCTCGCGCAGATCGCCCTTGCGGAGCCGCAATCGCACTTGCTGATTGATGACGTTCAAGAGCGCGGTGCGGAAGTGCATGTTCTGCTCAAAGGGGGTCGAGCGCAACGCGGCGTACGTCGCCTCGGTGACGCCCGGCAGGTCGGCCCTCGTCCAGTCCGCGGGCCAGGCGGCGACGAAACCCCCCAGGGCATACGCATAGGCCTTGTCGATATCGAAGTCGTCGACCCGTCCCAGGTCCTCCGGCCGCAGACCGATCGCCACCGCCGCCGGATGGGCCGCCATCAGCTTCGGCACGAGCACGCGCATCTCGGACAGGCCGCACCCGCTCGTGGCGAGATTCTGCGCGTGCCAGCCCGAGGGGGCGTGGGCCTCGACGATCCGCGCGTCGATCCCTTCGCGCGTGATGGAATTGCCGAGAAGCGCCACGACCGGTGGCGGCGCGAGCGACGCATCGAGATGGTTCCCAAGCGCCACGATCCGTTCGACGCCGCCCACGCCCACCGTGGGGAGCACGACCTTGACCAGCAGTAGAAACCCGAGCACGGCGCCGAGCGCCGGCGCAAGAAGCATCCGCGCCATCGAGGCCGGCAGCGACGGGGCTGTCGCGGGCTGCACGGCCGGTGGCGCGGGGCGCTCTTCGACGGAAGTCATCGGCGATCTTGGCTCGGGTTGGCCGCTAGCGATGGACGGGAAACAAAAACGCCTTTCGCGGCACGATCGTGGCAGGATTCGCCCGCCGGATGCACGACCGTATCACGATGGGCCAATTTACGAAAGGGATGCGGCGTGCGTGGGCGCAACGGACCAAAATGGCGAGGCGGGAAAATGGGACTGGCTCCGAGCACAAACAGCGCAAGCCCTTTCATACCAACGCTGCGTCTCGGTGCCTGTCCCACTTTCCCGCCGGTGCGCCGCCGGCAAGCTTGAATCTGTGAACGGCCCTGGCCTGCGCGACGGTTGCGTTGACGCTCCGCCGCTGGCGAAACATAATGCGGTCTGAGCCAACCTGGCGGCGCACGATCGCCCGGCCGTCGTGGCGCGCCGGCTGCCGCGGGCGCATTCCCCTCTTGTTTCCCCTTCCCCTCGTGCCCCATGCCCCGGCCCGTTGGCATTCTTAAGAAGCTGTCTCTGGCTGGTGCGGCGATGATCCTCGCGCTCCTGGCGATCGAGATCGTCTTGCGCCTTGTCGGGATCTATCACCCCCGGATGACGCAGGCCGATCCGGTGCTGGGCGTGATCCATCGGCCGAGCATGTCCTACCGGTACCGCCAGGAAGGGGAATCCTTCGTCCAAATCAATAGCGCCGGATTCCGCGACGAGGAATGGCCGATTGCGAAAGCGAAGGACGAGTTGCGCATCGCCGTGCTGGGCGACTCCTACACCGAAGCATTTCAAGTGCCCGCCGATTCTCGGTTCACGGAAGTGCTGGCCCGAATGCTCGGCCAATCGCCGGCGTTGGCCGGTCGCTCGGCGCGGGTGATGAACTTCGGCATGTCGGGCTACGGGACGGGGCAGGAGCTGCTGGTGCTGCGAGACCGCGTGGCCAAGTACCAGCCCGATCTCGTGGTGCTGGCCTTCCTGACCGGAAACGACCTGAGCGACAACAGCCTGTCGCTGCGGCCGCACGAGAGACGTCCGTTTTTCTTCGTGCAGGATGGGCAACTGACGCTCGATGAGTCGTTTCAAGATTGGGTAGCGAGCGAGGAGCGTTGGCCGGCGGTGCTGCGGCACAAGCTGGCGGATTGGTCGCGGATCGTGCAGTTGTACTATCAGGTCCGCCGCGCCATGCAATGGAGAACGGTCGTCGCCCAAGCACGGGCGCTGGGCACGGCCCCACCACGGGAACTAGGACTCGACGACGAGATTTATCAGGAGCCGACGACGCAACCGTGGCGCGACGCGTGGGAACTTACCGAGCGTTTGCTGGCGGCGATGGATGAAGAAACAAGGGCGATGGGAGCTACGCTATTGGTGGTGACCCTATCGAACAGCGATCAGGTCGAGCCCGATCCGGACGTGCGGCGGCAATATCTGGCCCGATTGGGCGTGAGCGACCTGTTCTACCCCGATGAGCGTATCCGGCAGTTCTGCGAGGCGCACCGGATCGCCGTGTTGACGCTTGCTCCGACGCTGGCCGAGTATGCGGCGGCGCATCACGAGTACCTGCACGGGTTCGAAAACTCGAAGATCGGCCGCGGCCATTGGAACGCCTTGGGGCATCGACTTGCCGGCGAATTGATCGCCGTCCGTATCGCGGACATGGCGGCCGAAGGAGTTTTCTCCGCACCGCCGCGCGAGGGAACCGACGTTGCTCCCAGCACCGCGGGCGAGGGCGAGGAACCCACTCCCTGACATCGATCCAGTGCACGTGCTCAAGACGGCGCCGCGCGCCGGACGGGCGGCGGCGCGAAGGACGCCGCGACGGAGCGCGTCGCCATGCGGCGCTTTTGCGGCTGAACGTAGTACGCCGTCGTTACCATCACGGTGAACACGGGGCCGAAGAATTGGTTATTTAAGAAGGAATGGTCCACCATCGCAATAAACGCGATCATGACAGCCATCGCGCAAAGGGAACTCCGTGCTCGCGGCTCCACGCTCTTCGACCCCATCCTGTACAGCGTGATGACGTACACGCAGAATAGGAGCAAAGCGAAAATGCCGGAGTTCCCCCACACGTAGATGTAGTAGTTGTGCGGCCCCAATCCTCCACGCGCCCGTCCCGGGACAGGCACAACCTCGTCCATCGTGCGGTGACCGCGGCCGATAATCCAATCGTGTGAGACGGCCTTCATGGCGACCGACCAGAGAGCCGCGCGATCCCCCTGCGACTTCGAACCAAGATCGCCTCGCATAAACCCGCTGATCCGCTCGATGCGTTTGGGGTTCACCAGCTTCGTCGTCGCAAGGTAGTTCACGAACAGATTGCCTGCCAAAAGCGTGACGAACAGCACCAGGCTGACCTGGAAAACGGTCTTCATCTTCTTGGCGGCGATTCCGTACACGAAGAACCCGACAACCAACAGCATGATGCCCGTGCGGGACAAGGTCGACATGACGCCGGCCATCAACGCCAAGCGGACAAGCACATTGGCGGACTTGGAGCGGAAGGGACAGATCAAGGAGATAAACAGACAGAACCCGCACACCTCAGCGCAACTGTTCGGGTTGACCCAGAAACCGGCGCCGCGGCCCTCGTCGCTTACGATTTTCTTGAACGGCCCAGTAATGAACATCTGCAAGGCGGCGAGCGCCCCGCCTACCGCGCCGGCGACCGACGTGAAGCGGAGAAAGAACGGCAGCTTGTCGCGGTTGATCGACCGGATCGCCAGAAGCGGAATGCCGATCAGGCTAATCCACATTTTCGCGGCCAGTTGGATGAGGTGGTAATCGTAAAACGCCACCGGCAAGTGCGGACCCGCGTAGCCGATCACGGTGAAGACGAACCAAAAGGCCCACGCCGCCTTGAAGTAGCCAAAGCTTGGTTTGCCCTTCGTCCACGGGATCACCATGACGCAAGTGAGGGCGAACGCCAGCGGCTGGATGGGCAAGCCCTCGTACTTGCTGTTGAAGGTCATGAAGATGCCCGCCACGTTCCACAGGGAGAACAAGAAGAAGGCCAAGAACGACCAGAGCGCGATGCCAGGGACCGGGCGCTCGGCCTTCGCGGCCGGAGACGTCCAGGCGGCGGGCGGCATCGTGACAGCCGTTAGCGCGCTTGCTTGTGTGGGGAATCGAGTCATGGCGAATATCTAGACCGGATTGCGCCGAATCGCTTTCTGGACGAGGCGCCCCTAGTTCCTGGTGGCCAACACGCGGTCATAGACACAGTATAATCGCTTGAGCGTATTTTGGATCGCATATGCTTGCAGGGCGCGTTCTCGGGCCGCCGCCCCATGCCGGGCGGCCAACGCGGGATCGTCCAAATAGCGGCGGATCGCGGCGGCCAGGGCCGCCGGATCGCGCGGAGGGACAAGCAGCGCCTCGCGCCCGTCGTCGACGATGTCGCGCACGCCGGCCACGTCGCAGCCCACGATCGGCAACCCGGCCAAGGCCGCCTCGATGACGGCATTCGAGAGCCCTTCTATTTCCGACGGAAAGACGAATAAGTCGGCGCTCCGCAACAGCTCGACCACGTCGCGCCGCACGCCCAGGAATCTTATCACCTCGGCGAGGCCGGCTTCGCGCGTTTGCGCCTCGAGCGTTCCGCGCTGGGGGCCGTCGCCGATGATCGCGACGCGCAGGCCCTTCGCGGCGCCGTTGAGCCCGTGCACGGCGCCAATGAGATCGTTGACTCGCTTCGTGTCCACCAGCCGGCCGACGAAGATGGCCAGCCGCTCGGCAGGCTCGACGCCGATTCCCGCGCGCACCGCATTCCGGTCGACCGGCGCGCAGAACCGTTCCGTCTCGTGCCCGTTCGCGATCAGTTCGATCTTGTCCTCCGGCACGCCGTGGCCGGCGAGAAACGCGCGGGTCGATTGCGAATTGGCGGCGTAGGCCGCGCACTGCGTGCGGAGCATCCACGCTTGCACCGGACGCAGCCACGCGCGGGCCGACAGCGTGGTCGCCTCGGAGTAGACAACCGGCGGCGGTGCGCGGCATAGCGATTTCGACAACCCCACGTAGAACATGATCGCTGGCAAGAACACGTGAAACAAATCGGCCTCGACCCGCGCGATCTGGCGCGCCGCGTTAAGGGCGAAGCGGGGACTGAACGAGCCCGTGCGGTTCAGGCAATGCACGTCGACGCCCGCGGCTCGCACGGCCTCCTCGTACTCGCCGCCCGGATGCAGCGTCCACACCTGGGGCACGTAGCGACAGCGATCCATGTGCTTGCAAAACATGGTGACGTTCCGTTCCGTGCCACCGTGCACGAGCGTGTTGATGAACAGCGCGACGCGACGCGGGTTCATGCGGCGTATCGGTTCCACCACGCGTCGAAGACTAAAAGCGCGAACAACTCGTCACTGCGGTCGGTCAGTATCCGACCGCCGCCCTGGCGGACGCGGGCGAACAGCCGGCCCACGCCCTGCGCGTCGAGCATCCCGGCGTGAACGGCCGGGCCGTTCTGCACGCGATCTTGCAGCCGCGCGTCGTGGGCCGCGGCCGCCATCCACGATTGAAGCGGAATGCCAAAGCCTTGCTTGCGGCGGCGCGCAAAAGTGTCGCCGAAGCGTCGGGCCGCGAGCCGCCGTAAGACGCGCTTTTCCGTGGCCCCCTCGAAGCGGACGTGCTCCGGAATTCGGAAGGCCAGCTCCGCCACGGCTCGCGACAGAAACGGCACGCGCGCTTCGAGGCTGCACGCCATGCTCGCCCGATCCACTTTCACGAGCATATCGTTGGGCAGGTACATCAACAGGTCGTAAAGTTGCGTCTGCGTCACCGGTGGTAAACCGCGCAGCTCGGCGACGTGTTCGCGCATATGCCACAGTCGTGCCTCGGGACATTCGCGCTGGTGGGGCGCCAACACGTCGGCCCGCAGCTCGCGCCCCGGCAATCGGATGATCGACATGCGGCGTTCGTCGCTCGATAGCGCGAACCGCCGCCCCCAGTCGTGCGCCCGCGTTGAAACCGGCGCCAGTCGCGCCACACCGCCGAACACGACCCGCGCCACGGCGGCCGGAATTACGTCCAGGCGGCTCACCGACTTACTCAATTTGTGGTGCCGGTAGCCGCTAAAGAGCTCGTCACCCCCGTCGCCCGAGAGTGCCACGGTGACATACTCCCGCGCCACGCGACTGACGGCACTTGTGGGCAGTTGCGACGGATCGGCGAAGGGTTCGTCGTAGAACTCCGTGAGCGCCGGAAGCTGCTCGAGCGAATCGTACGGTAGCGTTCGATACACGGCCTCGGTCTTCAAATCCTCGGCTACTTGCCGGGCGTAGGGCACTTCCGAGAGCGCGTCGTCTTCAAAGCCGATCGTGAAGGTTCGCAGTGGGCCGCCACCGGCCTTCGACGCTTCGAGGGTCACGAGCGAGGAATCGATGCCGCCGCTGAGAAAGAGCCCCAGCGGCACATCCGACACGAGCTGGCTTTTGACGGAGCGCCCCAGCACTTCGTCGACCTCGTCGACCCACGTGTCGAGCGATTTGCCATCTTGCGGCGCATATCGCGGCCGCCAATAGCGCCGCGATCGACTCTGCCAGGAGTCGAGATCCAATTCCAACGTGTGCGCGTGCGGCAACTTACGGATGTCGGCAAAAATCGACCGCGGCGCCGGGATCCAGTGGAAGTCAAAATAATCGTTGAGGGCCGAGCGATCAACCTGTCGAGACACCTCACCGGATGCCAGAATCGGCTTGATTTCCGAGCCGAATACCAGCCGGTTATCGTCCAGTGCGTAGAAGAGCGGCTTGATGCCGAACGGATCGCGCGCCAGAAACAGCGACTTTCGCTTCCGGTCGTGGATCGCGAAGGCGAACATGCCATCGATCGCATCGACCATCGCCGGCCCGCGCTCCTCGTACAGGTGCACGAGGACCTCGGTGTCGGAGCGCGAGCGGAACCGGTGGCGGCCAACCAGATCAGCGTGCAGTTCCTGGAAGTTGTAGATCTCACCGTTGAAGATGATCCATACCGTGCCGTCTTCGTTCGCCATCGGCTGATGGCCGGCCGGCGAAAGGTCGATGATCGACAGGCGTCGGAAAGACAGGCCCACCGGCCCCAGCACTTCGCACCCTTCGTCGTCCGGGCCACGATGCCGGATGGTGGCGGCCATGCGGCGCAGCACGGCTGCGTCGGGCTGGCGCCGAGGGTCGCGATAGGCAATGCCGCAGATGCCGCACATGGAAGAGTAGGCAGTAGGCAGATGCAAAAAGATGAAACAGGCGGCCAAACGACCTATCGCCGCAAACCAACCGTCGGGCTTAGCCGTCGCGGCTTCTAGCGCCCGTTGCCGCTGGGAGCTCTGGCGCGACAGTGCGCTTCGCGGACGAGGGCTCGGGGCGGCCGCCGTCAATCCGCGGGCCGCCCGTCTCTGCCAAGATCCGCCGGAGATTCGCGGCCACGGCCGGGGCATGAAATTGGCGCACCGCCACCAACGCGTTGCGGACAAGCTCCTCGCGCCGCGCCGCGCCGTCGCGCAACCGATCCAACGCCGCGCTCAGGGCCTGCACGTCCGGCGTGTCCACGATCTCGGCACAATCATGGTTTCGAAGCCAGCGCGTGAGGAAGGAGCCGGGGGGCGTGTGCGCTAGGATCGGCCGAGCGGCCAGCAGGCTCGCGATCGTTCGCGTGGGGAAGATCGTAGCGTACTCCGCCTCGCTCGTCCCGCCCGTAAAGCCGTGCGGGAACAGCAGAATATCGTGCGAACGGAGCGCCTGCGTCACTTCGTCGTACGCCACGCGCGTGTGCTTGATCCGCGAACCGCAGACGCCGGTCTTGGCGAAGTACCAGTCGGGCGTGCCGGAGTAGGTCGTCAGGCGGCAGTCCTCGCGCTGGTTCACCATCTGGGCCATCCGCCGGGCCGCGTCGACATTGGATTCATTCAAGTTTCCGATAAACGCGAGGCCGATCGGCGAGCCGGGCGCCGGCGGCGACGCGAAATCGGGGATCGGTTCGTTGAACGTGTGCACCAGAGGCTCAAACTGCACGCCCGGATATCGCGGCTCGTAGTATTCCTTCATCCCCTCGCTCATCACGAAGACGACGGGCGCGTCCTCGAACACGCGCCGCTCGAGCCAACGGGCAAACCGAAGCGGCAGGCCACGGCGATTCTCCAGGTACGTATTGTGGAAGTAAGGGTAGTAAGGCAGCTTCAGCCGACGGGCCGCCTCGTAGCCGGCGTAGAGATAGAACTCGTTGGGAAAAATGCTGACAATCGCATCGCACGCCTCCTCGCGGGCCACGCGTTCGACGCTGCGCGCGAGTCGTCGTAGCGTTAGCCACCGGGCCCAGCGGACGAAGCGTTGACCGCGTTTCGGCCACGTCCATTCCCGGCCGACGTAGTGAATCGTGGGCAGCGCAGCATCGCGCCGATAGCCCTCGGCGCCGCTCCACACCTGGCCGGCCAAGACCATTTCGTCCTGTCGGAACTGTCGCGACAGATTCTCGACAATCACCGACGAGCCGGTTACCGAGGGCGGGAGACCCCAGGAAACCAAGAGGATGCGTTCAGGCCGCCGGATCGAGACCTCCCCCCGCGCGAAACAGGAATTCGTTGCAGCCGCAGGACCGTGTGGTTTTGATCCTCAGCATTGAAAAGTCGCGCTCCGCCAGGAAATCGAGCGCCTGGTCGGGGCTACAGTACTCGTACGGCAAACCGCCAAACCAGTCGTCCATGTCGCGCACGAAGCTCATGCCGCGCGTCGCGTGGTACTCGCGAACGAATCGGATCGGCGAGCGAAACTGTGCAAGCATCTTGCCGAACAAGAGCGCCAGATACCCGTTCTTCAAAAGCGGAAACAGTATATGCGGCGAGCGGTTGCACAGCCGTTTGACCCGCAGCCAACGCGGGGCGCTGCGATGTGCGTTGTAAAGCGCGAGGTGCAAGAGCGCATTCGGCTCGACGTTGTGCTTCACCACGTTAGCTAACGCCCGCCACATCGCGCCTGTATGGTGCAACACGCCCCACGAATGAACGTAGGAGAACCGGCCGAGCGACTCCAAAAGTGCCTCGTCCAGCACCGACCCGTGATGCACCGCCCAGCGATCTTCTCCCAAGTTCTCCTGATCTCGAAGGCGACGAACGCAATCGACCGAGTGCGGATCGATGTCGACCGATACGACGCGGCGCGCGCCCAGCCGGATGGCCACCAGGCTCGACAGCCCGCTCCCGCAGCCGAGGTCCAGAAACTCGTGGGGGGCAAGGCTCGCCAGATGCGTGAAGGCCGTAAAACTCTGCATCGCGGAGCCGATGATCGGCTCGTCGACCGTGACGAGAAACTTCTTCCAGTTGGCTCCGAAGCTGAACCCCAGGGTCTCGCCGGAGACCCGCGCCGCTTCGTCGTTGACGAATGTCGTGGATTGTGTCGTCATGCGCGGTTCTGCTTCTGCACGGCTTCGACCATTTCGTCGACGATCCGGTCCAGGCTGTAGGTCAGTCGCCAGCCGGGGAAATGCGACTCGAGCTTCCGCAGGTCGGAATAATAGCAGATGTGGTCGCCGATGCGGTTGGTGTCGCTGTACGTGACTTGCGGGCGCTTGCCGCTCGCACCGGCGATCATCTCGATGCACTCCAGCACGCTGGCCGCGTTCCCCTTGCCCCCCCCCAGGTTGTAGACCTCGCCCGGCCGCGGGTTCTGGGCGAAGTTCCAGAAGGCGTTGATCACGTCGTGGCTGTGAATCTGGTCGCGGACCTGCTTCCCTTTGTAGCCGAAGATCGTGTACGGCCGCTCGGCGAGCGCCACCAGCACCAGGTAATTCAAAAACCCGTGCAGCTCGACGCCCGAGTGCGCGGGGCCCGTCAAGCAGCCGCCGCGGAAGATGCCCGTCTTCAGCCCGAAATACTTGCCGTACTCCTGGGCCAGAACGTCGCCGGCCACTTTCGACGCTCCAAACAGCGAGTGCAGGCAGTTGTCGATCGAAAAATCCTCGGCGATGCCGTGCTCGTAGCGCGGGTCGTCGTAGTCCCACCGCGTTGCGAGCTCCGCAAGGCGGATGTGGTTCGGCCCGTCGCCGTACACCTTGTTGGTGCTCATGTGGATGAACACGGCGTCGGGCGAGTGCCGGCGGCAAGCCTCGAGCATGTTCAAGGTGCCCACCGCGTTGACGTCGAAATCGTCGAAGGGGCGCTGCGCCGCCAGGTCGTGGCTGGGCTGGGCCGCCGCGTGGACCACGAGCTCGTATTTCCCCTTCCGCAGTAGCTCGTCGACGCCCGCCCGGTCGCGGATATCAACTTCATGGTGGCGGAATCGCGGGCAGGTGGACTCGAGGCGCTCGCGGTTCCAGCGCGTATCCCCCTTGGGACCGAAGAAATCGGCCCGCATGTTGTTGTCGACGCCGGCCACGTCAAAGCCCATGCGGTCGAAAAACCGCACGGCCTCGGAGCCGATCAGTCCACTGCTACCGGTGACTAGGACGCGCATACAAGAATGATCCGCGGATTTCGCAGATGACGCAGATTAAGTTCGCCTCTCTTACTCACTATCCGCGAAATCTGCGTAATCTGCGGATAAACAACATCCTCTAATCCGGCTAGTTGCTAATCGCTAGTTGCTAATTGCTGGTTTTGCAGCCGGCTTTGGCCGTGGGGGAAAGCGTTGCAATCGTACCGCGGTAGCGCCTGCGGACGCTTTCGAAAATCGGCGTCCACCGCGTCGCGCGCCTCGACATTGAGTGCGAACCGGCAGCCGGCCTCGGCCAATAGCCGCTCGGTGGCCGGCGTGAACGAGTGGAAGCCGCCGTAAGGATAGCAGAACGTCCGCAGCCGCAAGCCGCCTGTCGCGCGGTCCAGGAAATCGAAGCAGTCGTGGATTTCCCGCCGCTGGTCGGCTTCGTCCAGCTTGCTGAACACGGGATGACTGACGCTGTGCCCGCCGACGATCATGCCCTGCCGCTCGATGTCGGCCAGAAGCGCGGGCTCGACGTAGTATTGCCGCACCAGGTTATCCTCGGCCGGCGAGCGGCGCATCAGCTTGTCCAGCACGGTCTCCCGATGCTCGTACGAGACGTAGTAGTTCAGGATGCGCTTGAACTCGGTCGTCGCGGCGTCGTTCACTTGCCGCGCGTAGGTCATGTGGCGGAACTCGTCGACGTGGGCGTGCGACAGCATGTCGTCGGTGATGATTTCGCGGGCGGCGTCGATCATGGCCGGGCCGCCGAACCGGCCCAGCAAGAAGTGGATACGGTGCACGTCCAGGAGCTTGCCGGTCGCGTACATGCCGGTGGGGACGTAAAAGATGCCCCACAAGCCGCGCCGCACGAGCTCCGGAACCACGTGGGCGTAGTGGTCCACGACGCCGTCGTCGAACGTGAGGACGACGCCGTTGCCCGCCGCCGCGCGCCCGTCCAGCACGCCGGTGAAGTCATCGTAGGACACGAATCCGAACTCGCGCTCGAAGTAGTCCAACTGGCGGCAAAAGTCATCGAGCGCGAGAAAGCGGAAGTACGGCAGCTCCGGGCATGGCGGCCGCACGTAATGGTACATGATGAACTTCACGAAGGCTGCTCGACCGAATGTATCAAGCTGTGTCCCATTGCGGGGCCGTGCTCGCCAGTGCAGGATTGTCGATAATCGGCGCCCGTGCCACGCGCGCGTCGTGTTCGACCAGGTATCGGTCCACCAGCCCCGCGGCGAAGTTGTCGTACAACTGCCGCGTGGCGTCGGGCGTGAAATCGCGGCGGCGATAGTACCGCGCCTTCGGCGGCTGGGCGAGGGGCGGCATGTCGGCCAGCTCGTCGAACCGCTCGATCAACAGCCGGTAGGCCGCGGCGGCATCGGCGATCAACCGGTTGCCGATCTGGTGCGGCGTGTCGCCGGGAAAGACGCGGGCCCGCGCCTGGTGAATGACCCGGCCGGTGTCGACTCCCTCGTCGAGAAACATGAACGTCGCGCCGACGTGCTCCGGCTCGCCGTTCACCAGCGGCCAGAAGTTCGTGCCCGACCCGCGGTAGTACGGCGAGAGCCCCAGGTGCAGATTGAGGAACCGGCCCGCGAATTGCGAGACCAGGTCGCTTTTGATGAGCGAGCAGCCGTAGGCCACGATCAAATCGGGCGTAAGCTCGGCGATTCGCGCCGCGTGCGGCCCGTCGTTGATCGCTCCCTTGGGGATGAACTCGGGCCGCGAACGATCCGCCACAAGCGCGACGAACGGCGCGAAAAAATCCTCTTCGCTGCGGGCACGGGCCGCGACATGTGCCGCCTGCAGCTCGGCGCCGGGCGCCGTGGCGTCGATCGTCTCCGGCAGGCTCTGCTCCAGCCCCTCGCAGTACGTGCACAGCACCTCGATCTTCGGGCTGACGGCGATCGCCATGCGCACGAACGTATGCCGCAACTCGGAGCCCGTGAGGATGACGATTCGCTTCATGGTGGATGATTTACCCGGCCGCGCGGGCCATTTCCTCGCGCCGGGCGGTGGCCAGCTGCCATAGCAGCTCGGCCGTGCGCACGCCGGCCTGTCCGTCCAGCCGGTTAAGCTGCTGGCGGATGATCGTCTCGCGTCCTTCGCGGTGCAAATCGGGATTCTCGACGTAGGCGTCCGCCATGCGGACGAAATCATCGATGGTCATGGCCTTGGCGATGCCGCCTGTCGCCAGGATCTGCGAGTAGTGCGTGTAGTGCATGAACCGCTCGGCCGAGAGCTCGCGGTGGATCGGCTCCTGGCCGTCGAAGAAGACGTTGATGATCGGCGTCCCGGCGCAGGCGGCGTCGATGCTCAGTGTCGAGTTGGGCGTCACCACGACGTCGGCCGCGGCCATCAGGTGCGCCAGGTGCTCGGCATCCTCTTTCGGCAGGTCCCACGCCAGCTTGTCCGATTGCACCGCCGGCTCCTCGATCCGCGCGTCCTCGCCGGCCAGTTCGCGGAACGGTCCCAGCGACGTGCTGAACGCCCCGCGGATCACCTGTGGATGCAACCGTACCCAAAGGTAGGGCTTCGTGCGAAACGCGCCGGCGCGCATCCGCTCGACGATCTGCCGCAGGATGTTGATCTCATGCGGTATGAGCGCCGGATTGATCGTGCCGTACACAATGAGGGGCCGGCCGTCGGGCACGCCATGCTGCCGCCGCCACGCCAGCCGGTCGAACCGCTCCCGCAGCCCGCAATAGTGATCGAACTGCGCTGCGCCGCACCAGCGGATGCGATTCCGCGGGTAGTCGTGGTACTTCACGGCCTCGTCGGCCATCAGGTCGCTCCACACGAGCAGGTGGTCGGGCACGCCCCCCATGTACCCCTTGCTCGTCAGGTTGTCCCACGACAGCATGACGCACGCCGTCGGCAGGCCAAGCCGTCGCGCTGCGCGCAACAGGTGTATATCGTTGCGGTTGTAGCCCGGTGTGCCGGTCACGACGAGGTCGGGCTTGTGGCGGGCAAGGATGTCGTCGCATTCAAAGCCGCCGAACAGCTTGGCCTCGGCCGCCATGTACGCCCGCCGCAGCGGAGTGATCCGCCCCAGCACGCTGTTGCCCGCCCGCGCGATCCAGTAGCGCTTCGGCGCCTGGCGGCGGAAGGCCTCGTTCTTGAAATTCAGCGTGCCACCCAGCGACGGGTTCATCAGCAGATATTGCCGCAGCGTGATCAAATGCGCCTCGACGCGCGAGAACCGGTCGGGCATTTCCTCGAGCGCGATCCGCGGGTGGCTGAACTCGCGGCGGAAGTATTCCTCGCCGGCGCTGGCCGAGACGACCACCAACGATGCCCCACGCGCCAGCAGCGCCTCGGCGATCGCGGAGCGCAAAAGCATCCGCGCCTGAAAGCCGTGCGTGATATTCACGAGCAGCTTACAGGCCGGCCGGTCGCCGGCGGCGAGTGCTTGCGATGTGTCGGTCGAAACGGTGGTCATTGGTCCAATGCTCAAGGGTGTCATGGCCACGGAGGCACGCCGACGTGGCCATGTGCGTTTGGTTTCCAGGCATGCCCACCTCGCTTAGCGCGACGTGGGCATGGCACCCGTGACAACTGCTCCTTCGCCATTGCAGCCGCGCGCACCGGCCGCCCTGAGCTGTTCGGCCAGCGTGATGGTGCGGGCATGATCGTAAAAATCCGAGGCCGGGTAGGCGGGCGGCGCCAGCTCGCGCACGGCCGCGACGAACGCGGCCGCCTGGCCGCCCAAGCCCAGCTTCAACCCCTTGTCGCCCGCAAAGCTCGCCGGCAGGGCCCGCGCCGCGCCATTCCCCACCCGCAGCCAACCCCGCTCCAGCGGGCAAAGCCGGGCTTCGACCCGCTCGCCGTGCAGGCGCAATTCCCATTCCTCGGCCGATGAGGAAAAACTGTCGAAGCTCACGAGCGCGCCGCTGGAGAATCGAAATAACCCGGCGACATTCGTCTCGCCATCCTCGGCGTCCACCGCGGCGAGACCCAGCGTTTCTTCCGGCTCGCCGGCGGCCAGCCGCAGAAGGTCGATCACGTGGATCGTCTGGGCGAGCATCCAATGGTCGCAAACAAACGCGCTGTGGCGGCCCTCCGCGCGCCGCGCGGCGACTGGCGACGGGGCAAGCGCCGTGACGCCCAGGAGCCGCCCGTAGTATCGGACCGACTCGATGGCCGATAGCACCGGAGCAAAGAACCGCCGGTTCACGGCCGCCATTGCCACCAGGTTCCGCGCGGCGGCCATGTCCGCCAGCGCGCGCACGGCGCCCTCGGTGAACGCGACCGGTTTTTCCGAAAGCACATGGTAGCCGGCCGAGAGAACCTCGCGCGTGATCTGTTCGTTGATCGTGGCGACGACGGCCACCACGCACGCGTCGACGCGCAGGCGCTCGGCCAACGCACGCCAATCGGCGCTGTGCTCCGCGCCCACTTCCGCGGCCAGCCGCGCGGCGCTGTCGCCTTGCCGGCTGGCAACCCCCACGATCCGCACGCCCGGCTGGCGGCCGAACGCCTGCGCGTGGGCCTGGCCCATCTTGCCGGCGCCGATCACCAGCAGCCGCAGCTCCTCGCCCGTCTCCATCGCCCTAGGCAAAGGGAAAGGCCTCCTCGCGCAATCCGTCGATGAGAGGCAAATCAACCCAGCCGCTCCCCTCGCGGGCCGAAACCTGGCAGGCGATGGCCGCCTCGAGCGCCGCACGGCCGTCGGCCAGGCCGCACCGCGGCGCCTTGCCCTGCCCTAGCTCCAAGAGCGCGCGGGCGACCGACAGCTCCAAGTTGGCCGAGGCCAGGTAGTCGGAATCCCAGGTATGAATGCCAGTCCCCACCAGGCGGATGCTGCCCCGCTGCTCGTCGACCTCGAATCGGCCGCGGTCGCAGGCCACGACCAGCAATTGGTGTTTCGTGTGCAGATTTCCCGACAGATCGAGCGACAGCCGCACGCCGTTGGCCAGCCGCGCCTCGCACCGGCCGGCGTGGTCGACGAACTGCGGACCGCGGTCAAAGGGGTGCACCTCGTCGTCCAGCTCAGCCCGCACTCTCACGATCTCAGAGTCGAAGAGCCATCGGGCCAGGTCGAACAGGTGGGTGCCGATCATGGCGAAGCCGGCGCAACCGTACAGGTACGAGGCGGACCGCGGCCTGCCGACAATGCCGCGCGACACCAGCCGCTTCAGCCCTTCGGACGACGGCATGTAACGCCGCGTGTGATCGACAGCCATCCGGCAACCGCGCTTGGCGGCAGCCTCGATCAGGTGGTCGGCGTCAGCCAGGCGATTGGTGATGGGTTTTTCGAGCAGGACCGCCTTCGCGCCGGATTCGATCGCCTTGGTGGCCAAGGCGAAGTGGCTGGGCGCCGTGGTGGCGATCGCCACGACGTCGGCCGCGGCTGCCGCTTTCCAGAAGGCCTCGTCCCCCGAAGGCACGTCGGCCGCCGGCCACAGGTCGGCGCGCATGCGATCGGCCGCTTCGCGCTTCAGATCAAAGATCGTCGCCAGCCGCCAGCCGGGCAGCAGCTTGATCGCGCGGGCGATGGTCCTCCCTTGAACGCCGGAGCCGATGAGGGCCACGGTTCCGGCCGCGCCGGACAGGCGGGCGTCCACGGCCAACTTCGACCGCGCGAGCGCATACTGTTCGCGCAGCTCGCGGCCGCGGCCCAGCAGGCGGCGGGCAATACTCTTCGCGTAGTTAACGGCGCGGGACAATTCTTAAGCGACTGGCGATTAGCGATTAGCAACTAGCCGGAGCCGGAGCCCGCGGCTTCGGGCCACCAACTTGCATGCCATCTGAAATCTCGGATTTGAGATCATGAGATCTCGGATTCCGCGTATTCGAAACCTGAGGTCCACTTCAGGCGGCGGGGCGCGTGCGGCGGAACGCGCGGCGGCACTGGTCCACGATCCACCAAAGATCGTCGGCGCGGAAGGCGAACAAATGCGTCGGATTCGGCCGAACCTGCCGCTGGTACAGCACAACGCTGGCGGCCGCGGTGGCGATGTAGCCCACGCTCGAAGCGATCGCCGCGCCGGCCGCTCCATACCACGGCACCAGCACGAAGTAGAGCACAATACCGAACACCGCCCCGATCAAGAGCACGGCACTGCTCAAGGTCGGCATGCCGCTGGCGGCGAAATACTTGGTGATCACCTTCATCGTCGTAAAGAGCACCGTCCCCGGCATGAGGAGCGCCAGGTACACGGCGGCGGGCGTATAGTCCTTGCCCGCCTTGAAGAACGCGAAGAAGAACGGAATGGCCCAGAAGCCGACGACCGTCACGGCCAGCCCCAAGAGCGCCATCGTGGCCAGCATGGCGCGGTGGGCGCGGGCCGTTAGCGCGATCTTCCCCTCCTCGCTCTTCTCCGCCGCGATCTTGTTAAAGAGCACGAACGCCAGCGAGTCGGGCAAAAACCACAACAGCTCCGAGATCTTGACGGCAATCGAATAGACGCCCAGCTCCACGCTGCTGCCCGTAAACGACAAGAGCAACTGGTCGGCCCGAAGGTTCGCCCGAATCGCCAGGTCGCCAAACCAGGCACGCACGCCGTAGTGATAGCCTTCCCAAACGAATCGCCAGTCCCACGTCAGGGCCGGGCGATAGCGGCGGATGCTGGCCACCACCAGCCCACAGACGACCAAGAAGTTCGACCAAACGACGCTGGCCACGGCTCCTTCCACTCCCCAACCCGCCGCCACGACCAAAATCAACAACAGCGTGGAAAGCAGAAGCGGGCTGGCAACCGTGATGTGGTTATTGAGCGAGAACCAGGAGTCGCCCAACAGGATTCTGGTGATCATCAACTGCACGCCCTGCAACGGCAGCACGAGCAGGATGGGAACCATCAACGATCCCGGTATTCCGTGGGCGACGTTGCCCAGGAAGTCGAAGTACCAGAGCCCGGCGACGATGCCCGCGTTGGCGACGCCTTGCAAGAGCCCGATCCCCAAACAGGTCAAATAGACGTCGCGGGCGGCATACCGCTTGTTGGCGATGAAATAGACGATCGCCGCGCCGAAGCCGAACGACATGAGCGGCAACACGAAGCCGCCCAACAGCATCAGAAACGTGTAGACGCCCTGCTCGGCGGCGCCCAGGACGCCGGCGACCAAGAACCCGGTTCCCAAGGTCAGCGGGAACGAGACCACCCGCGTGGCGAATATTTCCAGCGTGCTCCGGGCGGCGGACGGGCGAACGGCAGGCTTCGCGCCTGCTGCATCCGCCGGCAATGCTGGATCTGTTACTTCCGCCATGCTGTGCGTCGCTGGAAACGCATCTTCATCGGCCCGCGGCCGGCGCGATCAATTGCACCAGCCGCTCGGCCAGGAAGCGTTCGGTCTTTTCCATCGATTCCCGCGTGCAGCCGCCGACGTGCGGCGTGATGATCAGGCGGGGGTCGGTCTTAGCCCGCTCGACGAGTGCGTGCCCCGCCATGCCCGATGCGTCTTCATTCGTCACGACGTCGAGGGCCGCGCCGGCCAGTCGGCCGTTATTGAGCGCGGCAACAAGCGCCGCCTCGTCCACCAGCTCGCCGCGGGCCGTGTTGATGAGGACCGCGCCCGGCTTCATCGCCTGGAATTGCTCGGGGCCGAAAAAGCCAATCGTGTCGTCACACAAGTTCACGTGCAAGGTCACGATGTCGGAAGCGGCCAAGAGCTTGTCGAGCGAGACTCGCGACAAACCCGGCTCCAGCTCCTCGGCATCGACGTCCGGATCGCAGACCAGCACGCGCACGTCGAACGCTTGCAAATACCGGGCGACGATGTGCCCCAACCGGCCATAGCCGACGACGCCGGCCGTCTTGCCGTACAACTCGCGCCCCTGAAACGCATCGCGGTCCCAATGGCCGCGCTGCACGTCAGCAACGGCTTCGGGAATCTTTCGCAGTAGCGCGAGGATCAGGCCGATGGTCAATTCCGCCGTGGCGCGAACGTCCTTGAGGAAGTCGGCTTCGCCGCGGAGCGACACGACCTCGACGCCGCGGCCGGCGGCCGCCGCCAGATCGATATGATTCAGTCCCGTCGTCGGCGAGACGATGATTTTCAAGCTGGCGGCGGCGGCAATCACCTGGGCGTCGATCTTGTGCCGCAGGCGGACCCACAGCACGTCACAGTCGCGCACCGCTGCCAGCAAGGCAGCCCGGTCGAGGTCCCCGGCGACCACCTCGGCCGCCTGCCGCAGCGTGGCCAGCGCGGCGGGCGAGAACCCACCCGATTCGGCGATGAGGACCTTCACGCCGGCATGGCTCCCACATGCGCGGCATGATATTCGAGCAGCCGCTCGACCAGATACAAGTCAAACGGCGTATCCACGTTGCACGACCGCTCGACGGGCATCAGCCACGCACGGCAGTCGAGACCCTTGAAGGAATTGTCATTCATCAGCACGTCGCGCCGGGTGAGGTATACCGAACCGTCGCGCAGGTAGAGTTTCGGCAGCTCCTGCCGGCGTTGCCCCTCGAACGTTTCGGCAAACGGCGGATCCACGACCCGGCCTTCGTCGGTAATAAACTTCATGCGGGCCGGGTGCCGCTCGCCCACGTCGACAAACGAGATCACCGCGTCGGCGCCGGTTCGCTCCAATAGGTCAATCGCCCCGTCGATGTCCGAGGCGAGCCGCAGCGGATTGGTGGGTTGCAGCGTGAAGATCGCATCGAACCGGTCGCCCGACGCCTCCAGCCGCCGCACCACGTCTTGCACCACGGGCAGGGAGGGCGTATCGTCGCGCGCCAACTCCGGCGGCCGCCTGAAGGGAACTTCCAGGCCGCAGTCCCGGCCCACCTGGGCGATCTCCTCGTCGTCGGTCGACAGCACCACGCGCGCAAGCCGTTTGGCGGCGAGCGCCGCGGCGGCCGTGTAGGCCAGCAGCGGCCGCCCGGCCACGAGCGTGGTGTTCTTGCGCGGGATTCCCTTGGAACCGCCGCGTGCCGTGACGACGCCCAGGACGCGCAGCATTACTTTCCGTCGCCGTCTCGGCCGTCGTAGATGAAGTGCAGACGTTTCTGCACGTACGGATCCAATCGCGCCAACCCCTCGGCGATCCGCTCCGACACGTGCCCGTCGCCGTACAGCGTGCTAGGCGCGTACCGGCCGTGGGCCAAATGGGCTTGAACGGCGGCATGAATCGCATCGCTCAGCGGAACGACCGGCGTCACGTGTACGTCATGCTCACGCCCCTCCTGCCGATTCCCCACCAGCACGACGGGCGTGCCGAAGTAGCCCGCGTCCCGCACGAAGCTGCTCGAATTTCCGATCGCGCAGGCCGCGCCCGCCAGCACCTTCAGGTATTTTTCCGGGCTGAGATTCGTGAGCGTGCGCAGCCACTTGGGGCCGCGCTTTTCGCGGAACACGCGGATCGCCTTGCTGATGTGGTCGCTGCCGGCGTCGATATTCGGCCACAGGAGCACGGTCTGCGTCTGCAAGCGATCGGCGGCCTCGAGCACGGCTTCCATCTGCACTCGCTCGCCGCCGAACTCGGTGGTTGTGGGATGAAACAGCACCAGGAGAAACGGCTTCGCCAGGTCGATCACAGCACCGCCGCCGCGGCTGTTGATCACCGCCGGATCGAGCGTGCGGTCGAGCGTGCGGGCAATGTCGCTCGACGGGCAGCCGGTGCCGAGGATCGTCGCGGGCCGCTCCCCCATCCGCACCAGGTACTCGGCCGATCGCTTCGTGCTCGGGAAATGGAAGTGTGAGAACTTCGTGATCGCGTGGCGGGCGCTCTCGTCGATCGAGCCCGACACCTCGCCCCCTTGCACGTGCACGATCGTATGGTTCATGTAGGCCGCGGCCAGGGCGGCGGAGAGGGCCTCGTACCGGTCGCCGATCAACAGCACCAGGTCGGGCTTGAGCCGCTGGAACTCGGTGGCGAACTCGACGATGCCGAAGCCGACGCTCTTGGCCATCGTCGTGGGGGTCGAGCCTTCCAGCTCCATGTAGACCTCGCCGTCGACGCGAAAGCCATCTTCGCGCACGACGTCGACCGGCTGCTGGAAGCGCTCCAGGACCATCGTGCCCGAGCACACGACTTGCAGCTCCAATTCCGGCCGGTCGGCGATGGCTTTCATCACCGGCTTTAGCCGCCCGTAGTTGGCCCGGTCCACGAGCACGACGCACACTTTGCGGCGTTTGGCGGTGCTCATGATCGCGTCTCCGCCCGACCGGCTGCCGGCCCAGCGGTTCCCGGAGCGGCAGTCTGCGAAGCAATCAAATCCTCGATCGAGAACAATTCGTCCGGTGCCATCGCCCGCGCCGTGGTGGCGCCGATCACGGTGTTTACTTGGGCCGCCGGGATGCCATTGCCGGGCTTTTTGAAGGCCACGTCGGCGGCGGTGATGCGGTGGCCGGCCGGCAAAGCCCGCGCCGCGACGACGCTCTTGCCGAACGTCCGGCGCACCGCGGCCAGGTCCTCGGCCATGGCTTCCTTGTCGATCGGATGCGCCAGCGCTGCCTCGATGAACTGCACGCCCTCGACTAGTTGCTTAACCTCATCTGTCGTCAGCGAAGCTGGCACATCGGGCCCGAAGCACTCGCGCGAGAAGACGATGTGAACCTCGATGAGATTCGCGCCGAGAGCGGCCGCCGCCAGCCCCGCGTAGATCGTTCCCGAGTGGTCCGACAACCCGACCGGGCAGCGATAGCGCTTGCGCAGCTCATCGAGCACGTTGAGGCCGACCTTCTCCGGTGGGCAGGGGTACGCGGTCGTGCACTGGAACACAGCGACAGGCGCGCCGGCCCTGCGCACGCAGTCGACCGCGGCGTCCAGGTCGTCCCAGCCGGCTAGTCCGCTCGAGAGGAGCACGGGCCGGCCGGTTGCGGCCATCCGCTCGAGCATCGGCAGGCTGCCGATCTCGCCGGCGCCGACTTTCCAGGCCGGCATGCCGAGCGAATCGAGCAACTCCACCGCTTCGATCGAAAATGCCGACGACAGGAAAAGGAGTCCCGCGTCGGCCGCGTGCTGCGCGAGTCCCTGCCACTGGCCGAAGGTGAACTCCATCCGCTTCCAATAATCGTAGCGGGTGGCGTCCTGCTTGGAGAACTTGACCCGGAACTGCTCGGCCGGCGTCGATTCGGCGGCCGCGATGTGCGTCTGAAACTTGACGGCGTGCGCACCCGCGCGCTTGGCCGCGTCGATATACGCATGCGCGGTACCCAGGCTCCCGTCGTGTGCCTGGCCAACCTCGGCCACGATCAGGCACGGGTGGCCCCGCCCGACGGGCCGGCCGGCTATGTGGATGGTTTCCGAGTTCTGCGCCATTCGTGAAGCGACAGCAAAAACGCTGTAGGAGGGAATGAACCTAGTGCCATTCCGTTGTAGGAGGCGTCTCCCGACGCGGACCGGTGCTTGGGCACCGCCTAGTTTATCCTCAGCGTCATCGGCGACGGGAGTCGCCTCCTACAAGAAACGCACGGCCAAACGCCCCCTCAGCAGAGCGTCTCGACCTGGCAGTCGTCCAGCAGCACGCTCGCGCCGCGCTGCAGGAAGTTGACCGCAACCAACAGCCGCGTCTCGTTCGCTCGCCGGATTACCACGCCTTCCAGCCCGGCAAGCGCTCCGGAGCGAATACGCACCGGCTCGCCGGGCTCGAGCCGGGCCTCGGGCGTCAGCGGCTGGCCGGTGGCGATCAGTTGAAAGATGCGCCGCAGGTCGCCCGACAACTGGCGGCCGTCGGGCACTTCCAGGCAACGGGAAACGCAGTTGGTCGTCATCGCCGCGTGCCGTTGCACGCCGCTGCCGTACAGAAACACATAGCCGGAGAACAGCGGCACGTGCGAAACCCGCACCCGGCCCGATGGGGAGCGGCTCCGCTTGGGCACCACGGGCGAGTAGAAGGGCGTCGCCTGCGCGTGCAGGCGGCGCATCAACTGCTTCTCCTGCCGCGGCAGGCTGTACAGGGCCCACCAGCGGACGTCAGGCTCCGAGGCGCCGTCTACGTGCTCCAGCAGGTCGGCCGGATAGATGCTCGGCTCTGGCGAAAGAATGGGCATGGATGCAGTGGACAGTGATCAGTGGTCAGTGGTCAGGATCGCACGGTACTCTGTGAGCACCGTCGTCGGCGTTAACGGTTTAGCCGCCGCGGCCGCGCGGCGCTCGACTGGACGCTACATCATCCGCGGGGGACAATTCCAAAGATGGGCGCGCACTCCGGTCCCGTGGGTGACCGTTCGTCCCCTTTGTGCGCCCCTTCGTTGTCCGACAATCCACTACGTTTCCACCCGTCGGATCGGCTGCCGGCCGCGCGATTTCCGAGCTTCGTTCGACCGCCGCCGTCGTGGTGGAACTTCAATGCTAGCTTAGATTACCGTCTTCGACGCCCGTGCCGCTTGCACGGATCGGAAAAGTGATCCTCCACGGGAGCGGAACCGGCTGAGATGGACCTGCTGCCGGCAAGGTTTGGATGGCGAGGTGCGGAATTCCCAGCTTTTAAGTTACCCGTCTAAAACGGCGCTGTCGATGGCCCCAAAAGCGGTTCCCCGCCCTGGCGGTTCCGGCCGGTTCCGGCGGCAACGGTCCGCGCGATTTGGCACGCGCGGGCTGTGCCTTTCGGCCGCGCACGAGGGCGGTTCCCAGCCGCTCGACTGGCCGGCGGGAGGTGAGAGGCGCCTTGCTGCTTCGGAAGACCGTTCCGCATGAATCGACTGGCGCGGTTGTACTGGATCGTGCGGGGCGTGGGCTGGGAGAACGTCCCCCGCCGCGCCTGGCACATCGCCAAGGGGCGCCTGGGGCTCGACAGTCGCCGCCGCCTGGTGCGAAGGCTGGCCGCCGGCTGCCTCGCGGAGCAGTTTGTCGCCGACTATCGCCCGGAAGACGCCCTGACGCACTGGCGCGGCCGTGCCGAGCGATTCTTCGTCGGCCCGCGGCAGATGGCCGGGCTTCGCACGGCGCTTGCTCAGGTCGCGGACGCCGAGCTCTGGCAGCGCCACGTCGGCGAACAGGTGGCGCTTCTGCCGCAGGGCAAGATGCGGTTCTTCAACCACGCGGTTTCCGACACCGGCTGGCCGGTCGATTTCAACCGCGATCCGCTCTCCGGCATTTCGTGGCCGACCGGGCTGTCGTGGCGCAGTTATCGCCAGTTCGATCCGAAGTACGCCGATTTGAAGTGCGTGTGGGAGGCGTCGCGGTTCTCGGTGGCCTGGGCGCTTGCCCGCGATTACGTGCGCGACGCGAGCTCGCCGGGCGAGCGGTTGTTCTGGCAACTCTTGTCGGATTGGGACCGGCAGAACCCGTTCGGCCGCACGGCTCAGTGGGTGTGCGGCCAGGAAGCCACGTTCCGGCTGATGGCGTGGCTGTTCGCGGCCTGCGCGTTCCTCGACGCGCCCGATGCGCAGGCCGCGCGGTATCACCGCCTGACGGAACTAGCGTGCCTGACGGGCCTTTTGGTCGAGGACAATATCCCCTACGCCCGCAGCCAGAAGAACAACCACGCCGTCAGCGAAGCTATGTGCCTGTGGACGCTGGGCTTGTTGTTCCCCGAGCTGCGGCGAGCCGAGGCATGGCGCGCCAAGGGTCGGCGGATCCTGGTGGCCGACCTGCGGCGGCAGATTTACCCCGACGGCTCGTACGTCCAGCACAGCATGAACTACCACCGCGTCATGCTGGACGACGCGCTGTGGGCCGTGCGGCTGGGGGCGCTTGCGGGCGATCCGCTGCCGGAAGTGCACGAGCCGCTCTTGCGCGCTGTCGAATGGCTCACCGCCATGATCGACCCAAAAACCGGCCGCGCGCCCAACTATGGGGCGAACGACGGGGCGCTCGTGCTGCCGCTGGCGTGCTGCGACTTTACCGACTACCGGCCAGTCGCGCAAGCCGCAAATTACTTGCTGAAAGGTTCGCGACTCTTTCCGGCCGGGCCTTGGGATGAAGAGATGCTGTGGCTGTGTGGGCCCGAGCCGCTGGCGGCGCGCGTGCAAGGCGGCGGCAGGCCGGCGCATTTTTCCGCCCCGGTGGGTGGGTACTACACAACTAGCGGCCCGCGTTCCTGGGCCTTCACGCGCGTGCACGCGTATCGCGACCGGCCGCATCAGGCCGACATGCTGCACGTCGACCTGTGGTACGACGGTGTGAACGTATTGGCCGACGGCGGCAGCTTCCACTACTACGCACAGCCGCCGTGGCAGCACTTCTTCGAGTCGACCGCGGCCCACAATACCGTAGAGATCGATGGCCGGGACCAGATGGATCGCGGGCCGAGCTTCCTGTGGTTCCACTGGACACAGGCCAAGCTGCTGGCGTTCGAGACGTCGGCTGACGGCCGGGCGAGCTTCCTGGCCGGCGAGCACTACGGCTACCTGCGGCTCAGCGGCCGGCTGGTGCACCGCCGCTCGATCGCGCGGATTCTCGACGCCTACGTCATCATCGACGACATCCTGGGCGCCGGCAGCCACGACGTGGCCCTTCGCTGGCGGCTGCATCCGGCCGGCTGGCAGGAACAACAAGGCGCATGGCACGCGCGGGCCGGCGACCAGGCGATCGCGCTACGCGTGATCGCGCCGCCGGCCTTCGCGACGCGGCACCATGGCGGCCAGGCGGAGCCGCAGCCCGAAGGATGGCAATCTCGCTATTACGCCGAGCGCGAGGCAGTGCCGACCTTGGTCACGCGCGGCTGGGCCGAAGCGCCGCTACGGCTGGTGACGGTCGTGGGGCCTGCGGAAGCCGGGATCGAATGCGCGGCAGCCGGCGACGCAGCCGGCGCGCCGCTCGCGATCACCGGCATCGCCGATCGCGCGCTCGCGGCCGAGATCGAGAGGCTCTCGAGCCGAAAGATAGCGGCGCGATAACGAATCCGGCGAACAAAGCGCTTGCGAAGCCCACGGGTGGCAACCCTTGGGCCACCCGTTACCCTTCAAGCTGGACGCGCGTGTGCTCGGCGGCCGCTTCTTCGGCGGCAAACGAGGCTTCGGTGACGTTCCAGAATTGCCCGACCGGGATGACCGGCGGGCCGCCGGTGGCGACGCGCTCGATGAAGGCGGCCACTTCGGCGTTGTGCCCCTTGTCCTGGCGGAAGAGGTTGAGCCGCTTGAAACCCGAGAAACCATACCCGCGCAGGCGGCGGAAGTTGTCGAGTTCGAGCACCTTGCCGCCGCAGAAGACGGTAAGCGTTTCCTTGGGAAACGAAAAGTGGCCGCCGGCGAAGTAGTGGATGGTGCCCAGCGATCCGTCGGCGAACGACAGCGTGATCGACATGTGGTCGTTGCGGGTGGGCATGCTGTCGACGTCGCCCACCGTGACGGCCTGCACGGCGACGACGGGTGAATCGACCAGATAGCTCAACAGATCGATCCAGTGGCACGCCTCGCCGATGATCCGCCCGCCGCCGACGTGCGGATCGTGCATCCAGTGTTCGCGCGGCAAATGGCCGGCGTTGACCAACATGCTCATCGTGGCCGGCTGCGAGCGGGTGGCCAATAGCTGCCGCATCTTCACGGCGTGCGACGAGAACCGCCGGTTGAAGCCGACCAGAAGCTGCAAACCGCTGGTGGCGGCATATGCCTCTTGCACCCGCGCCAACTCGCCCCGCGACAGCGCCAGCGGCTTTTCGACGAAGACGTGTTTGCCGGCCGCCAGGGCCTCGATCGCCACCGGCGCGTGCAGGTTGCTGCGGGCCGTGATGAAAACCGTGTTGATGTGCTTGTCGGCCAAGATCGAGCGATAGTCGGTCGTACTGGTCTCGAAGCCGAATTTCCGCGCGGCGTGGGCCGCCGAGACGCCGCCGGCGCTAGCAATCACGGCCAGCCGGGCCGGAGTGCGAATCAAGGCCGGCAGGAGCGTGCTCTTGGCGAATGCCCCCGCGCCGATCACGCCGACCGTGGCGCTGCCCGCGGCCTTCGTCGGTTGCGCCGGCGGCTTGTGGAAGATTGTCCGCTCGTGTGACGGTTGGCGCGCCGGATATTCGAGCACGACGCCCAACTGCCCGCGATCGCTCGACAGAAGCTCATACGCTTGCGTCGCCTGGGCGTGCGGAATGCGCCGCGTGATGAGCTGCTCGACATTCAATCGGCGCGCGGCCATCAGCTCCAGCACGGCCTCGATATTCCGCTGCTCGGTCCAGCGGACGTAGCCATAGGGATAGTCGATGCCCTGCTCTTCGTATTGCGCGTCGTACCGGCCGGGTCCGTAGGAGCAGGAGACCTGGAACGACAGCTCCTTCTCGTAGAACTCGGCGCGGTTGAGCTCCAGATTGACCATGCCCACCAGCACGATCCGGCCGCGTTTGCGCGACATCCGAGCGGCTTGGCTGACGATGGTGTCCTCCTTGGCCGAAGCGGTGATGAGCACGGCGTCGGCCCCGTTCCCGCGGGTCGCCGCCAGGACGGCGGCTACCGGATCGGCCGTGGCATCGATCGGCGTGGCGCCGAACGACCTGGCCAGATCCAGGCGGCCGCAGTCCGGATCGATCCCCAGCACCCGCGCTCCGCCCTGCACCAGAAGTTGCACAGCCAAGAGCCCGATCAGTCCGAGCCCGAAGACGACGACCGTCTCGCCGATTTCAGGCTTCACCAATCGGATGCCTTGCAAAGCGATCGAGCCAAGCACGGCAAAGCTGGCCTCGGCGTCGCTCACCGCGTCGGGAATCTTGGCGCAAAGATTCAGCGGCCGGTTGACCATTTCGGCGTGCCCGCCGTTGCTGGCGACGCGGTCGCCGACGGCGAAGCGGGTGACACCCGGCCCGACTTCGACGACCACGCCGGCGTTGGAGTAACCCAGGGGGAGCGGCTCATCGAGCTTGGCCATGACGGCGTCGAACGTGGCCAGAAAGCCCTCGGTGCGGATCTTGTCGAGCACCTGCTTGACGCGTTCGGGACTTTGCCGGGCCTTGGAAAGCAAATTGGCCTGGCCGAACTCGACAAGCGCCCGCTCGGTGCCGGCCGAGATAAGGCTGGCGCGGGTCTGGATCAGCACCTGTCCGCGCCCGGCGGCCGGGCAAGGCACGTCCAAGAGCTCCAGGACGCCGGAGCGAAAGTTTTGCACGACCTGCTTCACGAGGATTGTCTCTGCTGGACGAATGTCGCCACCACTTCAACCGGCGGCTCGGCGGGAGCCTCGCCCTCCCGAAATGGGCTCATCGCCACAGCCCGCGCGTGTCGACGATGACTTTCTCTTGCAGCACCTTGCGGGGCACGTCGCGGAATTGCCGGTGGTCGGTCAACAGCACCAGCACCTGGCTGCGGTGCAGCACGTCGGCCAGCGAGTATAGCGGAAACTCGGTAAACCGTTCCGGAGAAACGTACGGGTCGCAGGCCAGCACCTCGCCGGCGTTCCGCTTCCGCAGCTCGCGGACGATGTCCAGCGACGGGCTCTCCCGCAGGTCGTCCACGTCCGCCTTGTACGTCAGGCCCAGGCAGCCGATTCGCGGCGAGGCGAACTGGCGGGCCAGCTCGACGACGTGCTCGACGACGTGGTGCGGTTTGGCGTCGTTCACCTCGCGGGCCGTGCGGATCAGCGGAGTGATCTTGGGCGCGGCGTGCACCAGGAACCAGGGGTCAACGCTGATGCAATGCCCGCCTACGCCGGGCCCGGGCGTGAGGATGTTCACGCGCGGGTGGCGATTGGCCAGGCTGATCAATTCCCAGGGATCGATCTCCAGCTCGTCGGCCAGGATCGACAGCTCGTTGGCGAAGGCGATGTTCACGTCGCGGTAGGAATTCTCGACCAGCTTGGTGACCTCGGCCGTCTTGGCGCTCGTGGCCAGCACGTTGCCGTTGACGAAGGTCTCGTAGAACTCCTTGGCCTTTAGCGAGCAGGCCGGCGTGATTCCCCCCACCACGCGATCGTTCTGCACCGCCTCCAGCAAAATCCGCCCTGGCAACACCCGCTCCGGGCAATGCGCGACAAAGATGTCCCGACCCGGTGCCAGATCATCCGGCACGGCATGCCGCAGCACGATCCGCTCGGTGGTGTGCGGGGGGCTCGTGGACTCGAGGATCACCAGGTTGCCGGCCCGCACGTGCGGCCGAATCGCTCGCGCCGCCT
The DNA here is from genome assembly GCA_016191115.1 of Planctomycetia bacterium. GTDB lineage: Bacteria > Planctomycetota > Planctomycetia > Pirellulales > JACPPG01 > JACPPG01. The sequence goes on along the minus strand of JACPPG010000023.1, from coordinate 18,997 downwards.
GCTCGACGTAGGACAGATCGGGCGAGTGGTCGGGATTGATGGGCGTGGGAACGCAGATGATGAATACGTCGGCCGGCTGCGGCTCGAGGCCGGCCTTTAGTTGGCCGCTGTTGACGGCCGAGCGGACGAGGATGTCCAGGTCCGGCTCCTCGATGTGGATCTGCCCACGGTTGATCGTCTCGACGACTTCCGGCCGGACGTCGACGCCGTGGACGTGGTATCCCTTGTTGGCCAGGATGCTGGCGGTCGGCAGCCCGATGTAGCCCAATCCCATCACGCAGACGGTTGTGTCTGACGGCTTGATAGGTCGGGCGCGGCGCGATTCGCTGTGCGTGTCAGAGCTCATGACTGCCAGTGTTGGTTGAGCATGATATCCACGATGCGTTGGGCCGCATGCCCGTCGCCGTACGGGTTGACGTCGATCTGTCGCCGGGCGTATTCCTGGGGGTCGGTCAGGAGCGTCGTGACGGAGCTTACGATCTTATCGACGTCCGTGCCGACCAGTTCGACGGCGCCCGCCTCGAGGGCCTCGGGCCGCTCGGTCGTTTCGCGCATCACCAGGATCGGCTTCTTGAGCGACGGGGCTTCTTCCTGCACGCCGCCCGAGTCGGTGAGGATCACGGTCGAGCGGTCCATCAGCCACACGAATTCAGGATACGGCGCCGGCTCGGTCAAGTGTACGTTGGGCTTTTTGCCCAGGAGCCGATGCACCGGCTCGTGCACGTTGGGGTTCAGATGAACCGGATAGACGAAATGTACGTCCGGAAATCGCGCGGCCAGGTCGGCGATGGCCTGGCAGATATTCTGAAAGCCCTGCCCGAAGCTCTCCCGCCGGTGCCCGGTCACCAGGACCATGCGACCCTCGCCGAGCAGGCTGTACTTGTCGCGCCAGCGCTCCGAGCCGGCCCGCTCGCGCTCGACGGCCCACAAGAGCGCGTCGATCACCGTGTTGCCGGTGACGTGGATGGCGCTCTCGGGCACGCGCTCGGCGCGAAGGTTGTCGGCAGCCCGCGCCGTGGGGGCGCAGTGGACGGCGGTGACGATCGAGGCCACGCGGCGATTCAATTCCTCGGGCCAGGGGGCCATGAGGTTGCCGGTTCGCAGCCCCGCCTCGACGTGCAACATGGGCACGCGACGGTAAAACGCCGCGAGCGCCGCGACCATCACGGTCGTCGTGTCTCCCTGCGCCACGACGCAGTGGGGGCGGAATCGCTCGATTGCCTCGTCGACCCCCACGATGCAGCGGGCCGTGAGCTCGGCCAAGGTCTGATTGGGCCGCATCAGCGCCAAGTCGAGGTCCGCCTTCAGGCCGAAGTAGTCGGTCACCTGGGCGAGCATCTCGCGATGCTGTCCGGTGAGGCACACGATCGGCTCAATCTGGCCCGCGCGGCGCAGGCACTCCAGCACGACCGGCGCCATTTTGATGGCCTCGGGCCGGGTGCCGAAGATCAGGAGCGGACGAAGATGAGCCAAGTGCCTAGACCTGCCTCGTTTACACCTTCTGCGCCGGTACGCCCAACACCGTCTCTTCGGCCGGCACGTTGCGCAACACCACGCTTCCGGCGCCGATGCGGGCAAAGCGGCCGACGTGGGCTTTGGGCAGGACGGTGGCGTGCGAGCCCATGAAGACGCCTTCCTCGATCGCGGCGCCGCCTGTGACGTCGACGTGGCTGTTGAGCGTGGAAAAGGAGCCGATCGTGGCATCGTGCCCGACCGTGGCCTTGAGGTTCAAGTGGACGTGGTCGCCGATGGTGATATTGGTCGACAGCGTGACGTTGGGGCAGAGGATACAGCCGACGCCGATCTCACAATGCGATCCGATGATGGCCGTGGGATGAATGATCGTGGCGAACTCGACCCGGCCGGCGAACTTCTCCACGATCTGCATCTTGACGCGGGGCTCGCAGATGGCGATGAATACCCGATCCTGCGGCCCGAACTGCTGCGCATCCAGCGTTCCCACCACCGCGAGATTGCTCGGGTAGTTTTCCAGGGCGTCGCGTTTGTCGTCGAGGAAGCCCACCAACTCCCAATCGCTTTGCGCCCGACAGAAGTCGCTGGCCCAACAGGCCACTTCACGGCCGAATCCCCCCGCGCCCACGATGTACAGGCGTTTCTTGTGGTGCATTGGTTAGCTCCCGCCGTCCTTCGCTCTGGCGACCTGCCGCGGACTTCGCGGATCCAGCGTCTGCGAGGGCGCGGACTCACAATGGCGCATGATCGGGATCACGGCTGCTGGGACTGCCCGTTAATGAGGTGCAGCAGGTCGGACACGCTTTGGCACTTCCGCAGCGCGTCGACGTTGAGCCGGCGATTGAAACACTCGTCGACAAGTGCGATGACGGAAAGTTGCCCCACCGAGTCCCACCCCTCCAGGTCGGCCAGCCGGGTGTTTTCTTGGACGGCGGCCGAGTCCTCGTTCAAGGCCTCGGCCAGTCGTCGCACGAATTCGGCGTTCGCATCCACCATGGTTGGTCTGTCACCGCTTCGCGGCTACTGCCGCGCGCCCTGGGCCCGCAATCTGCCCCACGTCGGACGGTGTAGTGTACCGCGCAGATTCACTTGTCTTGGATACTTGCTCGGAAAGGTGCCAAAACTTTGTATTGCATTGAACCACCGCGGGGCGCTCAGGTACCGCGATTCTTGCCGGTTTGGGTGCCAAAATCGACGCCTCCTCGCTATGAGGCCGCCACAAGGACCGGGGGCACGCACGCCGGGCCGCACGACAGCACCGAAGCGGCCCAGGAAAACCCCGCGCCGAAGCCGGCCAGGAGCAACCGCCGGCCTTGCGTGGACAGGGCCTCGCGAAGCTCGGTCGTGATCGCCAAGGGGATCGAGGCGGAGCTCGTATTCCCGTAGTCCGTGAGCCCGACCGCCACTTTTTCCTGCGGCAACTTCAAGCGTTTCGCCAGGTGGTTGAGCATGAAATGGTTCGCCTGATGGAACACGAAAGCATCGATGTCGGCCGTGCCACAACCGGCCGCGGAAAGGATCGTTTGCACCAGCCGGGGCACCTCCCGCAGGGCGAACGTGAACACTTCGCCGCCGTCCATCACCAGGTCTTCGTCGCCGCGGATATTGCCCCCTTCGCGCTCAGTCCGCTGGCTCGATTGGGCCGTGTGCGGCTGGCGGAAGGCGCCCGCCGGAACCATCAAACATTTCCGGCCGCTGCCGTCGGTGCCCAGCTCGAAGTGCATCGCCGGGGCCTCTTCGTCGACTTCCAGAGCCGTGGCGGTTCCCGCGTCGCCGAACAACGACGCCACGGTGCGGTCCCGCGGCGACACGAGCCGGCTGGTCGTATCGCCGGCCAATAGCAGCAGTCGCCGGCAGCCGCCGCGAACTAGTTGAGAGCCGATCCACAGCCCGTACACGTAACCCGCGCAGCCTTGGTTCACGTCAAACGCGGCGCAGTGCCTCGCCAGTCGCAGGCGGTCTTGCAGAACGCAGGCCGTGGCCGGCATGAAGTAGTCGGCCGTCTGCGACACGAAAATGATCGCGTCGACCGAATCGCGCGGCCAGGGCAGCTCGTCCAGCAACCGCGCGGCGGCCGCGAAGCACAGGTCGGAGGTGCAGGTCCCTTCGCGGACCACGTGCCGGCGCTTGACGCCGATGTTCTGGCTGATTCGTTCGATCTCCATGCGGCCGAAAACCTTGGCGTCGTCCTCCAGTGTGAGGACGGTTTCCGGCACGGCGCTGGCGACGCCGGCGATGCGGACGCCTTTGACGCTGCTAGCGGCCATCGGCTGCTTCCTCGCCCGCGCGCGGCGCCGGCGCCGCGGCCGTCTGTTCGGCGTTCCGCATTTTCTTGAACCGTGCGCCGTGCTGCGGGGCTGCGACCACGTCCACCTTGACCGGGACCTTAAAGAGCGCGAGCCGGCCGCGGCAATGTTGTTTCAAACGGCGCGGAAACGTGGCCGTGTCTTCCGACGCGTCGAGCGTTACCTTCGCGCACACGATCTGCCCGGTGATCGCGTTGCGCTCGCCGTACACCGTGGCGTCGGCGACCCCTGGCATTTCCTGAATGACGCCCTCTACCTCGGCCGGAAAGACCTTTTGGCCCCCGACATTGATCAGCTCGCTCTTGCGCCCCAAAATCCGCACGTATTCCCCGTCAACCTCGACCTCGTCCCCCGTGACGAACCAGCCGTCGGACGTGAAGGGGCTGGCGGCGTTCAGGTAGCCCAGCATGCTCGAGCGGGCCTTGATCTGCAGGATGCGATCGACGACGCGGGTCTCAAACCCCTCGCCACCGATTTTGACCCACAGGGAGTCCGAACTCTTCGATTTCGACCGCAGGATCCCCACCTCCGACAGGCCGTACGTCTGCACGAGCTGTTTGTCCGGGAATAGCTCGTGCAGTCGCCGCAGCGTGCTTTCGGGCATCGGCTCGGTGCCGTACGTGATCGTGTGCAGGCTCGACGTATCGTGACGGGTGTAGGCCTCGCTAAATAAGAGCATGTTCAGGAACGTGGGCGACGTGGGCAATAGCTCGACCTTGTGCCGCGCGACCGCGCCCAGCACGCCGTCGGGCGTACGGTCCGCGACCGTCACCAAGCAGCCGGCGTTGGCAAGCGTATAGAGCATCGTGTTGATGCCGCCGATATGGTCATAGAGCAGGAACGAGATCGTCCGCATCCGTTTCCGCGGAACGCGGAACTTTTCCAGGATACCGACGACGTCGTGTACCGCGGCCTTGCTCTTGCCCGTCGACCCCGACGAAAAGAGCACCAGGCCGGGGTGCGCAAGCGCCCGCAGACGCACGTAGAATTCGTGGGCGGCGGCGACCGGACGGCGGGCAAACGTCGCCGCGTCGGCTCGATCCAAAGCGATCGTGAATTCTACCTCGGCGATGTCGAGAAACTCGTCGCGCTGCTGCGCGACGCTCTCGGTCAGCGGCACGAGGATCGCGCCGTGCTCGATCAGGGCGAGGAACAACGCCACGGCAGCCGGGGAAAAATCGGCCTCGATCGCCACGACCGCGCCCGGCGGAATCGCTTCCGCAGCAAGTTGGTCCCGCCAATCGGCGATGTGTTCCTCGAGCCAGCCATAGGAGAAGGCGCGGTCCCGCCAGACGATGGCGTCGGCTTCGCGATGCGCCGCGAACGCGTCGAGCAAGAACCCAATCGGCACTACACGCCCCCCAGAAAAATCGTCTGGCCCGTCACGAAGTCGCTCTCCGGCCGCAGAAAGAAGTCGATCACGTTGATCACGTCGCTGATCTCGCCGTAGCGGCGGATGGCCTGCCGCGCGATCAGGCTGTCCAATTTGGCGGCCGGCACCGAGGCGATCAGGTCGGTATGGATCGGCGTCGGTCCGATCGCGTTGACGGTGATGCCGAAATCGGCCAATTCGCGGGCAAGAACTTCGGTCAGAGAGATCACCGCCGCCTTTGACGCGGCGTAGATCGCTTCGCCCTCAAGCTTCAAAGGCGCGGCCACGCTGGAAAAATTGACGATGCGGCCGGCGCGCCGCCGCTGCATCAACTTGGCCGCCTCGCGACAAAACAGGAACGTTCCGGCCACGTTCGTCGAGAGCACGTCGAGCACGGTTGCCATGGGCGTCGTCAGGATATGGTTCATGCTGGCGATTCCGGCGTTGTTCACCAGCGCGTCCAGGCGCCCGTAGTCGCCGCGCATCGCCGTGAACATCTTCTTCACGGCCGGCTCGTCGGCCACGTCCAGCGCGAAGTGGCGATAGTTCGCGTCGGTGATTGCCGGCTCGCGCCGGCTGCAGCCCACCACTTGGTAGTCCTTCGCCCCGTAGTGCTCGGCCAATTGGCGGCCGATGCCACGGCTCGTGCCGGTGATGAGGATGACCGGGCGATCAGCCATGAGTCGCGCGCGAGAGGACCTCGGCGACGTAATCGCGCAGCGTCCGCACGCTACGGAAGGGGCTGCGGCTTTTGGACATCGCCTTTTCGTCGGCCAAGGTGACGCTCGTGCCGAATTCGTCCTCGATCCGGTGCTCGAGCGCCACGACCAGGTTCACGAGGCCAAACGAATCCAGCGCGCCCGATTCGCCCAACAGCACGGCGTCGACGTCCTTGGCGATGCGGGCGTCCTCGGGCAATAGCTCGTTCAGCTCATCGACGGCGTGCCAGATGAGCGCCAGGACGCGGTCGGCGTCGGGCGCAGGGGCCGGCCGCGCGGGGTGCGCGCCTGCCTGCTCACCGCCCGAATCTTGCGGGGGCCACCGATCCGTCAAGTCGCGGGCTCCTCATACAGCACTCCAGCCGGCAGCATCTGGCCGTCGACGAACTTGATCGGCCGTGCCGGACTTCCGACGGCGATGACGCCCTTCGGCAGGTCGCTCGTGACGGCGGCGCCCGCGCCGACGATCGTGCCGGCGCCGATCGTGATGTTGTTGATCACGACGGCGCCAATGCCCACGAACGCCGCCTTGCCGACCCGCACCGACCCAGCCAGGGCGACGCCCGGTGCCAAGTGCACGTAGTCCTCTAGAATGCAATCGTGGGCGACGGTCGCATTGGCATTCACGATCACGTGGGCGCCGATTCGGGCCTCGGGTTGCACAACGGCGCCCGCGAAAATGACGGTTCCCGGTTCGACGACCGCGCTAAGGTGCCGAAATGCCGAGGGATGAATCACCGTGGCCCAGTCCAGTTGCAGCCGCTCGACCAGCGTTTCGCGCGTGCCGGCATCTCCGATCCCGATGAGGACCGGAGTCCGCCCGATGTCGAGCACGCGGTCGATGGGACCAAAGATCGGCACTCCCAAGAGCGTCTTGCCCCATTTCCTGGCATCGTCGTCATAGACGGCGACGACGTCATAGCCGGCCGTCTGGGAGGCGCCGACCACGGCCTTGGCATGGCCGCCGGCGCCCACGACGACAAGCCTTCCTGCGGAATGGTTCATGGGTCTAGCTATGCGCGGCTTCCCCGGCCTCGCCACAGCGGGGGACGTCGTCGTGCTGTGGGACAGTCGATTCTTTCAACCGGACAGCGGCAAAACGGCTCCGAACCATCAAACCCCAACGGGCGACCAAGGTATTGCGATAGACGCCCGTTCCCGGGGGGAAGGACGCCGGCCACCCGATTCAGGCCCTGTAGACGGGAAAATAGGAACTTTCGACGGCTCCATTGGCCATGCTGCGGCGACGGCTCTCCAGCTTCTCGTAAACATCGGGCAGGAGCCGCATTTGCCAGGTGAAAAAGGCGTGGCGACGGGGCGAAAAACGCGACTTGAAGCTGAACAGGGAGTCCTCGCGCGCGCCCATCCCGCCTCCCAGGTGCATCACCGTGTTGCCGCGCTCCTTGGCCCATTTACGAACGTAATCCAGCATCAGCTTCGCGGGATGCTGCCGCAGCGCGGCGCTGAAAGTCGCCGAAAGGTGATATTGCACGATTCCACAACACTCCGTGAACAACCCTCCGCACAACACTTGTCCCTCCGGGTCGCGCACCAGACACAGCGAGAGCGAGTCGCCCAGGGCATCGCGGAGCTCGGAAAAATACCCTTCGCGAAAGTAGTAGTACTGCGAGGCCGCGGCGCGATCCATCGTCTCGTAGTACATAGCCAAGAACGTGGGCATGTTGACAAGCCGTGAATCCATCAAAGCGGTCAGCCCGGCCCGCCGCGCCTTGGAGATCTCGTTGCGATGCGTTTGGCTGGTCTGGCTCCACATTTCGTCGGGGGAGAGGGTCAAGTCGATTGAGACCGTCCGGCCGCGCGAGACCAATTCGCCGTGAGCCGCCAGGGCTTCGTGGTCGGCCTCGATCAAGGGGTGCAATCGAATGAATCCGCTGACAGCGCCGCGGTCGCGCATCGCGGCCCGCCATTGACCGATGGCGTCGGTGACGAACCGGCTATCCGGCGACGCCAGCGGCCCGGGATAGCCGTAAGGCGAGACGATATCGAAGAGTTCATCCCCTTCGCTACCCAACCACCGAAGCTGCGACAATGGTCTCACGACGTAGGGGAGGAAGAAATAGCGGGAGCCTTGCCGGAACAATACGGCCTCCGGCCTGCCGCCGTCGAACGGCGCCGACAGGCGCGCATAAGAGGGCAGATGGTAGAAGTCGTGTCGCACTCCGCCGAGGAACTCGCCCCACTCGGCGTCGTCGACCGTCAGGAACCTGAGGCTCATCGACTCGATCTCGTGCGCTCCGCCGTCGCGATGATCCCGCCCAAGAGCGCGTTAAACAAATGGACCGCTTTCGTCCGCGCAAAACGTATAGGCAGCACTCCGAAGGGCGCAAAGCCCCCTGTCAGTATCGCCGACCGCACCCGCGCCCGATTCTTGACCACTTGCCTGGGTCAGCGCGGTTTTCTTCGCGCGCTCGGCACGGGCCGGAACTTCGCCCTTCCGACCGCTAGAGCTTTTCGCGAAGTAGTTCTTTTGCTCAAGTCTGCGATTACTGCTGGCCCGACGACATCTTCAGTTACTACAGCCCCGGCCGACGCGACGCAATGCGTCGGAACGTCTCCTTACGACCTTGTAAGTTTAAGGTCGGCGTTGGCTCGTCCACAACTACCTATGTACCGCAAATCTGGATGCGGGCCGACCTGACCCGCAGGCACGTCCGGCCAGTGGCGTCGTTGGATGCCGTCCCCGTTTTCCCGCTTCCCGCGCGGATCCTAGCCGCTCCCGGCACTTTTGCTCCGGGAAGCGTCAGCAACCACGACCGAATCGTCATCCCCCGGTTCGATGGACGGCTGCTGCCTGGCGGTCCCCTCGAATTCGGGCGCCGTGGCATGGCCGGCCGCGTTGATCCCTTCTTTCTTGAACGTCTTCAGCACGGTCATCCACAAGATCTTCATGTCCAGCCAGAACCCGCAGTGATCGACGTACCACGTATCGAGTTGGAACTTCCGCTCCCACGGGATGTCGTTCCGCCCGTTCACCTGTGCCCAGCCGGTAATGCCGGGAAGCACCTCGTGCCGGCGAAATTGTTCCGGCGTATAGCGGGGGAGGTACCGCGTGACCAGGGGCCGAGGGCCGACCAGGCTCATCTCTCCCTTCACCACGTTCCAAAGCTGCGGCAACTCGTCGAGACTTGCCGAACGGATGAATGTCCCCACCGGCTCCATGCGCTCGGCGTCCCGGAGAAGGTTGCCTTCCGCGTCGCGCGTGTCGAGCATCGTGCGGAACTTGCACAACACGAACGGCCGCGCGCCGCGACCCGGCCGCGTCTCTCGCCACAGCACGGGCTTACCCAGCCGGCGCCGGAGCACGAGCGCCGTCAGCAATAGCACGGGCGAGAACAGAACGAGGGCCGGAACGCTGATCGCTAGATCAAGCGCACGTTTGCCGAACTTCCGGTACAGGCGGTTCACGCGTGGAGCATCCGCTTGGGTCGGCGAGCCGTTCCAACAAATCGGCGAATTGGTCCGCCTGCACGTGGCGATTGAAGTGCTCTTGAACGTATTCGCGGGCGGCACGACCCATCGCGCGGGCCTGGCCCGGGTCGTTGCGGAGGCGTTGCACGGCGTCGGCCAGTGCCGCGTCGTCGCCGGGCGGAACGAAAATGCCCCCTCCCGCCGCGTCGACCACGTCGCGAATCACCCCATCGATCCCCAGGATCGTTGGCCGCGCGGCCGCCATGTAGTCAAACACCTTGTTGGGATAGGTGGTGCGAAACATGGGGATATCCTTGAGCGTCGCCAGGCAGGCGTCGGAGGCGGCCAAGACGTCGGCCATCTCATTCTTCGTGCGGGTACCGACGAAGGCCACATTGGGGAGTTTCATGTCGCGCGCGAGCGCCTCGAGATGGGCCTTCTCCTTGCCTCCGCCGACCAAGAGGAATTGGATCCCCGATTGATCGCGTAGCCGGCCTGCCGCGCGGAGGATCGTCTCGATGTCGTTGGCCATGCCCAACGCGCCGGCATAGGTAACGACGAACTTGCCGTCGAGCGCAAGCGCGTCGCGGAAGGCGCGGCCGTCGGCGTCCGGGTGAAACATGCCGGGATCGACGCCATTGGCGATCAGCGTGATCCGTTCCGCCGGGATTCCCTTGCCCGTCAGATAGTTCCGATAGGCAGGCGAGTTGACCAGAAAGTGCGTGGCGCGGGCGTACAAGAAACGCTCCAGCCATCGCGCCAGCTTGATCAGAACCGGGTTTTTCAGGACGCCGATGTCGATCGCGAATTCCGGCCACAGATCGCGGATTTCCAAGAGCAGGGGCCGCCGCCGCAAGAAGGCTACCAGCCACGTGGAAGCCGCCTGGAACAACGGCGGCGACGTGGCCATCACCACGTCGACCTTCCGCACGCGCATCGCGGCCCAAAAGCTCGTGGCCATAAAGCTGAAAAACGACACCAGGCGCCCCGCGAACGACGTGTGGACCGAGGGATAGGCATACGCGCGGAGCACGCGCAAATCGCCGAAGCGCTGTTCGACCACCAGCCCGCGGCCGTCGACGATCCGCTTGCCCGTGGCGTAATTGAGATTGCTAGCCACGATCACGCACTCCTGGCCGCGCCGCGCCAGTTGCGACGTGAGCTCGTAGTGGCGCGTGCCGCCCGGCTCGGTGGGGGCGGCAAACCATTGGTGAATGAGCAAGACGCGCATGAGTTCCCGGAAAAGTCCGCGTGCCACTGGCTTTGCCAGTGCAGTGACATAGGCGCGCGGTCGATGGCGCGCCCTTCTGTCTTCAAACGACGACGCTGTCGCGTCCGCCCTTCAGTTTGGCCTTCACGTCGCGGGCCGATCGGTGGATGCGATGGACCGCATCGCAGATCTTCGCGACCGTACCCTCGCCCAGATTGGAGCCGATGGGAAGGCTGACGCTGCACGCCGCCAGCAGGTCCGTATTCGGCAGCCTCAAATCCGCCGCGGCGAAGTGGCGATAAGCCTTGTGACGGTGGACGGGTGGATCGTAATAGTTGCGCGTGTCGATATTCTCGGCCGCCAGCGCGCGAACCAGCTCGTCGCGCGAGAGCCCGAAACGGTCGGGGTCAACCGTGACGGCGAAGTCCTTATACGACGAGCGATTGCCGGCCGCGACATGAATGGGCGCAAGACCGGGAATCTCGTGCAAGCGCTGCCGATATTCGTCGGCCGCCTGGTTGCGGCGCCGCGCCACGTCTTCCAGCATGGCCAGGCCGTGCAGGCCCAGTAGAGCGTTCATTTCCGGCATCCGCGCGTTAAGGCCGGCGAACAGGCTGTCGTAGTGGCCGTCGTTGCCGTATTCGCGGCCCACGCGGATGCGTTCCGCCAGCCGGTCTTCGTTCGTGGCGACGATGCCACCTTCGGCGGCGATCAGGAGCTTGGTCGGGCTGAGGCTGAAGACGTGCGCGCTCGCCTGACCGCCCACCGGCGAGCCGCGGTACAACGCCCCAAACCCGTGCGCCGCGTCGAAGACGAGCGCCGCGCCGTGCTTTTCGGCGACCGCCTTCAGCCCCTCGATATCGGCCGGGTTGCCGAAGTTGTGCACGGCGACGATGGCCGAGGTGTCAGGCGTGATCGCCCGCTCGGCCGCCTCGGGCGTCAGGTTCGTGCTGAGGGGGTCGACGTCGGCGAATACCGGGCGCAAGCCGGCCCACACCAGTGCGCTGACGGTCGCCATGAACGTGAAGCTGGGCACGACGACGTCGCCGCGCAGGTCCAGCCCGCGATAGGCCAGCATCAAGCCCGACGTGCAACTCGACACGGCCACCGCGTGCTTGACGCCCAGATGCTCGGCCGCGGCGCGCTCGAACCGGCCCAGGTACGGCCCCTTCGTGAGCATGCCGGAGGAGACGATCTCGCGCAAGGCTGGCTCCAGGGCGGCGTGGCTGGGTAAATCCGGCTTTACGAACCGCAGCAACTCAGCAAACGCGGGCTGCCCGCCCAGAACCGCCGGCGATTCACGCATCGTTCTACCTCCGGATCCGCTTGTGAGCACGTCGGGTGGTCACGATCGATCGCTCGATTCGACCGAAAATGAGGACGAAAAAGGGGAAACGCACGATTTCGCATCGCGCGCGATCGGACCCGCATTCACTGCTTGGGCCAAAGCGCGGGAACGCGAAACCGACTGGGTAGCAACGATGGCAAATGCGGCCAGGCTAGCGTGCTTGAAGTCGGGCTCCGTGCTCGACGGCGGTGCGGTGTCGCACTCTACTGCGACGCGATAACGCGGACCAGCTCCTGGGCCCAGTTGTCGCGTGCCACCGATTTCTTCTCGCGCAAGAATTTAACGTTGCTGTATCGGGGATCGGAGTAATCGGAGACGTCGCCATTGGCGATGGCGTCCAAGACTTGCTGGATGCCTTGCCGCACCGTCCATCGCGGCGCGAAGCCCAGCAGATTGCGGATCTTGTTGAAATTGACGCGATAGTCGCGCCGGTCTCCGTCACCTTTGTCGAGGATCAGGTCGGCGGAAATGACGCACTGGTGCACCAACTCGCCGATTTCCTGGATGGTGTAGTTCTGGTCGTTCGAGCCGACGTTGAAGATCTGGTTGGCAACGACCGCCTGCGGCGCCTCGAGCACGGTCGACACCGCCAGGGCCGCGTCGTCGACGTGTACGAACGGCCGCCACTGTTCGCCGCCAAACACGGTGATCTTTCCCTCGATTTTGGCCTTGGCCGTGAGCAAGTTCACCACCAGATCGAAACGCGTGCGGCCCGACAGGCCGTAAATCGTGGCGAATCGCAGGACGGTGGGCGCAAATCGCTCGGTCGCCATGTCCAACAGCACGCGTTCGCTGGCCAGCTTGGTGTGACCGTAGAGCGAGATCGGCCTGACGATGCTCCGCTCGTCCAGGGTCTCGGTTGTGGCGCCGTAGACCGAACAGGTGCTGGCGAAGACGAACCGCTCGACGCCGGCCGCCTTGGCCAGCTCGGCGATCATGCGGGTGGCCGTGAGGTTCACCTCGATCGTCAGCTCCTCGTCCAGATTGCAGGCCGGGTCGCCAACGATGGCCCCCAGGTGGACGACGGAATCGACGCCCGCGAGCGCTTCGGCGACTTGCTCGACGTGGCGGAAATCGCCGCGGCGAATCTCCAGCCGCGGATGGTTCAAGATCCTTTCGACCGGCTCGTCGCCAAAGATCATCAGGTCCAGGACGCGGACGCGGTAGCCCTTGTCGAGCAGTTTCGGCAAAAGCGCCGAGCCGATGTAGCCCGCTCCGCCGATCACAAGCACGGTTCTCTCGCGGCCGCGTTTGGCCTCGATGGCGGCCCTCTCGGGACTCACGATTTTCACCCACAACGTGGTCCACACGCGGGAACCGACCAACAATAGCAGGCTGAACAACCACGCCAGCACGAGCGCCGACCGCGGCAGCATGAATCCGCCGCCGGCGCCGCCGAAGAAGGACGACAGAAAACCGAACGCCAAAAAGCCCTGCGTCACCGCCTGCGTGACGATCAGCGCCTTGTACCGGCTTTGGTACGCGCGTCCGTAGGTGTAGAAACCACTGAAGTAAAAGAGGACCAAGCAAACGAGCGTCAGTGGCCATGCGGCGCTCGTGAAGTGATCGAGCATGCTCCGGAAAATCACGCCGGCGTTCGCTCCGTCCTGCGTGATCACAAGCGCCATGAACCACAGCGCAAGCGCGGTCAGAAGCGCCGCATTGACCATCACGGCGTCTGCCCCCATCCGCAGCAGCATGCCCGTGGTAAAGCGCAGCTTAGACGAGTTCACAAAGGGCCTCCGAGGTGCCGCTTCGAGGTGGATGTCGCCCGAACGTGCTTGTCGCGCCGTCGTTCAGGCGGGGTTTCCGTGGATGCCGGACATGGTGCAATCGCCCCCTATATCGCGGACGCCCGACGCCGATAACCCCGCCTGTCGGCTCGACCAAACTTGCGATTTGCTCCGACGTCGCTTGTGCTATTCTGGGGCCGGATCGCGAAAAACGCAATGAAAAAACTCCTCGTCCCGGCCGACTCCCGACCGAACTGCTAGCATGCGCCGGCGCGCACTCCGTTCCCGTGGGTGACGCAACTCTCGCTTCCTTGCCGGAACGCAATTCGACGAATCTCACGATTCTACGGCGTAAATCGCCGTTTGCGATCCGCTTCATTCAAATTTAGTCGCTTCCGCGCGCCGACGCACGTTGCGTCCCGTCAACACCGATAGCCGCTTGGCAACGGCGCTCATGCTCTCAGGCAACGCCGCGAACAAAGAGATGGGTGACGACGGGGCCGAACGCGCGTCGCCAGATGAAGCCCAAAGGGTGCGCCGCGCGCCTTCAACTGGACGGCTCGGTGGGACTGGTGGGGGCAACCGGCGACTCGCTGCCCGGCATCGGAGGCGTCTCCCCTCTACCGGGGGCCGTCGAGTCCTTGAACAACGCGGCATTCAATGCCGGGATGAACTGCAGCATGAAGTCGATCGACGGATTCTGCCCGATCTCCTGATTGGGAGCCGTCTCGGTGACAAGATACATCTTGTAGAGGGCGGGTTTCCCGACCAATGCCACGCGCGGCATGTTAGGGGCCTGCCACTCGCCGTCGTAGCTCCACGTCCAGAACACGCGAAGGTATTGCGTGCCCGTCGATTCGTCTTTCTTGAACACGGTGGTGTAGGCATCGAGTTTTCCGACATCCGTCTCCACCGAATACTGGATGGGCGGGTTCAGCATGGTGAAACCCGCGGCCACGTAGCACTGATCGGGAGTGTGCTGGGCGATGTTGCGGAAGTAGCCGGTGACCATGAACACCGACACGCCCTGCTTGGTCTGCCGATTGACGTAGCGTCGCGAGAGCGCGGCGGTCGCGCCGGCCACGAGGCGCTCGCGGGCGTCCATCTCTTGTAGATCCTCGCCGGACCAGTCCCCCACTTCCAGGGGCACGTCTTGAAGCCGGTCGGCGAATTGTTGCAAGACGGCGCTATGGTCGACGCTGCCAAACACGCCCGTCCAATACGCGTGCACCAACCCGGTCGACACGATTAACACGCCCGCGACGGCGGCGGCCAGATACTGTTTCATCGTCATTGTCCTGAGAGAATATGTCGCTCGGCGGGTGCCCGCGGACCCAGGCGATCAATCGAACCTTATCTCCTCGCCGCGTAAGCGCGATAGGTCGCGGCGGTGCGTTCCCCGTTGATCACAGCGCCAAGCACATGAATGCCGACGCTGCGAAGCTGCTCGCTTGCGTCGTACACCTTGGCCGCCTGGCTGACGTCGCGCATGACGCACAGGATGGCGGCGTCGACGTGCTGACCCAGCATCGACGCGTCGGCAATGCTCAGGACCGGGGCCGAGTCGACGATGACGAAATCGAAGCGGTTTCGCAGCACGTCGAAGGCGTCTCCCGCACCCTGCCTGCTCAGCGCCTGGATACTCTCCAGATCGTACTGGCCGGCCGGAATCATCCACAAGCCGGCGACGCGGGTGGGCCGGATCACGTCGTCGATCTCTGCCTCGCCGCGCAGCACCTCGCAAACACCCGGCTCCAGCGGCAACTCGAACAGGCGGTGCGCCGTGGGCCGGCGGAGATCGCCGTCGACCAACAGCGTGCGCCTGCCGCACCGCGCCAGGCTGGCCGCCAATTGACTGGCGACGGTTGTTTTTCCCTCGCGATCGAGCGCGCTTGTGACCATGACCACGCGCGTCGACTCCGACGCGGAGCTGTGGATCAGATTCGTCCGCACGGTGTCGATCGACTCGAGTAAGACGCCGTTCAAGTCACCCTTGGCCGATGCCAGCGCCTTGCGGCCCGGCCGGGCGATCGACGGCAACGCGCCGACCACGCGCATCCCCAGTCCATCGATCAATTGCGTCGAGGAACTGATGCGGCGCGCCTGGAATTCGATGAAAGACACGGCCAAGCCAATCAGGGTGAAGGCGGCAAAGCCGCTGAAGGCGACCATCGCCAGCTTGCGCATCGAGCCCATGTCGTTCGGGGCGATCGCGTCGCCGTAGCGTTGGATGCGGGAGGGGGCCCGCTTTTCGGTCCGCAATTCTTCCAGCTTCTTCGTCACCTCGCTCGTGAACTGGTTGAGCGTGAGGATTTCCTGCTTGTTGTGGTCGATTTGCACGGAGTCGCCGCCCAACTGGGATAGCCGCGCCTGGTCCTCCTCGATTTGCTCTTTGAGCTCGCTGATTTGCTCGTCGGCCCGCCTGATGGATTCCTCCACCACCTCGAGCTTGCTCTCCAGCTCGCGGACTTTCTGCCCCGAATGCAATTCCTCGTAGTCTTTCAGCAGCTTGCTGCGCCGCTCTTCCAACTGTTCCGCAACGCCCTTCTGCTGCGTCTTGTAGCGCTTGACCGACGAAGACTCCCCGTTGGCCGTCTTTCTGGCGATGGCGATCGTCTTGTCCCAATCCGCGAGCTCCTTTTCGAGGTCCTTGATCTGCTCGTCTTTCTTGATCTCCTCCTCGGCCAGCGCCTGAATCGTGGAAGGGTCCTTGGCCAGCTTGATCTCGTTCTCCAGCCTGAGCTTCTCGATCTCGGCGGTCAGCTTCTGCTGCTTTGCCTGAAGCAGCGCGTTGCTCTTGCTGGCCACGTTGCTCTGCAACTCGGAATGCCGCATGACGGCGGTCGTCGAGTCGAGCGCGCCGATGGCTTCCGCCAACTTCTTCACGGACTCGCGCTTCTGAAACAGCTCTTCGTTCTTTTCGCGGTGCAGTTGCTCGAGATCCTTCTCCTTCTTGTCGCGGAGACGGAATTTCTCCTCCACCACGACCTTGAAGAAGGCGTCGACGACCGCGTTGACGATCTTCACCACCTGATCGACGTCCTCGCCCCGCATGCGAATCCGCAAGATCTCGGCGTCGTCGGGGTAGTCGAGCATCAACTCGTCTTCCAGCCAGCCCACCTGGTCCTTTTGCGCCTTGACCATGGGCAACTGGGAAATCTGCGGATCGCGCAGCGCGCGAATCAACAGCGACTTATTGCGGATCTGCTGGATGACCGTGGCCTTGAAGGTGATGAACTCGTTGCCGTCGGGGATGCGGTCCTTGTCCATGACGGCATCGGGGTGCCGCGCGACGAGAACGTACGCCACCACTTCCCCGCGCTCCGGGACGAGAAACCACGCTGCCAGCGCCGCCGCCATCGCCGCGAGCATTCCCAAGCCGGTGGCCAACATCCACCGCCGCTTGAAGGCCCGCAGAAGCGACATGGGGTCGGGGCCTGAGGAGAGCATCTCGGGCCGCGGGGCGATGCCCCCCTGCCAGATGGGCCCCGTGTAGGGAGCCAGGCTCTGCGCACCCACCGGCACCAGTTCGCCGCCGCGCCGCTCGTCAGGTGGCGGAGCAATCGTGTTGACCATGCCCGAATCGGAGTTGCGAGACGTAGCCACCGGTTGAACTCTCCAAAGTTGTATTCGCGCTCGCGGGAAGCGTCTGGAATCCGTGCCGTCCCGTTCCGCCTGCGTGGTCGCGATCTGGGACGCAATTCATGGGCCGGCCATCCTGACCGGCTTGCGCTTGCGTCCTAAATGCCGATGACGAACTAGGTTGCCCAAGCTTCAATGACAAACGCGGTCGGTTCTGGCGTGGCTTTTGCGCATCGTCGGAACCCGACTTCTCTCTTTTTCTCACCCTTTGGCGCTGGCGGCTACCGCTGGCCAGGGAGCCGTGGGCCCGCGGCCGCCGGAACCATGCCGATCGGCATGGGAGCCTCTTCCTCGTCTTCCAGGAACAACAGCGACAAGAGGTGCAATTCCAGCAGCAAAAAGCCCATCGCCAAGGGCATCATGATCCAGCCGGCCAGATCGTGAAACACAACCTCGGCGATCTCGTTGGTGGTTGTAAGGTAGAGGACGCCCGTGACGGTTATACGAATGATGTTCACTAAAAGTGCGATCGGAATGGCGCTCAAAATGATAATGACGCGTTCCCACCACGGCCGCGTCGTGATCAGCGTGATGGCAACCGCCAGGGCCAGGAAGATCGTCGACATCCGCAATCCGCTGCAGGCGTCCACCACGTTCAGGTTGTGGATCTCGCCCAGGCGAATGATGTTACCGCTGCGGTACGACGCCACGCCCAACGTTTGCAGGGCAAAGGTGCTGCATACCGTCGCCACCCTTTGCAGTGGATTCAGCAGGGCGCGCGACAAGATGCCCGGCAATGGATACATGAAGACCAGAAATCCCAGTGCCGGTCCGGCCCACCGCAAGAGCGACGCTCCGCCGACCACCAAGAACACTCCAAACAGCGCCGGCAGGAAAGAGATCCCGTCGATATAGGGGTAGCCGATATACGTCCCGGCCATGCGGATGACCAGCCCCAAGGACAAAAGGCCGACGCCGTACCACCGCTCCACTGCCGGCGGCTCGCTGATCGGTTCGCGTCGCAACCACAAAAGCACCGCGGCAAAAAGCGGGACCAACCATCCGTGCGAATACTCGGGGTTGTTCCACGAAACCGAGACCTCTCGCAGAGTGTTCCAATAGAAAAGGATCAATAGCGCGGCCAGCCCGAGGAGCATCGCTACCGGACGTCGCTGCGCTTGGGGTACCTCGAATTGCGACAGAAAGGATTCGTTGGGCATCGTTTGGATTTGATTTCTTGCGTTTAGGTCTCGGAGGTGGGGCCAATTCCAGCTACCGGCCACATGCCTGCTAGCACCCCGTGGCCGGTCTCGATCAAGACGCGCTCGCCGCCGGGTTGCAGGCGCTTCGCACAGGTTTTCCACGTCCGCCGCACAAGCCGTCGGCCGCACGTTCTAGACGACCACACCCGGGTTGTCAAAGTACCCTCGCAGCGCCGAACAGCGGCCGCGCCAACGCCTTGGATACTGCTGCGCTTTCCCCAGCGACGCCGCGGAATCGGCGCCGAGCGTCCTCGAACGACGGACTGAAGTGGCTGTGGGCCGGCGAGCGTGTCCAATTGCCACGATATCCATCGCAAAAAATGCTGTCAAACAGTTTAACGATGAAAAGCCGCCCAAATGGAAATCTCATCTTGGGGTGCAAATTCGTTGCAGCGTGCAGGCATGTTCGCGGTGCGCAATTGGCAAGTTTTGGGCGGGGAATGCCGATTGTAGGGGCGGAGCCCCGGAGCGGGGTTTTGCGCGGGGGGGAGTGGGCCTTTTGTGGTGCTTGGCGGCGAGGCCGGGAGTGGGAGGCCGCTTGGGTGCGGCTTTCGCGCTGGGGG